>NZ_JACHCX010000004.1:495626-496316 GCF_014207295.1 Streptomyces sp. AK010
CACCACGGCTGTCACCACCACGGCTGTCATCACGGCGGAAGCCACCGCGCTCGCCGCGCTCGGGGCGATCACCGCGGTCGCCGCGGTCCCCTCGGTCGCCTTCACGACGTCCGTAGCCCCCACGGTCGTTGCCGCCACGGTCGTCGCGGCGGAAGCCTCCACGGTCCCCGCGGCCCCCGCGCTGACCGCCGCGGTCGTCGCGGTCGCTCCGGTCCCCCTCCCGTCGCCGCTGGTCGCGCTCCGGTCGGTCGTCGGGAGAGTTGGTGGACATGGTGACTCCTGTCTTCGGTACCGCAAGTCATTCTCGCGCAGCCGGGTGCCCGGCGCGCACTGCAAAAACAAAAAGGACCCTTGGCCCCAGCTGAACGCTGGGACCAAGGGTCCTTCCAAAGATTGTTCGGCGGCGTCCTACTCTCCCACAGGGTCCCCCCTGCAGTACCATCGGCGCTGTAGGGCTTAGCTTCCGGGTTCGGAATGTAACCGGGCGTTTCCCCTACGCTATAACCACCGAAACCCTAATGGTTTCGAGCGAACAAGCACACTTTTTAATTGTTTGTCCTGCTCAAAGCCGACAACTGTTCGTTGTCTCAGAACTAACACAGTGGACGCGAGCAACTGAGGACAAGCCCTCGGCCTATTAGTACCGGTCAACTCCACACGTTACCGTGCTTCCATATCCGGCCTATCAAC
>NZ_JACHCX010000005.1:0-425252 GCF_014207295.1 Streptomyces sp. AK010
CAGACGCCACCAGGCAACAGCCCGACGCAGCCACTACCAACGACGGTCCACCGACGAACCCGCTGGATAGATCACGAAACCGCACTGGAGTACTAGGCTCGGGGGCTACTGCACGAAACGATCAGGAGGTACCGAGGTGACCGAGCTCAAGCGGCGTCCGCTCCCCCACGACTTCCATCCGCCCGTCGCGTCGTTCACGGTGACGAGCGAGGACGTCGAGGAGGGCGCGACGCTCAAGGACGCTCAGGTCCACGCGGCCGGCAACACCTCGCCGCAGCTGCGGTGGGAGGGCTTTCCGCCCGAGACCAAGAGCTTCGCCGTGACCTGCTACGACCCCGACGCTCCGACGGGCAGCGGCTTCTGGCACTGGGTGCTGTTCGACATCCCGGCGTCGGTGACCGAGCTGCCGGTGGGTGCCGGCGGCGGCAAGTTCGAAGGCCTGCCGGAGGGCGCGGTCCACGCTCGTAACGACTACGGCGGCAAGGAGTTCGGTGGGGCCGCGCCGCCTCCCGGGGACGGGCCGCACCGGTACGTGTTCACGGTGTACGCCGTGGACCAGGAGAAGCTCGGTCCGGACTCGGACGCGTCGCCTGCGGCCGTGGGCTTCAACCTGCGGTTCCACACGATCGGGCGGGCCCAGCTGATCGGCGAGTACGAGGTGCCCGCCGAAGGCTGAGCGGGTCGCCCGCAATCCCGGTGTTCATGGAACGTTTGCCCGCTCCTGGTCTTGGAATTGATCAGGAGCGGGCACTTTTGTTGCCGGGGGTCGCGGGGGTCGCCCCCCGTGGGAGCAGCAGATATTGCGTTGTCCATCTCGGCGTGCCCGGCCAGAGTTGATCCCAGCCCGCCAGGGGGTGGGCCGGTGCACACGGGAGGTGGGCTGGTATGCGGGACACGCTGGTACTGAACGCGAGCTTCGAGCCGCTGTCGACGGTGACGTTGAACCGAGCCGTCGTTCTGGTGCTTCAGGACAAGGCCGTCGTCGAGCAGGCCCACCCCGAGCTGCGGATGCGGGGAGCCGCGGTCGACATACCGGCGCCTCGGGTGATCAGACTCTGCCAGTACGTACGGGTGCCGTTCCGAAGACAAGCGCCGTGGTCGAGGCGGGGTGTGCTGGTCAGGGACCGGCACCGGTGCGCGTACTGCGGGAGGCGGGCGACGACCGTGGACCACGTGGTGCCGCGGTCGCAGGGTGGGCAGGACACGTGGCTGAACACGGTGGCCTCGTGCGCGCAGGACAATCACCGCAAGGCGAACCGGACTCCGGAGGAGGCGGGGATGCCGCTGCTGCGGCGACCGTTCGAGCCGACTCCGGCTGATGCGATGTTGCTGACGCTGGCGCAGGAGGACTTTGCGGCGCTGCCGGATTGGCTGGTGCTGGACGCGGCGTGAGCAGGCGCCGTGGGCCTTGGGTGGTTCTTCGGCCGCGGGTTCGTCGTGGTTGATCACGCAGTTCCCCGCACCCCTGAAGGACGGTGGGTGCGGGGAACTTGCGTTGCAGGTGCCGTCTAGTCGATGGACGGCTTCTCGCGGCGTTCCTGGGCCGGGACGGTGCCGCCGTTGCCGCCTGAACCGCCGCCGATGCCGCCGAAGTTGCCCATGGCGCCGGAGAGGCCCTTGAGGGCGTCGCCGATCTCGCTGGGGACGATCCAGAGCTTGTTGGCGTCGCCCTCGGCGATCTTGGGGAGCATCTGGAGGTACTGGTAGGAAAGCAGCTTCTGGTCCGGGTCGCCGGCGTGGATGGCCTCGAAGACCGTGCGGACGGCCTGGGCCTCGCCCTCGGCGCGCAGGGCTGCCGCCTTGGCCTCACCTTCGGCGCGCAGGATCTGGGACTGCTTCTCACCCTCGGCGCGCAGGATCTCGGACTGCCGGACACCTTCGGCCTGGAGGATCGCGGCGCGCTTGTCGCGGTCGGCGCGCATCTGCTTCTCCATCGAGTCCTGGATGGAGGTGGGCGGCTCGATCGCCTTGAGCTCGACGCGGTTGACGCGGATGCCCCACTTGCCGGTCGCCTCGTCGAGGACGCCGCGCAGGGCCGCGTTGATCTCCTCGCGGGAGGTCAGGGTCCGCTCCAGGTCCATGCCACCGATGATGTTGCGGAGCGTGGTGACGGTGAGCTGCTCGATCGCCTGGATGTAGCTGGCGACCTCGTACGTCGCTGCCCGCGCGTCGGTCACCTGGTAGTAGATGACGGTGTCGATGTTGACCACCAGGTTGTCCTGGGTGATCACCGGCTGCGGCGGGAAGGGGACGACCTGCTCGCGCAGGTCGATGCGGTTGCGGATGGTGTCGATGAACGGGACGACGATGTTGAGGCCCGCGTTGAGTGTCCGTGTGTAGCGCCCGAAGCGCTCGACGATGGCCGCGCTGGCCTGTGGGATGACTTGGATCGTCTTGATCAGGGCGATGAAGACCAACACCACCAGAATGATCAGGACGATGATGACCGGTTCCATCGTCGTTCCCCGTGTCCCTTCTCCGCTTCGGCGACTTCGGCAGATCTTATGGTTGTCGAAGATCTTGCTGGTCGAGTCTGACAGACCGTCGTGCGGCTGGCGAGGAGTTCACTCCAGTTACGTCTCGCGAGGTCACATGACGATCGCGGTGGCTCCCTCGATGTCCACGACATCCACTTCCTGGCCCACTTCGTAGGCGTGACCGGTGTCGAGGGCACGGGCCGACCAGACCTCGCCGGCCAGCTTGATCCGGCCGCCGGAGGCGTCGACGCGCTCCAGCACGACGGCTTGTCTGCCTTTCAACGCGTCCACGCCGGAGGCGAATTGGGGTCGCTGGGCGCGATGGCGGTTGGCGATGGGCCGTACGACGGCGATGCCCGCGGTCGAGATGACGGCGAAGACCGCGACCTGTGCGACGGCTCCGCCGCCGAAGACGCCGGTGACCACCGCCGCGGCGATGGCTCCCACCGCCAGCATGCCGAGTTCGGGCATCGCGGTGACCACGAGCGCGATGCCGAGCGCCGCCGCGCCGATCAGCCACCACAGCCATGCGTCGATTTCCACATGGTCATGGTAGGTCCGCGGGCCTGTCGCCGACAGGGCGCCCGTGGTGTGAAATCCCTTTCTCGCTCCGGGATTTGTGGGGCGGCTGTCCGGTTCAGGAGAGCGGGAGGCCCTGCGCGGTCCAGCGCTCGCCCGACTGTTCGACGACGAGCGGGAGGCCGAAGCAGAGGGAGAGGTTGCGGGAGGTGAGCTCCAGCTCCAGCGGTCCGGCGGCGAGGACCTTGCCCTGGCGGATCATGAGGACGTGGGTGAAGCCCGGGGGGATCTCCTCGACGTGGTGGGTGACCATGAGCATCGAGGGGGCGATCGGGTCGAGGGCGAGACGGCCGAGGCGGCGGACGAGGTCCTCGCGGCCGCCGAGGTCGAGACCGGCGGCGGGCTCGTCGAGGAGGAGCAGCTCGGGGTCGGTCATCAGGGCGCGGGCGATCAGGGTCCGCTTGCGCTCGCCCTCGGAGAGCGTGCCGAACCGGCGCTCCAGGTAGTCGCTCATGCCGAGGCGGTCGAGGAAGGCGCGGGCGCGCTGCTCGTCGATGTCCTCGTAGTCCTCGTGCCACGTGGCGGTCATGCCGTACGCGGCGGTCAGGACCGTCTCCAGGACCGTCTGGCGCTTGGGGAGCTTCTCGCTCATGGCGATGCCGGCCATGCCGATGCGGGGGCGCAGCTCGAAGACGTCGGTACCGGGCCGGCCGAGAGTTTCGCCGAGGATGGCGGCCGTGCCCGAGCTGGGGAAGAGGTAGGTGGAAGCGAGGTTGAGGAGGGTGGTCTTGCCGGCGCCGTTGGGGCCGAGGATGACCCAGCGCTCGCCCTCCTTGACCGACCAGGAGACCTGGTCCACCAGAGCCCGGCCCTCACGGACCACGGATACGTCCTGAAGCTCCAGAACATCGCTCATGAGCGCGTTGTCTCCCCTTGCAGTGTGGCCGGTCTCGGCTGTCGCGTAAGCCTGTGGCTCGGTCCGCCGCGCCGGTGGGCGCAGCCCTCCATGAAATCTACGCCACCGGTCGGCCCGGGCATTCCCTCGGTCCGGTCCTTTGAGGGTCCGTAGGGTGGAGGCATGCTCTCGGAACCACGTGCTGGACGTCTCGCAGCTTGGGGAAATGCCCTTTTGGCCGGACATGTCTCGCCGGACGACGCTGTGCTCGCGGTCGTCGGTGAGGACTCGGTGCACCGGGTGGAGGGACTGCCCGGGGAGTCGGCGCCCGTGGGGCTCACTCTCGCCCTCGGGCGGCTGCGGACGCTCGGGGTGAGCGGACTGCGGGTCGCGCTGCCCGCGCCGGGGCATCCACTGGGGCTGAGCGGGCCGCCGGAGTTCAACGCGCGGGCGCTGGACGCCGAGCAGGCGGTGCTCTGTCACGGCGCCGCGCTCGGGTTGGTGCCGGAGGTCCGCGAGGCCGGACCCCGGGGTGATGTGCACGTCGAGGTCATGTGGCAGGTGCTGCCCGTGCGGGAGGCGCCGCCGGCGGATGTGCCGTCGCTGGGTGAGGCGGAGCGGGAGCTGGCGGAGGCCCTGCGGGAGGCCACCGAGCTGCTGACGCGGCTGGACGTGGCCGGGTCGGGGCCGGTGGCGGAGGCGGCGATCGATGCGTACCGGGCGCGGGCCGAGCGGGGGCGGGAGGTGCTGGCGCCGGGGTATCCGCAGCGAGCGGTGCGGGTGCTGGAGCTGGCGCAGCGGGTGGGGACGCTGATCGCCGTGGCGACGGAGAGTGGGCACGGGGGTGCGGTGAGTTCGTCGGAGATCTCTGCGCGGCGGGAGGCGTTGCGGCCGGTGGAGCGGACGGCTCGGCGGGCGCAGGTCGCGGCGTACAACTCCGTTGTGGAGGAGCGGGAGCGGGGGGTGCGGTGACGGTTCTTCGTGTGGTGCTCGGCGTTTGCGCTGGGGCCGGGTGGGTCCGCAGCCCGGCGTAGCGGGGTGCTCGGCGTTTGTGCTGGGGCCAGGGGGTTCTCAGCCCGGCGTAGCGGGGTGCTCGGCGTTTGTGCTGGGGCCGGGTGGGTCCGCAGCCCGGCGTAGCGGGGTGCTCGGCGTTTGCGCTGGGGCCGGGTGGGTCCGCAGCCCGGCGTAGCGGGGTGCTCGGCGTTTGCGCTGGGGCCGGGTGGGTCCGCAGCCCGGCGCAGCGGGGTGCCGCTGCGCCCACGCGTGCCGCCCTCGCGGCACGCATGCCCGCAGCGGGGTATGCCGAACGGCCTCCCGGGCAGGACCGGGAGGCCGGGGTACCTCCGGCTCGGAGACGGAGGTGGGTGTCAGTGGTTGACGGCGAGGTTGCCGAAGGCCGGGTTCAGGATGCCCACGACGTTCACGCTGTTGCCGGACACGTTGACCGGGACGTGCACCGGGGCCTGGACGACGTTGCCCGAGCCGACGCCCGGGGAGCCCACGGCCTGGCCGTCGGCGTGGGCGCTGGTGGCGGAGGCCATGCCCGCGCCGGCGGCCAGGAGGCCACCCGTCACCATCGTCACGGCCGCTGCCTTCTTCAGGTTCTTCACTTCTGAGCCCTCCTTGCGATCGCCGCGGCAGGCGCCGCAGCACGCATGGAGAACGGTGGAGAGCCATCGAGGTTGCGCCATATGAGGGACGTTCCCACGACAGTATGAATCTCGGTCCGGAACGCAACCTTCCGTGTTGCCGTGGGGTGAGCGGGTCAGCCGGTCACGCCATGGCGAACGGCCCACAGGGCGGCCTGTGTCCGGTCGGCCAGGTCGAGTTTCATCAGGATGTTCGAGACGTGGGTCTTGACGGTCTTCTCGGAGAGGACGAGCGCGCGGGCGATCTCCCGGTTGGAGCGGCCGTCCGCGATGAGGCCGAGCACCTCGCGCTCGCGCTCGGTGAGCGAACCTGCCCTTCCCGTACCCGAGTTGGACTCCTCCTGGGCCAGCAGGGCGCCGGCGACCTCCGGCTGGAGGAGGATGTGCCCCGCGTGGACCGAGCGGATCGCCCCGGCGAGGGCGTCGGGGTCGACGTCCTTGTAGACGTACCCGGCGGCGCCGGCGCGCAGGGCGGGGACCACCGTCCGCTGCTCGGTGAAGCTGGTGACGACGAGCACGCGCGCTGGGTTGTCCAGCTCGCGCAGTCGGCGCAGGGCGTCGACTCCGTCCATGCCCGGCATCTTGACGTCCATGAGGATGACGTCGGGCCTCAACTCCTCGGCGCGGTCGACTCCTTCGGCGCCGTCCGCCGCCTCCCCGACGACCTCGATGTCGTCCTGCACTTCGAGGAAGGTGCGCAGGCCCCGGCGGACGACCTGGTGGTCGTCGACGAGCAGCACCTTGATCGCGTCAGCCACCGGGGACCTCCATCTCGATCACGGTGCCCTTGCCGGGCACCGATTCCACGGTCAGCGAGCCGCCGGCGCCGCTCGCCCGGTCCCGCATCGAGACCAGTCCGAGGTGGCGTCCCGCGTGCCGGACCGCCCTCGTGTCGAAACCGCTGCCGTCGTCCGTGACCCTGAGGACGGCTCCGCCGCCGCGGCGGTCCAGGGTCACGTCGACGTGGTCGGCGCCGGAGTGGCGCAGGGCGTTGTGCAGGGCCTCCTGGGCGACCCGCAGGAGGGCCTCCTCCTGGGAGGCGGGCAGGGCCTTCACGCCGTGACCGGCGAAGGTGACGCGGGCGCTGTGGGCCCGGTCGAGGACCTGGATCTGCGTCCGGAGGGTCGCGACGAGGCCGTCCTCGTCGAGCGCGGCGGGACGCAACTCGACGACCGCCGCGCGCAGTTCGTCGGCGGCCTCGGCGGCGAGGACGGCCACCTGCTGCAGTTCGCCCTTCGCGCGTGAGGGGTCGCGGTCCACCAGACGGGCCGCGGCCTGGGCGGTCAGGCGCAGGGAGAACAGCTTCTGGCTGACCGCATCGTGCAGTTCGTGGGCGAGGCGGGAGCGCTCCTCGGCGATGGTCAGTTCGCGGCTGCGCTCGTAGAGGCGGGCGTTGGTGAGGGCGATCGCGGCGTGCTGGGCGAGGATGCCGAGCAGTTCCTCGTCGTCCTGCGTGAAGCCGCAGCCGCCGTCCGGCTCGGGGCAGGGGGCGTGTCCCGCCTCGGGACGCGACTTGTTGGCGAGGAACAGGGCCCCGATGACCTCGTCGCCGTCGCGGATCGGCAGGCCGAGGAAGTCGACCAGGTCGGGGTGCGCCTTCGGCCAGCCCTCGAAGCGGGGGTCCTTGCGGACGTCCGCGAGGCGCTCGGCCCTGGCCTCGTGCAGCATCGCGGCGAGGATGCCGTGCTGGCGCGGGAGGGGGCCGATGGCCTTCCACTGCTCCTCGCTCACGCCGTCGACCACGAACTGGGCGAAGCCGCCGTGGTCGTCCGGGACGCCGAGCGCGGCGTACTCGGCGTCGAGCAGCTCGCGGGCCGAGGCGACGATCGTCTTGAGGACGTCGCGCACCTCGAGATGCCTGCTCATGGCCAGCAACGCGGAGCTCACCGCGGCGAGGCCGGACCGGGGACCGTGACTCATGTCCTCACGGTACCGGCGGGCTGTGACAGGGCGGATCGGACCGCCGGCGGCCGGGTGCCCGGTCGGTGGGCCTAGGTCCCGGGGCCGAGGCGGCCGGGCGGCGGGTCCTACGGCCGGGGCCGCCGGGCCCATGGCGTAGGGCGAAGGGACCCGGTGGATCGCGGCCCGCGCCCGAGGCGGCCCGGGTGGCCCCGTTCCTAGGTTGAGGGCACGCGATCACGACGAGGGAGCTGATCATGCCGGTTGCGATCATCACCGGGGCATCGAAGGGGCTGGGGCGGGCGCTTGCCCTGGCCCTGGCCGGGCGGGGCTGGGACCTGGTGCTCGACGCCAGGGGCGCAAAGGCGCTGGCGGAGACGGCGGAGGGCGTGTCCGCGCAGGGCACGCGGGTGTCAGCCCTGCCCGGGGACGTCACGGACGCCGGGCACCGGGCGGAGCTGGTGGCGGCGGCCTGGCGGCTGGGCGGCGTCGACCTGCTGGTGCACAGCGCGAGTGCACTGGGTGCCGAGCCGCTGGTCAGGCTGGAGGAGCTGCCTCTGGACGGGCTGCGCAGGGCGCTGGAGGTGAACCTGGTGGCGGGGCTGGGTCTGGTCCAGGAGGCGCTTCCGCTGCTGCGGGCCTCGCGGGCGGGCGCCGTCGTCGCGGTGAGCTCGGACGCGGCCGCCGAGGCGTACGAGACCTGGGGCGGATACGGGGCGTCCAAGGCGGCCCTGGACCATCTGGTGGCCGTGCTCGCCGTGGAGGAGCCGGGGCTGCGGGTCTGGGCGGTCGATCCCGGGGACATGGCCACGGATTTGTACGCGGCGGCCGTACCGGAGGACCGGGAGCCGCGGCCGGAGCCGGCGGCTGTCGTGCCGGGGTTCCTGCGGCTGCTGGACGAGCGTCCGGCGAGCGGGCGGTACGGGGCACCGGCGCTGCTGGACGGAGCCCGATGACACTGGCCGTGCGGGTGCCGGAGGAGCTGTCGGCCCGGGTACCCGTCGAGCAGCGGGGGCCGGGGCTGGAGCGGGACGCCGTACGGATGCTGGTGTCGCGGGGTGCCGAGGTGGCGCACCACACGTTCCGGGAGCTGCCGCTGCTGCTGCGGGCCGGGGACCTGCTCGTGGTCAACACCTCGGCCACGCTGGCGGCGGCCGTGGACGGACGGACCGGGCACGCGCGCGTGGTGGTGCACTTCTCGACGCGCGGGGACGACGGCCGCTGGGCGGTGGAGCTGCGGGAGCCCGACGGGCGGGGCACCACGCGCACGCGAGCGGGTGGGCCCGCGGGGAGGGAGGTGTGCCTGCCGGGAGGCGTGGGGCTGGTTCTGGAGGAGCCGCTGAGCGGGCGGGGCGAGCGGCTGTGGTGGGCGCGGGTGTCCGGGGCGGGCGTGCCGGGGCTGCTGCGGGAGTACGGGCGGCCCATTCGCTACGCCTATACGGAGCGGGACCAGCCGCTGTCCGCCTATCAGACGGTGTTCGCGCTGCCGTCGGCGGACGGGACGGGCAGTGCGGAGATGCCGAGCGCGGCGCGGCCCTTCACGGCGCGGCTGGTGGCGGAGCTGGTGAGCCGGGGGGTGCTGTTCGCGCCGGTCACGCTGCACACGGGGGTGGCCTCGGCGGAGGCGCACGAGCCGCCGTATCCGGAGCGTTTCGCGGTGCCGGAGGCGTCGGCGCGGCTGATCGAGGCCGCGAGGGCCGGTGGGGGCAGGGTGGTGGCGGTGGGGACGACGGCGGTGCGGGCCGTGGAGTCGGCGGTGGCTGCCGACGGGGCCGTACGCGCGCGTGCGGGGTGGACGGACCTCGTCGTCACGCCGGAGCGCGGGGTGCGGGTGGTGGACGGGCTGCTGACCGGGCTGCACGAGCCGGAGGCCTCGCATCTGCTGATGCTGGAGGCGGTCGCGGGGCGGGTGGCGGTCGAGCGGGGGTACGAGGCCGCGCTGCAAGGGCGCTATCTGTGGCACGAGTTCGGGGACGTGCACCTCGTCCTGCGCTGAGTACGCCCCTGGAAGGGCCTCACACAGAGCATCGCTTGTGCAACTGCACGTGAGACTGATCTAGGGGCGGTGTGAGCCCCCGCATAGGACCCACGTCACGTACGAAGGGACGTAGGAGACAAAGCCGCCCCTATTGAGCGGCGCGGATAGTCCAATCTGCCCCGATTTACCCAACCCTGATCCACTATCTCCCTTCGTACGTCACACCTTTGCCACGCCATTTTGCGGCCGCTAAGAATTGGCGACGTCGCTCAGCGCCGTGGGTTCACCTCCGCGGCGTTTGTGTCGGAAACACACCGAGTCCAACGCCGGACGCCGAGCGACTCCCGCGCTATTCGAAGAGGTCCACGCAGCATGCCCAAGAACATCTTCAGCCGTGTTCAGAGTCGAAGCCTGACCCGTCACCACAAGATCGCCATGGCCGGTGTCGCCACCCTCGGCGCCGTCGCCATCGGAGTCTCCGCGGTGCCGAGCGGCGCCTCGACCAAGACCACGACCGAGGCCGCTCAGCCGGCTGCGGTGGCGTACAGCAACCAGCAGATCAAGGACGTCAAGGCGAGCGTCACCGACCAGATGGCCGGCGCCAGCCTGAAGGCCGAGCAGATCGCGGCGAAGAAGAAGGCCGAAGCCGCGGCCGCCGCCAAGAAGGACGCCGCGGCCGCCGCCAAGAAGGACGCCGCGGCCGCCGCCAAGAAGAAGGCCGCCGCCGAGGCGGCGAAGAAGAAGGCCGAGGCCGCGCGCCAGGCCAAGGAGGCCGCGAGCCGCGCCGCCAAGCGCGCCGAGGCCAAGAAGGTCGTCAGCTACCCCAACAACCTCGACGGCTGGATCCGCGAGTCGCTCGCCATCCTGAAGAAGCACGACATCCCGGCATCCTACGACGGCATCCACCGCAACATCATGCGAGAGTCCTCGGGTAACCCGAAGGCGATCAACAACTGGGACATCAACGCCATCAACGGCATCCCGTCGAAGGGCCTGCTCCAGGTCATCCCGCCGACCTTCAAGCACTGGCACGTCCCCGGTACCTCCTGGGACATCTACGACCCGGTGGCCAACATCACCGCCGCCTGCAACTACGCGGCCGACAAGTACGGCTCCATGGACAACGTCGACAGCGCGTACTGAGGTCGGCGCGGACCTCTGAGACAGCTGTAGGTACGCCGAAGGGCGGCACCCTCTGACGGGTGCCGCCCTTCGGGCGTCGTGTCGCGGCGCGGTGACTACTTCCGCATGACCTCGGGCTCGTGGCGACGCAGGAAGCGGGCCACGAAGAAGCCGCAGATCACGCCGAGGACGAGGAGCGCGCCCATGTCCATCGCCCAGGCCCCGACCGTGTGCTCCCACAGCGGGTCGGTGTCGCCGGCGGTCTCCGGCGGGGCGATCTTGTTGAAGTCCAGCGTGGCGCCGGAGGCGGCGACCGCCCAGCGCGACGGCATCAGGAACGAGAACTGGTTGACGCCGATCGAACCGTGCAGCGTGAACAGGCAGCCGGTGAAGACGACCTGGATGATGGCGAACATCACCAGCAGCGGCATGGTCTTCTCGGCGGTCTTCACCAGCGAGGAGATGATCAGGCCGAACATCATCGAGGTGAAGCCCAGGGCCATGATCGGCACGGACAGCTCGACGAGCGTGGCGCCGCCGAAGACCAGGCCCTCCTCGGGGATCTCCCGGCTGGAGAAGCCGATGACGCCGACCAGCAGGCCCTGGAGCACGGTGATCATGCCGAGCACGAACACCTTGGACATCAGGTACGCCGAGCGCGAGAGGCCGGTGGCACGCTCCCGCTCGTAGATGACGCGTTCCTTGATCAGCTCTCGGACCGAGTTGGCCGCGCCCGCGAAACAGGCGCCGACCGCGAGGATCAGCAGGACCGTGGTGGCTGTGCCGTTCGGGATGATGCGGCCGGTCTGCGGGTTCGCCGGGTTGGGCAACAGGCCCTTGTCGGCGTCGATGAGCAGGCTGACCGCGCCGAGCACCGCCGGCAGGATCACCATCAGGGCCAGGAAGCCCTTGTCCGAGGCGATCACCGAGACGTATCGCCGGACAAGGGTGACGAACTGGGACATCCAGCCTTGCGGCTTCGGCGGCTTCATCGCCTGCATCTGCGGGACCTGTACGGACTGCGGCGCAACGGCGTCGATGTCCGCGGCGTACATCTGGTAGTGCTGCGAGCCCTTCCAGCGGCCCGCCCAGTCGTAGTCGCGGTAGTTCTCGAAGGCGGAGAAGACATCGGCCCAGGTGTCGTAGCCGAAGAAGTTCAGCGCCTCCTCGGGCGGGCCGAAGTAGGCGACCGAGCCGCCCGGCGCCATCACCAGCAGCTTGTCGCAGATCGCCAGTTCGGCCACCGAGTGGGTGACGACCAGGACCGTACGGCCGTCGTCGGCCAGGCCCCGCAGCAGCTGCATGACGTCGCGGTCCATGCCCGGGTCGAGGCCGGAGGTCGGCTCGTCCAGGAAGATCAGCGACGGCTTGGTGAGCAGCTCCAGGGCCACCGAGACGCGCTTGCGCTGGCCGCCGGACAGGGACGTGACCTTCTTGTCCTTGTGGATGTCGAGCTTGAGCTCGCGCAGCACCTCGTCGATGCGGGCCTCGCGCTCGGCGCCGGTGGTGTCGGCGGGGAAGCGCAGCTTGGCCGCGTACTTGAGGGCCTTCTTGACGGTCAGCTCCTTGTGCAGGATGTCGTCCTGCGGGACCAGACCGATGCGCTGGCGCAGCTCGGCGAACTGCTTGTAGAGGTTCCGGTTGTCGTAGAGCACCTCGCCCTGGTTGGCGGGGCGGTAACCCGTGAGCGCCTTGAGCAGGGTCGACTTGCCGGAGCCGGACGGACCGATGACCGCGATCAGCGACTTCTCCGGGACGCCGAAGGAGACATCCTTGAGGATCTGCTTGCCGCCGTCGACCGTGACGGTCAGATGGCGGGCGGAGAAGGACACCTCACCGGTGTCGACGAACTCCTCGAGCCGGTCGCCGACGATGCGGAACGTCGAGTGGCCGACGCCGACGACGTCGGTCGGCCCGAGCATCTGCGTGCCGCCCTTGGTGATGGGCTGGCCGTTGACGTATGTGCCGTTGTGCGAGCCGAGGTCGCGGATCTCCATGCGGCCGTCGGGCGTGGCGTGGAACTCGGCGTGGTGCCGGGAGACCTGGAGGTCCGAGACGACCAGGTCGTTCTCCAGGGCACGGCCGATGCGCATCACACGGCCGAGGGAGAACTGGTGGAACGTGGTCGGGCTGCGGTCGCCGTGGACCGGCGGCGCCCCCGCGACACCGCCGGGGCCCTGCTGCTGCGGGATGTGCGCCGCGGCCTGCCGCGGCTGCTGCCGGCCGGCCTGAGGGGCCTGCTGCTGCGGCTGCTGGTGCGGCGGCGGCTGGGCCGGAGCCTGCTGGCCCCAGCCGGGGTTCGCGCCCTGCGCGGCGTACGGCTGCTGCTGGGGCTGGGCCTGCGGCGTGGCGACGGAGGCCGCGGCGCCGGACAGGTTCAGGCGCGGGCCGTCGGTCGCGTTGCCCAGGTTGACGGCCGAACCGGGGCCGAGCTCCATCTGATGGATGCGTTGCCCCTGCACGAACGTGCCGTTGGTGCTGCCGTGGTCCTCGATGACCCAACTGCGGCCGTTGAAGCTGACCGTGGCGTGACGCCAGGAGACCCTGGCGTCGTCGAAGACGACGTCCCCCTGCGGATCACGTCCGAGGGTGTAAGCCCTGGACGGATCGAGCGTCCAGGTACGTCCGTTTGATTCCAGTACGAGTTCCGGCACTCCATGCCCCACTGAGTTGTCCCCCGAGTTACCCCCGACATGGGGAGTCTAGGGATGTCGAACATCGGGGGGAACTATTTCAGGAGCGGCCCCCTGACCGAAAGTCGGGCCTTGTGAAGACGGCGTTCGGACGCATCGGCCGTTTCCGTTGACGGGGTTGAAACCGGGCCGGAGAGTGGTATTTCGACGCGAGGGGGACATGCGTGGTGTTCCCGTCGCGCAGCGGATCGGGGGGTCTGCCATGAGTGCTGCCGCAGGGGTCGAGACGGCGAGGGACGACGCGCGCGTGCCGTGGGGGGACGTGCTGATGTCCGCCGTGGCCGCCGTGAGCTGGGCGTTGATCGGGATGGCGGGGACGGCGGCGCTGGGCCTGCGGCTGCTGGAGGCGGACACGGCGGGCTCGTTGGGGCCGATGACCGCGGCGGTGGTGGCTCTCGGGGCGGGTGGTTCGGTCACGCCGTCCGGTGATGTGTCGGCGTTCGGCCTCACGGGCGCGGAGGCGGACACGGCCATCGAGATCACGCCACTGGGGGTGAGCCTGGTCGGGGCGGTGCTGCTGGCGTGGTTCTTCCTGCGGTCCCTGCGGGCGGCGGGAGTTGTGATCTCACCGGCCGAACTGCTCGCGCGGGCGGGGTCGGTGGTGGTGTTGTTCGTGGCGATGCTGGGCGGACTGGCCTGGGCGGGGCACGACGTCATCACGATCGACGGGGGCTCGCTGGGGCTCGACGACGTCACCGGCGGGAGCGGGGGCGCCGGCATCCCGGGGCTCGGGGACATCGGGGGGCTGCTGCCGGACCGGCTCGGCGACCTGGTCGACGCGCAGGCCGCGGTCGGCTTCACGGTCGACACGGCACCGACGCTGCTCGGCGGGCTCGGCTGGTCGATCGGCATCCTCGTCATCGCCCTGCTGGCCTCGCGCCGTACGCCGCTGCCGCGGGGCTGGGAGGCCGTGCACCGGGTCGTGCGGCCGGCCGTGTCGGCGGTGGTCACCGTGCTGCTGGTGGCGGTGGTGGCGGGGTGCGCGGCGGCGGCGTACGCGGCGGTCGGCGACGACCATCCCCGGCGCATCGCCGGCGCGGCGCTGCTCGGGGCGCCGAACGGAGTGTGGCTGGGTGCGCCGCTCGGCCTGCTGGTGCCCTGGGACGGGCGGGCGACGGGCGAACTGACCCGTTTCCTGCCGGGCCCGCTGGACGACCTGCTCGGCTCCGGGACCGACCGGCCGGTGACGCTGGGCCGGCTGGCCGAGCTGGACGGGCGGGTGTGGCTGCTGGGGGTGGCGGCGGCGGCGATGATGCTGCTGGCGGGCGTGCTGGCGGGGGTCCGGACGCCGGTCGGGGAGGGTCCCGGCGCCCTGCGCTTCGCGGGCCGGTGTGCGCTGCGGCTGGGGGTGGCGACCGCGCTCACCCTGCCCCTGCTGGCCTGGCTGACGGACGTCTCCGTGACCGCGTCCCTGTCGGTGCTCGGCTTCGACGCCTTCGGCGCGGGCATCGACCTGCACGGCCACCTCGGCATGGCCCTGCTGCTGGGCGCGGCGTGGGGCGCGGGGGCCGGGGCACTGGGAGCGCTGCTCGCGTGGGGGTGCGGGGCGGCGGGTCTCCGGGCTACGGCGTTGGCGCGGGGGGCTGGGTCGTCGGCGGGGGCGGGAGGGCCGTCGGCGGGGGCTGGTGGGACGGGGGGTCTGGTGGGTGCCGGGGGGTCCGGTTTCGGAGGTGGGGGCGGTGGGGCAGGGGGGCTGCCGGGGACTGGGGCGGCGGGGTACGGGATCGGGACTGGTGGGGCAGGGGACCTGCCGGGCGCCGGGTCGGCGGGGTACGGGGCCGGCGCCGGGCAGGCGGGGTACGGCGGGGGCAGCGGGCAGGGGGCTGGGCCTTGGCCGGAGGCCGGTGCGGGGCGGGCCGGGGGCGGTGCCGAGGCCGGCGCCGGGCAGGCGGAGCCTTGGGGCGGCCGGGGGCCGGGGCAGGCGGGGTACGGCGGGGGCAGCGGGCAGAGGGCTGAGGGCTGGCCGGAGGCCGGTGCGGGGCGGGCCGGGGGCGGTGCCGAGGCCGGCGCCGGGCAGGCGGAGCCTTGGGGCGGCCGGGGGCCGGGGCGGGCGGGGTACGGCGGGGGCAGCGGGCAGGGGGCTGGGCCTTGGCCGGAGGCCGGTGCGGGGCGGGCCGGGGGCGGTGCCGAGGCCGGGCAAGCCGTGACCTGGGGCGGCCCGGGCCCGGTGGGTCGCAGTCAGGACGGCGGGCGCGCCGGGGCAAGGCCCGGGGACGGCATCGCCCGGTCAGGAGCGGGCACCGGCCCCGCGGGTGACGCGGGGGCCGGGACGCCCCGGGCCCGAGACGAGGGACAAAACGGCTGGGCGTCACCGGGCGAGGAGGCCGGGCCCTACGCGCCGGGTACGCCGTACCGGCCGCCCGACCCGGGTACCAACCCCTACCTCCGGGTGCCGGACGAGCCGCGAGAGCCGGAGGACGCACGGCCTGCACGGGCCGAACCGCCCTCCGATGCCGCACCCGAACCGCCCTCCGATGCCGCACCCGAACGGCCCTCCGGACCCGCGCCCGGGCCCGACACCGGCACCGGCACCGGCACACCGGCGGACGACGACCAGCCTCCCGCCCCCGGCGACGTCTACGGCGCCCCCACCGTCGTACGCCCGGTCGGGCCGCCGCCGCGTGGCCCCCGGCAGGCGCCCGGGCCGAGGAACGGGCACGGGCCGCCGCCTCCACCGCCTCCTCCCCCGCCGCCACCACGGAAGCCGCCCGGGGGGAAATGATCAGCGAGGGCGCAAGACGGCCGGAGGTACGTGACGGGGTACCCGTGCGTAAGGTTCGCGCCATCGGCGCGACATGCAGTGTTCGCTGTCCGCCAGACGGACCTCGGGGGCGGTATGCCCCGCCCGCCGGATACGGTGGAACCACCATGAGCGCTTCGCAGACCTCGTCTTCCGACATTCCTGCCGACGTCCCCACCCTCCTTGTGAAGATCTTCGGCAAGGACAGGCCGGGCATCACCGCCGGGCTCTTCGACACCCTCGCCGCCTACTCCGTCGACGTCGTCGACATCGAGCAGGTCGTCACCCGTGGCCGGATGGTGCTGTGCGCGCTCGTGACCGAGCCGCCTCCCGGGCTGGAGGGGGATCTGCGGGCGACGGTCCACAGCTGGGCCGAGTCGATGAAGATGCAGGCGGAGATCATCTCCGGCCTCGGCGACAACCGCCCGCGCGGGCTGGGCCGCTCCCTGGTCACCGTGCTCGGGCACCCGCTCACCGCCGAGGCGACGGCCGCGATCGCCGCCCGGATCACGAAGACCGGCGGCAACATCGACCGTATCTTCCGGCTCGCCAAGTACCCGGTGACCGCCGTGGAGTTCGCCGTCTCCGGCGTGGAGACCGAACCGCTGCGCACCGCCCTGGTGACGGACGCGGCGCGGCTCGGCATCGACGTGGCGGTCGTCGCCGCCGGCCTCTACCGGCGCGCGCAGCGCCTGGTCGTCATGGACGTCGACTCGACGCTGATCCAGGACGAGGTCATCGAGCTGTTCGCAGCTCACGCCGGCTGCGAGGACAAGGTCGCCGAGGTGACGGCGGCCGCGATGCGCGGGGAGCTGGACTTCGAGCAGTCCCTGCACGCCCGCGTGGCACTGCTGGAGGGGCTGGACGCCTCGGTCGTGGACAAGGTGCGCAGCGAGGTGCGGCTGACGCCGGGCGCCCGCACCCTGATCCGTACGCTGAAGCGGCTCGGTTACCAGGTCGGTGTCGTCTCGGGCGGGTTCACCCAGGTGACGGACGATCTGAAGGAGCGGCTGGGGCTGGACTTCGCCCATGCCAACACCCTGGAGATCGTCGACGGCAGGCTGACCGGCAAGGTCACCGGCGAGATCGTCGACCGTGCGGGCAAGGCCCGGCTGCTGCGCCGGTTCGCCGCGGAGGCGGGTGTGCCGCTGTCGCAGACCGTGGCGATCGGTGACGGTGCCAACGATCTGGACATGCTGAACGCCGCCGGTCTCGGTGTCGCCTTCAACGCCAAGCCGGTGGTGCGCGAGGCCGCACACGCCGCGGTGAACTTCCCCTTCCTCGACACGGTCCTGTACCTGCTGGGCGTCACGCGCGAAGAGGTCGAGGCGGCGGACACCCTCGGCATCGACTGAACCGGGATCGGTCGGGAAGGGCCCGGCGCCGCACCGGCGCCGGGCCCTGTTCACGCGGAGACCGTCACTCGGCCGGGGCCCAGTAGTCCCGCAGCGCGGCGGCACCCGGCTCCAGACTCTTCCACGTGCTGCCGAACGACAGCACGGCGAAGGCGGCGGCCGGGAAGCCGCGGCGGGTCATCCGCTCGCGGGCCTCGTCCTCGCCCGAGCCCGCCAGTACCTCGGCGAGGCCCTGGATGCCCGGGTTGTGCCCGACCATGAGGACGTTCCGCACGTCGTCGGGGGTCTCGTTGAGCAGGGCGATCAGCTCGCCCGGCGAGGCCTCGTAGACCCGCTCCTCATAGACGGTTTTCGGCCGCTGCGGGAACTCCTGGACGGCGAGCTTCCAGGTCTCCCGGGTCCGGACCGCGGTGGAGCACAGGGCCAGGTCGAAGGCGATGCCGGTGTCGGCCAGCCTGCGCCCGGCCTCCGCCGCTTCCGTTCGCCCCCGGTCGGCGAGCGGACGCTCGTGATCCGTGACCTGTGGCCAGTCGGCTTTCGCATGGCGGAAGAGGACAATCGTGCGGGATTCTGCGACGCTCATGAGATCCAGCTTCGCATGAAACACGCCACGGGGCGCAGGGAGTTGACCACGGTGTTCGGCCGTGATCAGCGGGCCATCAGCTGTTGCACGTGCTCGAAGAGCCGGGTGATCGCCGGGTCGCCGGTGGCCGCGTGGGCGTCGGACGGGTTGAGGATCAGGGCGAGCAGTGCGGTGAAGGCCAGCACGGGCAGGGCGAGAGCCCACCAGGGCAGCCGGCCGGCGGCACCGGCCCGGCTCGCCGGGTGGGGCCTCGTGTGCGTTGGGGCCGGCATGGGTGCCTCCGCTCTTCGAGTGGTCGGTGACCGTCTCGCGGTCACACACTTGAAGCTACGGAATCCTCGGCCGCCAACCCATCCGGTGATCCACCCACTTGACCCTGACCCTCACCCCCTAGGGGACAGGGGTGCTAACCCCACCACGGGCCGCGCGGGCGCGGGTCATGGTGAGGCGATGGTCGCGATGACGGCGATGACGATGAAGATCGCGAAGAAGGCCCCGAAGACGAGCAGCATCTTCTTCTGACCGTGCTGGGGATTCGGGTCGAGCACTGGCATGGGGCCAGTCTCCCACCCCCCGTAGCGGCCGGGCGCCCCGGGGTGAGCACGGCTCCCCGGGGCGGGGCTCAGCTGGCGGCCTCGTCCTCCACCGTGCGGTCCCGTCCGGCCAGGAAGCCGACGAGCATCTGCGGGATCATCAGGGCGCTCATCAGCGCGATCGGCAGGCCCCAGCCGCCGCTGTGCTGGTAGAGGATGCCCACCAGCAGCGGTCCGGGGATGGAGATCAGATAGCCGGTGCTCTGCGCGAACGCCGACAGCTGGGCCACGCCGGGGCCGGTCCTGGCCCGCATGCCGACCATGGTCAGGGCGAGCGGGAAGGCGCAGTTGGCGACGCCGAGCAGCACGGCCCAGGCCCAGGCGCCGGCGGCGGGTGCGAGGTACAGCCCGGCGTAGCCGACGAGGCCGCAGACGCCCAGGGCGAGCACGATCGGGCCCTGGTGGGGCAGCCGGGTGGCCAGGCGGGGTATGACGAAGGCCAGGGGCACGCCCATCACCATGGTGACCGCCAGCAGCAGGCCCGCGGTGCCGGCGGGGACACCGGCGTCCCGGAAGATCTGCGCCATCCAGCCCATCGTGATGTAGGCGGCGGTGGCCTGGAGGCCGAAGAAGACGGCCAGGGCCCAGGCGGTGCGGCTGCGGGCCATGCGCAGCCGGGGAGCCTTCACGCGCGCGTGCTCCGCGCGGGCAAAGGCCTGCGTCGGTGCCGCCCCGCCCCGGTCCCGGGCGGACGTGTCACCGGCAGACACGTCACCGCCGGTCGCCGCCTGCGCGGCCTTCTCCGCCCCGGGGGGCGTGAGGCGTCCCCGGACGAAGGGCAGCCACGGCAGCACGGCCGCCACGGCGAGCCCCGCCCACAGGGCCAGGCCCGTCTGCCAGTTGCCGCCGAGGGTGTCGGTCAGGGGGACCGTCACCGCGGCCGCGAGCGCCGTACCGAGGGCGAGGGCCATGGAGTACAGGCCGGTCATGGACCCCACGCGGTCGGGGAACCAGTGCTTGACGATGACCGGCATCAGGACGTTGCTGACCGCGATGCCCATGAGGGCCAGGGCGCTGCCCGCGAGGAAGCCGGCCGTGCCGCCCGCGTACGGCCGGATCAGCAGGCCGGTGGCGATGGCGACCATGCCGGCGCACACCACCGCGCCGGCGCCGAACCGGCGGGCGAGCCGCGGGGCCATGACGCCGAAGACGGCGAAGCACAGCGGCGGCACGGAGGTGAGCAGCCCGGCCACGCTGCCGCTCATGCCCAGCCCGTCGCGGACCTCCTCCAGGAGGGCGCCGAGGCTGGTGATGGCGGGGCGGAGGTTCAGCGCGGACAGCACGATGCCGAGGACGAGCAGTCGCATCGTCCACGCGCGCGCGGACGCGCCGCCGGTTTTCCCGGCGTCGTGCGCGGCCGAGCTGCGTACGGTCGGGGGCGTCATCGTCCGGGTTTCCTCACTAGGCATGAGACCCATCATAGAATCATGGGATGATTGACTGTCCACTCCCCGGCTGCCCCAGGGCGCCCCGGTCGTGCGAAGGTGTGCCATGCCCCTGAGCCATCCCCGCCGTTCGGCCCTGTCCGAGCAGGTCATCGCCGCGCTGCGGGCCCAGATCACCTCCGGCGAGTGGCCGGTCGGCTCCCGGATCCCGACCGAGCCGGAACTGGTCGAGCAGCTGGGCGTCGCCCGCAACACGGTCCGTGAGGCCGTCCGTGCCCTGTCGCACAACGGCCTGCTGGACATCCGCCAGGGTTCCGGCACGTACGTCGTGGCGACGAGCGAGCTGGCGGGTGTGATGCAGCGGCGGTTCGCCGAGGCCGACCCCCGGCACATCGCCGAGCTGCGCTCCACGCTGGAGTCGGCCGCCGCCCGGCTGGCCGCCGAGCGGCGCACGGAGAAGGACCTCAGGCAGCTCGACGCGCTGTTGCTGCGGCGCGAGGAGGCCTGGGAGTCGGGCGACAAGGAGGCGTTCGTGACCGCGGACGCGACCTTCCACCTGGCCGTGGTGTCCGCGTCCCACAACGACGTGATGACGGCCATGTACGCGGACCTGGGCGAGGTGCTGCGGGACTGGCTGCGTGAGGACGTGGGCGAGAAGCTGACGCCGGAGACACACATGGACCACGGGCGGCTGCTGGAGGCCATCCGCGCGGGCGAGGCGGACACGGCGGCGGCGGAGGCGGCCCGTTACCCGTTCCTGTGCCGGCTGGACGGCGTCACCTCCTCCACCGGTGACTGACACCGCCCGCCGGGCTCAGCTCAGTTCACCCGCCGGTGACTGATCCACACGTCGCCGACCTCTTTCCAGCACCGCCCCGTCAGCCGCACGGTCTGCGCGGGCCCGGCCTCCACCGGTGAACTGTCGGTGTCGATGTCCCACCAGCGGGCGCACTCGACGTGCAGGCTCACGCGGTCGGGCTCCGGGTAGGGGTTGTGGCAGTACGCGGTCACCCTGGAGCCGGTCACGCGGATCCGGCACGCGGCGCCGAAGGGGTCGGCGGGCTCCCGCTCGTCGGCGGGCACGCGCGCGTGGGGCACCGCCTCGTACGCCAGGGTCAGCACGAGCGCGACGGCGAGGGACACTGAGGCCGTTCGGCGGGAGAAGCGCACAAGGGGACCTCCTCGGCCGTGCTGGGGAGGGGAGGGACTCGGGTGGTGAACGCGTACTCCAGAGTGCCCAGTTGCGGGCCTCCCCCGCCCGGCCGGCCGAGCCGAACGGGTGACGCCCCGCTCCCCGCGCGCGGCGGGAAACGGAGCGTCGAGGACCTACCGGAGATCAGGCTCCGATGGCGTGCAGCCCGCCGTCCACGTGGACGATCTCGCCCGTGGTCTTGGGGAACCAGTCGCTGAGCAGGGCGACGACACCGCGGCCGGCCGGCTCGGGGTCCTTCAGGTCCCACTCCAGCGGGGAGCGGTCGTCCCACACGGAGGCCAGTTCGCTGAAACCCGGGATGGACTTGGCGGCCATGGAGCCGAGCGGACCGGCCGAGACCAGGTTGCAGCGGATGTTCTGCTTGCCCAGGTCGCGCGCCATGTAGCGGCTGGTGGCCTCCAGGGCGGCCTTGGCCGGGCCCATCCAGTCGTACTGCGGCCAGGCGAACTGCGCGTCGAACGTCAGACCGACGACGGAGCCGCCGTTCTGCATCAGCGGCAGACAGGCCATGGTGAGCGACTTCAGGGAGTACGCCGAGACGTGCATGGCCGTGGCGACCGACTCGAACGGCGTGTTGAGGAAGTTGCCGCCGAGGGCGTCCTGCGGGGCGAAGCCGATGGAGTGCACGACGCCGTCGAGGCCGCCGAGCTCCTCGCCGACGATGTCGGCGAGCCGCCCGAGGTGCTCGTCGTTGGTCACGTCGAGCTCGATGACCTTGGTGGGCTTGGGGAGCTTCTTGGCGATGCGCTCGGTCAGCGTGGGCCGCGGGAACGCCGTGAGGATGATCTCGGCGCCCTGCTCCTGGGCCAGCTTGGCGGTGTGGAAGGCGATGGAGGACTCCGTCAGCACACCCGTGATCAGGATGCGCTTGCCCTCGAGAATTCCGCTCATGGTGATCAGTGACCCATTCCCAGTCCGCCGTCAACGGGGATGACGGCTCCAGTGATGTACGAGGCGTCGTCCGAGGCGAGGAACCGCACCGTCGCGGCGATCTCCTCCGGCTGCGCGTACCGGCCGAGCGGGACCTGCTTCACGATGTTCTCGCGCTGCTCGTCGGTGAGCGCCTTGGTCATGTCCGTGTCGACGAAGCCGGGCGCGACGACGTTGAAGGTGAGGTTGCGCGAGCCCAGCTCACGGGCGAGGGAGCGCGCGAAGCCGACCAGGGCGGCCTTGGAGGCGGCGTAGTTCGACTGGCCGGGGCCGCCGTACAGACCGACGACCGACGAGATGAGCACCACGCGGCCCTTCTTGGCGCGCAGCATGCCGCGGTTGGCGCGCTTGACGACGCGGAAGGTGCCGGTGAGGTTGGTGTCGATGACCGAGGTGAAGTCCTCCTCGGTCATGCGCATCAGGAGCTGGTCCTTGGTGATGCCGGCGTTGGCGATGAGGACCTCGACGGGGCCGTGGGCTTCCTCGATCTCCTTGTAGGCCTGCTCCACCTGCTCGGCGTCGGTGATGTCGCACTTGACGGCCAGGCAGCCCAATTCCGTCAGGGCGGCCGGCGGCTCACCCGAGCGGTACGTGATGGCGACCTTGTCGCCGGCATCGGCGAAAGCGCGGGCGATGGCGAGGCCGATGCCCCGGTTGCCTCCGGTGACGAGAACCGAGCGGCTCAACGGATCACCCTTTCGATAGCGGTCTGATACCCGCCCGGCCGCCTGGACGACAGGCGGTGATGACAGGCGGCTTCTTCGAAAACCTATCGGTCCGGGCACGCCCGCGGACAATCGGGCACCGACAGTGGCGTACGGGACTCACTGTCGGGTTTCTACAGTCGACCGGCAGATCATTCCGCCGTTCCGGGCGCGTACACGGGCAGCCCCTCGGCGTGCGCTGTCTCGAACAGCCTGCGGTCGTACGTCACCACTGCCGTCACGTCGTCCCGCAGTGCCAGTGCGCTGGCCACATGGATCGCGTCGAGCGTTGTCAGGCGACCGACCAGGAGAGCCGCGGCGTCGCGCACCTCACGGGTGAGGAGGATCTCGGTGATCCGGGCGTCCAGGTCCTCCATCGCCTTGGGGAAGTGCCCCATGAGGTCCAGCGTGCGTACGGTCTCCACGAAGCCGAGCGTGCTGGTGGCGAGCGGCTCCGTGGCCCGCTCCCGAAGGAAGGCGTCCAGCGCCTCCCAGTGGCTGCGCCGGGTCATCCAGGTGACCAGCGCGGAGGTGTCCATGTAGATCAACGGTCGTCCTCTTCGCGCTCGGCCAGCAGGAGCGCCACGGGGTCGACGTCTTCCGGCACCTCGTAGTGGGGCATGCTGTGCCGCTCGGCGGCGGTGACCGGCTTCAGCTTGATCTTCCCTTGCGCCACCAGGTGCGCGTACCGCTCCATGGGGCTGCCGGCCGGTGACAGTATCGCGATCACGTTGCCGTGCCGGGTGACCTCGATCGACTCGCCCTTCTCGACGCGGGCGAAGACCGCGCTGGGGTTGTACGAGAACTCACGGACGGAGATGGTGCTCATCTCGCGCTCCCCTCACAGCAGGCAGGTTGTGCGTACATATCTCTGAGAGTACCTACACCTGGCCGGCCGTGGTCGCTTTCACGCGATGCCCCTGCCGCGTGCGGTGTCGACCGACTCGGCGAGAGCGTCGATGTCCGCGGCCAGGTCCCGCCAGGGACGGGAGAGGCCGACGACGTGCCGATAGATCCTCAGCCCTCCCTCCCCCACCGGCACCTCCACGACTCCGGGCCTGCCGGAGGCGTAGACGAGGTGTCCCTCGGTGAGACCGAGGCGTACGCAGTAGGCGGTCATCTGATAGAGGTCGTCCCGCTGCGGCTCGGTCCTGAACTTGGCGTCGAGGGCCACGGCCCGGCGCAGCGCCCCGTCCCGCGGCGACGGCAGGTAGTGCACCAGGTCCGGCTTGAGGACATGCCTGCCGGCGGTGTCGAGGGAGAAGTTCCGGTCCTGCGGCTCGGGTCTGCCGCCGGCGCGGTGGCGCAGCGCCTCCCCGACCGCTCGGGCCAGACTTTTTCAGGGGAGTCCGAAGAGCGAGACGTGGTTCACTGCCTCCGATGGTCACCGCAGGCAAGCGCCCGAAGGGATCTCTCCGACCGTGCCCCATGACATCGATCAGGCCTTCACGGCCCTCCCCCTACGCCCCCTCGCCGACGCGGCCCTCGCACGCGCGCGTGCGCTCGGCGCCGAGCACGCGGACTTCCGGTTCGAGCGGGTGCGGGGCGCCTCCTGGCGGTTCCGGGACGCCAAGCCCGCCGGGTCGTCGGACACCACCGACCTCGGGTACGCGGTGCGGGTGGTGCACGGCGGTACGTGGGGCTTCGCCTCCGGCGTCGACCTCACCCTGGACGCCGCCGCCAGGGTCGCCGGGCAGGCGGTGGCGATGGCCAGGCTGTCCGCCCAGGTGATCAAGGCGGCCGGCTCGGACGAGCGTGTGGAGCTGGCCGACGAACCCGTGCACGCCGAGAAGACGTGGATCTCGTCGTACGAGACCGACCCCTTCTCCGTGCCCGACGAGGAGAAGGCCGGGCTGATCGCGGAGTGGAGTGCCCGGCTGCTGGCGGCCGACGGCGTCGACCACGTCGACTCCTCACTGCTCACGGTCCACGAGAACAAGTTCTACGCCGACACCGCGGGGACGGTGACCACACAGCAGCGGGTGCGGCTGCACCCCGTGTTCAACGCCGTGTCGGTGGACGAGTCGAGCGGCGAGTTCGACTCCATGCGCACGCTCGCGCCGCCGGTGGGACGCGGCTGGGAGTACCTGACGGGCACCGGCTGGGACTGGGAGAGCGAGCTCGAGCAGATTCCGGAGCTGCTCGCCGAGAAGATGCGCGCGCCGAGCGTGCAGCCGGGCCTGTACGACCTGGTCGTCGACCCGTCCAACCTGTGGCTGACCATCCACGAGTCCATCGGGCACGCCACCGAACTCGACCGGGCACTCGGCTACGAGGCGGCCTACGCGGGCACCTCCTTCGCCACGTTCGACCAGCTGGGCAAGCTGCGCTACGGCTCGGAGCTGATGAACGTCACCGGCGACCGCACCGCCGAGCACGGCCTGGCCACCATCGGCTACGCCGACGAGGGCGTCCAGGGCCAGTCCTGGGACCTGGTCAAGGACGGCACGCTCGTCGGCTACCAGCTGGACCGCCGGATCGCGAAGCTGACCGGCTTCGAGCGGTCCAACGGCTGCGCCTACGCCGACTCCCCCGGGCACGTGCCGGTGCAGCGCATGGCCAACGTGTCGTTGCGGCCGGACCCGGCCGGGATGTCGACCGAGGACCTGATCGGGGGCGTGGAGCGCGGCATCTACGTCGTCGGCGACCGGTCCTGGTCGATCGACATGCAGCGCTACAACTTCCAGTTCACCGGTCAGCGCTTCTACCGCATCGAGAACGGGCGGCTCGCCGGGCAGCTGCGCGATGTCGCGTACCAGGCGACGACCACCGACTTCTGGGGCTCGATGTCCGCGGTGGGCGGGCCGCAGACCTATGTGCTCGGCGGCGCCTTCAACTGCGGCAAGGCCCAGCCGGGGCAGGTCGCGGCCGTCTCCCACGGCTGCCCGTCGGCCCTGTTCAAGGGCGTCAACATCCTCAACACGACCCAGGAGGCCGGTCGATGAGCGCGCGTTCCAGCAAGCCGCACGAGGTCGTCGAGCGCGCCCTCGAACTGTCCCGGGCGGACGGCTGTGTCGTCATCGCCGACGAGCAGTCCACCGCGAACCTGCGCTGGGCGGGCAACGCGCTGACCACGAACGGCGTCACCCGCGGGCGCACGCTCACCGTCGTCGCCACGGTCGACGGCAAGGAGGGCACGGCCTCCGGGGTCGTGTCGCGGTCCGCCGTGACCCCCGACGAGCTGGAGCCCCTGGTACGGGCCGCCGAGGCCGCCGCGCGCGGCGCCGGACCCGCCGAGGACGCCCAGCCGCTGGTCACGGGCGTGGCGCAGGCGCCGGAGTTCACGGAGGCGCCCGTCGAGACCTCCTCCGCCGTGTTCGCCGACTTCGCTCCCGCCCTGGGCGAGGCCTTCGCACGCGCGCGTGCGGGCGGCCGAGAGCTGTACGGCTTCGCCAACCACGAGCTGGTGTCCTCGTACGTCGGCACGTCCACGGGGCTGCGGCTGCGGCACGACCAGCCGAACGGGACGCTGGAGCTGAACGCCAAGTCACCGGACCGGACCCGGTCCGCGTGGGCCGGGCGCTCCACGCGGGACTTCAAGGACGTCGACCCGGCGGCCCTCGACGCGGAGCTGGCCGTGCGGCTCGGGTGGGCCGAGCGGCGGGTGGAGCTGCCGGCGGGGCGGTACGAGACGCTGCTGCCGCCGACGGCCGTGGCGGACCTGCTGATCTACCTGATGTGGTCGGCGTCGGGCCGGGACGCGGTCGAGGGCCGCACGGTGTTCTCCAAGCCGGGCGCGGGCACGCGGGTCGGCGAGAAGCTGACCGACCTGCCGCTGACCCTGCGCAGCGACCCGAACGAGCCGGGCCTGGAGTCGGCGCCCTTCGTGATCGCGCACTCCTCCGGGGGCGATCAGTCGGTGTTCGACAACGGACTGCCGCTGGCTGCCACCGAGTGGATCCGCGAGGGCGAGCTGCGGCATCTGACGACCAGCAGGCACAGCGCGGGCCTGACCGGTCTGCCCGTGGCGCCGGGGATCGACAACATCGTCCTGGACGGGGGCGAGGACCGGTCCCTGGAGGAGATGGTCGCGAACACGGACCATCGCGGGCCCTGCCTGCTGCTGACCTGCCTGTGGTACATCCGCGAGGTCGACCCGGCGTCGCTGCTGCTCACCGGTCTGACCCGGGACGGCGTCTACCTGGTCGAGAACGGCGAGGTGACGGGCGAGGTGAACAACTTCCGGTTCAACGAGTCGCCGGTCGGGGTGCTGGGCCGGGCCACGGAGGCGGGGCGGACCGAGAAGACGCTGCCGAGGGAGTGGAGCGACTGGTTCACCAGGGCCGCGATGCCCGCCCTGCGGGTGCCGGACTTCAATATGAGCTCTGTCAGCCAGGGCGTATAACCTCGTACCTGATTACGAGCCCACTCAAGGAGATACGAGAACCGTGACGGACATCGTCGACGAGCTGAAGTGGCGCGGGCTGTTCGCCCTGTCCACTGACGAGGACGCTTTGCGCAAGGCGCTCGCGGACGGTCCCGTCACGTTCTATTGCGGTTTCGACCCGACGGCACCGTCGCTGCACGTGGGGCACCTGGTGCAGGTGCTCACCGTGCGCCGGCTCCAGCAGGCCGGTCACCGGCCGCTGGCGCTGGTCGGCGGTGCCACGGGCCTGATCGGCGACCCGCGCCCGACCGCGGAGCGCACGCTGAACGACCCGGAGACGGTCACCGGCTGGGTCGCCAGGCTGCGCGCCCAGATCGAGCCGTTCCTGGACTTCGAGGGCGAGAACGCGGCCGTCATGGTCAACAACCTCGACTGGACGGAGAACCTCTCCGCGATCGAGTTCCTCCGTGACATCGGCAAGCACTTCCGGGTCAACAAGATGCTGACGAAGGACTCCGTGGCCCGGCGCCTGGAGTCCTCCGAGGGCATCAGCTACACGGAGTTCAGCTACCAGCTGCTGCAGGGCATGGACTTCCTCCAGCTGTACCGGCGCTACGGCTGCACGCTGCAGCAGGGCGGCAGCGACCAGTGGGGCAACCTCACCGCGGGCCTGGACCTGATCCACCGCCTGGAGCCGGACGCGACCGCGCACGCGCTGGCGACGCCGCTGATGACCAAGGCGGACGGCACCAAGTTCGGCAAGACCGAGGGCGGCGCCGTCTGGCTCGACCCGGAGATGACGACGCCGTACGCGTTCTACCAGTTCTGGCTGAACGTGGACGACCGGGACATCTCCCGGTACATGCGCATCCTGTCCTTCCGCTCCCGTGAGGATCTGGAGGAGCTGGAGCGGCAGACCGAGGAGCGTCCGCAGGCCCGGGCGGCGCAGCGCGCGCTGGCCGAGGAGCTGACGACGCTGGTGCACGGTGCCGGTCAGACGGCCGCCGTGATCGCCGCGTCCAGGGCCCTCTTCGGCCAGGGCGAGCTGGCGGAGCTGGACGAGCGGACGCTGGCCGCGGCCCTGTCGGAGGTGCCGCACATCCAGGTCGCCGAGCTCCGTCCGGCCGTGGACCTCTTCGCCGAGGTCGGCCTGGTGGCCAGCAAGTCGGCCGCGCGCCGCACGGTCAAGGAGGGCGGTGCCTACGTGAACAACGTCAAGGTGTCCGGCGAGGACGCCGTCCCCGCCAAGGAGGACCTGCTGCACGGCCGCTGGCTGGTGCTGCGCCGGGGCAAGAAGAACCTGGCCGCGGTCGAGGTCACGGGCGGCTGAGCGCGCGTGGAGGGGGGCGGTTTCCGGTGCCGGAGGCCGCCCCCTTCGCCGTGCGCCCCGTCAGGCCTTTGCCTTGCCTTTGTCTCCCCTGGTCGCTGTCCAGGCCCGGTCGCCGAGCCCGACGAGGATGATGGCCATCACCAGCTGGAAGATGTGCCGCCACCAGTCGATTCCCGACGTGGCGTCGACGCCGGCCGCCCGCGCGATGGCGTTGCCGGCGATGCCGCCGATCATGCCGAGGATGACGGTCAGCCACAGGGGAAGATGCTGCTTGCCCGGGATGATCGCCTTGGCGAGCAGGCCGAGCACCAGTCCTACGATGATCGCCCACAACCAGCCCATCGTTGCCTCCTCGTACGGCTTGACGCGAGCACTACGGCCAGTGTCGGCCCAGGCGTCGTACGCCGCATGCCGACGCGGGCCGTACGTGGGACGGCGCGGGCCGTACGCCCGGCATGGTGCGCCACCCGGTCTCGTAGCCGACCCGGCCGCGGCGTAACGTGGGAGCTGTCCTGGCCAGCTTTCCCCGACCGGCCGAGGGCGGCCACGGGGCGGGGAGAGTCCGATACGGGCGGATGGTGGAATGCGATGCGGAAGCAGCATGGCGGCGGCAACGTCCAGGTTTTCCGGATCACCGGCGCCCGGACGGGGCTCCAGGAGGACGTACGCGGGCGGCAGCGCCGGTACGTGATCTCGATGACGGTCCGCACGATCTCCGTGATCCTCGCGGCCACGTTGTGGAACGTCGAACGGCATGTCGCCATCGTGGCGTTGGTGCTCGGGCTGGTGCTGCCCTACATCGCGGTGGTGATCGCGAACGCGGGGCGCGAGAACGCGCCGTCTCTGCCGTCGACGTACGTGGTGTCGCAGCCGCGTCCGATGATCGCGCCGTCGGGTCCCGGGGAGGAGCGGGCGGAATCCGTCGCGGAAGACGCCGTGTCCGGGCCGGTGCCGGGAACGGGGAGCGAATCGCACGAGCGGTAGGGTCACCCGCGGGGAGATCACGAGGGCTCGGGAAGGGAAGTCATCTTCCCGCCAAGCTCAAGAAAAGCTCAGATCAATCATGTTGTTCCAGTGCCGGGCCCGGGGTTACCCGTGACATACTTCGTACGCGCTCCGCATCCCCCGTCGGAGCGACGGACCGACGCCGGGCAGCTCCCCCCGTGGCTGCTCGGCGTCGCCTTTTGTGCCGTGATGATGTGCAGCCGTGATGATGTGCAGTGGTGAGACGAAGCTGTGAGTGACGAGACGCCCATCTGTTCCGCGAAGGGCTGCCGCGCCGCGGCCGTATGGGTGCTGGCGTGGAACAACCCGAAGATCCACACGCCGGAGCGGCGCAAGACGTGGCTGGCCTGTGAGGAGCATCGCGAGCACCTGTCGCAGTTCCTCGGGGTGCGGGGCTTCCTGAAGGACGTGGTCCTGCTGAAGGAGTGGGAGTCCGAGGACTCCCCGTCCCCGTCCCGGGACTCCTGACGGCCGGTCTCAGCCTCCGATGGCCGACATCGGCCGGTCGGGCTGCACGAACGTCGGGTCGTCCAGGCCCGCTCCCGCCTTCTTGCCCCACATGGCCAGGCGCCAGATGCGGGCGATCTCCTCGTCCGGGGCGCCCGAGCGCAGTGCGGCGCGCAGGTCCGTCTCCTCCTGGGCGAACAGGCAGGTGCGGACCTGGCCGTCGGCGGTGAGGCGGGTGCGGTCGCAGGCCGCGCAGAACGGGCGGGTCACGGAGGCGATCACGCCGACGACATGCGGGCCGCCGTCGACGAGCCAGCGCTCCGCCGGTGCCGAGCCGCGCTTCTCCTCGCCCTCGGCGGTCAGTTCGAAGCGGGTGCGCAGGGAGGTCAGGATGTCCCCGGCCGTGATCATGCCGTCGCGCTTCCAGCCGTGCTGGGCGTCCAGGGGCATCTGCTCGATGAAGCGCAGCTCGTAGTCGTGCTCCACGGCCCAGGCCAGCAGGTCGGGGGCCTCGTCGTCGTTGAGCCCCGGCATCAGGACCGAGTTGACCTTGACCGGGGTCAGGCCCGCGTCGCGGGCGGCGTACAGGCCCTCGATGACGTCCTTGTGGCGGTCGCGGCGGGTGAGGGTCTTGAAGACGTCCGGGCGGAGGGTGTCCAGGGAGACGTTGACCCGGTCCAGGCCCGCCTCCTTCAGGGCCGCCGCCGTGCGCTTGAGGCCGATGCCGTTGGTCGTCAACGACATCTGGGGGCGGGGCTCCAGCGCCGCGACGCGCTCGACGATGCCGACCAGGCCCGGGCGCAGCAGCGGCTCGCCGCCGGTGAAGCGGACCTCCTCGATCCCTAGGGACGTGACCGCTATGTCGATCAGGCGGACGATCTCGTCGTCGTTGAGCAGGTCCGGCTTGGCCAGCCACTGCAGGCCCTCCTCGGGCATGCAGTACGTACAGCGCAGATTGCACCGGTCGGTCAGCGAGACCCTCAGATCGGTGGCCACCCGGCCGTAGGTGTCGATGAGCACGTGGGCCCCCTCCCTCGTCGCGGATCACGCGTGCGGCACTGCTTGTCCGACACCAGCGAGCCTACGTGACCCCACCGACAACACCACAGATCCGATCCCACGACGTGGAACGCGGCCGGGCCGCAGGGACCTGGAGGTTCCTACGACACGGCCGCGGGAGGGGTCGTGCTCAGTGGGCTCCGGTGCCGGTCAGGGACCGGACCTCCAGCTCCGCGTACTTCTTGGCGTCGGGCTCCTCCTTGGACAGGATCGTGCCGAGCCAGCCCATGAGGAAGCCGAAGGGGATGGAGATGATGCCCGGGTTCTTCAGCGGGAACCAGGCGAAGTCGACCTCGGGGAACATCGCCTTGGGGTCGCCGGAGACGACGGGCGAGAACAGCACCAGGCCGACGGCGACGATCAGACCTCCGTAGATCGACCACAGCGCGCCCTGGGTGGTGAAGCGCTTCCAGAACAGGCTGTAGAGGATCGTGGGGAGGTTGGCGGAGGCGGCGACCGCGAAGGCGAGGGCGACCAGGCCGGCCACGTTCAGGTCGCGGGCGAGGGCACCGAGGCCGATGGAGACGATGCCGATGAACAGGGTCGCCCAGCGGGCCGCACGGACCTCCTCGGCGCCGGAGGCCTTCCCCTTGCGGATGACGTTGGCGTAGATGTCGTGCGCGAAGGACGACGACGAGGCGAGGGTGAGGCCGGCGACGACGGCGAGGATCGTCGCGAAGGCCACCGCCGAGATCGTGGCGAGCAGGATCGCGCCCCAGGTCGAGTCGACACCGCCCAGATGCAGGGCGAGCAGGGGTGCGGCCGTGTTGCCGGACGGGTTGGACGCGATGATCTCGTCCTGGGAGATGAGCGCGGCGGCGCCGAAGCCGAGGGCGATGGTCATCAGGTAGAAGCCGCCGATGATGCCGATGGCCCAGTTCACTGACTTACGGGCGGCCTTGGCGTCGGGCACCGTGTAGAAGCGGATCAGGATGTGCGGCAGGCCGGCGGTGCCGAGGACCAGGGCGATGCCGAGGGAGATGAAGTCCAGCTTGGAGGTGCCGGTCGCGCCGTACTGCAGGCCGGGCTCCAGGAAGGCGGCGCCCTTGCCGCTGTTCTCGGCGGCCTGGCCGAGCAGGTCGGAGATGTTGAAGTTGAACTTCAGCAGCACCAGGAAGGTGATCAGGATGGTGCCGCCGATGAGCAGCACGGCCTTGACCATCTGCACCCAGGTGGTGCCCTTCATACCGCCGATGGAGACGTAGACGATCATCAGGACGCCGACGAGGGCGACGATGAGGATCTTGCCGGCGTCGGAGGTGATGCCGAGCAGCAGCGAGACGAGGACGCCCGCTCCGGCCATCTGGGCCAGCAGGTAGAAGATCGACACCACGATGGTGGAGGTGCCGGCGGCGGTGCGGACCGGGCGCTGGCGCATGCGGTACGCGAGGACGTCGCCCATGGTGTAGCGGCCGGAGTTGCGCAGCGGCTCGGCCACCAGGAGCAGGGCGACGAGCCAGGCGACCAGGAAGCCGATGGAGTAGAGGAAGCCGTCGTAGCCGAAGAGGGCGATGGCGCCCGCGATGCCGAGGAACGACGCGGCGGACATGTAGTCGCCGGAGACGGCGAGGCCGTTCTGGAAGGCGCTGAACTGGCGGCCGCCGGCGTAGAAGTCGGCGGCGTCCTTGGTCTGGCGGCCCGCCCAGATGGTGATGCCGAGGGTGGCGACGACGAACAGCGCGAACAGGGTGATGATCAGCGGGCGGTGCTCGCTGGCCTCGTTCGCGGCGAGGAGGGTGTGCTGTACGGGGCTCATGCGCCGCTCTCCATCCGGGTCTTGATGGCCTCGGCCTTGGGGTCGAGCTTCGCGGCGGCGTGCCGCGAGTACCACCAGGCGATGAGGAACGTGGTGACGAACTGGGCGACGCCGAGGACGAAGGCGACGTTGATGTTGCCGAAGAGCTTGGTGCCCATGAAGCCGCCCGCGTAGTTCGAGAGCAGGACGTACAGCAGGTACCAGGCGATGAAGCCGACGGTCAGCGGGAAGGCGAAGGAGCGGTAGGAGCGGCGCAGTTCACCGAACTCCGCGCTCTCCTGCACCTCGGCGAACTCTTCGGGTGAGGGGAGCTTGTGTTGCTCCTTCGACGGGGGCGGTGCGTCGGTGGCCACGGAGTCTCCTCGCAGGGACGGAAGCGGTTGTGAACGGGGGCGAGGCGAACGTCCTCGCGCTCCTTGTTCAACGTCACGGCGGCACACGGGAACCGGTTCAAACACCCGGCGTTCTTTCCGAAGTCGTTTCGGCAAAGCGTTGCTGGCCAGCGAGAGGCCGGGATAGCTTCGCTCTGCACCACCACGTCATGTACCTGCCCGAGCACCACCTGTGCCTCGGGCCGGTTTCGTTTCCGGAGGATGTGGAGACCCCATGTCTCACTTGCGTTCCAGACGCCGGCTCGCTCTCGCCGTGCCCGTCGTGCTGTCCCTGACGGCCTCGCTGGGCTTCCTGCCGGCCGCCGCGTCGGCGGCCCCGCAGGCGGAGTCGGCCACCCGGACGGCGGACGCGCCGAACCTGGCGTACGTCGTCAACACCAAGGCGGACCGCCACACGATCGCCTCGGTGAAGAAGGCGATCGCGAAGGCCGACGGCGCGGTCGTGACCGCGTACGAGCGGATCGGCGTCATCGTCGTCCACTCCTCGAACCCCGACTTCGCCGAGACCATCCGCACGGTGCGCGGCGTGCAGTCGGCCGGCGCCACGCGGACGACGCCGCTGACGGCCGCGGGGACCGAGGAGGAGGGCGCGGTCGAGTACCTGACGGGCGCCCAGGCGAAGCGCACCGAGGCCGCATCGGCGAAGACGCCCGAGAGCGAGCCCCTCGAGGCCGACCAGTGGGACCTGCGCGCGATCGGCGCCGACAAGGCCGCCCGGATCAACCCGGGCAGCCGCAAGGTGACCGTCGCCGTCATCGACACCGGCGTGGACGACACCCACCCCGACATCGCCCCGAACTTCTCCGCGTCCCAGTCCGCCAACTGCGCCGGCGGCAAGCCCGACACCAGTGAGGGCGCCTGGCGTCCGTACACCCCCGAGGACTACCACGGCACGCACGTCGCGGGTGAGATAGCCGCCGCCCGCAACGGCGTGGGCGTCGCGGGCGTCGCTCCCGGTGTGAAGGTGTCCAGCATCAACGTGACCGACCGGGCGAACGGCCTCTTCTACCCGGAGAGCGTCGTGTGCGCGTTCGTGTTCGCCGCCGACCACGGCGTCGAGATCACGAACAACAGCTACTACGTCGACCCGTGGCTGTACAACTGCATGGACGACCCGGACCAGCGGGCCATCGTCGACGCGGTCAACCGGGCGCAGCTGTACGCCCAGAAGAAGGGCACGCTCAACGTCGCCGCCGCGGGCAACTCCAACCACGACCTGGACTCGGACGCGATCGTCGACGACTCCAGCCCCGACGACTCCACCCCGGTCGAGCGCACCATCGACCCGCACGAGTGCTTCGACGTGCCGAACCAGCTGCCGGGTGTCGTCACGGTGAGCTCGACGGGTGTCGACAACGTCAAGTCGTACTTCTCGACGTACGGCAAGGGTGTCGTCGACGTGGCGGCGCCGGGTGGTGACCGCCGCTACCAGATACCGGACACGCCCTCGAAGGACGGCCGCATCCTGTCCACCCTGCCGGGCGGCACTTGGGGCTTCCTGCAGGGCACCTCGATGGCCTCGCCGCACGCCTCCGGTGTCGCCGCGCTGCTGAAGTCCAAGCACCCCTGGGCGTCTCCGGCCCAGCTCCAGGCGCTGCTGAAGGCGCAGGCCGACGAGACCGCCTGCCCCGCCTCCTACGACCAGGACGGCGACGGCACCCAGGACGCGGTCTGCAAGGGCGGCAAGCACCTCAACGGCTTCTACGGGCACGGGATCGTCAACGCGCTGCGCGCGGTCAAGTGACCCGACCGCTCACCGGGACCCCTCGCAAGATCAGCTCGTACCGTGAACGAACTGGAGACACCATGACTGCGCCGTACGCGCGCTACCGTCGCGCCGCCGCGATCCCGGCCGGGATGGCCATGGCCACGGCCCTCGCGTTCCTGCCGAACACCGCGGCCACGGCCGCCGAGGACGCCCCCGCTCCCGCGGCGTCGGCCCGGGCCGACGCGACCCCGCTCAGCTATGTCGTCAACGTCAGGCCGGGGCACGGCACTTCGGCGTACGTGAAGAAGGCCGTCGCCAAGGCCGGCGGCACGATCGTGACGTCGTACGACCAGATCGGCGTCATCGTCGTCCACTCCTCGAACCCCGACTTCGCCAAGACCATCCGCACGGTGCGCGGCGTGCAGTCGGCGGGCGCCACCCGCACCGCGCCGCTCCCGTCGGCGTCGACCGGTGACCTGGGCGCGCCGAAGGTGCTGAGCGCGGCCGAGGTCGCCGCGGCAGACGCCCCCGCCGGGCAGGACCCGCTGCAGCCCCAGCAGTGGGACCTGCCGGCCATCAAGGCGGACAAGGCGCACGAGAAGACGCTGGGCAGCAAGAAGGTCACGGTCGCCGTGATCGACACCGGTGTCGACGACACCCACCCCGACATCGCGCCCAACTTCGACCGCAAGGCGTCGGTCAACTGCGTGTCGGGCAAGCCGGACACGGCCGACGGGGCCTGGCGGCCGAGCGCCGAGGAGAGCCCGCACGGCACGCACGTCGCCGGTGAGATCGCCGCCGCCAAGAACGGCGTCGGCATGACCGGTGTCGCGCCCGGGGTGAAGGTCTCGGGCATCAAGGTGTCCACCACGGCCGGCTTCTTCTACACCGAGGCCGTGGTCTGCGGCTTCGTGTGGGCGGCCGAGCACGGGGTCGACGTGACGAACAACAGCTATTACACGGACCCCTGGTACTTCAACTGCAAGAACGACCCGGACCAGAAGGCGCTCGTGGAGGCCGTCGGCCGGGCCTCGCGGTACGCGGAGAAGAAGGGCGCGGTCAACGTCGCCGCGGCGGGCAACGAGAACTACGACCTCGCCTCCGACGAGATCACCGACCCGTCGTCCCCGAACGACACGACGCCGGGCGACCGGGTCGTCGACCCCTCGAAGTGCCTCGACATCCCGACGCAGCTGCCGGGTGTCGTCACGGTCGCCTCGACGGGTGCGAAGGGCATCAAGTCGTCCTTCTCCAACCACGGGCTTGGCGTCATCGACATAGCCGCCCCGGGCGGTGACTCGACCGCCTACCAGAAGCCGGACGCGCCGGCCACGAGCGGCCTCATCCTGGGCACGCTGCCGGGCGGCAAGTGGGGCTACATGGCCGGTACGTCGATGGCGTCCCCGCACGTCGCGGGCGTCGCCGCGCTCATCAAGTCGACGCACCCGTACGCCTCTCCGGCGCTGGTGAAGGCCCTGCTGTACGCGGAGGCCGACGCCACGCCGTGCACGGACCCGTACGACATCAACGGCGACGGCAAGATCGACGCGGTGTGCGAGGGTTCGAAGAACCGCAACGGTTTCTACGGCCGGGGCATCGCGGACGCGCTGGACGCGGTGACCAAGTAGAGCTCGTGTGAAGGAGATCCGGGCCGGGCGGGGGTATCCGTCCGGCCCGTTTCATGTCTGCGGCAGGCTTCCTTGTCACGGACGTGTACGAGGATCCGGCGGCCGCGTCCCGGAGTGACTGAGTACGGCCGACTTGCCCGGCCGTGTGGAGGTTGGTGAAGATCCTGGGGTGACTTCGCCAAGACCGATACCCGGCGTGACCGATTCGCGCGGCCCGCTGCGGCCCACCGGCGCGGCCCGGGCCGTAGCCGTCCTGGTGCTGGTGGCACTGGCCGCGTCGATCCCGCTGCTCGGCCCGTCCGCCGCGCTGCACGGCACCGGTGAGGCCGAAGTGCCCGGCGCCGGCGGCATGGCCCTGCTGCGCACGGTGCTGTTCGCGGCACTGTGCATACCCGTCGGTGAACTCTTCGTGAACCGGCTGGCGCGTTCGCTGCCCGGCACGCAGGCCGGACCCCCGGCTCTGCCCCGCAGCTGGTCCCCCTTCGCGGCCGCCGCCGGTTTCTTCGCCGCCCTCGGGCTCGCCACGCTCGTGGCCACCGGCAACCTCGTGCCGGGCGAGGTGGCGGACATCGACGTCGGCGGACTCCACGCGTCCCGGGACGGCAAGCTGGCCCTGCTGGAGGTCAACGCGTTCCTCGTGGCGGGGCTGTGCGCCGTGTCACGCCGTCCGGTCACACAGGTGTGGCCGCTGGCCGCCGTGATCGTCGCCGAGGCCCTGCGCGCCCACCCCACGACCGAGCACAGCCCGCTGACCGGCTCCGCGCTGACGCTCGTCCATCTGACCTGCGCGGCACTGTGGGTGGGGGGACTCCTGCACGCGTTGCGCGTGCTGCGGCTCCGGTCCGGCCGTGACGGCACGGCGGCCGGTGCGGCCCTGCTGGGTCGCTACGCGCGCGTGGCGGTGGTGCTGCTGGCCGCCATCACCGCCACGGGCGTGTGCAGTTCACTGCGCCGGATGCCGCCGGAGACGGTCCTGGAGCAGCTGACGGGGACGGCGTACGGGCGCGCCCTGCTCGCCAAGGTGCTCCTCGTGGTGGTCGTCGCCGCCCTCGCCGTGTGGGCCCGGCGGCGACTGCGCCGGGCGGCCGACCCGCTGACCGCCTGCGCGCCCGCCCGGGCCGAGGTCGCCGCCCTGGGGCTGGCGGTCGCGGCGTCCGGACTGCTGACGGTGCTTCCGGTGCCCATCCGCTGGTGACGCCGGTGCGTCGGCCGGTCTCAGGCGGCGCGCATCTCTCCGTACGTCGCGGCCGGTGCCCTGCGCGCGTCGAGCGCCCCGACGGTGCCGCCGGCCAGCAGGGCCTGCGCGGCGATGTAGGTGAGCATGACCCAGAAGTCCGGGCCGGGCGGCTGCGGCCACTGGGCGACACCGGTCGCGATGAGGGTGTCGGACAGCAGGAACAACGCCCCGCCGCACCCGGCGAAGAGCCCGAGCCGGATGGCGGACCGGTACGCCATGGCGGTGAGCAGGACGCTGTACCCGGCGACGGGCACGCGCAGGTCGGCGGGCAGGTCCGGCCACAGCAGCGCGACGGTCGCACCGAGGGCGGTGGCGTAGCCGAGGGCCAGGACGCCGCTCCGCGCGCGTGGGACCGCGTTCCGGCTGCCGTACCTCGCGAACAGCACGAGGTAGCAGACGTGCCCCGTCGCGAAGGAGGCCATGCCCGCGAGGAAGGCCGGCTCGGCGTCCGACAGCAGCAGGACGTCCCCGCCCCAGCCGAACAGCAGGGCGGCCAGCAGCGGCCGGGGCGCCTCGCGCAGGGCGGCCCACAGCGCCAGGAGCGGCATCAGCAGGGGCTTGGCGACGGTGTGCCCGGCGTCGAACCCGGCCGCGAGGCAGGCGAGGTCGACGGTGGCGGCGAGGCCGAAGGCGGCCAGGAGGAGGCGCTGGGGATTCACGCCGACGCGCTCTTGGCGACCGGGGCGGTCTCGGCGACAGGGCCGGGCGCGGCGGCCGGCGAGCGAGCCGGTACGGCGGCGGGTGACGGAGCCGGTACGGCGGCAGGTGACGGAGCCGGTACGGCGGCAGATGACGGAGCCGGTACGGCCGCAGATGACGGAGCCGGTACGGCCGCAGATGACGGAGCCGGTACGGCCGCAAGCGGCGAAGCCGGTACGGCCGCAGATGACGGAGCCGGTACGGCCGCAAGCGGCGAAGCCGGTACGACAGCCGTCCCCGGACCCCACCCCGGCCCGCGGAACTCGCGTCCCGCCCGCTCACGCCAATCCCGCGCCGCCCTCAGGTCCTTGGCGATGGACACGTACTCATGGGTGGCGACCTTGAGCAGGTTGTACGTGTCGATGCTCTTGGTCAGTCCGTACCGGGGCCGTTCGGTCTCCGCGACGAACGACCCGAACAGCCGGTCCCAGACGATGAGGATGCCGCCGAAGTTGCGGTCCAGGTAGCCGCCCTGGGAGGCGTGGTGGACGCGGTGATGGGAGGGGGTGTTGAAGACGAACTCGAACCAGCGGGGCATCCTGTCGATGCGCTCGGTGTGGATCCAGAACTGGTAGACGAGGCTCGCGGAGGAGCAGAACGCCAGCGCGGCGGGGTGGACGCCGGCGGCGACGAGAGGGACGTAGAACGGCCATACGGTCAGGGACGTCCAGGGCTGGCGCAGGGCGGTGGTGAGGTTGAACCTCCGGCTGGAGTGGTGGACGACGTGGCTGGCCCACAGGATGCGGACGACGTGGTGGCCGCGGTGGGACCAGTAGTAGAACAGACGTACGCCCCGTGAACGGACAGACCGGACAACGCGCCTGAGGGGGCGTGGGAAGACCACGGCGAACGCACCTGGCGGACGGGGCTGTCAGTCGCGGCCCGTATCCTCAGGAACCATGCTGGAAGACCTCACGACCGCAGTGTTCTCCGCCACGCCGTGGCCGGCCGCGTATCCCAAGGGGTACGCGGTCGTTGACGTGGAGACCACGGGCCTGGCCCGGGACGACCGCATCATCTCCGCGGGTGTCTACCGGCTGGACGAGCGCGGCGAGGTCGAGGACCACTGGTACACGACCGTCAACCCCGAGCGCGACCCGGGACCGGTGTGGATCCACGGGCTGACGAGCGAGGCGCTCGAGGGGGCGCCCCTCTTCCCGGACATCGCCGAGGAGTTCACCGCCCGGCTGGCGGGCCGGGTCCTCGTCGCGCACAACGCCGTCTTCGACTGGCAGATGATCGCCCGGGAGTACGCACGCGCCGAGCGCGAGGCGCCCGTGCGGCAGCGACTGTGCACCATCGCGCTCGCCAAGGAGCTCGGACTGCCGCTGCCCAACCACAAGCTGGAGTCCCTCGCCGCGCACTTCGGCGTCGTCCAGCAGCGGGCGCACCACGCTCTGGACGACGCGCGCGTACTGGCGGAGGCGTTCCGTCCGAGCCTGCGGGCCGCGGCGGCGAAGAACGTCCGGCTGCCGCTGCACGAGTGCCGGCCGCTGACCGAATGGACGGACCGTCCCTCCGCGCCCCGCATCGGGCAGCAGGCGGGCCCCGGAGGCTACGGCGGCCACCGGCCGAGCAGCTGGCGCCCGTCCCGCAAGCGCCCCGCCTGCCCCTACCCCAACCCCGGGCGGTACGCGCCGGGCGGGCGGCTCAAGCAGGGCATGCGGGTCGCCTTCTCCGGCGACACCTCCACCGAGCGGGACCTGCTGGAGGACCGCGCGACCGAGGCCGGGCTGCACGTGGCCACGAGCCTGTCCCGGCTGACCAGCCTGCTCGTCACGAACGACCCGGACTCGGGCACCTCCAAGGTCGTCAAGGCCCGGCAGTTCGGCACGCCGGTCGTGGACGAGGCGGCGTTCGGGCAACTCCTCGCGGATGTGCAGCCGGCGTCGGAGGGGTGACCGTACGGACGGGTGATTGCCGGGCGACTCGCCCGGCGCCCGCTCGCCCGCGCGCGGACGACGGCTCACCCTGTGGCGCATGGCGACCTGTGAGGTATGTGGCAATCAGTACGGAATGACCTTCGAGGTGCACGCGCAGGGCGCGGTGCACGTCTTCGACTGCTTCTCCTGCGCGATCCACCGCATGGCCCCCATCTGCGAGCACTGCCGGGTGCAGATCATCGGCCAGGGCGTCGAGGTCGAGGGCCACTGGTACTGCGGCGCCCACTGCGCCCGCGCGGAGGGAAAGGTAGGAATTGTCGACAAGGTGTGAACCCGTACCCGCCTGAATGCACCCCACGACCGAGTTGTACGGTCGTGGGGTGTACCGCTTCCTGATGTCCCGGCAGTGGGTGATCCTCACGCTGATCGCCCTGCTCCTCATCCCCACGATGATCAGGCTGGGCATCTGGCAGATGCATCGCTACGAGGAGCGCACCGCCCGGAACCAGCTGGTCACCGACGCGCTGGCGGCCGAGCCGGTGCCCGTGGAGAAGCTGACGGCGCCCGGGCACACCGTGACCAGCGCCGAGCGGTACCGCACGGTGACGGCGAAGGGCCGCTTCGACACCGAGGACGAGGTCGTCGTCCGGCGCCGCACCAACTCCGACGACGAGGTCGGCTACCACGTGCTGACCCCGTTCGTCCTGGACGACGGCAAGGTGCTGCTGGTCAACCGGGGCTGGATCCCCTCCGACGGTCCGAGCCAGACGACGTTCCCGAAGGTCCCGGCGCCGCCGGCCGGCGAGGTCACCGTCAAGGGGCGGCTGATGCCCGACGAGACGACCGCGGCGAGCGGCATCAAGAACCTCCAGGGCCTGCCGGACCGGCAGATCATGCTGATCAACAGCGAGCAGCAGGCCCGGCGCCTGGTCGCCCGGGTGCTCGGCGGCTACATCGCCCAGACGTCCCCCGAGCCCAAGGGCGACACCCCCGAGCTGATGGGCAACCCGGGCAAGGAGGACGCGGCGCTGAACTACGCGTACGCCATCCAGTGGTGGCTGTTCGCCGCGGCCGTCCCGGTCGGCTGGACGGTCCTGGCCCGCCGCGAGGCCCGGGAGCGGGCCCGGAAGGCGGCCGAGGCGGCCGACACGACGGAGGCCGAGCCGGCGGCGGTCTAGACACCGGGGCCGGATCGGCCCGGGGGCATGAGCCGACACCCCGCTCTGTCGGTCACTCCCCCGGCCCCCGCCCTGATTGCCACGCCGAGTTGCCGGGAACCCGCACTCCGTGCACCCCAGCATCGAGGACTACGCGCTCATCGGCGACGAGCAGACCGCGGCCCTGGTCGGTACGGACGGATCCGTCGACTGGCTGTGTCTGCCCCGCTTCGACTCGGCCGCCTGCTTCGCCAGAATGCTCGGCGACGAGGACAACGGCTACTGGCGCATCGCCCCCGTGGGCGCGGACCGCTGCACCCGGCGCTCCTACCGCCGCGACACCCTCGTCCTGGACACCGAGTGGGAGACGGAGCAGGGGTCCGTCCGGGTCACCGACCTGATGCCCCAACGCGACCGCGCGCCCGACCTCGTACGCGTCGTCGAGGGTCTCGACGGCGAGGTGACGCTGCACAGCGTCCTCAAGCTCCGCTTCGACTACGGCTCGATCATCCCCTGGGTGCGCCGGGCCGACGGCCACCGCGTCGCGGTCGCCGGCCCGGACTCGACCTGGCTGCGCAGCGAGCCGGAGGTGACCAGCTGGGGCGAGGACTACGGCACGCACGCGGAGTTCACCGTCAAGAAGGGCGAGAAGGTCGCGTTCGTCCTCACCTGGCACCCCTCCCACGAGCCGCGCCCGCCTCTCGTCGACCCCTACGACGCGCTGCGCCACAGCGTGGAGGACTGGCGGGCCTGGGTCTCCCACTGCCGCTACGACGGCCCTTACCGGGACGCCGTCATCCGCTCCCTGATCACCCTCAAGGCACTCACCTACGCCCCGACGGGCGGCATCGTCGCCGCCCCCACCACCTCACTGCCCGAGGAACCGGGCGGGGTGCGCAACTGGGACTACCGCTACTGCTGGCTGCGCGACTCCACCCTCACCCTGAACGCGCTGCTCGCCGCGGGTTACCAGCAGGAGGCGGAGGCCTGGCGCAACTGGCTGCTGCGCGCGGTCGCCGGCGACCCGGCGGACCTGCAGATCATGTACGGCGTGGCGGGCGAGCGACGGCTGCCCGAGTTCGAGCTGCCGTGGCTCTCCGGATTCGCCGGATCCGCCCCCGTCCGCATCGGCAACGACGCCGTGAAACAGCTCCAGCTGGACGTTTACGGCGAGGTCATGGACTCGCTGTCCTACGCCCGCGAGTCGGGCCTGTCCGCCCAGCCCGACGTGTGGGCGCTGCAGACCGCCCTGATGGACTTCCTGCGGACGAACTGGCGGCAGCCGGACGAGGGACTGTGGGAGGTGCGCGGCGGCCGGCGCCCGTTCGTGCACTCCAAGGTGATGGTGTGGGTGGCCGCCGACCGGGCCGTGCGCACCCTGGAGCGTCATCCGGAGCTGGGCGGCGACCTGGACGGCTGGCGCGCGCTGCGCGACGAGGTGCACCAGGAGGTGTGCGAGAAGGGCTACGACGCCGAACGCAACACCTTCACGCAGTCCTACGGCTCCCGCGAACTGGACGCCGCGCTGCTGCTCATCCCGCGCGTGGGATTCCTGCCCCCTGACGATCCGCGGGTGATCGGCACGATCGACGCCGTCCGCGAGGAGCTGGCCCACGACGGCTTCGTGCGCCGCTACAGCACGGACGACGGGGAGGTCGACGGGCTGCCGGGCGGCGAGGGCGCCTTCCTGGTGTGCTCGTTCTGGCTCGCGGACGCCCTGTACATGACGGGTCGCACGAAGGAGGCCCGCGAGCTGTTCGAGCGGCTGGCGGGGCTCGCCAACGACGTCGGGCTGCTGTCCGAGGAGTTCGACCCGGTGACGGGCCGGCACCTCGGCAACTTCCCGCAGGCGTTCAGCCACATCGGGCTGGTGAACACCGCCCTCGCCCTGTTCGGTGAGGACGGGGCAGGATAGGGACCATGGATCTTGGACTGAAGGACCGGGTGTACGTCGTCACCGGGGCCACGCGGGGCCTCGGCAACGCCACCGCGCGTGAGCTCGTCGCGGACGGGGCGAAGGTGATCGTCTCGGGGCGCGACGAGAAGTCCGTCGCCGAAGCGGCGGCCGAACTGGGACCGAACGCGATCGGGGTCGCCGCCGACAACGCCGACCCCGAGGCGGCGGCCCGGCTGATCGCGGCCGCGCGGGAGAACTTCGGCCGCTTCAACGGCGTGCTCGTCAGCGTGGGCGGCCCGCCGGCCGGGTTCGTCGCGGACAACACGGACGAACAGTGGCAGGCGGCGTTCGATTCGGTGTTCCTCGGTGCGGTGCGGCTGGCCCGCGCCGCCGCCGCCGAGATGGAGGCCGGGGGCGTCATCGGGTTCGTGCTGTCCGGGTCGGTCTACGAGCCGATCCCGGGGCTGACCATCTCCAACGGGCTGCGGCCGGGGCTGGCCGGGTTCGCCAAGTCGCTCTCCGACGAGCTGGGGCCGCGCGGCATCCGGGTGGTCGGTGTCCTGCCCGGGCGGATCGACACCGACCGGGTGCGGCAGCTGGACGCGCTGTCGGCGGACCCCGAGGCGACCCGGGCGGCGTCCGAGTCGCGGATTCCGCTGCGGCGGTACGGGGCTCCGGAGGAGTTCGGGCGGGTGGCGGCGTTCCTGATGTCGCCGGCGGCTTCCTACCTGACCGGGGTCATGGTGCCGGTCGACGGTGGAGCGCGGCACGGGTTCTGACGGGCCCCGGCCGGTTACGCGCCCTCAACTCACCCGCTCGGCGCCGTGCTTGACGCCCTTGAGCCTCACCTCCGCCGGAAGCGAGGCGAGGCCCGCCGACGTCTTGGCATGGGTGAGGGGGCCGGTCGTGAAGTCGGTCAGGGCCGTCCCCGGGTCCACGTGCGGCTCCAGCGCGAGGCGTACGTGGGCCTCGGGGGTGCTGCGCCCGCCCTTCAGATGAGCTTGGGCTCCGTCCACGCCGTCGATGTGGTCCGCCTCCTGGGCGAGGACGTCCTCCAGGGCCCGGCCGCGCAGCAGCGCGCCCTCGCCGTCGCCGGTGTCGACGAGGACCTCGGCGAGGCGGCGCCGACGCAGGACGGCGACGAGCCACCACAGGGCGAGCAGCAACAGGACCGCGAGGACGGCGATGACGACCGGCCACCACCAGCCGTCGTCGCGCCAGCGGGTGCGCTCGGCGTCGCTCAGCAGCACGTCGTGCTCGCTGTCGTGGATCCACCACGAGGGTGCCGAGACGCCGAGGCCGACGGCCAGGACGGAGCCGCCCAGCACCAGCAGGATCAGTCCCACCAGGCCGAGGAACACGCGGTTGACGGTCCTGAGCACCGCTTTCACCCCTTCCGGCCGGGCCGCAGGACCCGCACCGACAGCGAGGGCGGCCGGGACAGCCCCAGTCCGCGGACCGCGTCGGCGAGCACGGCATCCAGATCGGTTCGTACGTCGTCCAGTTCCCGGAAGTGCGACACGGCACGGACGCCCGCCCGCCTCCGGCGCACCCGCACCCGTGCCGACTGCACGCCGGCCACCTCCATGGCCCGGTCCCGCAGCGCGGTGGCGGCGGCGTCCCGGTGCAGTCCGGCGCGTACGTCGGTGTGCAGGCGCCGCATCGGGAGCACGTCCCGCAGGCCGGGTGTGACGGCCAGGATCAGCAGCCAGAGACCGAGGACGGCGGCGACCCCGGCGCCGACGAGCACCCAGGTGTCGTCCAGGGGCCGTTCGGCGAGCTGGCCGGCCAGTTCCCGGCGCCAGGCCATGCCAGGGCGGCCGGCGCGTACGGAGACGATGTCGTAGAGGAACAGCCCGGTGAGGCCGAGGAGCAGCAGGGCGACGATGCCGGCGGGGACGCGCCGCGCCGACCAGAAGCGGCTCTCGCGTCCGCCCTTGCCCTCGAGTTCGGGCGGTGGCCCGGAGGCGGCCGAAGACTCGGACCCGCCAGGTCCGTCGCCGTTCTCCGTCTCCCGCTTGTCGAGGACGGGCAGGCGCTGTGTGCTGTCCTCGGGGGGTTCAGTGCCCTGGGGTCCGCTCATTGCGTCCTCCCCTGTACCGCGCCGAACGCCGTGTCCAGGTGCAGCCGCTCCACCTGGACGACGACCTCCGGCACCTGCATGCCCGCCAAGCTGCTCACCCTCTCGACGACTTGGTGACGCACCTTGCGGCAGCGGGCGCCGATGTCGCAGGGGTAGCCCAGTTCGAGCTGGATCCGGACGTGGGCGACCTCGTGGTGGACGGCGACGGACGCGGAGGGCCTGCCGGCGGCGGGAGGCAGCGCACCGACGGCCTCGCGCGCCGCCTGCGAGGCGATCTTCGCGACGACCCGGTCGGCGATCCGCGTCGCGCCGCGCTCGCCCGGCGGGACGACGGTCAGGGGTCTGTCGAGCTCACCGGCCCCCGCGCTCATGGGCGTCACCGCCGCCGTTCACGTTCGCGCGGACGGAAGAAGTCGCCGAACTCCAGGTCCCCGTCCAGGAACCGGCCGACGACGAAGCCGACGGCGCCCAGCGCCGCCACCAGCAGGAAGGCGCCGAATCCGCCGAAATATCCGGCGAAGGCCAGCGCCATGCCGGCGATCATGCCGACCACGGCCATGCTCATGCGCTCCTCAGCTCCTCAGCCGCTGTGTCATTGTCCGATGGCCCGTGCCTCACTGGATTCTGCGCTCCGGTTCCTCTTCCTCCTCGTCCGGCAGCTTCACGTCGCTCACCGCGATGTTGACCTCGACGACCTCCAGCCCGGTCATCCGCTCAACGGCGGTGATGACGTTCTCCCTTACGTCGCGGGCCACATCGGCGATCGACACGCCGTACTCGACCACGATCTCCAGGTCGAGGGCCGCCTGTACTTCGCCGACCTCGGCCTTCACACCGCGGCTCACTCCCGACTTCTGGCCGCCGGGCACGCGGTCGCGCACTGCTCCGAACGTGCGGGACAGGCCGCTGCCCATGGCGTGCACACCGTCGACGTCGCGTGCGGCGAGGCCGGCGATCTTCTCCACGACACCGTCCGCGATGGTCGTCCGCCCGCGGGAACCGGCGTCTCCACCGCTGTGCTTGGCCAACGGACTTCTGCGTACCGCCGCTGTCTCGCTCTCCCCGCCCCGGTTCTCGGTCATGTCAGTCATCACCGTACGTCCTTTTCGTCGTCCTTCGACCACGGTAAGCATGGTTGCGTGGAAGCGCGCCTCTGATGCGGCAGGCTGGAGGAATGACGGCCGACCGATGGACACAGGCAGTGAGACATCAGCTGGGAATCGGCAGGCTTCTGCCGTTGGGTGACGCGCGGGACGGCGCGTGGATCACGGAGCGGGCCGCCGAGGCGGTACTGCGGAGCGCGGTATCGGACGCGCCGGGCGTGCGCCTCGACGCGCTCCGTATCGCGGTCGCCGATCCGGCGGGCACCGCGGAGCCGGCCGTACCGGCTCCGCCGAGCGCTCTGCCGCCCGGCCCGCTGCGCGTGACGGCGGGGTTCGCCGCCACGGCCTCACAGCCCCTGCCGACGACGGCGTCCCTGCTGCGGGCGACGCTGGCGACCGCCGCGACCCAGCGGCTCGGCCTGACGGTGGCGGAGGTGGATCTGCGGGTGACGGGACTGCTGGACGAGGAGGGGCCCGGGGAAGCCGGGATCGCCGCGCGCCTTCCCGAACCGCCGAGTGCCGCACCGGCCGGGGGCGGCGACGAGGGCCGTGTGGCCGCCGCCGCGCTGGGGGTCGAGGGCGTGCTCCGTCTGACCGGCACGCTGGGCCACCCCGTGCACATCGAGGAACTCCCCCGCGAGGGCGCCGCGCTGCCGCACCGCCACATCCGGCTGGAGCTGGCGGTGGGCACGGACCGGCGGGCCCGGGACGTGGCCCGCGAGGTCCGAACGGCGGTCAGGAGGGTGCTGCCGGATCACCCGACGGTGGCGGTCGTGGTGAGCGCGATCGGGTGACCGCGCTCCCGGCCGGAGTGGCGGTCCTCAGTCCCCGACGCCGGCGAGGTCGCGCAGGCGACGGGCCTGGGACTGGCGCTCGGCCGTGCGCTGCTCCTCGTACGCGCGGTCCTGGGCGCCGCGCAGCAGCGCCTTGGTCTCGATGACCGCGTCGCGGGGCGCTGCGAGCACGGCCGACGCGAGGTCGCGCACGGCGTCGTCGAGCTGCCCGGCGGGCACGGCGAGATTCGCCAGACCGGTGTTCACGGCCTCCTCGGCCGCGACGAAGCGCCCGGTCACGCAGATCTCCAGCGCGCGGGCGTATCCGACGAGCCCCACCAGCGGATGCGTACCCGTCAGGTCGGGCACGAGTCCGAGGCTGGTCTCGCGCATGGCGAACTGCACGTCGTCGGCGACGACGCGCAGGTCGCAGGCGAGGGCGAGCTGGAAGCCCGCCCCGATGGCATGCCCCTGGACGGCGGCGACGGAGACGATGTCACTGCGCCGCCACCAGGTGAACGCCTCCTGGTATTCGGCGATGGTCGCGTCCAACTCGGCGTCGGCGCCGCGCGCGAGGTCGACGAACGACGGTTCGCCGTCGAAGCCCTCGGGCGTGAACGCCTGCCGGTCGAGCCCGGCCGAGAAGGACTTGCCCTCGGCCCGCAGCACCACGACACGGACGGTGCCCGGCAGCTGCCGCCCGGCCTCGGTCAGCGCCCGCCACAGAGCGGGGCTCTGCGCGTTGCGCTTGGTCGGGTTGGTCAGCGTCACCGTGGCGATCGCGTCGTCGACGGTGAGCCGTACGCCGTCCTTGTCGAGTACGGGAACGAGGTCCTGGTCGGACGAAGCCATGGGACGCCTCCGATGTGTGCGGTCGTCTGACGTGCCCCGCGACGGCTTCACCGCCGCAGCAGGCCACGCTTAAGTGACTGCACAGTAACCACCCGGCCGATCAGTCGACCGACCGGGTGGCCACCATCGAAGCCGAGGGGCCACCCGGGGTCAGGCCGTGGCCTTCTTGCCCCGGGTCGCCCCGCCACGCCCTCGCAGCGTGACGCCCGACTCACTGAGCATGCGGTGCACAAAGCCATACGAGCGGCCGGTCTCCTCGGCCAACGCCCGGATGCTCGCACCGGCGTCGTACTTCTTCTTCAGGTCTGCCGCGAGCTTGTCGCGCGCGGCGCCGGTCACCCGGCTGCCCTTCTTCAGAGTCTCGGCCACCCGTGCCTCCTCATGGGAAGTGCGCTCTGGTCTCCTCATGATCACCCCTCCAGGCCTTCATGGCCACCCATTCGGCAAGGTCCGTGAGACAAGGTTGTGACGACGGGAGCGCGTCCCCACATGCGGAATGCCGAATTCCGAAGAGCGGTATCCGCACGACCGAACGGATCGTTCCGGAAAAGGCCAGGTCAGAAAGGCGAAGCGGCCGAGCCCGGAAGAATCGGGGGCTCGGCCGCGAAATCGATGTAGGACACACCTCGATACGAGGAGATCTCACACAGATGATGGATCACCGCTAGGCCGAATGATCCATACGCCGTTGATCACGCATTCGATCAAGCGAACGCGACAGGCGGTCAAGCGAGGGCGACGAGATCCGCGTAGTCGGCACCCCACAGGTCCTCGACGCCGTCGGGCAGCAGGATGATCCGCTCCGGCTGGAGCGCCTCGACCGCGCCCTCGTCGTGCGTGACGAGGACGACCGCGCCCTTGTAGGTGCGCAGCGCGCCGAGGATCTCCTCGCGGCTGGCGGGGTCGAGGTTGTTCGTCGGCTCGTCGAGGAGCAGCACGTTCGCCGAGGACACCACGAGGGTGGCGAGGGCGAGACGGGTCTTCTCGCCACCGGACAGGACCCCGGCCGGCTTGTCGACGTCGTCGCCGGAGAACAGGAACGAGCCGAGCGTCTTACGGACGTCCACCAGGTCCAGGTCGGGGGCGGCCGAGCGCATGTTCTCCAGGACCGTGCGGTCCGGGTCGAGGGTCTCGTGCTCCTGCGCGTAGTAGCCGAGCTTGAGGCCGTGCCCCTCGATGACCTCGCCGGTGTCGGGCTTCTCGGCCCCGCCGAGCAGGCGCAGCAGGGTCGTCTTGCCGGCGCCGTTGAGGCCGAGGATGACGACGCGGGAGCCCTTGTCGATGGCCAGGTCGACGTCGGTGAAGATCTCCAGCGAGCCGTAGGACTTCGACAGCCCCTCGGCCATGAGCGGGGTCTTGCCGCACGGGGAGGGCTCGGGGAAGCGCAGCTTGGCGACCTTGTCGGACTTGCGCTCGGCCTCCAGGCCGGCCAGCAGCTTGTCCGCCCGGCGGGCCATGTTCTGCGCGGCGACGGTCTTGGTGGCCTTGGCCCGCATCTTGTCGGCCTGCGAGTGCAGCGCGGAGGCCTTCTTCTCGGCGTTCTGCCGCTCGCGCTTGCGGCGCTTCTCGTCGGCCTCGCGCTGCTGCTGGTAGAGCTTCCAGCCCATGTTGTAGATGTCGATCTGGGCGCGGTTGGCGTCCAGGTAGAACACCTTGTTGACGACCGTCTCGACCAGGTCGACGTCGTGGGAGATCACGATGAAGCCGCCGCGGTAGGTCTTCAGGTAGTCGCGCAGCCAGACGATCGAGTCGGCGTCGAGGTGGTTGGTGGGCTCGTCGAGCAGCAGGGTGTCCGCGTCGGAGAAGAGGATCCGGGCCAGCTCGATACGGCGGCGCTGTCCGCCGGAGAGCGTGTGCAGGGGCTGGCCGAGCACACGGTCGGGCAGGTTGAGCGCGGCGGCGATGGTGGCGGCCTCGGCCTCGGCGGCGTACCCGCCCTTGGTGAGGAACTCCGTCTCCTGGCGCTCGTACTGCTTGAGCGCCTTCTCGCGGGTGCTGCCCTTGCCGTTGGCGATGCGCTGTTCGTTGTCTCGCATCTTGCGGATCAGCACGTCCAGGCCGCGCGCGGACAGGATGCGGTCGCGGGCGAGGATGTCCAGGTCGCCGGTGCGGGGGTCCTGCGGGAGGTAGCCGACCTCGCCGGAGCGGGTGATGGCACCGCCGGCGGGCATGCCCTCGCCCGCCAGGCACTTGGTGAGGGTGGTCTTCCCCGCGCCGTTGCGGCCGACGAGGCCGATGCGGTCGCCCTTGGCGATGCGGAACGAGGCGTTTTCGATGAGGACGCGGGCACCGGCGCGCAGCTCGATACCGGAGGCGGAGATCACGGACAGACTCCAGGGCGGATACGGGGGCGGGATGGACGGCTGAGGACGTTCCCGCCGTCTAATGCGCGAGGAGAATGGCCATGGGGACAGTCTAACGGGGACGTGCAACCACTTTTTCTGTGTGCGGGTGTTCGATCACCGGTGGCCGGGCGAGGGCCGTTGTCGGTGGCCGATGGAACACTGAAGGGGACAGCCCCGCGAGACACGAGCACGAGGAAGTGATCGCCATGGCAGGCACGTCCGGCGGGCGTCCGAGCATCTACCCGACGCTGCTGTACGCGGACGCGAAAGCCGCGATCCGGCAGCTCACGGAGGCCTTCGGCTTCACGGAGCTGTCGGTGTACGAGGGCGAGGACGGCTCGGTGATGCACGCCGAGCTGGCCCAGGGCAACGGCGCTGTGATGGTCGGCACCAAGGGCCGGGGCGGCCTGTTCGACGCGGCCATGAAGGACGCGGGCACCACGGGGGTGTACGTGGTGGTGGACGACGTGGACGGCCACCACCGCCACGCCGTCGACCACGGCGTGGAGGTGCTGATGCCCCCGACGGACCAGGACTACGGCTCGCGGGACTACATGGCCCGGGACCTCGAGGGCAACGTGTGGAGCTTCGGGACGTACGCACCCGGGACAACGGCGGGCTGACGTCCCTCGGGTCGGGCCGCGACCCTAGTGCCGCGGCAGGCAACGTTTGCCCGTCAAGGAGCGGCGTCCGGTGCGTGCTCTCGGCGTGCCGGGTGCATGCCCTCGTACTGGATGTACTTGGGTTTGTGCCCGGTGCGGCGAGAGTGCGTGCCGGGCGTCGCGACGGGGCGAACGTTGCCTGCCGCGGCACTAGCTGCCGCCGGTGTGCACCTGGAAGGCGGCCCGGCGCACCGCCTTGGCCAGGGCCGGGTCGGGGTGTGCGGCGGCGAGGGCGACCAGGACCTGCACCGTGCGCGGGTGCCCGACGGCGCGTACCTCCTCCAGGAGCATCGGGACGGTCGGCTGCACCGCGGACTCCAGGTGGCGCACCAGCAGCGGCGCCTCACCGTGGTCGGCGACGGCGGCCGCGGTGTCCACCCACAGCCAGGTCGCCTCCTCGCGGGTGAGGACCTCGTGGGCGTCCTCGGGGTCGGCGCCGTCGTGCTCGGCCAGCCACAGCAGCCCGTAGGGCCTGAGCGTGGGCTCCTCCAGCACGCCGCGGACGTCCGGCTCCGCGGGCGCGCCGACCACGCGCAGCGCCTCGAAGGCGAGGCCGCGCAGCAGGGCGTCCTCACCGCGCGCGGCGCCGAGGAGCTCGGTGACGGCGCTGCCGACGGGGCGGGCGGCGAGCCAGGCGCGGTACTCGGCGCGGGCCGCGTTCGGGCGGAGCTGGGCGCAGCCGCGGAGCATGTCCTCGGCGGCCTGCTCGATGTTCCCGGCGGGGCTCTGCGCGGCGACGCAGATCTGCTCCAGTTTGACCCAGACGGCCCAGCTGCCGAGGGGGGTGAGGGTGGCCTGGCCGTCGCCGTAGGTGAGGGCGCCGACGGAGGCGAGGGCGCGCAGGGCCCAGTCGAGCAGCGGGGCGAGCGGGGCGTCGGGGTGCTCCGGTTCGGCCGGCGGCTCGGGCTGGGGGCCGTAGGGGATCTCGCAGCGGGCGGTGCGCAGCTCGGTGACGCGCTGCTCGAGGAGGTCGAGGAGCTGCTCCACGGGGACGGGCCCGGCGGACAGCTGGAGGAAGGAGAGCGCCTGCGGCATGGCGGAGACGACCTCGGCGACGGCGGCGGGCTCGTGCTCCGCGGGCTCCGGGTGGGCGAGCGACCAGGCGTCGAAGAGGGCGACCCAGCCGCGCAGCACGGCACTGTCGTCGCGGTTCCAGGCGCGCAGCCGCCAGCCGGGGCGGGCGCTGTCGCCGTGCACCTCGATGAGACCGGCGAGGCGGGCGGTGTCCCAGTCGGCTCTGACCTGAGCCGGGGTCAGACCCAGGTCGCGGGCCGCCCGTTCGGCGGTCGCCTCGGAGAGGGTGGCCTTGCCGTCGTCGGTTCCGCTGTCCCGGCCGGGGCCGAGCGCGGCGTCGGCCCAGCGGGCGACGCGGGCCGCGTCGGCCAGACCTGAGCGTGCCATTCTGGCCAGCTCCGCCGGTGCCGGGGTGCCCTCCGGAGGGCGCGGTGCGGGGCGGCGCGAGCGCCGCTGGTTCATCGCTTGGGGGGCGGCGGCCAGGGGTCGCGGGCGGACGAGTCGAAGCCTGGAGTCGCGCGGGATACGGGACGTCACGGGGGCAGTCTTCCGGTTGACGGTCCGAAAACCCAAACGGAATGTCACGGCGGGCGACGGGGATGGCCAACGCACCTGTTCGCAGGAATGGTCGAGGGCCGGGAACAGGCCAGTGGTACGACGCTAAACGGAATCGTCGCGACCGGTCGGCGCCGAGCGGCACGGGACGTGGTTGCGACAGGGCGAAGGGGGCGTGGACGGGGGGTGTGTGAGCGAGCGGCAGGGAGGCCGCGTCGACGGGGGGGTGAGGGACCGGCGGGGGAACCGCGTCGACGGGGGCGTGAGGGACCGGCGGGGGAACCGCGTCGACGGGGGCGTGAGGGACCGGCGGGGGAACCGCGTCGACGGGGGCGTGACGGAGCGGCAACAGGGCCGCATCGTCGGGTTCGTGTGAGTGGGGTCACATGAGGGGGGTCATGAAGCGGCGGAGCGCCTCCTCGTAGGCCTCCGGGTCGGCGTTCCACATGGCCCCGTGGGGCGCGTGGGCGACGGCGCGCAGGGCGACCATGTCGGGACGGGCCTCGGCGAGCCGGCGCGAGAGCTGCCAGGGGGCGACGGTGTCGTCCGGTCCGTGGAAGACGAGCGCCGGGACGCGCAGGCCGTCGGCCGGGGCCGGGCCCGTGGCGCGGTCGCCGGTCAGGCCGGTGCGGCCCTGGGCGGCGCGGACCGCCAGGGGCAGCAGCGCGCCCGGGGTGCGGCGGGCCGAGGCGAGGGCGCGCAGGGTGGTCTCCCAGCTGAGCACCGGGGAGTCCAGGACGAGCCCGCAGACGCGGTCGCGCAGTCCCGAGTGGGCGGCGGCGCGCAGGGCCATGGTGGCGCCGGTGGACCAGCCGTGCAGGACGACCTGGCGGGCTCCGTAGCGCACGGCGTAGCGGATGGCGGCGTCGAGATCGCGCCACTCGGTCTCGCCGAGGTGGTTCAGTCCGTCGGGCGGGCGGGGTGCGCCCAGGTCGCCGCGGTAGGCGAGGGCGAGCACCGGGACGCGACTGCGATGCAGGAACCCCATGACGTTCATGGCGAGTTCGCGGGTGGTGCCCAGGCCGTGCACGGCGATCACCCAGGTGTCCCGCTTGCCCGGCACGAACCACGCGGGCAGGGCGCCGAGCTCGCCGGGGACGTCGACGTCGGCGTGTTCGAGGCCGAGGGCGGCGCTCGGGTTGCCGACGTACACGTTCGGGGTGAGCCACACCTTGTCGCCGGACGTCAGTGTGCCGTGCGTGACGCTCTCCAGGCGGCGCACGACGGTGTCGGCGGAGTGCGGGGCGCCGGTCAGGACGGGACCGACGACCGCGTGGGAGCCGTCGCCGGAGAGGCCGTAGCGGCCGGGGCGCAGGGCGGCGAGGTCTCTGGTGAGGCCGATCTGCCCGGCGGCGGTGCCGTGCACGGTGAGCCGCGGCTCGGTGGGCAGGGGCCTGCCGGGGGGCGCCTTGAGCGCGGCGTCGCTGGCGAGCCGGCCGGCGGCCACCGCGGCGGCACCGGCCCCGATCACGGCGGTGACGGCAGCGGCCGTCGCTCTGGCAGTGCGCACGGCTCCAGTGTCCTGGCGGATGCCGTGGGCGACCAGTGGGAGGCAGCGGCGGGGTGACGTCCCTGGCGGCCGTGGGGGCGGCTTCAGCCCCGCTGGCCGTAGCCGCGCAGGCGTTCCTCCACCTCCGCCAGCTGTTCCCGGGACAGCAGGCTCGGGGTCAGGCCGGGCACCGAGGAGGCGGTGAGCCACAGGCGGCACATCCACTCCAGCTGGGCGGTGCGGTCGTAGGCCTGGGCGAGGGTGGCGCCGTGGGCGATGGTGCCGTGGTTCCGGAGGAGGCAGCCGGAGCGGTCGGCGAGGGCGCGGAGCATGTTCTCGGCCAACTCGTCGGTGCCGTAGGTGGCATAGGGGGCGACCCGGACGGGGCCGCCGAGCGCGGCGGCCATGTAGTGGATCAGCGGGAGCTCGCTCACGAGCGTCGAGACGGCCGTCGCGTGGACGGCGTGGGTGTGGACGACGGCCAGGGCGCCGGTGGTGCGGTAGACCGCGAGGTGCATGGGCAGCTCGCTGGTCGGGACGAGCGAGCCGAGGACCTGTCGGCCGTCGAGGTCCACGCCGGTCACGTCGTCCGGCGCCAGCCGGTCGTAGGGGACGCCCGACGGCGTGACGAGGACGGTGTCCCCGACGCGCACCGAGACGTTGCCGGACGTGCCGACGACGAGTCCGTCCGAGACGGTCCGGCGGGCCGTCGTGACGAGGTCCTCCCAGGCGCGTGCCTCCTCGGGGCGCGCACTCCTGCGCCGCGCCTGTCCCGCACCCCGTTCGCTCTCCCGCGCGTCTCCCGTGTCCCGCTCGTCGCCTCGCTGCTCAGCCATGCCGCGATCCTGCCAGGAAAGGGGTCAAGGCACCGCCGGGCGGGGGCACTTCAGGCCTTGAAACCGCACGATCGCGCCGTATACGACGGGAAGCGCGGGTGCTACGACCTGAGCACGGCGGGGACGGTCAGCTGGATCACGTCGTTCGGCGACGAATCGAGCGGCTCACCGGCCGCCCCCGGTGATCCACACGACCACCCGCCGGTGGAACACGCGCACGGGCGGCAGCCGCGCCACGACAGCGTCAGAGGCCCTGCCGGGTGATCAGAACGTGTTCAACGGATCACTCGATCGACTGAATCGGTTCGCTCGGGGCGTCTGGTCGCGCGGGCGCGGAGGCCGCTGTTCCGGGGCGGAACGAGGACCCCCCGTTGCAGTCACCCCTGCGCCCCTCCCAGTTCACCTTCCGTTCACTCAGGTTGCCTACGTTCGCCTGGCCAATGACCTCGAACGATTGCCTGGGTAAATGGAAAGCTTCTCGCTGATCCTCGCGATTGTGGTGGTAACCGCTCTCGCGTTCGATTTCACGAACGGTTTCCACGACACCGCGAACGCGATGGCCACGACCATTTCCACGGGCGCCATGAAGCCCAAGGTTGCGGTGGCCATGTCCGCGGTCCTCAACCTGGTCGGCGCCTTCCTGTCCGTCGAAGTCGCCAACACGATCTCAAAGGGCCTCGTCGACGAGGCCGGCATCCGTCCCGAGGTCATCTTCGCCGCCTTGGTCGGCGCGATCCTCTGGAACCTGCTGACCTGGCTGGTCGGTCTGCCGTCCAGCTCCTCCCACGCCCTCATGGGCGGTCTGATCGGTGCCACGATCGCCTCGGCGGGCGTCGGCGCGGTGCACGGCGACGTGCTGGTCACCAAGGTGCTCATCCCGGCGATCGCCGCCCCGCTCGTCGCGGGCATCGCGGCGTTGCTCGCCACACGGCTGACGTACTCGCTCGGCAGCAAGGCCGACGGCAACGCGTCCAAGAAGGGCTACCGGGCCGGCCAGATCGCCTCCGCGGGCCTGGTCTCCCTGGCCCACGGCACCAACGACGCGCAGAAGACGATGGGTGTCATCACCCTCGCCCTGGTCGCCGGCGGCGCCGTCGCGCCCGACTCCGACCCGCCCATGTGGGTCATCCTCTCGGCGGGTCTCGCCATCGCGCTGGGCACGTACCTGGGTGGCTGGCGCATCATCCGCACCATGGGCAAGGGCCTGACCGACCTCCAGCCGCAGCAGGGCTTCGCCGCCCAGACCTCCGCGGCCACGGTCATCCTCGCCTCCTCGCACCTCGGCTTCTCCCTCTCCACGACGCACTCCGTGTCCGGCTCGGTGATGGGCGCCGGGCTCGGCCGCAAGGGCGGCGTGGTCCGCTGGTCCACCGCGACGCGGATGTTCGTCGCGTGGGGTCTGACGCTGCCGGCGGCGGCCCTGGTGGGCGCTCTCGCCGAGTACGTCACCGGCTTCGGCAGCTGGGGCACCGCCGTGGTGGCGGTCTTCCTCATCGCCTCCAGCGCGGCGATCTGGAAGCTGTCGCGGCGCGAGGTGGTCGACCACACCAACGTCAACGACACCGACGACGCGGAGCCCGCGGGCGTGGTCACCACGGCGATGGCCGCGGTGACGCCGCCCCCCGCGACTGGTTCGGCCAAGGCGTCGGAGGACCCGATCCCCGCGTTCCCGTCGCAGGCCACCGCCGAGCGCACGCCGACCACGACCACCACGGTCTGACCCCGCCACCGGTTACAAGGAAGAGTCTCCGATATGAAGATCGACTGGGCGGCCCTCGGTTCCGTCTTCGGTATCAGCCTCGTGGTCACCGTGGCCCTCGTCGGCCTGTTCACCCTCGGCATCACCGGCCTGTCGCGCCGCGAACGTGCGGTGGCGGAGGGCGGATCCGCGGGGCTCGCGGTCACCGGCGCGTACGCCTGTTTCGCCGCGTGTGCGGCGGCCGTGGGATACGGGATCTATCTGATCGTGGCCTGAGGGCCTGACCGCACGTCGTGTCCACCGGGCGGCACGGAACTCCGGTTCCGTGCCGCCCGGTCGTCGTGTGTACGCAAGGGGGCGATGTGGGGTTCTCCACACTCTCCCCTCGCAGGTCAACGGCAAGTTGACGGCGGTTCCCGGCCGTGGTGGACTGCCGGGGCCAATACGGCGGCAGGAGAGGAAGCCGGTGAAAGTCCGGCGCGGTCCCGCCACTGTCACCGGGGTAGCGATCCCCGGGAGCCAGGAACTCTCACCGCCGGTCTAGTCGAACCAGGGCGTGGACACCCTGAGTGAGGACACATATCGCCATGCGCGGCTGCCGATCGAGGTTCAACACCCCACCCCTGCCCGCCCTCCTGGCCGGCTGAGCCCATGGGTGCCGGTCGCGTCTTCGCGTACGGCGCCGCCGCCGGCCTGATCGGTGACCTGCTGCTCGGTGATCCTCACCGGGGGCATCCGGTCGCCGCGTTCGGGCGGGCCGCGGGTGCCGTGGAACGGGTGTTGTGGCGGGACCACCGCGGGTGGGGCGCGCTGCACACCGCCGTGTGTGCCGGAGGGGCCGTCGCCCTCGGGTCCGTCGCCGCGCGTGCCGTGCGGCCGTCCGCCGTCGCCTCCATCACGCTGACCGCAGCCGCCACCTGGGCCGTCGTCGGGGGTACGTCGCTGGCCCGGGAGGCGCGGACCATCGGGCGTGCCCTGGAGGCCGGGGACGTCGAGGCCGCCCGGGCCCGGCTGCCGCATCTGTGCGGGCGGGACCCGCAGGCCCTCGACGCCGACGGCATGGCCCGGGCCGTGGTCGAGTCGGTCGCCGAGAACACCTCCGACGCCGTGGTGGGGGCGCTGGTGTGGGGGGCCGTCGGCGGGGTGCCGGGGCTGCTCGGGTTCCGGGCCGTCAACACCCTGGACGCCATGGTCGGGCACAAGTCGGCCCGGTACCGCCGGTACGGGTGGGCCTCCGCGCGGCTGGACGACCTCGCGGGATGGCCCGGAGCGCGACTGACCGCCGTGCTCGCCGTGCTGGCCGGGCCGGATCCGCGGGGGGCCGTGCGGGCGTGGCGGGCCGACGCGGTGCGGCATCCGAGTCCCAACGCCGGTCCCGTGGAGGCCTCGTTCGCGGGGGCGCTCGGGGTGCGGCTGGGCGGGACGCTCTCGTACGGCGGGCGGGTGGAGCACCGGCCCGTGCTGAACACGCGGGGGCGGGCCGTCGGCACGCACGACGTCGAGCGGGCCGTGCGGCTGTCGAAGCGCGTGACGTGGCTCGCGCTCGGGGTGTGCGCGGGCGCGCGGTTGCTGACGAGTGCGCGGTTGTCCAGGAGCGCGTCCGGTCGCTCGGGAGTGCGCCGTCGCTCAAGGGCGCGCGGTCGCTGAAGAGGGGGAAATGACATGAGCGGTGGGCTTCTCGTCGCCGGAACCACCTCCGACGCCGGCAAGAGCGTCGTGACCGCCGGGATCTGCCGGTGGCTGGTACGGCAGGGCGTCAAGGTCGCGCCCTTCAAGGCGCAGAACATGTCCCTGAACTCCTTCGTGACGACGGAGGGGGCCGAGATCGGACGGGCGCAGGCCATGCAGGCGCAGGCCTGCCGGGTCGAGCCGACCGCACTGATGAATCCGGTGCTGCTCAAGCCCGGCGGCGAGCAGAGCAGTCAGGTCGTGCTGCTGGGCAAGCCGGTCGGGGAGATGAGTGCGCGCGGCTATCACGGCGGACGGCAGCAGCAGTTGCTCGGGACGGTGCTGGACTGCCTGGAGCAGTTGCGGGGCACGTATGACGCGGTGATCTGTGAGGGGGCCGGGTCTCCCGCCGAGATCAACCTGCGGCGGACGGACATCGTGAACATGGGGATCGCCCGGAACGCCGGGCTGCCCGTGCTCGTCGTCGGCGACATCGACCGGGGCGGTGTGTTCGCCTCGTTCTTCGGGACGGTGGCGCTGCTGTCGCCCGAGGACCAGCGTTGCGTCGCCGGGTTCCTCGTCAACAAGTTCCGCGGGGACGTCTCCCTGCTGGAGCCGGGCCTGGACATGCTGCACGGGCTCACGGGGCGGAAGACGTACGGCGTGCTGCCGTTCCGGCACGGGCTCGGAATCGACGAGGAGGACGGGCTGCGGGTCTCCCTGCGGGGAGCCGTCCGGGAGTCCGTGGTCGCCCCGCCGGTCGGCGAGGACGTGCTGCGCGTCGCGGTCTGCGCCGTGCCGCTCATGTCCAACTTCACCGATGTGGACGCGCTGGCCGCCGAACCGGGCGTCGTGGTGCGGTTCGTGGACCGGCCGGAGGAGCTGTCCGACGCCGACCTCGTCATCGTGCCCGGCACCCGCGGGACGGTCAGGGCGCTGGAGTGGCTGCGCGAGCGCGGGCTCGCCGACGCCCTGGTCCGCAGGGCCGCCGAGCAACGGCCAGTCCTCGGCGTCTGCGGCGGCTTCCAGATCCTCGGCGAGCACATCGAGGACGACGTCGAGAGCCGCCGGGGTCACGTCGACGGGCTCGGGATCCTGCCCGTGCGGGTGCGGTTCGCCCGCGAGAAGACCCTCACGCGACCGGCGGGCGAGGCCCTCGGAGAACGCGTCGAGGGGTACGAGATCCACCACGGGGTCGCCGACGTCATCGGCGGACAGCCCTTCCTGGACGGCTGCCGGGTCGGCCAGACCTGGGGCACGCACTGGCACGGCTCGCTGGAGTCGGACGGCTTCCGGCGGGCCTTTCTGCGCGAGGTGGCGGCCGCCGCGGGCCGCCGTTTCGTGCCCGCGCCGGACACCTCGTTCGCCGCGCTGCGCGAGGAGCAGCTCGACCGGCTCGGCGACCTGATCGAACAGCACGCGGACACGGACGCGCTGTGGCGGCTCATCGAGTCCGGCGCGCCGCAAGGACTGCCCTTCATTCCACCGGGAGCACCCGCATGAGCACTGTGTTGTTGTTGTCCACCGCCGACACGGACCTGCTGGCGGCCCGGGCCGCCTCCGGTGCCGACTACCGGATCGGCAACCCGACCCGCGTGGACGTCCGGGAGGAGCTTCCGGCCCTGCTGGACGGGGCGGGCATCGCCGTCGTCCGGCTGCTCGGCGGCAAGCGGGCCTGGGAGGACGGGCTCGCCGCGCTGAAGGCGTCCGGCATCCCGACCGTGCTGCTCGGCGGCGAGGCCGTGCCGGACGCGGAGCTGATGGCCGAGTCGTCCGTGCCGGCCGGTGTCGTCGCGGAGGCGCTGAGGTACCTCGTGGAGGGCGGCCCGGACAACCTCACCGAACTCGCCCGGTTCCTCTCCGACACCGTGCTGCTGACGGGCGAGGGGTTCGACGAGCCGCGGAAGATGCCCGAGTACGGCGTCCACGGCGAGCGCGCCCTCGTCGAGGGCCGTCCGACCGTCGGCGTGCTCTTCTACCGGGCGCACGAGCTGAGCGGCAACACCGGCTTCGTGGACACCCTGTGCGACGCGATCGAGGCGCGGGGCGCCAACGCGCTTGCCGTGTACTGCGGTTCACTGCGCGGGGCGGACGCCGGCCTGTACGAGATCCTCGGGCAGGCGGACACCCTGGTCGCCACCGTCCTCGCCGCTGGCGGCACCCACGCCTCGCAGGCCTCGGCGGGCGGCGACGAGGAAGCCTGGGACATCGGCGCCCTCGCCGAGCTGGACATCCCCGTGCTGCAGGGCCTGTGCCTGACGTCCTCGCGGCAGGCCTGGGCGGACTCGGACGCCGCCCTCTCCCCCATGGACGCCGCGATGCAGGTGGCCATCCCGGAGTTCGACGGGCGGCTGATCACCGTGCCGTTCTCCTTCAAGGAGCAGGGCCCGGACGACGTTCCGGTCTACGTCGCGGACCTGGAGCGTGCGGGGCGCGTCGCCGGCATCGCCGTACGGCACGCGCGGCTGAAGCACAAGGAGAACGCGGACAAGAAGCTCGCGCTGGTCTTCACCGCGTACCCGACCAAGCACTCGCGGGTCGGCAACGCGGTCGGGCTGGACACCCCGGCCTCGGCGGTGCGGGTGCTGGACGCGCTGCGGGACGCCGGGTACGTCGTCGAGGGGCATCCGGACGAGGGTGACGAGCTGATCCACCGGCTCATCAACGCCGGTGGGCACGACGTGGAGTGGCTGACGGAGGAGCAGCTGGCCGCCGCGCCCGCGCGGGTGCCGCTGGCCGACTACCGGGCGTGGTTCGACAAGCTCGACCCGGAGCTGAAGGACGCCATGACCGAGGCGTGGGGCGAGCCGCCGGGCAGCCTCTACGTCGACGGCGACGACATCGTGCTGGCGTCGCTGCAGTTCGGGAACGTCGTCGTGATGATCCAGCCGCCGCGCGGCTTCGGCGAGAACCCGATCGCGATCTACCACGACCCGGACATGCCGCCGTCCCACCACTACATGGCGGCCTACCGCTGGCTGGAGAACAGTTTCGGCGCCGACGCAATCGTGCACATGGGCAAGCACGGCACCATGGAGTGGCTGCCCGGCAAGGGCCTCGGACTCAGCGGGGGCTGCGCCCCGGACGCGGTCCTCGGGGACCTGCCGCTGATCTACCCGTTCATCGTCAACGACCCGGGCGAGGGCACCCAGGCCAAGCGGCGCGGGCACGCCACGGTCGTCGACCACCTCGTGCCGCCGATGGCCCGCGCCGACACCTACGGCGACCTGGCCAAGCTGGAGCAGCTCCTCGACGAGTACGCGCTGGTCTCCGACCTGGACCCGGCGAAGGCCCCGACCGTGCGCGCCCAGATCTGGACGCTGGTGAAGGCCGCCGAACTCCACCACGACCTGCACGTCGACGAGCAGCCGGACGACGCGGAGTTCGACGAGTTCGTCATGCACATCGACGGCTATCTGTGCGAGATCAAGGACGTGCAGATCCGCGACGGACTGCACATCCTGGGCGGCGGGCCGGTCGGCGAGCCGCGCGTCAACCTCGTGCTGGCCGTGCTGCGCGCCTCGCAGGTGTGGGGCGGACAGGCCAACGCGCTGCCGGGCCTGAGGGCGTCGCTGGCGCGGCACTTCGGGCTGGTGGAGAAGGAGCTGCTGGCCGAGCCGGGCGCTCCGGTGAAGGTGCCCGTCGAGCTGACGGAGCTGGTGGACGGCCCCTCGCGCAGTGCCGCCGACGCGATCGACCTGCTGGAGCAGCTGTGCCGGCGGATCGCGGAGGGCATGGAGGAGCGCGGCTGGGCGGTCGCCGAGAGCGCCCCGCTGGTCCGGGAGGTCCTCGGCACCGAACTGCCGGAAGCCGTCGCGGTGCTGGAGTTCGCCTGCACCGAGGTCGTGCCCCGGCTGGAGAGGACCACCGACGAGATCGGGCACATCCTGCGGGCGCTGAACGGCGGCTACGTCCCGGCGGGCCCCTCCGGTTCGCCGACCCGCGGGCTGGTCAACGTCCTGCCGACGGGCCGGAACTTCTACTCCGTCGACCCCAAGGCCATTCCGTCCCGGCTGAGCTGGGAGGTCGGGCAGTCGCTCGCGGACTCGCTGGTGCAGCGGTATCTGCAGGACACCGGTGAGTACCCGACGTCCGTCGGCCTGACGGTGTGGGGCACCTCGGCGATGCGCACCCAGGGCGACGACATCGCCGAGATCCTGGCGCTGCTGGGCTGCCGGCCGGTGTGGGACGACGCCTCGCGGCGCGTGACCGGGTTCGAGGTGGTCCCCCTGGCGGAGCTCGGCCGGCCGCGCATCGATGTGACGGTCCGCATCTCGGGCTTCTTCCGGGACGCGTTCCCGCACGTGGTGGGCCTGATCGACGACGCCGTCCGCGCCGTCGCCGAGCTGGACGAGCCCGCGGAGTCCAACTACGTCCGGGCCCACGCCGACCAGGACACCGCCGAGCACGGCGACCGCCGCCGGGCCACGGCCCGCATCTTCGGCTCCAAGCCGGGGGCGTACGGGGCCGGTCTGCTGCCGCTGATCGACGCCCGCAACTGGCGCTCCGACGCGGACCTCGCCGAGGTGTACGCGGTGTGGGGCGGCTACGCCTACGGCCGGGGGCTCGACGGCGTCTCCGCGCGCGGAGACATGGAGACGGCGTTCAAGCGGATCGCCGTCGCCGCGAAGAACGTCGACACCCGTGAGCACGACCTGGTCGACGCCGACGACTACTTCCAGTACCACGGCGGCATGGTGGCCATGGTGCGGCACCTGACGGGCGCGAGCCCCGAGGCGTACGTCGGCGACTCGGCCACCCCGGACCAGGTGAAGACCCGCACGCTCGGCGAGGAGACGCATCGTGTCTTCCGCGCCCGGGTGGTCAACCCGCGCTGGATGGCGGCCATGCGGCGGCACGGCTACAAGGGCGCCTTCGAGATGGCGGCGACCGTGGACTACCTGTTCGGGTACGACGCCACGGCCGGGGTCGTGGACGACTGGATGTACGAGAAGCTCAGCGCCGAGTACGTCTTCGACCCGGAGAACCGGGACTTCATGAAGAAGTCCAACCCCTGGGCGCTGCGCGGCATCACCGAGCGGCTGCTGGAGGCCGCCGACCGCGGACTGTGGGCCGAACCGGACGCGGAGACGCTGGAACGGCTGCGCGCCACCTATCTGGAACTCGAAGGCGACTTGGAGGGCGACGAGAAGTGAGCATCCCCTTTCCGTTCACGGCCCTCGTGGGCCAGGACGACCTGCGGCTCGCGCTGCTGCTGAACGCGGTGTCCCCGGCGGTCGGCGGTGTGCTGGTCCGCGGCGAGAAGGGCACGGCCAAGTCGACGGCGGTGCGGGCGCTGTCGGCGCTGATGCCGACGCTGGACGTCGTCTCCGGCTGCCGCTTCTCCTGCGACCCCGCCTCCCCCGGCCCTGGCTGCCCCGACGGGCCGCACGAGCCGGGGGCGTTCGAGACCCGGGCCGCGCGCATGGTCGAACTGCCCGTCGGCGCCTCCGAGGACCGGCTGGTCGGCGCACTGGACATCGAGCGGGCCCTCTCGGAGGGCGTGAAGGCCTTCGAGCCGGGCCTGCTGGCCGACGCGCACCGCGGGATCCTCTACGTCGACGAGGTCAACCTCCTCCACGACCACCTGGTCGACCTGCTGCTGGACGCGGCCGCGATGGGCGCCTCGTACGTCGAGCGCGAGGGCGTCTCCGTACGGCACGCGGCCCGTTTCCTGCTCGTCGGCACCATGAACCCCGAAGAGGGCGAGCTGCGGCCGCAGTTGCTCGACCGGTTCGGGCTGACCGTGGAGGTCGCGGCCTCGCGGGAGCCGGACCAGCGGGTGGAGGTCGTCAGGCGGCGCCTGGCCTACGACGACGACCCGGCCGCCTTCGCCGCGCGCTGGGCCGAGGAGGAGGCCGCCGTACGGGCACGGATCGTCGCCGCGCGGGAGCTGCTGCCGTCCGTGCGGCTGGGTGACGGGGCGCTGCGGCAGATCGCGGCGACCTGCGCGGCCTTCGAGGTCGACGGCATGCGCGCCGACATCGTGATGGCGCGGACCGCCACCGCGCTGGCGGCCTGGGCCGGGCGCACGGAGGTGCTCGCCGAGGACGTCCGGCAGGCGGCGCTGCTCGCGCTGCCGCACCGGCGGCGGCGCAACCCCTTCGACGCGCCGGGGATCGACGAGGACAAGCTCGACGAGGCGCTGGAGGAGTTCGGCGGCTCGGACGACGACGACCCGGATCCGGACCCCGGCCCGGACGGGCCCGGCGGGGGCGGCGGACAGCCGGAACCCGACGACGCGCCCCAGGGCGGCGACGACACCGCGGCCCGGCCCGAGGCCGGCGAGGGCGGGCGGCCGCAGCCGTCGGGCGCCGACGAGCAGTCGGCCGTACGGGCCTCGGAGCCGTTCCGCACCAAAGTGCTGAGCGTGCCCGGGATCGGCGAGGGTGCCGCCGGGCGGCGTTCGCGGGCGCGGACCGAGCACGGCAGGACGACCGGGGCCCGGCGGCCCCGGGGCGCGCTCACCAAGCTGCACCTGGCGGCGACCGTGCAGGCCGCGGCGCCGCACCAGCGGGCGCGCGGACGGTCCGGGCCGGGTCTGGTGGTGCGCCGGGACGATCTGCGGCAGGCCACCCGCGAGGGGCGCGAGGGCAATCTCGTGCTGTTCGTCGTGGACGCCTCCGGGTCGATGGCGGCGCGGCAGCGGATGAGCGCCGTGAAGGGCGCCGTGCTGTCGCTGCTGCTGGACGCCTACCAGCGGCGCGACAAGGTGGGTCTGGTGACCTTCCGCGGTACGGAGGCGGACGTCGCGCTGCCGCCGACCTCGTCGGTGGACGCGGCGGCGGCCCGGCTGGAGACGCTGCCGACGGGCGGGCGTACGCCGCTCGCGGCCGGGCTGCTGCGCGCCCATGACGTGCTGCGCGTGGAGCGGCTGCGCGATCCCGCGCGACGGCCGCTGGTCGTGCTGGTGACGGACGGGCGCGCCACCGGCGGCCCGGAGCCGGTCGCCCTGGCCGGGCGTGCGGCGCGGCTGTTCGCGGCCGACGGGGTCGCCTCGGTCGTCGTGGACTGCGAGTCGGGGCCGGTGCGGCTGGGGCTCGCCGGGCAGCTCGCGGGCGAACTGGGCGGTACGGCCGTGACATTGGACGAGCTGCGCGCGGACAGCATCGCCGGGCTCGTGAAGGACGTGCAGAGGAGGGCCGCGTAATGCCGCAGGGACAGCCGAGTGTGGTGCCGGACGACGGACTGACGACCCGCCAGCGGCGGAACCGGCCGCTGGTCGTCGTCCACACGGGCGTCGGCAAGGGCAAGTCCACCGCCGCCTTCGGGCTCGCGCTGCGGGCCTGGAACCAGGGGTGGCCGATCGGGGTGTTCCAGTTCGTCAAGTCGGCGAAGTGGAAGGTCGGCGAGGAGAACGCCCTGCGGGTGCTCGGCGCCTCCGGCGAGGGCGGGTCCGTCGACTGGCACAAGATGGGCGAGGGCTGGTCCTGGGTGCAGCGCGACATCCAGGGTGACAACGCGACCAACGAGGAGAAGGCCCGGGAGGGCTGGGAGCAGGTCAAGCGGGACCTGGCGGCCGAGACGTACAAGCTGTACGTGCTCGACGAGTTCGCCTACCCGATGCACTGGGGCTGGGTCGACACGGACGAGGTGGTCTCCGTGCTGCGGGACCGGCCCGGGACCCAGCACGTCGTCATCACCGGGCGCAACGCGCCCGGGAAGCTCGTGGACTTCGCCGACCTGGTGACCGACATGTCCAAGGTCAAGCATCCGATGGACGCGGGCCAGAAGGGCCAGAAGGGCATCGAGTGGTGAGTGCTTCCGTCCCTCGGCTGGTCATCGCCGCGCCCTCCTCGGGCAGCGGCAAGACCACCGTCGCCACAGGGTTGATGGCCGCGTTCGCCGCGCGGGGGCTCGCCGTGTCCCCGCACAAGGTCGGGCCGGACTACATCGACCCCGGGTACCACGCGCTCGCGACCGGGCGGGTGGGACGGAACCTCGACGCGTACCTGTGCGGGCCCGAGCTGATCGGGCCGCTGTTCGCGCACGGGGCGCAGGGCTGTGACATCGCCGTCGTCGAGGGCGTGATGGGGCTGTACGACGGGGCCGCGGGCGAGGCGGAACTCGCCTCCACGGCTCATGTCGCGAAGCTGCTGCGGGCGCCGGTGGTACTGGTCGTGGACGCGTCGTCGCAGTCCCGGTCGGTGGCGGCGCTGGTGCACGGGTTCGCGTCCTGGGACCCGGAGGTGCGGGTCGGGGGCGTGATCCTCAACAAGGTCGCCTCGGACCGGCACGAGGAGCTGTTGCGGGAGGCGCTGGAGCAGGCCGGGGTACCGGTGCTGGGGGTGCTGCGGCGCGCTCCGCAGGTGGACACGCCCTCGCGGCATCTGGGGCTGGTGCCGGTCGCCGAGCGGCGCGCTGCCGCGGTGGAGGCGGTGGCGGCCATGGCTGCGCAGGTCTCCGACGGTTGTGATCTGGACGCGTTGGCCGGGCTGGCGCGCAGTGCGGGTGCGTTGCCGGGGGCGGCCTGGGATGCGGCCGAGGTCGTTTCCTCGCCCCCGCCGCCCGTGCCCTTCCCGTCCTCCAGGGGCTCCGCCCCTTCGACCCCGCCGGGAGACTCCGCCCCCCGGACCCCCGGTCGGCCTGAGCGGCCTCGTCCTCAAGCGCCGGACAGGCTGGTGGTCGCTGTTGCCGGCGGGGAGGCGTTCACCTTCTCCTACGCCGAGACCACCGAACTGCTCACCGCCGCCGGGGCCGACGTCGTCACCTTCGACCCCCTGCGGGACGAGGAACTGCCCGAAGGGACCGCCGGGTTGGTGATCGGGGGCGGGTTCCCCGAGGTGTACGCCTCGGAGCTGTCCTCCAACGAACCCCTGCGCAAGGCCGTTGCCGAGCTGGCGGGAAGCGGTGCTCCCGTCGCCGCCGAGTGTGCCGGGCTGCTGTATCTGTGCCGGGAGCTGGACGGGCTGCCGATGTGCGGGGTGCTGGACACCTCGGCGCGGATGACCGAGCGGCTCACTCTGGGCTACCGGGACGCCGTGGCCGTGGGCGACAGTGTGCTCGCGGCCGCCGGGACACGGATGCGGGGGCACGAGTTCCACCGGACCGCCGTGGAGCCCGGCTCGGGGGCGGCGCCCGCCTGGGGGGTCCGCGGCCCGCGGCCGCGGGTCGAAGGTTTCGTAGAGCGCGGTGTGCACGCGAGCTATCTGCACACGCACTGGGCGTCCGAGCCCGGTGTCGCCCGTCGGTTCGTGGAGAGGTGCCGGACGTCATGAGCAACAGGCTGGTCGGAGTCGGGGTGGGCCCCGGGGATCCGGAACTGGTCACCGTGAAGGGCGTCAACGCCCTGCGGGAGGCCGATGTCGTCGTGGTCCCCGTGATGGACAGCGGGGAGCGCGGCCGGGCCGAGGCGACCGTGTTGCACTACGTGCCCGAGGAGAAGGTCGTCCGGGTCGTGTTCGCGCTGAACGAGCGCAGCGACCGGGCCCGCCGCGAGGCCGCCTGGGACGCGGCCGGGGAGCGGGTCGCCGAACTGCTGCGGCGGCACGCGTCGGTGGCCTTCGCGACCATCGGCGACCCCAACGTGTATTCGACGTTCACGTACCTCGCGCAGACCATCACCGAGCTCGTGCCGGGAACCGTCGTGTCGACCGTGCCCGGGATCACCGCCATGCAGGACCTCGCCGCCCGGTCGGGGGCCGTGCTGACCGAGGGCACCGAGCCGCTCACGCTCGTGCCCGTCACCGCCGGGGCGGCCGTGCTCAAGGACGCCCTGGCCGGGCCCGGGACCGTGGTCGCCTACAAGTTCGGGCGGCAGGCGCACGAGGTCGCCGAGGCGCTGCGCGAGACCGGGCGGCTCGCCGACGCCGTGTGGGGCTCGGCGCTGGGACTCCCGGAGGAGTCCGTGCGCCCGGCCGCCGACCTCGACGAGACGCCCCTGCCCTATCTGTCGACGCTCATCGCGCCCGCCCGGCGCGCGGGCGGACGGGGCGGCAAGCTCTGACGCACCCCGTCCACCATCGCCCCGCCCCCCTTCACCCCCTGTACGAGAGGACCCGTCCCATGGCCGACGCCCCCGCCGGCAAAGTGACCTTCGTCGGCGCCGGCCCCGGCGCCGCCGACCTGCTGACGTTCCGCGCCGCGCGCGCCATCGCCGAGGCCGACGTGGTGATCTGGGCGGCCAGCCTGGTCCAGGAGGAGGTCCTCGAACACGCCCGCGAGGACGCGGAGATCCTCGACTCGGCGACCATGTCCCTGGAGGACGTCGTCGCCGTGTACGAGCGGGCCCGCGCCGAGGGGCTGAAGGTCGCCCGTATCCACTCCGGCGACCCGGCCCTGTGGGGCGGCACCCAGGAGCAGGTCGACCGCTGTGCCGAGATCGGCATCGCGACCGAGATCGTGCCCGGGGTGTCCTCCTTCTCGGCCGTCGCGGCGCTCGCGCAGCGCGAACTGACCATCCCGGAGGTCGCGCAGTCGGTCGTGCTGACCCGGCTCGGCGGCGGCAAGACGCCCATGCCGCCCGGCGAGGAGGTCCGGGAGTTCGCCAAGCACGGCACCACCATGGCGGTGTTCCTCTCCGCCGCCCGCAGCGGGCAGCTCGTGCGGGAGCTGCTGGAGGGCGGCTACCCGACGACGACGCCGGTCGTGGTGGCGTACCAGGCGACCTGGCCGGAGGAGCTGGTCGTGAAGTGCACGATCGGCACGCTGGAGGAGACGGTCAAGGAGCACAAGCTCTGGAAGCACACCCTGTTCCTGGTCGGCCCGGCGCTCGACGCGCACGGCACCCGCTCGCACCTGTACCACCCGGGTCACTTCCACGGCTACCGCAAGGCCGACCCTGAGGCCCGCAGAGCCCTGCGCGAGCGGGGTGCCAGTACATGATCACCGTGGTCGGGACCGGCACCGGTGCGCCGGTGGGCGAGGACGTCCTGGCCGGAGCCGGGCTGGTCGTCGGCGGGCGGCGGCATCTGGACACCGTACGGCTGCCGGAGTCGGCCGAGCGGATCGTGCTCGGGCCGCTGGCGCCCGCCCTCGACGCCGTCGAGAAGCAGGTCGGCGAGGGCGGCCGGGTCGTCGTGCTGGCGTCCGGGGACCCCGGGTTCTTCGGGATCGTGCGGGTGCTGGCGGAGCGGTTCGGGCCGGAGCGGCTGGACGTGCGGCCCGGGGTGTCGTCGGTCGCCGCCGCGTTCGCCCGGATCGGGCTGCCGTGGGACGACGCCGTGGTGGTGAGCGCCCACGGGCGCCAGCTGCGGACGGCCGTCAACGTGTGCCGGGCGCAGCCGAAGACGGCCGTGCTGACCGGTCCGGGCGCGGGCCCGGCGGAGCTGGGCGCCGCGTTGCGGGACGCGGCGCGGGTGCTGGTCGTCGCGTCCGGGCTCGGCTCGGACGCGGAGCGCGTGGAGCGGGTGACGCCCGCCGAGGCCGCCGCCCGGGACTGGGGCACGGCGGTGAACGTGGTGCTGTCTCTGGACGAGTCACGGGCGCTCGGCCCGGTGCGGACGGTCGCGGGGCCCGGGGAGCGGCCCGTCGGCTGGGCCCTGGAGGAGGCGGAGTTCGCCCACCGGGACTCGATGATCACCAAGTTCGAGGTGCGGGCGCTGGCCCTGGCGCGGCTGGGGCCGCGCCCGGGCGACCTGGTGTGGGACGTGGGCGCGGGCTCGGGGTCCGTGGCCGTGGAGTGCGCGCGGCTCGGTGCGGCCGTGACCGCCGTGGAGAAGACCGCGGACGGCGTGGAGCGGGTCCGCGCCAACGCCGCCGCGCACGGTGTGGACGTGCGGGTGGTGCGGGGCGCGGCACCGGAGGCGCTGGCGGAGCTCGCCGAGACCCCGGACGCCGTGTTCGTGGGGGGCGGCGGGCGCGAACTGCCCGCGATCGTCGCCGCGTGCGCGCGGCGTGCCCGGCGGACCGTGGTCGTCGCCATGGCGGCGCTCGACCGCGTGCCGGCCGCGCGCGAGGCCCTGACGAGCGTCGGTCTCGTCTGCGACGGCGTGCTGCTGCAGTCGTCGCGGCTCGCGCCGCTGCCCGGGGACGTGACCCGGCTCGCGGCCACCAACCCCGTTTTCCTGCTGTGGGGCGTCCGGCCCCCGGCAGCTGTCGAAGAAGGAGTCGCCCAGTGATCGGCCTCATTTCCGCCACCGCGGCGGGAGCGGCTGCCCGGGACCGGCTGGCCGCCGCGTGGCCGGACCGCACCCGGGTGTACGAGGGTCCCGTCGGGGACGCCGTACGGACCGCGTTCGCGCAGTGCGAGCAGCTCGTGTGCTTCCTGGCGACGGGCGCGGTGGTGCGGCTGGTGGCACCGCTGCTGTCCGGCAAGACCGAGGACCCGGGCGTGGTGTGCGTCGACGAGGGCGGGCGGTTCGCCGTGTCCCTGCTGGGCGGGCACGCGGGCGGCGCCAACGCACTGGCCCGCGAGGTGGGTGACCTGCTGGGTGCCGAGCCGGTGGTGACGACGGCCACGGACGCGGTGGACCTGGCGGGCCTGGACACCCTCGGCCTGCCCGTGGAGGGCGATGTCGCCGGGGTGTCGCGGGCGCTGCTGGACGGCGAGGCCGTGGCGCTGCGGGCCGACGTGGCCTGGCCGCTGCCGCCGCTGCCGGTGACGGACGAGGGGGCGTACACGATCCGGCTCACCGACCGGCTCGTGGCGGCGGCCGGGCGCGAGGCCGTGCTGCGCCCGCCGACCCTGGTCGTCGGGGTCGGGGCGTCCAGGGGCGCCCCCGTGGAGGAAGTCCTCGAGCTGGTCGGGGACGCCCTGCGGGAGGCCGGGCTGTCGGTGGCGTCCGTCGCCGAACTCGCCACCGTCGACGCCAAGGCGGAGGAGGCCGGCATCGTCGAGGCCGCGCGGCGGCTCGGGGTGCCGCTGGTGACGTACTCCGCCGGGGAGCTGGCCGGGGTCGACGTGCCCAATCCGTCCGACGCGCCGCTCGCGGCCGTCGGGACCCCGTCCGTGGCGGAGGCCGCCGCGCTCGTCGGCGGCGGTGAACTGCTCGTCCCCAAGCGGAAGTCGGCCGCGAGCCCGGCGATGGCGACCTGCGCGGTCGTACGGCGTCCGGGGCGCGGGCGGCTCGCGGTGGTCGGGCTCGGGCCGGGCGCCCGGGATCTGCTCACGCCCCGCGCGAAGGCCGAACTGCGGCGCGCTTCCGTGCTCGTGGGGCTCGACCAGTACGTCGACCAGATCCGTGATCTGCTGCGGCCCGGCACCCGAATTCTGGAGTCGGGGCTCGGCGCCGAGGAGGAGCGGGCGCGCACGGCGGTCGAGGAGGCCCGCAAGGGGCAGGCCGTCGCGCTGATCGGCAGCGGGGACGCGGGCGTCTACGCCATGGCCTCCCCCGCGCTGGCCGAGGCCTCCGACGACATCGACGTGGTCGGTGTGCCCGGGGTGACGGCGGCGCTCGCGGCCGGTGCGATCCTGGGCGCCCCGCTGGGCCACGACCACGTGTCGATCAGCCTGTCCGACCTGCACACGCCGTGGGAGGTCATCGAGCGGCGGGTCCGGGCGGCGGCCGAGGCGGACATCGTGGTCACCTTCTACAACCCCCGTTCGCGCGGCCGTGACTGGCAGCTCCCCAAGGCGCTGGGCATCCTCGCCGAGCACCGGACACCGCGGACGCCGGTCGGTGTCGTGCGCAACGCCTCGCGGCCGGACGAGTCCAGCCGGCTCACCACCCTGGGCTCCCTCGACCCGGAGACGGTCGACATGATGACGGTCGTGACCGTGGGCAACACGGCGACCCGGGACATCGCGGGGCGCATGGTGACGCCGCGCGGCTACCGCTGGCAGGCAGCGCAGGAGGGGGCCGAGTGAACCGCGTCGTCCATCCGATCGAGGTGGAGTCCTACCGGCGTCTGCGGGCCCGGCTGGACACCTCGCACTTCCCGCCGCTGACCCGGGCGGTCGTGGAGCGGGTCATCCACTCCGCCGCCGACCTCGACTACGCCGGCGACCTCGTCCTGGACGAGGCCGACCTGGAGAAGGCGCACGCGGCGCTGCACGCCGGGGCGCCCGTGGTCGTGGACGTGGAGATGGTCGGCGCCGGCATCACCCGGCGCGAGACCGTCTGCCGTCTGAGGGACGCCGAGTCCGGGCCCGGTGTGACCCGGTCCGCGCACGCCATCCGGCTCGCTTACGAACAGGTCGGCCCCGGCGCCCTCTGGGTGATCGGCAACGCGCCGACCGCGCTGGAGGAGCTGCTGACGCTCGACGCCGATCCCGCGCTCGTCATCGGACTGCCCGTCGGCTTCGTCGGAGCCGTCGAATCGAAGGCCGCGCTGCGCGAGAGCGGGCTGCCCGCCGTGAGCAACGTGTCCGAGAAGGGCGGGTCGGCGGTCGCCGCCGCCGCGCTCAACGCCCTGCTGTACCACCCCACTTCCGCCGAGGAGAAACTGTGACCACCCCGCCCGCCCTGCTCATCGCCGGCCACGGCACCCGGGACGACGCCGGAGCCGAGGCGTTCCGCGACTTCGTACGGCAACTGGGGGCCCGGCACCCCGAACTGCCCGTCGCGGGCGGCTTCATCGAGCTGTCCCCGCCGCCGCTGGGCGAGGCCGTCACCGAACTGGTCGAGCAGGGCGTGCGGCGCTTCGCCGCCGTCCCGCTGATGCTGGTGTCCGCCGGGCACGCCAAGGGCGACATCCCGGCGGCCCTGGCCCGCGAGAAGGAGCGGCATCCGGGCATCTCGTACACGTACGGGCGTCCGCTCGGCCCGCACCCGGCGCTGCTGAACGTGCTGGAGCGGCGGCTGGACGAGGCCCTGGGGTCGGCGGGCCGCACGCCCGGCGACCGGGCCGACGTGACGGTGCTGCTGGTCGGGCGCGGCTCCACGGACCCGGACGCCAACGCCGAGGTGCACAAGGCGGCCAGGCTGCTGTGGGAGGGGCGAGGCTACGCGGGTGTCGAGACGGCGTTCGTGTCGCTGGCGGCGCCGGACGTGCCGAGCGGTCTCGACCGCTGTGTGCGGCTGGGCGCGCGGCGGATCGTGGTCCTGCCCTACTTCCTGTTCACGGGCATCCTGCCGGACCGGGTGCGGCACCAGACGGAGGGCTGGGCCGCCGCCCACCCGGAGGCCGAGGTGCTGTCGGCCGACGTCATCGGGCCGGAGCCGGAGCTGCTGGACCTGGTGTGGGAGCGGTACGAGGAGGCCGTCAAGGGCGATCTGCGGATGAACTGCGACTCGTGCGTGTACCGCATCGCGCTGCCGGGCTTCGAGGACAAGGTGGGCATGCCGCAGCAGCCGCACTTCCACCCGGACGACGACGACCACCACCACGGGCACGGCCACGGGCACCACCACGGCGCTCACTCGCATGCGCACTGAGAGCGGGCACGATCTGCGTCATCACGGGGACGCGGAGGTCCGGGACGGCGGCGGTTCGCTCGTCGACCTGGCCGTGAACGTCCGCGCGGACACGCCGCCGGTCTGGCTGCGGGAGCACATCGCCGCGTCGCTCGGCGGACTCGCGGCCTACCCGGACGGCCGGGCCGCGCGGGTGGCGGTGGCGGCACGGCACGGGCTGCCGGTGGAGCGGGTGCTGCTGACGGCGGGCGCGGCGGAGGCGTTCGTGCTGCTGGCGCGGGCGCTGAAGGTACGCCGGCCGGTCGTCGTGCATCCCCAGTTCACGGAGCCGGAGGCGGCGCTGCGGGACGCCGGGCACGCCGTCGGCCGGGTACTGCTGCGGGAGGAGGACGGTTTCCGGCTGGACCCGGCCGCCGTCCCCGAGGACGCGGACCTGGTGGTGATCGGCAACCCGACGAACCCGACGTCGGTGCTGCACCCGGCGGACGCGATCGCCTCACTCGCCCGGCCCGGGCGGGTGCTGGTGGTGGACGAGGCGTTCATGGACGCGGTGCCGGGCGAGAGCGAGGCCCTGGCCGGCCGCGTCGACGTGCCGGGCCTCGTGGTACTGCGCAGCCTGACCAAGACGTGGGGGCTGGCCGGTCTGCGGATCGGCTACGTGCTGGCGGCGCCGGAGACGATCGAGGACCTCCAGCGGGCGCAGCCCCTGTGGCCGGTGTCGACGCCGGCGCTGGCCGCGGCCGAGGCGTGCGTGGGGACGCGTGCGGTGGCGGAGGCGGCCCACGCGGCGCACCGCATCGCCGCGGACCGCGCCCATCTGCTGGCCGGCCTCGCCCGGTTCGCCCCGGCCGGGCTGCGGGTGGCGGGACCCGCGCAGGGCCCGTTCGTCCTGCTCCGCCTGCCGGGGGCGTCGGCCGTCCGCCGGCGCCTGCGCGACCTCGGCTACGCCGTGCGCCGCGGGGACACGTTTCCCGGGCTGGACGACAAGTGGCTCCGGCTGGCGGTGCGGGACCGCAGCACGACCGACGGTTTTCTACGAGCGCTGCAGCGAGCGCTGACGGACTGACACCTCAGCCCAGGAGGGGCCCGGCCGGGGCCTGAGGCGAGGAAGCCGGCCCGGGGGATGTGACCCAGGCTCTCGGATGCCGACCGCCACCCGGGCCGGCCGACGGGGCAGGGTGGCTGTGCCCCGGCGGCCGGCCCCGGATCGCCGGGGGTCATCCCCGACGGCGTACCCGGGACAGCACGGCCCCGCCCACGGCGAGCAGGACGATCGCGGTGCCCACGAGGTACGGCGTGGCGGAGCTGCCGCCCGTCTCGGCCAGGTTCGTCTCGGCGGGTGCTCCCTGCGGCTCGACGGCGGCGGGCGAGGCGGACGGCTCGGCCGACTCGGCCGGGGCCCGTTCGGCGACCTCGGGCCGGGGTGTCCGGCAGGTCGCCTCGGCCAGGGTGACGGTGCCGTCGACCTCCGCGACGTTCTGCTTCAACGGGTCGACGGAGACCTTGAGTTCGAGGGCGGTGGCGGCGGCGTTGCGGGCCGTGGTGCGGGTGTTGTCGAGGTCCAGGCGCACCTCGCCGACGCCCGGCACCCTGACTTCCGCCGGGCCTTGGCCGGTCAGGGCCACGCGCTTGCCGAGCACGGTCAGGAAACCGGGCAGGGCGGTCGTGGCGACCGGGTTCTCGCCGACCTCGCAGGTGGCCTTGGCGGTGACCTTCTCGACCTCGATCAGCGACAGCAGCGGCAGGCCGGGGACGTGGAGGCGGGCGTGGGCCAGGGTCGTGATCCCCTCGGCCTTCATGGGGGTCGTGGTGGCCCTCGCTTCGGCCACCTCCGCGCGCAGCACGCTGAAGGGCCGGCCGCCGTCCACCGCGTCCAAAGTGGCCGTCAGCGTGGTCTTCTCTGCGCTCTGCGGGGCCTGGACGTCGTTGAGGGAGACGGTGAGGGGGACGTCCACCGGCTTGTTCAACGGGGAGACGTCCAGGTCGGTGCGCAGGACGGCGGCGCTCGCGCGGCCGTGGTCGCCGGAGGCGTGGGCCGTGCTCACACCCGTCAGCGCCAGAGGGCCGGCGGCGAGGGCCGTGGCCGTCGCGACGGTCACCAGACGAAGTGCGGGCTTGCGGACGGAAAAGCTGTTCACGTTCAGGTCTCCCAGGAAAACCGGCTCGGGTCCCGGTGAGAATCGCCGCACCGCGCCAGTGGCTTGAGCGATCTGACGCCGCTTCACTCCAACGTGGCGAGATCACGGGCGTTTTCGAATATTCCCGGCGCAGGTGTTCCCCATCACCGTCATGACTATCCGACCACGCGTCCGTTCAGCACCACCCGGCGCGGCGAGGCCAGGACCCGTACGTCGGCCCGCGGGTCCTCGTCGTAGACGACGAGGTCGGCCGGGGCGCCCTCGTCCAGGCCCGGGCGGCCGAGCCAGGCGCGGGCCGTCCAGGTGCCCGCGGCGAGGGCCTCGACGGGCGGGATGCCGGCGGTGACGAGTTCGCCGACCTCGGCCGCGGCCAGGCCGTGGGCGAGGCCGCCGCCGGCGTCGGTGCCGACGAAGACCGGGATCCCGGCGTCGTAGGCGCCCCGGACGGTGTCGTAGCGGCGTTCGTGGAGCCGGCGCATACGGGCCGACCAGCGCGGGAACCGGGCCTCGCCGCCGTCGGCGAGCTGGGGGAAGGTGGCGATGTTGACGAGGGTCGGGACGATGGCGACGCCGCGTTCGGCGAACAGCGGGACGAGGTCCTCGGTCAGGCCCGTCGCGTGTTCGATGCAGTCGATGCCCGCCTCGACGAGGTCCCGCAGGGAGTCCTCGGAGAAGCAGTGCGCGGTCACCCGGGCGCCCAGGCGGTGGGCCTCGGCGATGGCCGCCTCGACGGCCTCGCGCGGCCAGCACGCCGACAGGTCGCCGAGGTCGCGGTCGATCCAGTCGCCGACCAGCTTGACCCATCCGTCGCCGCGCCGGGCCTCCTGGGCGACATAGGCGACCAGGTCATCCGGCTCGATCTCCCAGGCGTAGTTGCGGATGTAGCGGCGGGTGCGGGCGATGTGCCGCCCGGCGCGGATGATCTTCGGCAGGTCCTCGCGGTCGTCGATCCAGCGGGTGTCGGAGGGCGAGCCGGCGTCGCGGATGAGCAGCGTGCCCGCGTCCCGGTCGGTCAGGGCCTGCTTCTCGGCGACGTCCTCGGGGACCGGGCCGTGCCGGTCGAGTCCGACGTGACAGTGCGCGTCGACGAGGCCGGGCAGGGCCCAGCCGACGACCGTGCGGATGTCGCGGGCGCCGGCGGGACGGTCGTAGGAGATGCGGCCGTCGACCACCCACAGCTCGTCCCGGACGTCCTCGGGCCCGACGAGCACCCGTCCCTTCACGTGCAGCACCGTGCGATCGCTCATGCACCGCACCTTAGTGAGCCGCCCGGCGGGACTCGAAGGGGGCCGGTGTGCGCGGGACTCGGCGCGCAGGGGGGTGCGGGCCGCCGGTTACCCTCGATGCGATCGAACCTGCTGTGAGTGAAGAGAGCTCTGCCGTGACGCATCCGTTTCTGGACCTGGCCCCGCTCGGCGCGGACCGCTTCGCCGCGATCGAGGACCGCGCGGCGCGGCTGCTGAGCACCGGACAGGACGTCGTGATCATGCAGGGCGAGGCGCTGCTGCCGCTGGAGGGCGCGATCCGTGCCGCGGCCGGTCCGGGCACGACGGCGCTGAACGTCGTCACGGGCCCGTACGGGCAGACCTTCGGCGACTGGCTGCGGGACTGCGGTGCCACGGTGATCGACCTGTCGGTGCCCTTCCACACGGCGGTGACGGCCGAGGAGATCCGGCAGGCCTTCGCCGAGCACCCGGAGATCGACTTCGTGTCGCTGGTGCACGCGGAGGCGGCGACGGGCAACACCAACCCGGTCGCGGAGATCGGCGAGGTCGTGCGGGCGCACGGGGCGCTGTTCTACCTGGACGCGGTGGCGTCGATCGGGGCCGAGCCGGTGCTGCCGGACGCGTGGGGCGTGGACCTGTGCGTGATCGGCGCGCAGAAGGCGATGGGCGGTCCGGCCGGGGTGTCGGCGGTGTCGGTGAGCGAGCGGGCCTGGGCGCGGATGGCGGGCAACCCGAACGCGCCGCGACGGTCGTACCTGTCGCTCCTCGACTGGAAGGAGCGGTGGATCGACGGTGGCCGCAAGGCGCTGCTGCACGCGCCGGCGCAGCTGGAGATGCTGGCCCTCGAGGCCTGTGTGGAGCGGATCGAGGCGGCCGGCCTGGACGCCGTGATGGCCCGGCACGCGTCCGCCGCGGCGGCGACCCGGGCCGGTGCGGTCGCGCTCGGTGGCGGGCTGGAGCCGTACGTGTACGAGGCTCGGGACGCGGCGCCCGTCGCCACGACGCTGCGGGCACCGTCCGGGGTGGTGGCGTCGGAGCTGGTCCGGCGGGCGCTGGAGGCGGATCCGGCGGTGCCGCTGGCCGCGGGCGGGGGCCCGCTGGCCAAGGAGATGATCCGGGTCAACCACTACGGCGCGGACGCGACGCCGGGCGCGGTGCGAGCGAGCCTGGCGGCACTGGGCGTGGCGCTCTTGGAGCAGGGACTGCCGGTGGATGTGGAGGCGGCGCTGCGGGCCGTCGAGGAGGCGTGGCGGTAGTCGTCGGCTCGAGGCCCGAAGGGCCTCGCCCCGCTGCGGCCTGGACGGCCTCGTCCCCGAGCGCCGGGCGGGCTGAAGGACGCCGGTCGGCGCCGGTGGCCGGGGAGCGCTGTCAGTGGTGCGTGCCATGCTCCCCGCATGACCTCTGACACAACTGCCGGGTCCCCTCTGCGCCTTCCCGACGGCCGTCCCGTGCCGCATCTCAGCGGTGACGAGCGGGCCATGCTCGAGAGCTGGCTGGACTTCCACCGGGCCACGCTGGAGCTGAAGTGCGCCGGGCTGGACGACGCTCAGGTGCGGATCGCGGCGGCCGAGCCGTCGTCGCTGACCCTGCTCGGGCTGGTGCAGCACCTCGCCGAGGTCGAGCGCCACTGGTTCCTGCGGGTGTCCGGCGGGCTCGCCGTACCGCCCGTGTTCGAGGACGCGACCGGCTACGCGCTGGATCCGGCGCGCGGGCTCGACGAGGCACTCGGGATCTGGCGGCGGGAGATCGCAGGGGGACGGGAGCTGTGCGCCGGGCTGCCGCTGGACCACGTCGGGCGGGTCGCCGAGGGGCCGATGCCCGGCATGGAGGTCAGCCTGCGCTGGGTCTTCATCCACATGATCGAGGAGTACGCACGGCACAACGGTCACGCCGATCTCCTGCGGGAACGTATCGACGGAGTGACCGGGGCCTGAATTGCACGTGCTTTCCGAGACCCCTCACATGTAAGCTGGCACACAATTAATGAATTCCTCCAAGAGCAGCTTCCCGTATTCTTCTGCCCGCTTTTCCCGGTCCTAAACGCGCAGATTTTGAGGACACTCCGAGGGGAAATTCCGGCAGATCCCGTGGGGCTTACACGGCTGTGACGCGTTACACACCGTGACCGATTTGCCCGGTAATTACCGGGCAATATCGGGCGTTCTGCCGCCTCGATACGTCAATCTGCGCGCCCGCGCGATAACACAGACGAGGCCCATATGTAACCCCGATCGGCGATGCAATTTTGAATTTCGCTGGGTAAGTTCAATTCGTATGACTGCCGTACAAGCAGATCCGCAAATCGACCGCCCCACCGTGGCTGACGGAGTCGCACTCTGGCGGATGGCGAAGGACTCGAAGGTTCTCGACCTGAACTCGTCCTACAGCTATCTGCTGTGGTGCCGTGACTTCGCCGCCACCTCGGCCGTCGCCCGGGACGAGCAGGGCGAGCCGATGGGCTTCATCACCGGGTACGTGCGGCCGGACAGCCCGCGCACCCTGCTGGTCTGGCAGGTGGCGGTGGACGAGGCCCACCGCGGGCGCGGACTGGCCGCCGCACTGCTCGACGGCCTGGTCGCACGGACCACGGCCGAGATGGAGGTGACGACGGTGGAGACCACCATCACCCCGGGCAACACCGCCTCGGAGCGCCTGTTCACGTCGTTCGCCGAGCGTCACGGCGCCCGGCTGGAGCGCGAGGTGCTGTTCGACACGGGCCTGTTCCCCGACGGGCCGCACGACGCAGAGGTGCTGTACCGCATCGGCCCCCTGCCCCACTGACTTCCCTGACGTACCGCCCGACTCCCGCAGACTTCCCCACCGCACCGAGGAGCGATTCTTCGTGACCATCACCCAGCCCGACCTGAGTGTCTTCGAGACCGTCGAGTCCGAGGTACGCAGCTACTGCCGCGGCTGGCCCACCGTCTTCGACCGTGCGGTGGGAAGCCGCATGTACGACGAGGACGGCCATGAGTACCTCGACTTCTTCGCCGGAGCGGGGTCACTGAACTACGGGCACAACAACCCGGTCCTGAAGCGCGCGCTGATCGACTACCTGGAGCGGGACGGCGTCACCCACGGGCTCGACATGTCGACCACCGCCAAGCGCACGTTCCTGGAGGCCTTCCAGAACCTGCTGCTGCGCCCGCGCGACCTGCCGTACAAGGTCATGTTCCCGGGCCCGACCGGCACCAACGCCGTCGAGGCCGCGCTGAAGCTGGCGCGCAAGGTGAAGGGGCGCGAGTCGATCGTGTCGTTCACCAACGCCTTCCACGGCATGTCGCTGGGCTCGCTGGCCGTCACCGGCAACGCCTTCAAGCGCGCCGGCGCCGGTATCCCGCTGGTGCACGGCACCCCGATGCCGTTCGACAACTACTTCGACGGCACGGTCGAGGACTTCCTGTGGTTCGAGCGGCTGCTGGAGGACCAGGGCTCCGGCCTCAACAAGCCGGCCGCCGTGATCGTCGAGACCGTGCAGGGCGAGGGCGGCATCAACGTGGCCCGGCCCGAGTGGCTGCGCGCCCTGTCCGAGCTGTGCGAGCGGCAGGACATGCTCCTGATCGTCGACGACATCCAGATGGGCTGCGGCCGTACCGGCGCCTTCTTCTCCTTCGAGGAGGCGGGCATCGTGCCGGACATCGTCACCGTCTCGAAGTCGATCAGCGGATACGGCATGCCCATGTCGCTGTGCCTGTTCAAGCCCGAGCTGGACGTCTGGGAGCCCGGCGAGCACAACGGCACCTTCCGCGGCAACAACCCCGCGTTCGTCACGGCCACCGCGACCCTGGAGACCTACTGGGCCGACGGTTCCGCGATGGAGAAGCAGACCCGCAAGCGCGGCGAGCAGGTCGAGCAGGCGCTGATCTCCATCACCGAGGAGAACCTGGCCGACGTGAAGGAGTACCGGGGCCGCGGCCTGGTGTGGGGCCTGGAGTTCCACGACAAGGCCCGCGCGGGCAAGGTCGCCAAGCGCGCCTTCGAGCTCGGACTGCTCATCGAGACGTCCGGCCCGGAGAGCGAGGTCGTGAAGATGCTCCCGGCCCTCACCATCACGCCCGAGGAGCTGGACGAGGGCCTCAGCGTGCTGGCCCGCGCCGTCCGAGAGACCGCCTGACCAACCGAGCACCACTCATCTAGGAGGCATCGCAGCACCGTGATTGTCCGTTCGTTCAAGGAGATCGAAGGTACCGACCGGCACGTGAAGGCGGCGTCCGGTACGTGGGAGAGCAAGCGCATCGTCCTCGCCAAGGAGAAGGTCGGCTTCTCCCTGCACGAGACGGTCCTCTACGCGGGTACGGAGACGTCGATGTGGTACGCGAACCACATCGAGGCCGTCGTCTGCGTGGAGGGCGAGGCCGAGCTGACCGACCACGAGACCGGGCTGACGCACACCATCACGCCCGGCACCATGTACCTCCTGGACGGGCACGAGAGGCACACGCTGCGGGTCAAACAGGACTTCCGCTGCCTCTGCGTGTTCAACCCGCCCGTGACCGGACGGGAGGACCACGACGAGAACGGCGTCTACCCGCTGCTCACCGAGGAGGTGTGACGTTTCCATGACCGCCACCACCGACACCACCACCGCAATGCCCGACCTCTACCCCAGTCGCGGTGCCGCCGAGGCGCTGACCCCGCGCCAGGACCCGGTCGTCTGGGGCGCACCCGACGCCCCGGGCCCGGTCGCCCCGGCCGACCTGCTGTCCTTCGAGCGCGACGGCTTCCTGGCCATCGACGAGCTCATCACCGAGGACGAGGTCGCGGTCTACCGCAACGAGCTGAACCGGCTGGTGAACGACCCGGACATGCGTGCCGACGAGCGGTCGATCGTCGAGCCGAAGTCCAAGGAGATCCGCACGGTCTTCGAGGTGCACAAGATCAGCGAGGTCTTCGCCCGGCTGGTCCGCGACGAGCGGGTCGTCGGACGGGCGCGGCAGATCCTCGGCTCGGACGTGTACGTCCACCAGTCGCGGATCAACGTCAAGCCGGGGTTCGGCGCCAGTGGTTTCTACTGGCACTCGGACTTCGAGACGTGGCACGCCGAGGACGGTCTGCCGCGGATGCGCACGGTGTCGGTCTCGATCGCGCTGACCGAGAACTTCGACACCAACGGCGGACTCATGATCATGCCGGGGTCGCACAAGACGTTCCTCGGGTGTGCGGGTGAGACGCCGAAGGACAACTACAAGAAGTCGCTGCAGATGCAGGACGCGGGCACGCCGTCGGACGAGGCGCTGACCCAGATGGCCACGCAGCACGGCATCAAGTTGTTCACGGGCAAGGCCGGTTCGGCGACCTGGTTCGACTGCAACGCCATGCACGGTTCCGGCGACAACATCACGCCGTTCCCGCGCAGCAACGTGTTCATCGTGTTCAACAGTGTGGAGAACACGGCGGTCGAGCCCTTCGCGGCGCCGGTTCGGCGGCCTGAGTTCATCGGGGCGCGGGACTTCACGCCGGTACGGTGACCGCTCCTCGGCCGGGGGCCCGGGGGTTGCCCCCCGGACGGCACAGCATCGGGGCGCGGGACTTCACGCCCGTACGGTGACCGCTCCTCGGCCGGGGGCCCGGGGGTTGCCCCCCGGACGGCACAGCATCGGGGCGCGGGACTTCACGCCCGTACGGTGACCGCCGCCGACGGTGAGATGACTGTGTGAAAGAGCTGCCGGGTGGGGCCTCCTCGTGTGGGACGGGAGGCCCCACCCGGTTTTCTCATGCCGTCAAGGCGTCCAGGAGCCGGTCCACATCCGCGGGCGTGTTGTAGAGGTGGAACGCCGCCCGCAGGTTCCCGGACCGGTCGGACACCTCGATGCCGGCCCGGCTCAGCTCACCCTGCCGGTGGCCCAGCCCCGGAACCGACACGATCGCCGAGCCCGGCGCGGGCACCGGCTCGTGGCCCAGCCCGGCGAGCCCGGCACGGAACCGGTCCGCGAGGCCGACGTCGTGGGCGTGCACGACGTCGACGCCGATCTCCTCCAGCAGCTCCAGTGAGGCACGCAGCCCGGCGTAGGTGAAGAGGGCCGGACTGACGTCGAACCGCCGTGCGGAGTGGGCGAGTTCCGCGACGGGGCCGTAGCAGCTGTCCCAGGGGCGTTCCCCGGCGACCCAGCCCGCGAGCAGCGGCGTGAGCCCGCCGAAGTCCCGCGGGGCGACGAAGAACGAGGCCCCGTGCGGGCCCAGCAGCCACTTGAATCCGACGGCGGCGAGGAAGTCGTCCGCGTCGGCCTCCATCGGCAGCCAGCCGGCCGACTGCGAGGCGTCGACGTAGGTACGGGCGCCGTGGGCCCGGGCCGCGGCACGCACGGCCGGCAGGTCGGCGAGGCGGCCGTCGGCGGACTGCGCGGCGCTGACCGCGACCAGCGCGGTGTCCGGGCGGACGGACTCGGCGAGCCGCTCCAGGGGCACGGCGCGCACCTTGAGGTCGCCGCGCGTGTGAAACGGGTTCACCAGCGAGGAGAAGTCGCCCTCCGCCGTGAGGACTTCGGCCCCCGCGGGCAGCGAGGCGGCGATCAGCCCGCCGTACTCGGCGACCGAGGCACCGGTTGCGACGCGTTCGGCAGGAACGCCGGCCAGCCGGGCGAAGGACGCGCGGGCGGCCTCCACGTCCTCGTACAGGGGACCCAGGGGCGTGCCCTCGGCACGCATCCGCACCGCCGCCTGCACGGCGCCGACGGTCCGGGTGGGCAGGAGCCCGTTGCTCGCGGTGTTGAGGTAGGTGTGCTTCGGGGTGAACTCGGCACGGACGAGGTTCTCGAAGGTCTCCATGGGACCACTCTGCGTCCCCGGGATCTCCCCGTCCATTGCCGATTTCTGCGTGATGCCGCTAAGGAGCGCTTATGGGTTCGCTCCGACCTGGGCGTTTCAGTGCTGGGGCACGGCGCACCCGTCCGGGCCGCAGGCGTCCGCGTCGTCGTTGCCGTCGACGGTCTTCAGGGGCGAGGGCTCCCCGTACGCCTGGGTGAGGGCCCGGGCGAAGACCTCGGTGGGCTGGGCGCCGGAGACGCCGTACTTCCGGTCGAGGACGAAGAAGGGCACGCCGTTCGCCCCGAGCTGCGCGGCCTCGCGCTCGTCGGCGCGGACCTCGTCGGCGTACGCACCCGGGTCGGCGAGCACCGCGCGCACGGCCTCGGTGTCGAGACCGGCGGCCGAGGCGAGCTCCACCAGCCGCTCGTCGTCGTTGAAGACGGACCGCTCCTCGGCGAAGTTGGCCCGGTAGAGCAGGTCGAGCAGCTGCTCCTGGCGGCCCCGCTCCTTGGCGAAGTGCAGCAGGCGGTGCATGTCGAAGGTGCTGCCGTGGTCGCGGCCCCGGGTGCGGTAGTCGAGGCCTTCCGCCGAGGCCTGGGCTCCGAGGTTGTCCTCGCCGGCCTCGGCCTGCGCGGCGCTCATCCCGTACTTCTTGGTGAGCATCGTGATCACGGGCTGGATGTCGTCCTTGGCGCGGCCGGGGTCCAGCTCGAAGGAGCGGTGCACGACCTCGACCTCGTCGCGGTACGGGAAGTCCCGCAGCGCCTTGTCGAAGCGGGCCTTGCCCACATAGCACCAGGGGCAGGCGATGTCGCTCCAGATCTCGACGCGCATGTCTCGGCTCTCTCCAGGTCGTACGGGTACGGAGACTCCCTCCGCCAAGTGGATGAACGTTCAAGCAGCGGGCTTCATTCCCCGGGCAGGGCGAACCGCATCCGCAGATGGTGGCCGCCCGGCCCGGCCGGTTCGGGGACCCACCCCTGACGCCGGTAGAACTCCTGCGCCCGCCGGTTGCCGACGTGCACCTCCAGGAGAGCCGTCCGTCTGCCGTCGGCCCGCCACTCCTCCACACAGGCCGCGTGCAGGGCGGTGCCGACGCCCGCACGCCAGTGGTCGGGGTCGACGTGGAACTGGAACAGCTTCACCGTGTCCGTCGGCGCGTCCTGCGGGGTGCGGAAGGAGGCCAGTGCGACGATGCGCCCCGCCTCGACGAGGCACAGCACCCGCCTGTCCGGCCGCGTGAGGGCGCCGCGCCAGGCCTCGGTCCAGTCGGTGCCGTCCTGCGGCACCCCGCCGGGGCAGTACGTCGCCCGGGCCCGCGCGTGCAGCGCGACGACGTCCGCCACCTCGGCGGGCAGGACGGTACGGATCACACGGCCCGGAACCACTCGGTTGCTGATCATGGAACGGAGGACGAGGCCGGGCCGGGACGCGGTTCCCGGCCGCCCCTCAGCTGCCGTCGCGCAGGTCGTCCGGCCAGCTCTGCCTGAACTCGATGTGGTCGTACGTCACCACGCACCCCTCCCCCATCGGGGACTGCGCCATGAAGCCGACCAGGGCCGCGCCGGTCTCCTTCTCGTCGCCGAGGGTGAAGAGGCGGACGAAGGTCCAGCGTTCGCCGTCACGGGAGGCGTGGAAGGCGAAGGCCCGGCCGGTGCGGCTGATCCGGAGCCAGACGGAACTGCCGTCCACGGTGAAGGAGTTGGCGTCGTCGGAGTGCCCCCGAGTGACCACCGTGCAGACGGTGGGGACGTCCGGGGAGTACTCCAGGCAGAGCTTGGCCCAGGCCCGCTCCCCCACGTGCACGTAGAGCACCCCGGCATCGAAGGCCGCGCCGAACCCGACGGTGACCTTGGCGATCAGCTGGAAGTCCCCTTCGGGCGCCCCGAGCAGCCGGGGAGCGTCGGAAGCGGGGTCCAGCCCTTCCCCGGTGGGCGGCACGAACCGATCCTGCCGCGCCCCGGCCCACCCGGTGAGCACGCCCTCCTCATAGGACCAATGGGCTTCGGGCCCGTAGGTGCGCAGGGGGAACGGGAGTTCGGAAATCTCGAGATCCATTCGACCGAGTCTCCCAGGTCCGACCTCAAGGGGCGCGGGGAATTGCGCGATCGACCACAACGATCCGGCAGCCCGCAATCCACCGCACCCCCCGCGGCGCTAACGCTCCAAACGCCCGTTGAACCGCCGCGGCAACCCCAGCGGGTTCTCGTCCCGCAACTCCGCGGGAAGCAACGCGGACGGCGCGTTCTGGTAGGCAACAGGCCGCATCCACCGCTCGATCGCCGTCCCGCCCACCGACGTGGACGTCGACGTCGTCGCCGGGTACGGCCCGCCGTGATGCTGAGCCGGCGCGACGGCGACCCCCGTCGGCCAGCCGTTCACCAGCACGCGCCCCGCCAGCGGCGTCAGCTCCGCGAGGATCTCCGCGCCGCGGCCCTCACCGGCCGCCTCCTCCTCGGACAGCTGCACCGTCGCCGTGAGGTTGCCCGGCAGCCGCGACAGCACCGCCTTCACCTCGGTCTCGTCCTCGTAGCGGGCGACGACCGTGACCGGCCCGAAGCACTCCTCCAGCAGCAGGTCGTGCTCGCCCTCCACGGCCAGCCGGCTCGCCGGCACCGTGAGGAAGCCCGCGCTGACGGTGTGCTCGCCGCCCGCGCCGGGGGTGACCGGGGAGTCGACGTCGGGCAGCTCGGCCCGCTCGGCGACGCCGGCCACGAAGTTGTCGCGCATGCGGTGGTCGAGCAGGACCCCGGCGTCGGTGTCGCTGACGGCGTCCGTCAGCGACTTCAGCAGGGCGTCGCCCGCGGCACCGGCCGGCACGAGGACGAGGCCCGGCTTCACGCAGAACTGGCCGACGCCCAGCGTCATCGAACCGGCGAGCCCGGCGCCGATCGCCTCGGCCCGCTCGGCCGCCGCGGCCTCGGTGACGACGACCGGGTTCAGCGAGCCCAGCTCGCCGTGGAAGGGGATCGGGACCGGGCGGGCCGCCGCCGCGTCGAAGAGGGCGCGGCCACCGCGCACGGAGCCGGTGAAGCCGGCCGCCGCGACCAGCGGGTGCCTGATCAGCTCGATGCCCGCCTCGAAGCCGTGGACCAGGCCCACGACGCCCTCGGGGATGTCGTGCCGGGCGGCGGCGCGGCGCAGCACCTTGGCGACGTACTCGGACAGGGCCGGGTGGTCCGGGTGGGACTTGACGACGACCGGGCAGCCGGCCGCGAGGGCGCTCGCGGTGTCGCCGCCCGCGACCGAGAAGGCGAAGGGGAAGTTGGACGCCGAGTAGACGGCGACGACGCCCAGCGACACCTTGTAGCGGCGCAGGTCGGGGATGGGCGGGGTCGCGGTGTCGTCAGGGTGGTTGATGACGACGTCGAGGAAGGCGCCCTCGTCGACGATGTCCGCGAAGGCACGCAACTGGTAGCAGGTGCGGGCGAGCTCGCCGGTCAGCCGGACCGGGCCGAGCGCGGTCTCGGCGTCGGCGGTCTCGACGAGACCGTCCTTGGCCGCTTCCAGCTCGTCTGCGGCGGTGCGCAGGAAGGCCGCGCGGACCGTGCGGTCGGCGAGGGCGCCGCCGCGTGCCTCGTGCGCGGCGCGGACGGCGGCGTCCACCTCCTGGGCTGTGGCCTCCACCGCAACCTGTTCACGCTGCTTCCCGGTTCGGGGGTCGACACTCCAGACTGGTGCTGCTGCCACCGCGGGTCCCTCCACACATGTATTGCCGCAGTACTGGGTCACCCACCAGGGGTGTTCGATATACTGAACGCTGTCTCTGATGATGAATACGCTGTGGAGACTATTTCGCGTCCAACGAAGGGGTCAAGGGCGATGTCGGCTGGCGAGACGGGCGGCGGGGCGCAGGTCAAGTCCGCGGTACGAACGGTTGAACTGCTCGAATACTTCGCCGGACGCCCCGGCATGCACTCCCTCGCGGCGGTCCAGGAGGCCGTCGGGTATCCCAAGTCCAGCCTCTACATGCTGCTGCGCACCCTGGTCGAACTGGGCTGGGTGGAGACGGACGCGACGGGCACGCGATACGGCATCGGCGTGCGGGCCCTGCTGGTCGGCACGTCGTACATCGACGGTGACGAGGTCGTCGCGGCGGCCCGCCCGACGCTGGACCGGCTCTCGGACGACACGACCGAGACGATCCACCTCGCCCGCCTCGACGGCACGAACGTCGTCTACCTGGCCACCCGCCAGTCCCAGCACTACCTGCGTCCCTTCACCCGGGTCGGCCGCCGGCTGCCCGCGCATTCCACGTCCCTCGGCAAGGCGCTGCTGAGCACGTACTCGGACGAGCAGGTGCGCAAGATGCTCCCGGAGACGCTGCCCGCGCTGACCGAGCACACGATCACCGACCGGGAGAAGCTCATCGAGGAACTGCGCCAGGTGCGGGAGCAGGGTTTCGCGGTGGACCGCGAGGAGAACACGCTGGGGCTGCGCTGCTTCGGCGTGGCGATCCCGTACCGCACCCCGGCGCGGGACGCGATCAGCTGCTCGGTGCCGGTGGCGCGGCTGACCCCTGCGCACGAACAGCTGGTCAAGGACGCGCTCTTCGACGCGCGGGACCGGCTGACACTGGCCACCCGTAGGCTCTGATTCATGAACGTCGAGCTGCGCCAGGTCCACGACAGTGATCTGCCGGTCTTCTTCCGGCAGATGAACGACCCCGAGTCCCTGAGCATGGCGGCCTTCACTCCGGAGGATCCGGCCGACCGGGCCGCCTTCGACACCCGCTGGTCCCGGATGCGCTCCTCGCCCGACGTCGTCGTCCGTACGGTCCTGGCCGACGGGGACGTGGTCGGCAGCGCGGGGGTGTACGGGGTGCCGGGCGAGCGCGAGGTGACGTACTGGGTCGACCGCGCGTACTGGGGCAAGGGCATCGCCACGCAGGCGCTGCGGGCGCTGCTCGCCGAGGTGCCCGAGCGCCCGCTGTACGCGCGGGCGGCGTCGGACAACGCGGGGTCGCTGCGCGTGCTGGAGAAGTGCGGGTTCCGGGTGACGGCGGCGGCCCGCGGGTACGCCCCGGCCCGGGGCGCCGAGATCGACGAAGCGGTGCTCGTCCTGGAGGGCTGAGGTCGGCCCGGCCACGGTGAAGTCCCACGTCGCGGCGGACCTGGCCAAGACCGGCACCCGGGACCGCACGCAGGCGGTGATCGCCGCGTACGAGGCCGGCTTTCTGAACGGCGGATGAGAAAACCGCCCCGCCGGATGAGAAACCAGGACGGACGGGAACGATCCGCCCGGTGTGGCTCGTCCTCCAGTTCGCAATGAACAAGACGATCAGGCGCGCTTCGGTCTTCTCGCTGCTCCTGGTGCTCGCTCTGCTGGTCAGGGCGACCTGGGTGCAGTTCTACGAAGGCCAGGCGCTGGCAGACGACAAGGACAACCGGCGGAACGCGATCGAGACGTACTCGGCGCCGCTCGGGAACATCGTCGTGGGCGGCCGGTCGGTGACCGGTTCGGCGCCGACGAAGAAGAGCGACCTCAAGTACAAGCGGACGTACACCGACGGCGCGCTGTACGCGGCGGTGACGGGGTACGCGTCGCAGGCGTACGCCCCGACCCAGATGGAGGGCATCTACAGCGACCTGCTCAACGGCACGGACAGCCGGCTGAAGTCCGTGATGGACACGCTCACCAACGAGCGGGCCGAGCCGGGCAACGTGGTCACGACCATCGACCCGGACGTGCAGAAGGCCGCCTACGAGGCGCTCGGCGACAAGAAGGGCGGTGCCGTCGCCGTCGACCCGAAGACCGGGAAGATCCTCGCGGTCGTGTCGACGCCGTCGTACAACCCCTCCTCGCTGACCGACGCCAACACCGCGGGCACTGCCTGGCGGAAGCTCACCTCGGACCCGGAGAAGCCGCTGGTCAACCGTGCGCTGCGGCAGCCGCTGCCGCCCGGTTCGACGTTCAAGCTGGTCGTGGCGGCGGCCGCGCTGGAGGACGGGTTGTACTCCTCGGTGGACGAGCGGACGGACAGCCCGGACCCGTACACGCTGCCGGGCACCAGCCGGGACCTGACGAACGAGAACCCGAACGCGCCCTGCACGAACGCGACCATCCGCACGGCGCTGGAGTACTCGTGCAACAACGTCTTCGCCAAGATGGCCGTGAAGCTGGGCCAGGACAAGGTGAAGGCGATGGCCGAGAAGTTCGGCTTCAACGACGACAGGCTGGATGTGCCGGTCCGGGCCTACACGAGCGTGTACCCGTCGGACATGGACCCGTCGCAGACGGCCCTGACGGGCATCGGCCAGTTCGACGTCACGGCCACCCCGCTGCAGATGGCCATGGTGTCGGCGGCCATTGCCAACGGCGGCAAGCTGGTGTCGCCTCACATGGTCTCGCAGATCACCAACAGCGGCGGTGATGTGCTGGAGGACTACGACGACGACGCGCGCACGAAGGAGATCGTCAGTTCCTCGACCGCCGAGCAGTTGCAGTCGGCGATGGAGACGGTCGTGAACAAGGGCACGGGCACGAACGCCAAGGTCCCGGGCGCGATCGTGGGCGGCAAGACGGGCACGGCCCAGCACGGCGAGAACAACAGCCAGGTGCCGTACGCCTGGTTCACCTCGTACGGCAAGTCCGAATCGTCGGGCAAGGAGGTCGCCGTGGCGGTCATGGTCGAGCAGTCGGACGCGGCCCGCTCGGAGGTCAGCGGCAACGGCCTGGCGGCGCCGGTCGCCAAGGCCATGATGCAGGCGGCGCTGAAGGACTGAGCCTGCGCCACTGAACCTCCGCCGCCGATAAGCCGTCTGTACGGACGAGACGGGCCGCCCCCTTCCCCCCGGGGGCGGCCCGTCCTCGTGTCAGCGCGCGCTCGGCGTCACTTCGCTCCCAGCAGTTGCTCGATCGGGTCGATGGCGAAGTACACGAGGAACAGCGCCGAGGCCCCCCACAGCAGCCAGTGGACCTCCTTGGCCTTGCCGAGGACGGTCTTGATGACGACGTAGGCGAGGAAGCCTGCCCCGATGCCGTTGGTGATGGAGTAGGTGAACGGCATCACGGCGATGGTGAGGAACGCGGGGATGGCGATGTCGTAGCGGTCCCAGTCGATGTGCTTGACCTGGGTCATCATCAGGAAGCCGACGGCGACCAGGGCCGGGGCGGCCGCCTGCAGCGGGACGATGGTGAGCAGCGGGGTCAGGAACAGCGCGAGGCCGAACAGGCCGCCGGTGACGAGGTTGGAGAAGCCGGTGCGCGAGCCCTCGCCGACACCGGCCGCGGACTCGATGTAGGAGGTCGCCGAGGAGGCGGAGGCCGCGCCGCCCGCGACGGCGGCGGCACCGTCGATGAGCAGCACCCGGCCGAGGTTCGGGACCTTGCCGTCCTCGTCGAGCAGGCCGGCCTCGGCGCTGATGCCGACGACCGTGCCCATGGTGTCGAAGAAGTCGGACAGGATCAGCGTGAAGATCAGCAGGACCACGGTGATGACGCCGACGCCGGGAGCGCTGAAGGCGCCGAACAGGTCGAAGTCGCCGATGAGGCCGAAGTCGGGGGCGTCGACGAGGTTGTCCGGCCAGGAGGGCGTGGTCAGGCCCCAGGACTTGATGTCGGCGAGGGAGTTGATCACGATCGCCAGCGCGGTCATGGTGACGATGCTGATGAGGATGGCGCCCTTGACCTTGCGGGCGAGCAGTCCGATCGTCAGCAGCACGCCGAGGCAGAAGACCAGCATCGGCCAGCCGGCGAGGGTGCCGGTGCCGCCCAGCTGAACGGGGACGGTGGTGTTGGCGGCGTCCGGGATGCGGCTGACGAACCCGGCGTCGACGAAGCCGATGAAGGCGATGAACAGGCCGATGCCGACGCTGATCGCCTGCTTGAGCGGCTGGGGCATCGCGTGCATGACGGCCTCGCGCAGACCGGTCACCACCAGCACGCAGATCAGCAGGCCTTCGAGGACGATCAGGCCCATCGCGTCGTCCCAGCTCATCAGCGGGGCGATCTGGAAGGCGACGACGGCGTTCAGGCCGAGTCCGGCGGCGAGCGCCAGGGGCAGGTTGCCGCCGACGCCCATGACGATCGTCATGACCGCGGCCACCAGGGCGGTGGCGGTGGTGAGCTGGACGGCGTCCAGCTGGTGCCCGAACTTGTCCTTCGCGCTGCCCAGGATGATGGGATTCAGGACAAGGATGTAGGCCATCGTGAAGAACGTGGCGAAGCCGCCGCGTATCTCACGGCCGAAGGTGGACCCCCGCTCGGAGATCTTGAAGAACCGGTCGACGCTGTTCGCCGCCGGTGGCGCGGCGTCGGACCGGTCGGCCACCTTCTGCGATTCGGACATGGCGCGTGCTCCTCGATGCCTGGGTGATCGGTGTGCGGGTGCTGGCTGGATTTTCGTCGCGTTGAACCACGTTCAGGTGTTCTTCGTGTTACGAAATCGATGTCCGGCCTGCCATACGACGTTCGAAGCCCCGTACGAACCATCCGACGATCGCTGCTACGCTTCCCGATCTCGTCCGGGCCTCCCCCGGATGATCACATGTCATCTACATGCCAGCCACAGGGTGCCCCGGCCGGGAGTACCCGTAGCCGCTGCGAGGAGAGGTCGCCCGTGGGCACAGTCGTCGACGACGCCGCCTCCGCGGAGTTCCACGCCTTCTTCGAGCGTCACTACGCCGAACTGTCCCGTCTCGCCTATCTGTTGACGGGCGAGGCGGACACGGCCGACGACCTGGCGGCGGACGCGTTGCTGGCGCTGTGGCACCGCTGGGACCGGGTGCGCGCGGCCGACCATCCGGCCGCGTACGCGCGCGGTGTGGTCGCCAACCTGGCCCGGACCCGCATCCGCAGCGCGGTGCGCGAGCGGCGGCGCATCGCCCTGTTCTGGTCGCAGCGCGAGGAGAACACCGAGAACCCGGACGTCGCGGGTGTGGTCGACGTGCAGGAGGCGTTGCGCGGGCTGCCGTTCCGCAAGCGGGCCTGTGTGGTGCTGCGGCACGCGTTCGACCTCTCGGAGAAGGACACCGCGCTGGCGCTGGGTGTGTCGGTCGGTACGGTGAAGAGCCAGACCTCCAAGGGGATGGCCGAACTCCAGCGGTTGCTGGGGACGCCGGGGGTGCCGCAGCGGATGCACGCGGCGCTGGGCGCTCCCCGCTGCTCGCCCGCCGTGGAGGGCGTGCGCACCGGCCAGGGCGGAGGGAGGGACCGATGAGCATGCGGCGGGACGTGCACGAGGAGGTGCGCTCCCGGCTGCACGAGGCGGCCGGGGCACACGAGCCCGACCGGGAGCGCATGCTGGCCCGGGTCGAGCGCGGCATGGCCGGTCCGGCCGGCTCCCGCCACCGGGAGACGCGTCCGCCGGTGCTCGGCTGGATGCGGGTGGCCGGTGCGACGGCCGCGGTCGCCGGCGTTCTGGCCGTGGGCGGTTACGCGGTGGCGTCCGCGGTGAAGGACGAGGCCGCCCCGCGGCGGCAGGAGGTCGCGACGTCGCCGACCCCCACCCCGTCCCCGGAGGCGACGAGCCGGCCCCCCGCGCCACCGGCTCCGGTGGAGCCGACGCCGAGCCGGTCGGCCGAGCGCCGCGAGTCCGGCCCGGCGCCGTCGAGGACGCCGAGCGCCCCGGCCACCGAGCGGCCGCCCGCCGCCACCGAGGACGGTCCGCTCTGGTCGGACGGATCGGTCGACCCGCACAGCAACGACTTCTGGGCGCAGAGCAACATCACCCTCAAAACCGGCGGGCAACTGACCGCGCTGACCGTGCGGTTGAAGGTCGCCCAGACCGGCGGGGTCTCGAACGCGGGCGCCTGGCGCTCCCTGCCCGAGAACGACTTCACCCTCGCGGTCGCCGAGCGGGACGGCTTCCTCGTCTACACCTGGACCCTCAAGGAGGGCCGTACGGTGCCGGCGGGCGAGTGGGTGTTCGCCGGGCAGTTCGACCACGCCCGCGGCGGCCGTGACGCGGGGAAGGACGCCTACACGGTGACGGCCACCGCCGCTTCGAGGCAGCTGTCGGTGGGCGGCGGCTTCGCGGCGGTCGACGACGGCGACGGCGACTCCTGAAAAACTTCTGGAGAGGCGGCAACCCTCCCTTCACCGGTGGCGACCACTCCGCGCAAGCGTCACCACCCATCTGAGGAATCGGTACATGACTGCACCAGCAGAACAGCGCGTCCGCCATCGCCGCAGTGCCACCAAACGGCGGGCCGTGATCGCCGCGGTGTCCGCGTTCGGCATCACGGGTGCGGCGATCGTCACCACGTCGATGCTGTCGACGGCGGGCGCCGCGTCCTCCTGGCCCACGGACAAGGGCAAGACCCCTGTGTCCAGGACGATCCCGGTCTCCGGTGTGCGCGACGGCGGGATGACGATGTTCTACGGCACCGGCGCGCTCGGCGGCGGCAGCCAGGACGAGGGTCAGGCCCCGCTCTTCGAGCTGGCGGACGGCGCGGTCCTCAAGAACGTCATCATCGGCACCCCGGCGGCGGACGGTGTGCACTGCAAGGGCAGTTGCACGCTGCAGAACGTGTGGTGGACGGACGTCGGCGAGGACGCGGCCAGCTTCAAGGGCAAGTCCTCCTCCGCGGTGTACAGGGTGATCGGCGGCGGCGCGAAGAACGCCGACGACAAGGTGCTGCAGTTCAACGGCGCCGGGACGCTGAACGTGTCCGGCTTCCAGGTGCAGAACGCCGGCAAGCTGGTCCGCTCCTGCGGCAACTGCAAGACGCAGTACAAGCGCACGATCGTGCTCAGCGACATCGACGTGACGGCGCCGGTGAACTCCATCGTCGGGGTGAACGCCAACTACGGCGACACGGCGACGCTGTCGAAGATCCGCATCCACGGCGACGGCAAGAAGAAGATCAAGACGTGTGTGCGCTTCGAGGGCAACAACACCGGCAAGGAGCCCAAGGAGCTGACACCGCCCGGTCCGGACGGCAAGAGCTGCACGTTCAAGACGTCCGACATCAGCTACCAGTAGGACCCGCCCCCCTGTGACTCCGGTCGGCCCTCGTCCCCCCTTGGGCCGACCGGAACGCCGGGTGCCCGGCCCCCAGCCGGACGTCCCGGCACCTCGGCCCTCCGGAGCCCCCCTCCGGACGGCCGGACAGTACCGGCCGAGCCCCCCTCGGCCGGTCGGCAGGACGCCCCCGCCGTTTCGCACCGGCGGGGGCGTCGTCGTCCCGACGGAAGCGCGGCCTCAGTCCATCGCCCCGACGGAAGCGCGGCCTCAGTCCATCGCCCCGACGGAAGCGCGGCCTCAGTCCATCGTCGAGCCGATGGTCGTGGAGCCGGTCGTCAGGAACGTCGTCGCGGGCAGGGAGCCGTCCGCCCGGCGCGCTCCGTACGCACCGGTCGCGTCGGTCGACCTGAAGGGCGGCGTGGCGATGCCGCTGTCCCAGGTGTTGCCCGCCGAGACCGTCGAGGAGCCGAGCTTCGCCGCTCCGCCCGTGTCGCCGGCGGCGAGGTTCCTGCCGAGGCGGGCCGTGCCGGTCGCGAAGTAGAAGCCGCTCTCGGCGTTGGCGTACGCGGTGTTGCGGTTCAGGGCGATGGCACCGGTGTTGGAGTTCTCGGTGAAGCCGTGCAGCGTGTTGTCCCAGGCCGCGTTGTCGTCGACGACATGGGCGACGGAGGCGCCCCCGCCGCCCAGCTTGAAGCCGTTGCCGTTGCCCTCGAAGGCCGCGTCGTTCCAGCGGTTCTCGCCGTTGCCGAAGGCCCAGGAGTGCTCGATGATGACCGGTGAGGAGAACTGCCACAGGTCGAGGCCGTCGTCGGAGTTGTCGTAGAGCCGGGCTCCGGTGATCCGGTTCCCGGTCCCGGAGCCGAACTTGACGGCGATGCCGTCGGCGTTCTGGCCGTGGCCGGCCGGGTCGTAGTTGCCGTGGCTGTCGAGGTTCTGCACGAGGTTGCCGGTGGTGCCGTCGCCGCGCAGGGTGAAGCCGGAGTCGCCGTTGTCCGCGGTGACCAGGTTCCTGAAGACGCCGCCGGCCGAGGACGTGGCGACGAATCCCTGGGCCGGGGAGTTGACGAAGGCCAGGTCCTGGACGGTCCAGTGGTGGCCGTGGATCCCCGCCAGCCAGGAGCCGGCGGGGAGCTCGGACCCGTCGATCCGCACCTTCTCGGCTCCGTGGGCCCGCAGGGTGATGGGTGCGGAACTGGTGCCGTTCGCCGTGGACTTGAGGGTGGCGGTCGGGTAGTAGGTGCCGCCGCGGACCTGGATCACGGTGCCGGCGGTGGCGTTCTTCACGGCCTGTTCGAGCTGGGCGGTGGTGGACACGGTGACCGTCGTCGAAGCGGCCCGCGCGCCGCCGGTCGACAGCCCGAGGTAGACGCCGCCGGCCCCCGCGGCACAGGCGACGGCCGCGGCGATGGAGAGCGTGCGCATCCTGCGATGACGTCCGGTGCTCGGCAGCAAGGAGCCTTCCTTTCCTGGGGGATCGGGACGGAAACGGCTCGGAGGGGCCCGCTCCGGCCCGTTTCCGTCCACCAGTCGCCACCGCGCCGGAAAGGGTTGCCGCCGTCACGTGCGCCCATGACCACGACGTTCCGAAAGTTTCGGACCGACCGGCCTCACACGCACCCGTTGACGCCCTGCGTCCCTCCGGTGAGACTCCGAAGGCCGCTCATCCAACAGAATCCCCCATACTCCGACAGGAAGTGTCATGCGCCCCCGCATCGCCCGCACGCTCCTGCTCCCCTTCCTGGCCCTGACCGGCCTCCTGCTGACCCTCCTCAGCGCACCGCCCAGCACCGCAGACCCCGGAGCCCCACCCGTGAAGCACAGCAAGTACGCCGGTTACCTCTTCGCCTACTTCACCGGTGAGGGCACCGCCGACGGCGAGCAGATCCGCTACGCCCTCAGCCGCGGCAACGACCCGCTGCACTGGCGTGAGCTGAACGCCGGGAAGCCGGTGCTGACGTCCACGACCGGCGAGAAGGGTCTGCGCGACCCGTTCGTCATCCGCTCCCCCAAGGGCGACACGTTCTATCTGATCGCCACCGACCTGCGGATGTACCAGAACTCCAGCGGCAGCTGGGACCAGGTCCAGCGGCACGGCAGCAAGTCGGTCATGGTCTGGGAGTCCACCGACCTGGTCCACTGGACCGACCAGCGCCTGGTGAAGGTCTCCCCGGACACCGCGGGCAACACCTGGGCCCCGGAGGCCTACTGGGACGACGAGCTCGACTCGTACGTCGTCTTCTGGGCGTCGAAGCTGTACGCCGACGACGACCCGGACCACAAGGGCGACACGTACAACAAGATGCTGTACGCGACCACGAAGGACTTCCGCACCTTCAGCGAGCCGAAGGTCTGGAACGACCCGGGCTACTCGGTGATCGACTCCACGGTCGTGAAGGACAAGGACGAGTACTACCGCTACACCAAGGACGAGCGGGACCCCGGCTCCGCCGGCCCCTGCTCGAAGTTCATCACCGGGGAGAGGTCCACCTCCCTGACCTCGACGACGTACGACTTCGTGGCCGACTGCATCGGCAAGGGCGCGATGGACCGCGGCGAGGGCCCGACGGTGTTCAGGTCGAACACCGAGAAGAAGTGGTACCTGTTCATCGACGAGTACGGCGGCCGCGGCTACGTGCCCTTCGAGACGACCGACCTCGCCTCGGGCAAGTGGACCCCGTCGACGAACTACCAGCTCCCGGCGAGCCCCCGGCACGGCACGGTCCTGCCGGTGACGCAGCAGGAGTACGACCGCCTGCTGGCCGCCTACCCGGCGACCTCCACCTCGGTCGTGGACGCGACGGCGAAGCACCAGAAGGGCTACGCGATCGTCACGGACAGCGCCTCCAGGGTCGTCCTGCCCATGAAGCCGGACGCCGGCCTGCGGGACCTCGCCCCGAAGCTGTGGGTCGGTGAGGGCGCGAAGATCAGCCCGAAGTCCGGCACCCGCCGCGACTTCCGCACACCGCAGAAGTACACCGTCACGGCCGCCGACGGCACCAAGCGCACCTGGACGGTCGAAGCGGTGCGCACCCGCAGCCCGATCCTGCCGGGCCTGAACGCCGACCCCGACGTGCACTACCTGAACGGCCGGTACTGGATCTACCCGACCACGGACGGCTTCCAGGGCTGGAGCGGCACCAGGTTCAAGGCGTACTCGTCGAAGGACCTGGTGAACTGGAAGGACCACGGCGTCATCCTCGACCTCGGGCCGGACGTGAGCTGGGCCGACAAGAACGCCTGGGCACCCGCGATCGCCGAGCGCGACGGCACGTACTACTTCTACTTCTGCGCCGAGCAGCAGATCGGCGTGGCGGTCGCCGACTCCCCCGCCGGCCCGTTCAAGGACGCGCTCGGCAAGCCGCTGGTGGCCAAGGGCGGTTCGCTCAAGGGCCAGATGATCGACCCGGCGGTCTTCACGGACGACGACGGCCAGGCCTACCTGTACTGGGGCAACGGCCACGGCTACGTGGTGCCGCTCGACGACGACATGGTGTCCTTCGACGCGTCCGAGGTGAAGGACATCACCCCGGACGACTTCCGCGAGGGCTCCTTCGTGATCAAGCGGAAGGGCACGTACTACTTCATGTGGTCCGAGGACGACACCCGCAGCGAGAACTACCACGTGGCGTACGCGACGGGACCGTCCCCGCTCGGCCCGTGGACCAAGCGCGGGACGATCCTCGAGAAGCGGCCCGGGTACGGCATCCTCGCCACCGGACACCACTCGGTGGTGAACACCCCCGGCACCGACGACTGGTACATGGTCTACCACCGCTTCGCCCTCAACGGCCCCGGCCTGCCGGGCGGTGACGGCATGCACCGCGAGACCACCGTCGACCGCATGGAGTTCGCGGCCGACGGCACCATCGAGCCCGTGGTGCCGACGCTGGAGGGGATCGAGCCGGTCCGGCGGTGACGCCGCCCGGCCTCAGCTGACGAAGTACGCCGGGTTCGGGAGCTTGTACGTCCGGTCGGCGTGACCGCCCTGGAGGTCCGAGTACTGGTCGCCGAAGTTGGCGATGATCTCGTACCCGAGGTCCTTCTCGATGTGCTTGCGGGTACCGGACTTGTACTGCGCGGTCGTGCAGGTCCAGGTGCCCGGGGTGGCGCATCCGCTCAGGTAGGACGGCGGGTTGGCCTTGTCCTTGAGGAACATGTGGCCGGCGTCGAGGTTCACCTCGGAGCCGGCCTTCTTCAGGTTCTCGACGGCGGCGGAGCGCTGCGCCTCGCTCAGGCCCGAGTTGTAGAAGCCTCGACGCCCTTGCGGTCCGCGTAGCGGACGAGCTCGGGGCTGCCGAAGACGGCGGGCCGGTCGGCCCGGTCGACGTAGGCGGCCCAGGTGGCGCTGTTGTAGCCGTAGTTGTTCTTCTTCTCGTAGTCGAGGCTGAGCAGCAGGGTGTCGTCGATGTCGAAGACGACGGCCGGCTTCTCGCCCTTGTGCAGCGCCTTGCGGGCCGCCTTGCCGATGTACGCCCGGGCGGACGCGTCGAGGCGGGCGAGGTCCTTGGCGTAGGGGCTGTCCGGGGAGGACTGGTAGACGCCGTTCGCGTCGAGGGTGGTGCCGTAGTAGGTGTCGATGTCCTTGGCCAGCAGTCCGATGTTGTAGGGCTCGCGGGTGGAGTTCGCCGTCGACTGGCCGGCCGTGGCGGCGCCGGTCCCGTACAGGGTGACACCGGCGACGGCACAGGCCGCGGTGACCGCGGCGATACGCAGTGGCTTAGGGGTCCTTTCACTATGAGCGTCCGATCAGGGCGCGTGGTCTGGTGCCGTGCGTCGCAAGGCGCCGGGAAGCCCTCGTAGCGGAGCTACTAGGGCTTTTCGGCAACGCGGCGAGGTGCGGTGCCAGACCACGCGACCCGGACGGGCATAGTGAAAGGACCCCTTATGCATGACAGGGTTTCTACGCGCGTCACCCCCGTGGGCGCGAGACCCGCCGGGCAAAAACCGGTCAAGCGCCCCGGGCGTGGCGGACCGGACGTCAGTCCGGTACTCGGCGAACGCATGCTCTGCCACGGGTGGGCGTCCCGCATGTTCGTGTACGGGGCCACCGCGTCGATGCCGGGCCCGATCCGGGTCTCCCGCACGACCAGCGACGGCCATGCCGTGGTCCCGTACGACGGCACCCAGGGCCGGGCCAGTTTGTACGCCGCGTCCTCGGCGCCGGAGGTGATCCGGCAGCGCACGGCGAGGATGCCGTTGCGGATTGGCCCGGGCCGTGGAGGGGGCGAAGACCATGCCCTTGGGCGTGAAGTCCACGTCCCGTGCCAGCGTGCGGAAGTGGCAGTGCTCGAACACCGCCGTGGCCCGCCCGAAGACGAAGTCGACGTCGCCCTCGGCGTAGCAGTGGCTGAAGTACTGGCGGGCGAAGGTGCCGAGGGCCGTGGAGTCGGCGTACAGGGTGTCCTGGTGGCCGAGGAACCGGCAGTGGTGGAAGGCCGAGCGGTCGCCCTGGACCTTGAGGGCGACGGCCTGGGTGCCGGTGATGTCGGGGTGGTCGGCGCGCAGCCAGTCGTTGGCGAAGGTGATCCAGCGGGCGCTGAAGCCGTCGGCCTGGACGGTGGTGGTGGCGGAGCCGGTCGTGCCGTGGGTGCCGCCGCCCGGCTTGGGCGTCCCGGCCGCGTTGTCGTACACGACCACGACGTCACGGGGTCTTCGCTCGCCCCCGATCCAGGTCATGGCGGTGCGGGTGCGGTCGACGGCCACCGTCTCCCGGTAGGTGCCGGGGGCGATGACGAGGGTGTGCCCGGTTCCGTTCGCCGCGGCCACCGCCTCCCGGACGGTGGTGACGTCACCGGCGCCGCCCGGATGGACGTACAGCGTCCCGGGCGTCAGGCGCGCGGACGGTGAGCCGTACCGGCCGAACGGGCGGGGGCGGGCGGCGGCCCGCACGGGGGGCCGGGGCCGCGCCGAGCGCGGCGCCCGCTCCGGCGCTCACCGTCAGGAATCGTCTTCTGGACAGGGGCATGCGGGTGCTCCTTCGATGTCACTGCGGGAGGAGCCGGGGCGGGCGCACCCCAGGAGTGGGGTGCGGTGCGGGCCGCCCCGGCCGGTGTCCGGGAGCGTCAGCAGATCCGGCCCGCGCCGGCCTGCCGGTCGACGGTCTGCGGCACGGCCTTCGGCGAGTCCACCTTCGTGCGCAGGGTCGGCTTCCAGCCCGCGCCGGGCCGGAGGATCTCGCCGGGGACCTCCACGTTGTGCACGGCGATGAGATCGGTCCGCTTGCCGTTGACGTAGTTGTTCTCGGCGGTGAGCGGCGCCTCGCTCCACTTCTTCAGGGTCTTGCCGGCGCCGACCCCGGCGGGCAGCGAGAAGGCGTTGTCCGTGGCGTGGAGCTGCGAGGAGGCGCCGATGCCGAAGGTGTAGGCGTACGGCTGGTCCTCGGTGACCACGAAGTGGTTGTTGTACGCGTCGACCTGCCCGAACCGCACGCGCGGGGCCCGCTCGACGATGCCCTCGAAGCGGTTGTGGTGCAGGGTGACCTTGAGCTTGCCGGTGTCCGTGGATCCGGCGCTGTCGCTGTTGCCGATCAGCATGGTCTTGTCGTGGTCCTCGAAGGAGTTCCAGGACACCGTCACGTGGTCGGCGCCGCGCACGATGTCGACCAGGCCGTCGTGCTGCTGGTAGACCTTGCCGAAGTAGGTCGGCAGGCTGCTGTCGGGGTAGCGGCCGTCGGTGAGGGTGTTGTGGTCGATCCACACATGGGTGGAGCCGTACACCACCACGCCGTCGTACTCGGAGTTCCAGGCGCCGGTCTTGTTGTCGTCGGTCGGGTCCCACTGCGGGAAGCAGTCGACCGGGGCCTCGAGGGCGAGGTTGCGGACGATGACGTTGTCCACGCCCTTGATCTGCAGGCTGCCGCCGCGGATCCCGGCGTCCTTCCCCACGCCGATGATGGTGGTGTTGGCGGGCACGTTCGCCTTGATGGTCTTGTCCTGCGCGGCGGCCGACGCGGCCCGCAGGTCCTCCTGTTCGCCGCTGACCGGCTTGTCGTGGCCCCAGACGGCGGGGTCGTAGGCGGCGAGGTACTTCTGGAGGTCGTACCCGGCGGCCGCGAACGCGTCGCAGCCCTCGGACACGGCGTCGATCACGCCCTTGACCTTGATGATCTTGGGTGCGGACCCGCCGTCCTTCAGGGCGGCGCGGAACTGCTCCCAGGTGGTGACGGTGTAGACGTGCGCGGCGTCCGCCTGGGAGCCGCCCGTGGTCCCGGAGCCGTGGGAGGCCCATCCGTCGTTCGCCGCGAGAATCTGGCGGGCGACGTCCCGGGGCTGGGCCTGCGCGCCGGTGCCGCTCAGGGACAGCACGAGCGCGGTGCAGCCGATGAGCACGGCCACTCGCGCAATGGCATGATCATGACACTTCCGAACGTTCATGGTGCGGCTCTCTTCCTTCTTCGTCAGGGGTGGCACGCCGGACTACGGCCAGGTGATCCAGGACTCGGGAATCCGCTCGTCCAGCCGCCGCACATCACGCGGCCCGAGCACCCGCGTCCGCAGCAGCTCCCGCGCCACGAGCCGGGCCACCTCGATGGCCCCCGGCGGATTGAAGTGCGTGTTGTCCTGCTCGGTGGCGGTCCAGTTGAAGTACTTCTTGGTCTCCTCGACCCCGAGCCGCTGCCACAGGGCGAGCGACAGCGCCTGGACGTCGAGCAGCGGGACCCGCTCCTCGGCGGCGAGCGCCCGCATGGCCGCCGGGTACTCCCCGTGCGTCGGCAGGGCCTGCCCGGCGGCGTCGAAGCGCCGCCGCTCCACGGAGGTCGCCAGCACCGGCCGCGTCCCACGCGCCCGGGCCCCGTCCAGGTACATCCGCAGATACTGCTGGTAGGTCGACCAGGGCTCGGTGTGCCGGGTGGGATCCTCCGCCTTCTCGTCGTTGTGCGCGAACTGGACGAGCAGGAAGTCCCCGGGCCGGACGGCGGACAGAATCACCTTCAACCGCCCCTCGTCGACGAAGCTCTTGGAGCTCCGCCCGTTCACGGCATGATTGGAGACCGCGAGCCGGGATCCCTGCAGAAAGAACGGAATCGCCATCCCCCACCCGGTCTCGGGAGCGGCGTCCTTGTACTTCTGCGCGGCGGTGGAATCACCGGCGATGTAGAGGGTGGGAAGACGCCGGGTGCCGGCGTGAGCGGTACCGGCAGCGGCAAACGTCAGTGGAACAGAGGCTGCGGCAACAGCAACCTGTCTACGGCTCAGAGACACGCGGAGTCCCTTTCAATAGGGGTGGGGATACGCCCTGGGGGCGCGGGGCTGTATCAATGTGCGGCTCCGCCACGTGGGCGCGATCAACCACGGGCGGCCCGCAGCCTGCACACCGCAGGCCGCCCGACGGCGAAATCCAGCATCAACCCTTCTGCTGGTTCCATTCCTCCTGCGCGGCATTCAGCTGCTCGGCCATCGTGTCCAGGAATTCCTTCGCGCTCATCTTCCCGAGCAGCACCTTCTGGAAGTTCGGCTCGTTGTCGGCCTTGGAGATCGTGTTCCAGTCCGGCAGGTAGTACGGCAGCTGCACGATCGTCGTCGACCCGTCCGACAACGCGTCAGCGGCCAGCTTCGTCGGCTCGGCCTTCGAGATCCACGCGTCCTTCGCCGCGTCCGTGTTCGACGGCACCTGCCCCGCCGCCTCGTTGAACTTCGAGTTCTCCGCCCTGGACGTGGCGAACTCGATGAACTTCCAGGCCGCGTCCTTGTTCTTGCCGCTCTTGAACAGCCCCAGCCCGTCCACCGGGTTGGACACCTGCACCCGCTTGCCACCGGCGCCGACCGGCTGCGGAACGCCCCGGAACTTCTCGACCCCGAGCGCCTTCACATGGTCCTGGTACGACCCCAGGTTGTGGTTCAGCATCCCGATCGTGCCGGAGTCCCACTGCGCGACCATCTTCGTGAAGTCGTTGTTGAGGTCGGCGGCCGGAGTGACCTTCTTGTACAGCGCCGCGTACTTCTCCAGTGCCGCCACGTTCTTGGGATCGTTGACCGTGGTCTTCTCACCACTGGAATCCCAGAACGACGTGATGCCGGACTGCCCGTACATGGCGTCCAGCGCCTGGGCGATGGAACCCGCACCACCGCGAATGGTGTAGCCGAACTCGTTCTTGCCCGAGTTCGTCAGCTTCTTCGCGGCCTCGTAGAACCGCTCCCACGTCGTCGGCTCCTCGAGCCCCGCCTTCTTGAACAGATCCGTGCGGTAGTACAGCACACCGTTGTTCGCGGAGGTCGGGACCGAGTACAGCTTGTCGTCCCCGCCGCCGGCCGCCTTCAGCGACTCGACCATGTCCTTGTTGAGCTTGCCGCTCAGCGACGACGAGCCGAGCCGCTCGTCCAGCGGTTCCAGCGCGCCCTGCGCGGCGAACCCGGCGAGCATCGCCGCGCCCACGCCGCCGACGTCCGGCAGGCCGCCGCCCTGGAGGGCGGTGTCGACCTTGGACTGGTACTCGGTCGAGGCGATCCCGACGTACTCGACCTTGATGTCGGGGCTGGCCTTCTCGAAGTCGGCGATGATCTCCTTCCAGGTCTCGGTGCGGACACCGCCGTTGTTGTCCCAGAAGACGATCTTTCCCTTGCCGCTTCCGTCGGCGCCCTTGTCGCCGCCCGTCCCGCTGCCGTCGTCGCCGCATGCGGTCGCGGTCAGCGCGAGCACGGCCCCGAGGGCCACGGCGACCGAGGTGCGGCGGAGCCCGCCTCTGCTGCCGGTGTGATTGCTGATCTTCATTGGTCGGCTCTCTTCTTCTGTATCCAGCGGAACTTGAGGGTGTGGGGGTGGTCAGCGACGGGTGTGCGGCGCCCAGCCGTCGGCGCCCGCCAGATAGGCGGTGACGGTGTGGGAGCGCGCCTCCCGGTCGCTCATCTGCGGGCGGTCCGGGGTGACCGACGCGCCGGGGCCGTGGGTGCGGTACTCGGTGAACCGCGCGTCCTTCCACGAGAACCCGCCCATGTCGGTCCACGGCGAGGACTTGATCGCGGCGGGCAGCCGGGTGTCGCGGATCAGCACCTGGGCGACCGCGTCCGGCTCGCCGCCGGGGTGCCAGGGCCGCCCCAGGTGGTAGGTCCCGGCGGGGGCGTCACTGACGATCTCCGACCTGGTGATCAGGAACCCGTACGGGTTGCCCTTCCACGTCGAAGCCGCGGTGATGTAACCGTTGTTGGAGTCCGAGCCGCGGCTCAGGGCCCGGATGACCGACCGCTCGATCACCGTCGTGGCCCGTCCGTAGACGAAGTCGACGTCGCCCTCGATATAGGAGTCGCGGACGTAGACCCGGCTGACGGTGGTCAGTTCGGGGCTGTCGGTCATCAGGGTGTCCTGGTTGCCCAGGAACGCGGTGTCCTCGAAGACGATCCGGTCGCCGGTCGTCTTCATGGCCAGGGCCTGCTCGCCCTTCAGCTCGTGCGCGGCCTCGTCGAAGTCGTTGCTGAAGGTGAGGTTGCGCGCGGTGACGTCGTTCGCGGCGATCCGGACGGTGGCGCTGCCCGTCGAACCCCCGTACTCGGCGGGCGTGTCGAAGACGATGACGGTGTCGGAGCGGTCCCGTCCGGTGCCGCGCAGCACGAGGTCCGGCTTGCTCGCGGGGATGAACACCTTCTCGCGGTAGACGCCCGGCGCGACGGCGATCGTCAGCGGGGTGTCGTTGCCGTCCGGCACCGCGTCCACGGCGGCCTGCACGGTCGGGTAGTCGGCCGGTACGTGCAGCTCGACCGGGCCGCCGATGCGCTTCTGCGGCCCGGAGAACCGCTTCACCAGCGCGGGGACCGCTGCGGCCGGGTCGAGCCGGTAGGCGTAGAACTCCCGTGGGTCGAACGCCGTGCCCCAGGCGTCGTGCCGGCCCGTCGTGTTGCGCAGCACCGACCCGCGCTGCACCAGCTCGGCCGTCGCGTCGGCCTGGTAGGGGTGCTGGACACCGTCGTAGAAACTGTTCTCGATGACCATCTTCGTCCGGCCGCGCGACCAGTTGCCGTACGTCCAGACCGGGTCGCCGTCGGACAGCTGCGCGGACAGGTAGTTGTTGTAGAGGTGCGCGTAGGCGCAGTTGTCGGCGGACGGGTTGCGCTGCTTGGTGCCCCGGAACCAGTTGTGGTCGACGGTGATCTGCGTCCTGACGTTCGGGGTCCATCCGATGCCGAAGGTCTTGTTGTTGTCCGTGAACCGGTTGTAGGAGACGGTGACGTACTCGCTGTCCTTGCGGATGTCGAGCTGCCCGTCGCAGATCCGCGAGAACCGAATGTGGTCGATCCACACGTGGTGGGCGGTGTCCAGGCGAATGCCGTCGTAGTCGGTGTCCTTGCAGTCCCAGTTGCCCTCGATGGCGGTGTCGCGGATGGTGAGGTTGCGGATGACGACGTTGTGCGTGCCGGGGTCGAGGGTGAAGCCGCCGTGCACGATCTCGGCCGTGTCGCTCACGCCGATGATCGTCTTGTCGGAGGCGACGGGTATCTCCGTGCCGAAGGGCTCCATCTCCACGGCGCCCTTGACGCGGATGACGTACGGCTCCTCGGCCGCCGCGTACTTCGCCAGGGCGGCCTGGTCGGTGACGGTGACGACCTTGCCGCCCGCCCCGCCGGTGGTGCCGCCGGCGAGTGAGGCGAAGCCGTGCGGCCGGTCGGTCCAGCGGTCCGCGGCCGGGCCGGACCGCGGTGCCGGAGCGGCCTGGGCGTCCCCGATCGCGCCGAGGCCCAGCGCGGCGACCAGGGCGAGCACGGCGGCCGTGGTCCTGCCGTGCCCCGGTCTCGACAAGCGCTTGCTACGGAAGTGCGTCATTGCGGCTCCCCACAGGCGTACGACGAAGGTGCGTTACGAGGCGCTGATCCGGAACCGGGTGAAGGCCGCCGTACCGGCGTGCCCCTGACCGGCGGGCGCGAGGGCGAAGAGGCCGAGCAGAGCGCCGACCCAGCGCCACGGGGTGGCGGCGAAGACGGGGCCGGACGGACGGAATCCGTCGCCGTCGCCGACGTCCGCGGAGAAGCGGCACCGTGCCCCCGCGCCGATCTCGATCCGCAGCCGGGCCCGGCCCTCGGGAGCGACGCGGGGGCGAGCGGCGTCGCGCTCCCTCTCCGCTCCGCCCTCGGCGAACCGGTGCACGAGGCGGGCGGTGCCGTCCGTGCCCCGCTGGAGACCGATCCAGCCGAACGCGTCCCCGAGGACCGCGAGCCCGGCGCGGGCCCCGGGCTCGGCGCTGTCCAGGCGCAGCCCCACCTCGGCGGCGCAGGGTGTGCCGGGCAGCCGTTGGGTCAGCACGTGAGGCAGTTTGCGCAGGTCGTGGGCGTCTGCCGAGCGGACGCAGGTGAGCCGCAGCCCGTCCCCACAGTGCTGGGTGGCCCAGCCGTCGCCCGGGTTGGCCGTCCACTGCCACTGGCGGCCGTACCGTCCGCCGGGGAAGTCGTCGTCGGTGGCGGGGGCGGCGGGCGGCTGCGGCGGCAGGGCGGGGCGCCGGTGTTCGGTGACGGGGGCGCCGTCGTCCCCGAGCACCGGCCAGCCTCCCCCGCTCTCGGCTTCTCCCCCACTCTCGGCTTCGCTCGAGCGGGGGGACCCCCATGAGCGGGAGGTGCCCCCAGGGCCCCAGCGCATGGGCTGGAGGTGGACGACCCGGCCGTAGGCGCCGCGCTGCTGGAAGTGCAGGAACCAGTCCTCGCCGGACGGGGTGCGCACCCAGCCGCCCTGATGGGGGCCGTTGACGTCGGTGTCCTTCTGCTCCAGGACGATCCTCTCCTCGTACGGCCCGAAGAACCCGCGCGAGCGGAAGGCGCCCTGCCAGCCGGTCTCCACGCCGCCGGCCGGGGCGAAGATCCAGAACCAGCCGCCGTGGCGGTAGAGCTTGGGGCCTTCGAGGGTGAACCAGCCGGGTATGCGGTCCCCGTCGACGATGACCTTGCCCTCGTCGAGGAGACCGGTGCCGTCGGGGCGCATCCGGTGGCCGGTGAGGCGGTTCTTGACGCCGGAGCGGGACTTGGCCCAGGCGTGGACCAGGTAGGCCTCTCCGGTCTCCTCGTCCCACAGGGGGCAGGGGTCGATCAGGCCCTTGCCGGCCTTCAGCAGGTGCGGCCGGGTCCAGGGCCCCCTGATCTGCGGGGCGTTGATCTGGAAGACGCCCTGGTCGGGGTCGCCCCAGAAGATCCAGAAGCGTTCGTCGTGATACCTGAGGGACGGGGCCCAGACGCCGCAGTCGTGCCGGGGTCTGCCGAACTCGGCGGCCGGTTCGAGGCGTTCGAGGGCGTGGCCGACCAGGGTCCAGTTGACCAGGTCCCGGGAGTGCAGCAGCGGCAGTCCGGGGGCCCGGCCGAAGCTGGAGGCGGTCAGGTAGAAGTCGTCGCCGACGCGGACGACGTCGGGGTCGGACCAGTCGGCGTCGAGGATCGGATTGCGGTAGGTCTCGGAGGTCACGGGCTCACCGCCTCGCGAAATCTCGGAGGTCACGGGCTCACCGCCTCGCGAAATCTCGGAGGTCACGGGCTCACCGCCTTGCGGACGAGGGCGGCCGTGGCGTCCCGGTCGAGTCGGCCGTCGGCGACGACGGTCACCACCCGGCGCACGACCGTCTCGCCCGGCGGCAGCGGCAGGCGCTCCTCGTGTGCCAGGGAGGATCCGACGCCCGGGTACTCCCCGGTGCGCACGAACCACGGGTCGCGGCGGGTCCGTTCGGTCGCGCCGGCGAAGACCAGCGTCCAGGTGCCGCCCCGCAGGGCGAGCCAGTCGGCGGGCCGACCGTGGACCTCGTCCTCGCCGTCGGCCCCGGCCGTGAAGACCTCCGGCGCCGAGGCCTCCTTGCGGGCCCGCCAGAAGAAGCCCCCGTAGGCCGCGCCCGGGCGCCCGTTGGTCGCGGGGCTGCCGATCGACAGGGGGCCCTTGGTGACGTTGGTGAGGGAGAAGGTGAGGTCCAGCGCCCAGGCCTGGTCGGTGAGTTCGGTGGCGGCGACCGTACGGCGCTCGCGCAGCAGCTCGCCGCCCGAGGCCACCCAGCGCAGCTCCTCCACGAAGCCGTCCGGGTCGCGCAGCTGGAAGGCGATGTGGCGCTGCGAGCCGTGGTTGCCGAGCTCGGTCGGGCCCTGGTCGCGGACGTAGGTGCGCCCGCCCCAGAAGTTGAACCCCTCGACGTCGGGAACGGCGACACCGACGCCGAGGTGGTGTGCGTGGTCGGCCGGGGCGAGTTCGGTCACGGCCGTGCCGGCCAGGGTGGTGACGGGGTGCAGGTAGGGGCGCGGGGAGAGCCGGGCGGGCAGTTCGGGCCGGGTGACGTACCGGCCGACCGGCCGGCCCGCGACGCGCAGGACCGTGGTGTCGTTGCTGGTCATCGGGTGCTCACCTCGTTCGACAGGTGCTCCGCGGACAGGGCCCAGGGGGCGCCGAGCTCGGAGTAGAGGGAGAGGGTGTCGGCGGCGGCCGCGACGAGTCCGTCGATGCCGGGCACCACCCGGCGCCTCTCGCCGGGGATCCGGTGCCAGGCGGTGTCCGGCAGCGGCGCCGGGTCGGGGGCGGTGCGGATGGCCTCCACGACCTTCATGAAGGCGCCGGTCTCCTCCGGCGGGACCAGCAGGTCCGCGCCGGTGGTGAGGTGGTCGACGAGGTTCTCCAGCAGGTCGGTGCGGCCGTGCTCGGACTCCTGCGGGCCGTGCCCCGCGCGCTGCAGCAGCACCCGGTCCTGCTTGTACCAGAAGGTGATCCGGCCGCTGTCGCCGTGGACGAGGACGTACGGCTCGTCCGCCTCCTCGGCGCACAGCGTCGCGGCGACGGTCACCGGGTGGCCCTGCGTGGTGGTGACGCGGACACAGGAGGTGTCGTCGGACTCGATGGCGTTGGCGCGCAGCAGCTCGGTCTCGATGCCGGTGACGTGTTCGGCGCGGGTGCTGCCGCCCAGGGCGAGGGCGGTGGCGACGGCGTGGGCGAGGGGGTTGGTCAGGGCCCCGTCGATCACGTCGACGCCGTTCAGCCGCCGCTTGCCCGCCCAGGGCGCCCGCCGGAAGTAGTCCTCGTCGCGGACCCAGGCACCGGCGCCGCCGAGCCCGACCAGCTTCCCGATCGCCCCCTGCTCGATCAGCTCGCGGACGGCGGGCAGGGCGTGCGAGCCCAGTGACTGGAAGCCGATCTGGCAGACGACTCCGGCCGCGGCGACCCCGTCGGCCATCCGGCGGAACTCGGCGTAGGAGGGGGCGGGCGGCTTCTCCAGGAGGAGGTGCACACCCCGCTCGGCCGCCGTGAGGGCGAGGTCGGTGTGGGTCGGGATCGGGGTGCAGATCACCGCGACCCGGGCGCCGGTGGCGTCCAGCAGGGCGCCGAAGTCGGCGGACTGCTCCAGAGCGCCCAGGTCGCCCAGTTCCTCCTCGGTCAGCGGTGTCAGCTCGCAGATCCCGACGAGGTGGACGATGCCCTTGTGCTGCAGGCGGCGGATGTTCTCGACGTGCCAGCGGCCGTGACCGCGGGCCCCGGCGAGGACGACGGGCAGGGGCGTGCGCAGGGGTTCGCTCGTGGCTTCGCTCAGAGGTTGGCTCAAGGCTTCGCTCAGGGGTTCGCTCATGGAGTCGATCATGCGAGCGGTCATGGGATCCTCCCCGCATCCGCGCCGCGGGCCACCGCCCGGTCGGCCGCGCGGGCGCTGTCGATCGGACCGTGCAGGGCGGGCGTCCAGCCGACGTCGGCCGTCAGATCGCGCTCGCTGCCCGAGTTGTAGGCGTTGTGGATCGCGAGCAGGTCGACCGGGAAGTCGTCGAAAAGCGTGCCGCTCTGGTGCAGGGCGCTGCCGTTCCGGCTCTTGACCAGGTCGGCGACCTCCACGTGGCCGGGTGCGTGGAAGGCGTTGTTCTCGGCGTGGTTCCTCGACTCGGTGGGGACGCCGAGGGAGTAGCGGTAGTCGTCGCCGGTGACGTCGTAGCGGTTGTTGTGGACGTGGACCTGGCCGAAGCGGACGCGTGGGGCGCGCTGGACGACGGACTCGAAGGCGTTGTGGTGCAGGGTGACGCGGAGCTCGCCGCGGTCGCCGGTGGCCGTGTCGCCGTTGCCGTTGCCGATGAGCATCGCCTTGTCGTGGCCGGTGAAACGGCTCCAGGAGACGGTGACGAGGTCGGAGCCGTTCGTGATGTCCGGCGGGCCGTAGTGGCGCAGGTAGTTGCGGGCGATGTGGGTGGGTTCCTTCGCGTCGGGGTGGCCCTTGTCGCTCAGGGTCACGTGGTCCACCCACACATGGGTGGCCGCGGTCAGCCAGATGTTGTTCTTCGGGGTGTCGCTGCCGCCGTCGAGGGCGCGGACGAGGCCGGCCCGGTCGGTCACGGTGAAGACGTGGGCGTCGTCTGCGGCGGCACCTCCGGTGGTCCCGGCGCCCTCCGCCGCCCAGCCGTCGTTCGCCGGGAGGGTGTCGCGGCCGATGTCCCGGGCCTCGGCGTGCGCGGGCACACAGAGCACGACCGACAGGGAGCAGGAGACAGTCGGCTGCCGGAGTCTCATCCCTTCACCGCCCCCGCGCTGAACCCGGTGATCAGCCACTTCTGGATGAAGGCGAACACGATCACGACCGGGACGGCCGCGATGATGCCGCCCGCGGCGAGCGCGCCCAGGTCGACGCTGTCGGCGCTCATCAGGGAGTTGAGGCCGACGGGGATCGTCTGCTTGTCCTGGTTGTTCAGGAACATCAGGGCGAACAGGAAGTGGTTCCAGGAGTGGACGAAGGCGAACGAGCCGACGGCGATCAGACCGGGCCGCAGCAACGGCAGCACCACGATACGAAAGGCCGTCATGCGATTGCAGCCGTCGACCCAGGCCGCCTCCTCCAGGGAGTACGGCACGTTCTTGATGAAGTTGCTGATCAGGATCATCGACAGCGGCAGCTGGAAGACCGTCTCGGCGAGGATGACACTGCCGAGCGAGTTGATCATCTGGAGCTCGGCGAAGATCTCGAACAGCGGCACCAGCAGCAGCGCGCCCGGGACGAACTGGGAGCACAGCAGGGCCAGCATGAACGCCCGCTTGACCTTGAAGTCGAACCGGGCGAGGGCGTAGCCGCCGGCCAGCGCGACGAGCGTCGTCATGAGCAGGGTGGCGACGCCGACGAGCACGCTGTTGGTGAAGTAGGTGCCGAAGCTGCGGTCCGTCCAGACCTTCTCGAAGTGGTCGAAGGTCATAGGCCAGGGCACGAGCGAGGTCGAGCCGGCCGGGCGCAGCGAGAAGAGCAGGATCCAGTAGAAGGGGATGAGGGTGAAGACCAGGTAGATGCCCAGGGGCAGGTAGATCTGCCAGCGGGGTGCCTCGTCCCAGGCCCGCCGGCCCTTGGCGGGGCGCGGCGGTCCGGGGGTGGCGGGCACGGGGGCGGACACCGTCTTGGTGGCTTCCTTGACGCTCACTTGCTCTCGCCTCCGAACTTGCTCAGGCGCAGGTAGACCATCGAGCAGAAGAGCAGGATCACGAACGCCACCGTGGTCAGGGCCGACGCGTAGCCGAAGTTGTGGGCGTCGACGGATGTGTTGGCGATGTACAGCGGCAGGGTGGTCGTCTCGCCCGCGGGGCCGCCGCCGGTCAGGGTGTAGAGCAGGTCGACGTTGTTGAACTCCCAGACCGCGCGCAGCAGCGTGGACAGGATGATGGCGTCCTTCAGGTGCGGCAGCGTGATGTGCCAGAACTGCTTGACGCGGCTCGCGCCGTCGACCTCGGCGGCCTCGTACAGGTCCTTCGAGACGGACTGGAGGTCGGCGAGGATGAGGATCGCGAAGAACGGCACCCCGCGCCACAGGTCCGCCACGACCGCCGCCGGGAACACGGTCGAGGTGTCCGACAGCCAGCTCGTCCCGTAGGAGCCGATGCCCATGTCGGCCAGGTAACGGGTGATGCCCGTCTGGGAGTTGTAGAGCAGCACCCAGATCGCGGAGGTCAGCACGCCGGAGACGGCCCACGGGGAGAACACCAGGGCGCGTCCCAGGCCCCGGCCCACGAAGGTCTGGTTGACGATGAGGGCGAGCGCGAGGCCGAACAGCAGCTGGAGGCCGACCTCGACGACGACCCACTTGGCGCTGAAGACCAGCGTGTCCCAGAAGACGGGGTCCTCGGTGAAGGCGTGGACGAAGTTGTCGAAGCCCGCGTAGCCGTTCCGCCACGGCTTGGTGGGGTTGTAGTTCTGCAGGCTGTAGTAGAAGACGCTGATGACCGGGTAGGCGATGAACCCCAGCATCAGCAGGGCGGCCGGCGCGATCAGCAGGTACGGGAGCCTGCGCGGGGTGGCGGAGGCCCGGCGCCGCCGGGGTGGCGCGGGCGGTTTCGCCACGGCTGCGGCTTGGGCCATGACAGGGTCTCCGATCTGGGTACGGGTCGTACGGGAAGCGCTTTCTCGATGTGCGGGAGTCCGCCTGGAAGCGTGGTACGGGTGCCTCTTGCGGCGATGGTGCCTCTTGCGGCGGTATGGCGCGTGCGGACTCGTTGTGCTCTGTCGCGCCGTTCCCCGCGCCCCTGAGTGGGGCCGGTCAACCGGCGTAGGGATCCGGGGCCTTGCCCGGCCTTGCCAGGAACTCGAAGTCGCAGCCGGTGTCGGCCTGGGTGATCTGGTCGTTGTACAGGGCGCCGTAGCCGCGTTCGTAGCGGGTGGGCGGCGGCGTCCAGTCCTTGCGGCGGACCTCCAACTCCTCCTCTCTCACGTTGAGTTGGAGGGTGCGGGCCTCGACATCCAGGGTGATCGAGTCACCGCTGCGGACCAGGGCCAGCGGGCCTCCGACGTACGACTCGGGCGCGATGTGCAGGGCACACGCGCCGTAGCTCGTGCCGCTCATCCGGGCGTCGGAGATGCGGACCATGTCCCGGACGCCCTGCTTGAGCAGGTGGTCGGGGATGGGGAGCATGCCGTACTCGGGCATGCCCGGGCCACCCTTGGGTCCGGAGTTGCGCAGCACCAGGACGCTGTCCGCGGTGATCCCCGACTCCGGGTCGTTGATGGTGCGTTGCATGGTCTTGTAGTCGTCGAAGACGACGGCGGGGCCGGTGTGCTTGAGCAGGTGCTGCTCGGCGGCGATGTGCTTGATGACCGCGCCGTCCGGGCAGAGGTTGCCGCGCAGTACGGCGACGCCGCCCTCGGCGGCGACCGGGTTCTCGCGGGTGCGGATGACGTCGTCGTCGTGGACGACGGCGCTCTCGATCTGCTCCCCCAGGGTGCCGTTGACGGTGGGCCGGTCCAGGTGCAGCAGGTCGGTGATCCGCGAGAGGAAGGCGGGCAGACCACCGGCGAAGTGGAAGTCCTCCATGAGGTACGTCTGTCCGCCGGGCCGGACGTTGGCGAGCACGGGCACGGTGCGCGCGATGCGGTCGAAGTCGTCGAGGGTGAGCTCGACCTGGCAGCGCCCGGCCATCGCGATCAGGTGGATGACGGCGTTGGTGGAGCCGCCGAGCCCGAGCACCGTGGTGACGGCGTCCTCGAAGGCCTCACGGGTGAGGATCCGTGACGGCTTGAGCCCGGTCCAGGCGAGCTCCACGGCACGGCGCCCGGAGGCGGCGGCCATCCGCTCGTGCCCGGAGTCGACGGCCGGGATGGAGGAGGCGCCCGGCAGTGTCATACCGAGGGCCTCGGCCGCGGCGGTCATCGTCGACGCGGTCCCCATGGTCATGCAGTGACCGGGCGACCGCGCCAACCCGCCCTGCAGCTCCCGCAGTTCGCAGTCGGTCAGATTGCCGGCGCGGTGCTCGGCCCAGTACTTCCACATGTCGGTGCCGGACCCGAGGGTCTCGCCGCGCCAGTGGCCCGGCAGCATCGGCCCCGCGGGCACGAAGAGGGAGGGTACGTCGGCCGAGGCCGCGCCCATGAGCAGCGCGGGCGTCGACTTGTCGCAGCCGCCGAGCAGCACCGCCGCGTCGACGGGGTACGACCGCAGCAGCTCCTCCGTCTCCATGGAGAGGAGGTTGCGGTAGAGCATCGGGGTGGGCTTCTGGTACGTCTCGGAGAGCGTGGCGACCGGGAACTCCAGCGGGAAGCCGCCGGCCTGCCACACCCCCCGCTTGACCGCCTCGGCGCGCTCGCGCAGATGGACGTGGCAGGGGTTGATGTCGGACCAGGTGTTCAGGACGGCGATCACCGGGCGGCCCCGGTACTCCTCCGCCTCGTAACCGAGCTGGCGCATCCGGGCGTTGTGCGACCAGGTGCGCAGCTGGCCCTCGGCGCCGTACCACTGGTGACTCCTGAGCTCCTCGGGGCGCAGTCTGCCGGTCATATCGACCACCCCGCGGCGATCGCGGCTACCTCGGCGCGCTGTTCCTCCCGGAGGGTGCGGCTCGGCGGGCGGACCTCGCGGCGGCACAGGCCGAGGGAGGCGAGCGCCTCCTTGACGACGGTGACGTTGTCGGCGGAGCCGTTCGCGGCGCGCAGCTCCTCGAAGCGGCGGATCTGCTCCCAGACCTTCATGGCGGCCCGGTAGTCGCCGGAGCGCAGCGCCTCGATCATGTTCAGGGAGACCGCCGGGGCGACGTTCACCAGCCCCGAGGTGAAGCCGGTGGCACCGGCGGAGAAGTAGGAGGGGGCGTACGGCTCGGCGAGCCCCGCGACCCACACGAACCGTTCCAGACCCGCGTCCCGGGCGAACGCGGCGAACCTGGCCGCGTCGGGGACTGCGTACTTCACGCCGATGACGTTGGGGCAGGTGTCGGCGAGTTCGGCGAGGCGGGCGCCGGTGAGCTGCGCGTTGCGGATGTACGGCACGACACCCAGCTCGGGCACGGCCTCGGCGACGGCGCGGTGGTAGTCGACCCAGCCGGCCTGCGACACATAGGGGTGGACGGGCTGGTGGACCATCACCATCCCGGCGCCGAGCTCCCGGGCGTGCCGGGCGGAGGCGACGGCGGTCGGGACGTCGTGTCCCACTCCGACCAGGACGACGGCCCGCTCCCCGGCTTCGTCGATCGTCAGCTCCGTGACGAGCCGGCGCTCTTCGGGGGTCAGGGCGTAGAACTCGCCGGTGTTGCCGTTCGGGGTGAGGGTCGTGATGCCGCCGTCCAGCAGGCGGCGCAGCAGGGCCCGGTGGGTGTCCTCGGCGACGGAGCCGTCCTCGGCGAACGGGGTCACCGGGATCGCCACCACGTCGGCCAGGGCCGCCCGCTGGGTCTCGAACGCCACGCTGCTCATTCCTGACCTTCCTGTTCCAGTGCCGCCTCGGGGAAAGCGCGCTGCACGAAGGACGCGATGTGGGCGTGCAGGGCACGCGCCGCGCCGTCGGCGTCGCCGTCGAGCGCGAGCCGCAGGATCTCCCGGTGCTCGCCGGCCTCCCGCTCCCAGGAGGGCGAGGCGGCCCAGGCCACGGCGGAGACCAGGGCGGCCTGGTCGCGGACCTCGTCGAGCATCCGGCCGAGCAGCGGGTTGCCGCACGGCAGGTACAGGGCGCGGTGGAACTCCCGGTTGGCGAGGGAGCGTTCGGCGGTGTCGGTGGCGGCGTCGGCCCGGGTCAGCGCCTCGCGGGCGGCGTCCAGGGAGGCCCCGCGCTGCACGGCCCGCTTCAGCGCCTCGGGCTCCAGCAGCAGCCGTACGTCGTAGACCTCGCGCGCCATGTCCGCGTCCACCAGGCGCACGGTGACGCCCTTGTACTGGCTCATCACGACCAGCCCGGTACCGGCGAGGGTCTTGAGCGCCTCGCGCACCGGGGTCTTCGACACCCCGAACTGCGCGGCGAGCTCGGTCTCGACCAGCGCCTGTCCCGGTGTCAACTGCCCGGTGAGGATGCGGTGTTTGATCCCCTCCAGCACGTACTGCGTGCGGGAGGGGATCGGCGTGGGCACAGAGGTCATGCGCGCCTCTCGGATCTCGCGTCTCGGTGGATCGCGTATCGGATCTCGCGTATCGCGTCTCATATATGACGTACGAAGTACGACGCGATGACGGTAGGAGGGCGCGTGGGCTTCGTCAATGCTTTCGGCGAAGAAACAGCAATCGCTTTCTACGGCTGGGGCGCCCACTCCGGGTCCCGCCCGCTGAGCCCCACGGCCCGGGCCAGCAGGGATGTCTCCGGCCCGACGGGGACGACGGGTCCGGAGATGGCGCCGCGGCCGAGGTCGTCGACGGACGCCGCGAGGAAGTCGTGGCAGACCCGGAGCGCGGCCGGGTCGGGGTCGTAGCGCTGACCGGTGGCGCGGGCCAGCTCCCAGCCGTGGATCACCAGTTCGCCGGTGGCGACGAGGCCCGCGACCTCGCCGGGCAGGTCCACGCCCCCGGCCCGGGTCATACCGGTCCACGCGGCCCGGTCGCGCCAGGCCTCGGCCATGTCGGCGAGCCCCCTGGGCAGTTCCTCGCGCCAGTCGGGCCCTAGCTCCGGCAGCCGGGGCCGAAGCCGTCCCGCACCGGTGACGGCCGACCCGCCGCCTCAGAGCCCGGCGAGCGCGGAGCGGACCCTCTCCAGGTCGTCGTCGGACGCCAGCCCGGCGTGATACAGCCGCAGTTCGGTGGCGCCGAGCCGCCGTGCCTCGGCGGCGTCGGCGGCGAGGGTGCCCGGGCCGCCGCCCATCCCCGAGACCACGGTGAAGTTGGCCGCGATGACGGCGCCCTCGCGCTCCTGCCGTGCGAACGGCGTCAGCGTGCCCGTGCCACCCGCGCAGGGCACGACCACACCGTCCGCGACGGACAGGATGTGCGCAGGGTCGACCCCGGGGTTGGCGCCGACGTGGTACGACACCGGGTCCGCGTGCAGCAGCACCTGGAAGCCGTCGGGAGCGGCCGCCCGGACCGCCGCGACGGCCTGCTCCTGGAGCGTGCGGGCGGTGTCGTCGCGGTACGCGCGCGTGGTGTGCGCGAGCGTCTCGCCGAGTAGCTTCTCGATGTCCGCCCAGCCTCCGTCGGAGGGCGCCCCCTGCCACACCGGCTCCAGCGCGGTCCGTACGGCGGCCGCCAGTTGGCCGGCGTCGAGGCCGTGCCGGCCGTACCCCTCCCGGCAGGACGGGCAGAAGCACAGCGCCATCAGGTACTGCCCGGCGTCCCCGAGGCCGATGCCGCCGGTCTTGTCGTGGGCGTGCAGATGCTGCAGGCCGTACCAGCCGAGGGACTCCAGCTCGGTGCCGCGCGCCCCGGGCCGGACGGCCGCCTCGGCCGCCAGGTCGGTCAGGTACGCGCGCGTGGCGGGCTGCGCGATGCACGGCGCCCAGGGGTAGCGGTCGCCGTAGGCGTTGACGACCGAGGTGTCCGGGTGTTCGGCGCCCAGGCGGGAGTTGTGCGCGAGGACGACCCAGGTGTGCACCTCCAGACCGGCCTCGGTGAGCACGCCCGCGGCCTCACCGAAGGCGTCCCCGGGGGCCCAGTCGCCGGCCGCGTAGGGGCACAGCTCGCGTCCGGTCCAGCGGTCGTCCGCCGGGTACAGCACCGCGGCGTGCTCGGCGGTGACGATGCGGTGGCGCGGGTGGCGGGGCGTGAGGGCGCGGGTGGAGTGGTAGGCGGCGGCGAGCGTCACCTGTGCCACGCCCAGCGCGGCGATGCGCGCGGGTGCCTCCGGGTCGCCGTTGACGTCCCAGGGGTAGACGAATGCCGACGCCTTCACTTGGCCTCCTGCAGCAGCGCGTAGCCCCGCTCGATCACTTCGGCGAGCCGCTTCACATGATCCCCCGGCGGCTCGTGCAGCGGGGGCCGCACCTCGCCGACATCGAGGCCGCGCAGCCGTACACCGGCCTTGACCAGGGCGACCGCGTAGCCGCGGCCCTGGGCGCGCAGTTCGACGAACGGGCGGTAGAAGCCGTCCAGGAACTTGTCCACGGTGGCGTCGTCGCCGGTCCGCAGGGCCTGGTGGAAGGCGAGGGCGATCTCCGGCGCGAAGCAGAACACGGCGGACGAGTAGAGCGTCACGCCGAGGGCGCGGTAGGCGAGCTGGGTCTGCTCGGCGGTCGGCAGGCCGTTGAAGTAGAGGAAGTCGCCCGGGGCCTCGGTGCGCACGGCGCTGATGATGCGCTGCATGAGGTCGAGGTCGCCGAGCCCGTCCTTCAGGCCGATGATCCCGTCCGTGCGGGCGAGTGCGACCACCGTCTCCGGGGTGAACGCGGCGTTGTCGCGCTGGTAGACGATGACCGGCAGGGCGGTGGCGGCGGCCACTTCGCGGTAGTGCCGCAGCAGCCCCTCCTGGCCGGCGACGACGAGGTAGGGCGGCATGGCGAGCAGCCCGTCCGCCCCGGCGGCCTCGGCGAGGCGGGCGTAGCGCACGGCGAGCGCGGTGCCGTACCCGGCGCCGGCGACGACCGGGACGCGCCCGTCGGCGGCCTCGGCGGCGGCCCGTACGCAGGCTTCGAACTCCTCGGGCGTCAGCGCGTGGAACTCGCCGGTGCCGCAGCAGGCGAACACCGCGGCGGCTCCGGCCTCCACCCCGCGGCGGACGTGTGTGCGGTAGGTGTCGAGGTCCACGGAGCCGTCGGGTCCGTAGGCGGTGACCGGGAAGAACAGCGGCCCGCTGGGGATGTCGAGTCGAGCGGCGAGAGGGGCTGACGTCACAAGCTCTCCCGGTTCCATATTCATGATTGGCGTCTATATTTCTGAACAGCTCCACGCTAAGGTGCCGCCGTGGCGCCGGTCAAGCGCGCACACCCGCGACGCACCTGCGGATTCATCCCCTCCGCGACATACTTGACGGGCTCCGCCCCGGATCCTTAGCGTGTCCACGCATATGAATGCCGTGCGCTCATGTGCACGCTTGGCGATCAGCACGGTTGGCGATCAAGGAGACCCGAGGATGCCCGCTCCCCGCACCGTCCTGCTCACCGGCGCCGCCGGCGGCCTCGGCACCCTGATGCGGGACCTGCTCCCGGCCTACGGCTACGACCTGCGCCTGCTGGACCTGCGTCCGATCGAGGGCGAGCCCGACGCGATCGCCGCCGACCTGGCCGACCGGGACGCCGTGCGCGAGGCGGTCCGGGGCGTCGACGCGATCATCCACCTCGCGGGCATCTCCCTGGAAGCGCCCTTCGAGAAGATCCTCAAGGCGAACATCGAGGGCACCTACCACCTGTACGAGGCCGCCCGCGAGGAGGGCGTCGGCAGGATCGTCTTCGCCTCCTCCAACCACGCCGTCGGCTACACCCCGCGCCCCCGGGGCGACGACCCGCTGATCCCGGTCGACACCCCGCGCCGCCCGGACACCTTCTACGGCCTGTCCAAGTGCTTCGGCGAGGACCTCGCGCAGCTCTACTGGGACCGGCACGGCCTGGAGACGGTCTCGGTGCGCATCGGTTCCTGTTTCCCCGAACCGACCAGCGTGCGCATGCTCTCCGTGTGGATGAGCCCCGCCGACGGCGCCCGCCTCTTCCACGCGGCCCTGACCGCCGAGCACGTCGGCCACACCGTCGTCCACGGCTCCTCCGCCAACACCCGGCTGTGGTGGGACCTCACCAGCGCACGGGCGCTCGGCTACGAGCCGCAGGACGACTCCGAGCCGTACGCCGAGAAGCTCATCGCCGAGCAGGGCGAGTTGCAGGACGGCAACGAGGCGCACGCCTGTCTGGGCGGCCAGTTCGTGACGGACCCGCCGATCTGGCCGTACTGACCGGACACGGTCGTCACCAGGGCGGGCGGGCAGACAACGGGCCCGCCCGCTCGGGCATTCGGGCACGGCCCGCAAGCAGAGGGGCAACGCCTCCAGGGGCGCGGGGAACTGCGCGACCAGCCACGACGCGGCCGCATACGACCACGGCCGCCCTGCGGCACTGCCCGCATCCGCACGACCGAACGGGCACATCCGGGCAGGATCACGCCCCCAACAGACCTGGCCACCGCGGAACACCCGCTGTAGAACTTCCCCCAAGGCCCCACCGAGGGCCCGAACGGGCAGCACAGCAGGAAGGCGGGTGACGGCCGTGAACAGGACCGCGGAAGAACGCCGGCGCGACATCGTGCTGGCCGCGCGGCGCGACGGCTCGGTCGACGTCACCGCCCTCGCCGCGGAACTGGGCGTGGCCAAGGAGACCGTACGAAGGGACCTGCGCGTCCTGGAGGACCACGGCCTGCTCCGCCGCACCCACGGCGGCGCCTACCCCGTGGAGAGCGCCGGCTTCGAGACGACGCTCGCCTTCCGGGCCACCAGCCACGTCCCCGAGAAGCGCAGGGTCGCGGCCGCCGCGGCCGAGCTGCTCGGCGACGCCGAGACCGTGTTCGTCGACGAGGGCTACACCCCGCAGCTCATCGCCGAGGCACTCCCCCGGGACCGGCCGCTGACCGTGGTCACCGCGTCCCTGCCCGTCGCGGGCGCCCTCGCCGAGGCCGAGCACGTCTCCGTGCTGCTGCTCGGTGGCCGGGTGCGGCGCGGCACCCTCGCCACGGTCGACCACTGGACGACGAAGATGCTGGCCGGCTTCGTCGTCGACCTGGCGTTCATCGGTGCCAACGGCATCTCCCGCGAACACGGCCTCACCACCCCCGACCCGGCCGTCAGCGAGGTCAAGACCCAGGCGATCCGGGCCGCCCGGCGCGTGGTCTTCGCGGGCGTGCACACCAAGTTCGGAGCGGTCAGCTTCTGCCGGTTCGCCGAGGTGGGCGCGCTGGAGACGATCGTGACGAGCACTCTGCTGCCGGCTGCCGAAGCCCACCGCTACTCACTGCTCGGGCCCCAGGTCATCCGGGTCTGACACCACATCGACGTCCCCCACCGGGCGCAGCCACGCCCTGTGCTGCCCCTTATCTCCCCATACATCCAGGAGCGATCCATGCGAACCCAGAGCCGACGACGGCCACCGCGAGCCCCGCTCGCCCTGGCCGCCGCAGGGACGCTGCTCGCCCCGCTGCTCTCCGGCTGCTGGGCCGGCGCGGGCGGGGCCGGTTCCGGCGGCGACGCCATCAACGTCCTGATGGTCAACAACCCGCAGATGGTCGAGCTGCAGAAGCTGACCCGCGCCCACTTCACCGAGGAGACGGGCATCAAGGTCAACTTCACGGTGCTGCCCGAGAACGACGTCCGCGACAAGATCAGCCAGGACTTCGCCAACCAGGCCGGCCAGTACGACGTGGCCACCCTGTCCAACTACGAGATACCGATCTACGCCCGCAACGGCTGGCTGCGGCAGATGAACGGCTACGTCGCCGAGGACCCGGCCTACGACGAGCAGGACGTCCTGAAGCCGATGCGCCAGTCCCTCACCGCGGACGACGGCAAGCTCTACGGCCAGCCCTTCTACGGCGAGTCGTCGTTCCTGATGTACCGCAAGGACGTGTTCGACAAGAAGGGCCTGACGATGCCCGAGCGCCCCACCTGGCGGCAGGTGGCGGACCTCGCGGCGAAGGCCGACGGCGCCGAGGCGGGCATGAAGGGCATCTGTCTGCGCGGCCTGCCCGGCTGGGGCGAGGTGATGGCTCCCCTCACCACGGTCGTCAACACCTTCGGCGGCACCTGGTTCGACAAGGACTGGAAGGCGCGGCTCGACTCCGCCGCCTTCGAAGAGGCGACGAAGTTCTATGTCGGCCTGGTGCGCGAGCACGGCGAGTCCGGCGCCGCCCAGGCCGGCTTCGCCGAGTGCCTGAACAACATGACCCAGGGCAAGGTCGCCATGTGGTACGACGCCACCTCCGCGGCCGGCTCCCTGGAGGCGGCCAATTCCCCGGTGAAGGGCAAGGTGGGCTACGCACCCGCGCCCGTCGAGAAGACCGAGTCCTCCGGCTGGCTCTACACCTGGGCCTGGGGCATCCAGAAGGCCTCCCGCAATCCGGACAACGCCTGGAAGTTCGTCTCCTGGGCGTCCGGCAAGGGCTACGAGGAGCTGGTGGGCGACCAGGTCGGCTGGTCCGACGTCCCGGCCGGCAAGCGGGCGTCGACGTACGCCAACGCCGACTACCGCAAGGAGGCCGGGGCCTTCCAGGAGATGACCAAGGAGGCCATCGAACAGGCCCGCCCGACCGACCCCGGCGTACAGCCGCGGCCCGCGCCCGGCATCCAGTTCGTCGGCATCCCCGAGTTCACCGACCTCGGCACGAAGGTCTCCCAGGAGATCAGCGCGGCCATCGCCGGACGCCAGTCCGTCGAGTCGGCCCTGAAGAAGTCCCAGGCGCTCGCCGAGAAGATCTCCGAGGAGTACGAGGGACGATGACCGCCACGACAACGGCCCCCGCGGCTTCCCCCGAGCTCCGCACCCCGGTCCGCCGGCCCTCCGCCCGGCTGCGCGCCTGGGCCACCCGGGCTCCGCTGCTGCCCGCCCTGATCTTCATGATCGTCGTCACCCAGCTGCCCTTCGTGGCCACGCTGGTGATCTCCTTCTTCGACTGGAACTCCCTCTATCCCGACGCCCGGCACTTCACCGGCGTCGACAACTACCAGGAGGTCCTCACCGACCCGGACCTGCGCCACTCGGTGTGGACGACCGTGCTGCTGACGGTGGCGGTGGTGCTGGCCAGCCTGGTCCTGGGACTCGTCCTCGCCCTGCTGCTGGACCGGAGGTTCCGGGGGCGCGGCATCGTCCGCACCCTGCTGATCGCGCCGTTCCTGGTGGTGCCGGTCGCGGCCGCCCTGCTCTGGAAGCATGTGCTCTACAACCCTGAATACGGCCTGTTCAATGGGTTGTTGCACTATGTGGGCGGCCCACAGCCCGACTGGATCTCCAACACCCCGCTGCTCGCGGTCGAGGCGTCCCTCGTCTGGCAGTGGACACCGTTCATGATGCTGATCCTGCTGGCCGGACTGCAGAGCCGCGACCACGAGCAGATCGAGGCGGCCCGGGTCGACGGCGCGAGCGACTGGCAGATCTTCGTCCATCTGACGCTGCCGCACCTGCGCCGCTACCTCGAACTGGGCGCTCTGCTGGGCTCGATCTACATCGTCCAGAACTTCGACGCGGTCTTCACGATCACGTCCGGGGGCCTCGGCACCGCCAACCTCCCCTACACCGTCTACCAGAGCTTCTACCAGGCCCACGAGAACGGCCTCGCCTCGGCCGCGGGCGTCCTGGTGGTCATCGGCTCGATCATCATCGCGACCTTCGCCCTGCGTGTGGTGTCGTCCCTGTTCCGCGAGGAGGTGTCCCGCGCATGAGCACGACCGCACTGCGTGCCCGCCGTGTCCGTGGCAAGGGTGCGGGCCTGGGCCTGCTGGCCTGGCTGCTCGGCATCGCGTTCTTCCTGCCCATCGCGTGGATGGCACTGACGTCCTTCCACTCGGAGACGGACGCGGCGACCAACCCGCCGTCCTTCGCGGCGGCGCTCACCCTGGACGGCTACCGCGAGTTCTTCGGCGCGGGCGGCGGCGCGAGCCCCTGGCCGGCCCTGATCAACTCCACCGTCGCGTCCGTGGCCTCGACTCTGCTGGTTCTGCTGCTGGCCTTCCCGGCGGCGTACGCGCTGTCCATCAACCGCGTCCGCAGGTGGACGGACGTGCTGTTCTTCTTCCTCTCCACGAAGATGCTGCCGGCCGTGGCGGGCCTGCTGCCGATCTACCTGTTCGCCAAGAACGCCGGGATGCTCGACAACATCTGGCTGCTGGTCATCCTCTACACGTCCATGAACCTGCCGATCGCGGTGTGGATGATGCAGTCCTTCCTCGCCGAGATCCCGGTCGCGGTGATCGAGGCCGCGAAGGTGGACGGGGCCCGGCTGCCCACGGTCCTCGCGCGCGTGGTCGCCCCGATCTCCCTCCCCGGTATCGCCGCCACCGCCCTGATCTGCTTCATCTTCAGCTGGAACGAGTTGCTGTTCGCCCGGGTGCTCACGGGTGTGGTCGCCGAGACCGCCCCCGTCTTCCTGACCGGTTTCATCACCAGCCAGGGCCTGTTCCTGGCGAAGGTGTGCGCCGCGTCGCTCGTCATCTCCCTGCCGGTGCTCGCCGCGGGGTTCGCCGCCCAGGACAAGCTGGTCCAGGGCCTGTCGTTGGGAGCCGTCAAATGAAGGCCGCCGTCATCGAGTCCCTGGGCAAGGCCGTCGTCGCCGAGGTCCCCGACCCGACGCCCGGCCCGCGCGAGGTCGTGGTCGAGGTCGCGGCCTGCGGCCTGTGCGGAACCGATCTCCACATCCTCCAGGGCGAGTTCGCCCCGAAGCTGCCGATCGTGCCCGGGCACGAGTTCGCGGGCGAGGTGGTCGGGGTCGGCACCCGGGTCACGGAGGTGTCGGTGGGCGACCGGGTCGCCGTCGACCCGTCTCTGTACTGCTACGAGTGCCGCTACTGCCGTACCGGCCACAACAACCTCTGCGAACGCTGGGCGGCGATCGGTGTGACGACGGCCGGAGGCGCGGCACAGTACGCCGTCGCCCCGGTGGCGAACTGCGTGAAGCTCCCGGAACACGTCCGCACCGAGGACGCCGCCCTGGTGGAACCGCTGTCCTGCGCGGTACGCGGCTACGACGTGCTCCAGTCCCGCCTCGGCGCGCACGTCCTGATCTACGGCTCCGGCACCATGGGCCTGATGATGCTGGAGCTGGCCAAGCGCACCGGTGCGGCGAGCGTGGACGTCGTCGACGTGAACCCGGCCCGCCTGGAGACCGCCCGCGGCCTCGGCGTCTCGGCGGCGGCGGCGAACCCCGACGAACTGGACCGTCCGCAGGGCTGGGACCTGGTCGTCGACGCCACGGGCAACGCGGCGGCGATCCAGGACGGCCTGGACCGGGTGGCGAAGGCGGGCACGTTCCTGCAGTTCGGCGTGGCCGACTACGCGACGCGCGTGACGATCGACCCGTACCGCATCTACAACCAGGAGATCACCATCACGGGCTCGATGGCGGTGCTGCACAGCTTCGAGCGGGCGGCGGAGCTCTTCGCGAGCGGCGTCCTCGACCCGGACGTCTTCATCAGCGACCGCATCCCGCTGGAGCGCTACCCCCAGGCGCTGGACCAGTTCGCGGCGGGAGTCGGCCGCAAGATCGTGGTCGTGCCGTAGGGAAGGGACCACCGCGGGCGGGGCAGGCGAAATTCGCTGGGGCGCCTGCTCCCCGCCTCGTACCCTCACCGCATGCCGAGACCTCATGGATTCACCTACGAGCAGCACGCGGGCGGCACCGTCCGCATCAGCCACCACGGCCGCCCCGTCACCACCCTGAACGGCCCCCGCGCCGCGCAGTTCCTCGCCGAGGTCGAGACCTCCGACGCCCAGCTCGCCATGGCCCGCTGGACGGGCAACTACAAGCGCGGCAACGAGCGCACCGCCCGGGATCACCCCCGCAATCGCCGGTGACCCGATTGGCCCCAAGGTAAGGGAACGGCAAAACCGCTTCGCTCGTTCACCCGGCATGACAGCTATGACCCCCGGCTCGAACATCCCCCTGTCCGCCGCCCGCGTGACGGTGGACGTCGCCGCTCCGGTGCGGCTCGACGTATCGGGCCTGCTGCTCACCGCCGACGGCAAGGTGCGCTCCGACGACGACTTCATCTTCTACAACCAGCCGTCGGGCCCGGGCGTGACGTACCGCTCGGGCGGTGGCAGCGCGCCCGACGCGATCGTGATCGACACCACGGCCCTTCCCCCCGGCATCGAGAAGATCGTCGTCACGGCGAGCCCGGACGCCGCGGGCCAGACCTTCCGCGGCATCGAGCCGACGGCCACGATCCGCAGCGCGGACGACAGTTCCGTCCTGGCCTCCTTCACGCCCCCGCAGCTCGGCGACGAGACGGCCCTGGTCATCGTGGAGGTCTATCAGCGAGGCGGGCAGTGGAAGGCCCGCGCCGTCGGCCAGGGATACGCCAACGGCCTGGCGGGCATCGCCACGGACTTCGGGGTCACGGTGGAGGAACCGGCCGCCGCCCCGCCGCAGCCGGTGACCCCGCCGCCGGCCCCGGTGCAGCCGCCCGCCCCGCCCGTCTCCACCCCCGCCGCGCCCCCGGCCGCCCCGGCCACGCCTCCCCCGCCCGCGCCCGGCGCCGGGAAGATCAACCTCGACAAGGGCCGCGTCAGCCTCCAGAAGAACCAGACGGTCTCCCTGATCAAGGGCGGCCAGCCCCTGCTCGCCCAGGTCCGGATGGGTCTCGGCTGGGAGCCGGCCTACCGCGGCAAGGACATCGACCTGGACGCCTCGGTCATCGCCTACGGGCCGCAGCGCAACCACATCGACAGCTGCTACTTCGGCAAGCTCCAGATCGTCGGCGGCGCCATCCGGCACTCCGGCGACAACCTCACGGGTGAGGGCGGCGGGGACGACGAGACCATCATGGTCGACCTCGGCCGCCTCCCCCAGGAGGTCACGGGCCTGGTCTTCACGGTGAACTCCTTCTCCGGCCAGAAGTTCACCGAGGTCGCCAAGGCCTACTGCCGCCTCCTGGACGGCACGACCGGCGAGGAACTGGTCCGCTTCGACCTCACCGGCGCCGAACCTCAGACCGGCGTCCTGATGGCCAAGCTCATCCGCCAGTACTCCGGCGAGTGGGAGATGACGGCCATGGGCGACTTCGTGAAGTCCCGCACGGTGAGGGGCATGGTGAAGCCGGCGGCGCAAGCGCTGTAACCCGCGACCGGACTCCGGGGACGCCCCCGCGCAGGGGGCGTCCGGCTCACCGCGTCAGCGGCGCCCCGCGCCCAGCCCCTCCATCAGCAGCGTCAGATACCGCCGGAGGTGCCGGTCCTCCCCGGCGGCCAGTTCCGACGCGGTCGCCATCCCGTGAGCCAGCCGCAGCACGTCGCTCGGCTCGACGTCCGCCCGCAGTGTGCCCTCCTCCTGCGCCGCCCGGACCAGCCGCCCCGCCGCGGCCCTGACCGAGTCGCCGCAGGCCGTGTTCACGAGGGAGCCGGAGTCCGTGACGGCCGGGCCCAGCAGCGCCTTCAGCCCTCGCATCCGGATCATCCCGGCGCCCAGTTCGTACAGCCACTCCCCAAGCGCTGCGCCCGGCGGCAGTTCCTCCGCCAGCACACCGGCCCGGGCCGCGATCGCCTCGACACGGTCCAGATACGCGGCCTCCAGCAGCGCCTGCCGGGTCGGGAAATGCCGGTACAGCGTGCCGGAGCCGACCCCGGCACGCTTGGCGATGTCGTCGAGCGAGGCGCCCTCCCCGTGCTCGGCGAAGGCCTCCGCGGCGACCGTCAGCAACCGCTCGTGGTTGCGCCGGGCATCCGCCCGCATGGGCCTGACCTGCGCCACGCGACCACTCCTCCACGAACCGGGGACTTTCTCCGCACTCTACCGAGACGGCGAGCCGGCACCCCGCCCTGCGTCTTCATCGCCCAGCCACCGGGTACGGCCGCGTTGCGGAGGCCGTACCCAGCCGGACTCGGGCGGCGATCACCTGGTCAGGCGGAGTCGCGCACCACGAGTTCGGGTGTCACCCACGCGGCCGCGCCCCGCAGCGGCTCCTCGCCCGCGCGCAGTCGGGCCACCTGCTCCACGGCCAGCCGCCCCAGCTGCCGCTTGTCGATGTGCAGGGTGGTCAGGGCGGGTTCGACGAGCTCGCCCAGCGAGAGTCCGTCGAAGCCGAGCACGGCCAGGTCGCCCGGAACGCTCCGGCCACGCCGTCGCGCGACACGCATCGCCCCGACCGCGATCAGGTCGTTGAACCCGAAGACCGCGGTGACGTCGGGCCGCTGGGCCAGCAGCCGCTCCATGCCGGCCTCACCACCGGCGACGCTGTGCTCGGGGCACACCACGACCCAGTCCTCGTCGACCGGCAGTCCGAGCCGCCGTGTCTGCTGCACGAAGGCCTGTCTGCGGGGACCGGGGCCGTGCACACCGTCCAGCATGCCGATCCTGCGGTGCCCGGCGCGGAACAGGTGGCCCATGCCCTGCTCGACACCGGAGGCGGCGTCGATGCCCACGGCCGCGAACCGGGTCTGCTGCGGGCCGCGCTCCAGCAGCACCAGCGGCACGCCCCCGAGGTGCCGGGTGAGCACGTCGTCCGGGTCCTTGAAGTAGCCGACGACCGCGTCCGCCTGGTGGGAGAGCACGTCGAGCGCCTCACGCTCCCTGACCTCGTCGATCCGGGAGTCCCACACGACGACCTGCCAGCCACGCTGCTCGGCCGCCTCCAGCACCCCGGCGGCCACCTCGGGGAAGAACGGATTGCGCAGATCCGGGATGACCAGACCGGCCGTCACCGCGCCCTTCTGGACGAGTCCGCGCGCGAACCGGCTGGGCCGGTAGTCCAGGAGCCGCGCCGCCTCGAGGACCCGCTCCTTGGTGCCGGGGTCGATCTCACCCTTGTCGTTGACCGCCCGCGAGACCGTCTGACGCGACACCCCGGCGAGCCGTGCGACGTCGTGGATCGTGGCCCGGCGCCGGGCACCGTCGGACCGCTCTGCACGCTGATTGTCCGTCCACACGTCCAGCACTGTAGCCGCCCCCGAACCCTGCCCGGCAGGAGAAGCCGGACGGACGCCCTCCGCCACGGACGCCACCGCGCGCCCGCACCCGCGTACGGCGGGAAGGGGCCGTGTCGGGGGGTGTCCGCCCGCAGCGGTTGGCGCGTCAACGCCAGTCAGTCGGTAGGAAGGCCCATCGCGCCGTTCCGAGGACGGACACCCCCGTCGCGGCCCCGACCCACACCCAACGGTCAGGCGGAGCGCCCGCAGCCGGCGGATCACCCGGACCCGGCATCCACCGCCCCCTCACTCATCGAGCTCGGTGAACAGCGTCAGCTGAAGCGCACCCGGTGCTTCGAGCCGGGAGTTCAGGGAGTTCCACGGAGTGCGTGTCGGCTCGGCCACGATTTGGGCCCCCGCGGCGGCCAGTTTCGCCGTCGTGGCGACGGAGTCGTCCACCTGGAAGGCGACCCGGACGTGCCCGGCCACCCGCCGCCCCACCTCGACCTCGTCGATGAACGCGGCGTGGTTCGGGTCGGTCAGCTCCAGAGAGGCCCGCCCGGCGTCGAGGATCGTGACCCGTCCGTCCTCCGAGGCGAACGCGCCCTGCTCGGCCAGGCCGAGCACGTCCCGGTAGAAGTGCAGCGCGGCGTCGTAGTCCTCGGCGGTCACGACCAGGCGGAGTTCGCGGACGGCGGGCTGATCGGACATGGCGGCTCCTCCAGGACGTCGGCTGACCGGCACAACCCGAGGACCCGCCGGATGATTCCCCGCCCCCGGCAGGTCAGAACAACGCGCTGTACGCGTTCAGCGCCGGCTGCCCACCCAGATGGGCGTAGAGCACCGTGGCGTCGGAGCCGATCTCGCCCTTCGACACCAAATCGATCATCCCGGCCATGGACTTGCCCTCGTAGACGGGGTCGGTGACCATCCCCTCCGTCCGGGCGGCGAGCCGCATCGCCGCCAGGGTGGTCTCGTCGGGGACGCCGTAGACGCCCGCGTGGTACCGCTCGTCGAGTTCGACGTCGGACTCGGTCAGCTCGCGCTTCAAGCCGATGAGCTGTCCCGTGCGGTCGGCGATACGGGCGATCTGGCCGCGGGTCGCGGCCGGCTTCGCCGAGGCGTCGATGCCGAGCACGCGCCGGGCCCGCCCACCCGCCTCCTCCAGCGCGGCGAACCCGGCGACCATGCCGGCCTGGGTCGATCCGGTCACCGAGCACACCACGACGGTGTCGAAGAAGACGCCCAGCTCCCGCTCCTGCTCGGCGACCTCGTACGCCCACCCGGCGAAGCCGAGTCCGCCGAGCCGATGGTCGGAGGCCCCGGCCGGGATGGCGTACGGCTTCCCGCCGCCCTCCTCGACCTCCCTGAGCGCCCGCTCCCAGCTTTCCTTGAAGCCGATGCCGAACCCGGCCTTCACCAGCCGCACATCGGCCCCGGCGAGCCGGCTGATCAGGATGTTGCCGACCTTGTCGTACACGGCGTCGGGCCAGTCCACCCAGCTTTCCTGCACGAGAACGCACTTGAGCCCGGCCCGGGCGGCGACGGCCGCGACCTGGCGGGTGTGGTTGGACTGCACGCCGCCGATCGACACGAGGGTGTCGCAGCCCTGGGCGAGCGCGTCGGCGACGAGGTACTCCAGCTTGCGGGTCTTGTTGCCACCGTACGCCACACCGGAGTTGCAGTCCTCGCGCTTGGCCCAGAGAAAGGCGCCGCCGAGATGCGCGGTGAGCCGTTCCAGGGGGTGCACGGGCGAGGGCCCGAAGAGCAGGGGGTAACGCTCGTACGAGGAAAGGGACATGGTTCCTCCGGGTCGGTCTCGATCGATGCCGGCCAGCAGGGGCCGGCGTCAGTCGGCGAGCTCCTCCAGGCCTCGCCAGATCTCCGCCGTGACGAGGACCGCCCCGTCCACGTCACCGGCGGCACAGGTCTCGATCAGCCGCTCGTGCAACCCGGCCGAACGGCAGCTGCCGCCCTCACCGAAGCGCTGTCGCTCCAGGCGGCGGATGAGCGGGGTGTAGCGGGCGACGGTCGCGGCGGCGGCGCGGTTGCCGCTCACCCGGACGAGGACGTCGTGCAGTTCGTCGTCGGCCCGCAGCGCCGCGTCCACGTCTCCGGCGGACACGGTGGCGGCGAACCGCTCGTTGGCGGCGCGCATCGCCTCGATGTCCGCGGCCTCCAGCCGGGGCACGGCGACCCGTGTCACCAACTCGTGCATGGCGCCGACCACCGCGGCGGCGTCCCGGACGTCGGAAGCCACGAGCGGGGTCACCCGGGTGTGGCTCTGCGGCTTGCTCTCCAGCAGCCCCTCGCCCACCAGCCGGGAGAACGCGTCGCGCACCGGCGCCCGGGACAGCCCGAGCCGCTCGGCGAGCTCGGCGTCCCGCACCACCGCGCCGGGTTCGATCTCCCCGGCGACGATGGCGTCCCTGATCGCCTCGTACGCACGGTCCCTGAGCAGGGTCCGGGGCACGGGCCGGATGGCTTCCATGAACTGACATGTTAGATGTCAGTACGCCCTTCAACAAGGCCCGCGCACAGGACCACACACACAACCGCACGCAGAACGGCGCACAGAACCGTGGCCCGCACTCCCTACGCGGTGCGGGCCACGGTCTGTCCCTTCCCTCGGGCCACCCAGGGCCAGTCTGCGTCCCGGGAGGCCTCGATCAGCGGAACCATCCGGAAAGCGGCGTCCGGGAGGCCTCCGAACGTGTGCCGGTTACCCGGGCCCGACGGACCGTGGCCCGCCCGGTACCCGGCGGGGTTCCAGCTGTAGACCGGCACGTCGGCCGGGATCTGCTCGGCCGGGTCGCCCCGGTGGTGGTGCGTGCACTGCTCGTCGGTGACGATCAGCACCCGGTCGTGCTTCTTGTAGTGCCGGCGCACCGCCTCCGTGGTGTCGGTGCCGCCCTGAACCGTATGTCCAGCAGCAGGGGTCGTCCGCCGAACAGGACACCCCCACTCGTACGGGTGACTCGGTGTTCTACCGCTTCTGGCGCTTCCAGGGGCCGGTGATGGCGAGCATGATGCCGGGCGTCTGGATGTTGGCGTAGAGGGTCCGGCCGTCGGGAGAGAAGGTGACGCCCGTGAACTCGCTGTATTCCGGCGCCTCTTCGGTGCCGATGTTCAGCTCGTTGCGGGCGATCGGGTAGGTGCGTCCGCTGTCGGTGGCGCCGAACAGGTGCTGCACGCCTTCCCCGTCCTCGGCGATGACGAGGCCGCCGTACGGGGAGACGGTGATGTTGTCCGGACCGTCGAACGCACCGTCCTTCGACGGGTCGGGGTTCACTCCGAGCAGGACTTTGAGCGTCAGCGTGCGGCGCTTGGGGTCGTAGAACCAGACCTGGCCGTCGTGCCGGACCGGGCTCTCCTCACGGGCGTAGGAGGAGACGATGTAGGCACCGCCGTCGCCCCACCACATGCCCTCCAGCTTGCGGGCGCGGGTGACCTCGCCGTCCTTGAACTGCTTGCGCACGGGCGTGGTGCGGGCGTCGCGGTCGGGGACGTCCACCCAGTCGACGCCGTACACGGTGCCGATCTTCGTGGCGCGGGACAGGTCGTCGACGAACGTGCCGCCGGAGTCGAAGCACTTGGGCGCCTGGAGCACGCCGGCGTCGTCGGCGAGCCCCCGGAACTTCCCGGGGCCGTACTCGAAGCCGCGGGGCGGGGTCCAGCGGAAGAAGAGTCCGTTGGGGCCCGCGGCGTCCTCGGTGAGGTAGGCGTGGCCGCGCTTGGGATCGATGACGACGGCCTCGTGGTCGTAGCGGCCGAAGAACTTCAGCGGCTTGGGGCCGCGATTGGCGCGCCGGTCGCACGGATCGACCTCGAACACGTAACCGTGGTCCTTGGTCATGCCGTTGACGCCGGCCTTGTCGGAGTTCTCCTCGCAGGTGAGCCAGGTGCCCCAGGGGGTGGCGCCGCCCGCGCAGTTGGTGGAGGTGCCGGCGATGCCCACCCACTCGGCGACGCGTCCGTCGGGGCGCACCTCGACGACGGTGCAGCCGCCGGCGGCCGCGGGGTCGTAGACGAGGCCCTCGGTGAGCGGCACCGGGTGCTCCCACTTGGCGCGCGGGCCCTTCAGCTCGTGGTTGTTGACGAGCAGGGTGGTGCCGCGGGGGCCGTCGAAGGCGGCGGTGCCGTCGTGGTTGGACGGCGTGGTCTCGCCGGACTCCAGCTTGGTCTTGCCGCTGTACGTGATGACCCGGTACGCGAAGCCGGCGGGCAGGGCGAGGATGCCCTCGGGGTCCGGGACGAGCGGCCCGTAGCCGACTCCGTGCCGGGCGTCCGACGCCTGGTCCCCCGCGCTGCCGGTGTCGTCGGAGGCGAGGGCGTTCGGCGCGGTGGCGAGGGCGCCGACACTGCCCGCCAGCGCGACACCGGCACCGGTGATCGCGGAGTTTCTGGCGAAGTCCCTACGGGTGAGCGACATGGTGTCTCCTGTGACGGTGGATATGCCGTGGAGGGTGGCGGACCTCGTTCGGCGAAACCGTCCCGCTCATCCGTGAACACCAGTTGAACAACGCCCTGGGGGCGCGGGGAACTGCGCGAGAAGCCACAACACACCCGCACCCGCGATACGAGGTCAGCGCCCCTGCTGCGACCGAGCCTTGAACGCCGCCTTCCGCGCTTCCTTCGCCACCTTCTTGTCGGGATGCAACCGCCCCATGGCCTCCAGCACATCGGCGGTCGCGGGATGATCGACCCGCCACACAGCCTCGAAGAACCCACCGTGCTGCTGCGCAAGCCCCTGCACCAAGGCCCGCAGCTCCTCGGAATTCCCTTCCGCGGCGAGCTGAGCGGCCACCGTGTCGATGGTCAGCCAGTACACCATCGCCTCGGACGGCGCGGGCACATCCACCGCGCCGTTCTCGGTCAGCCACACCCGCGCGAGCCCGCCCAGTTCGGCGTCGTCGAGCACCTCCCGCAGTGCGGGCTCGGCCGTGGACCCCACCAGCGACAGGGCCTGCTGGCACCGCAGCCGCCGCAGCGGCGCCCCGGCGTCGGAGCCCCGGGCCGCGGCGAGCAACTCCCGCGCCGCGCCGAGCGGCTCCCGCCGCCGGAGCCACTGCTCGGTCTCGGCCTGCGCGGCACCGGGCGGGAACTCCGCAGTGCCGTCCAGCAGCACGTCGGCGCCCTTGTCGGTGAGGTCCCCGACGGCCGGCGCCTCGAACCCGGCCTCCATCAGCCGTGCGCGCATGCCGTACAGCCCGAGCGGGGTGAGCCGGACCAGGCCGTACCGGGAGACGTCGGTGTCGTCGACGGGCGCCGCGGGCTCCTCGTCGGCGTCGGCCATGAGCGCCTCGTCGACCGGCTGGTACGCGACGAACCCCACCGGCTCCAGCATCCGGAACTGGTCGTCCAGCCGCATCATGGCGTCGGACACCTGCTCCAGGACGTCGTCGGTGGGCTCTCCCATGTCGCTGGGCACGATCACCGAGGCGGCCAGGGCCGGCAGCGGCACCGGGGCGCCGTCGGGCGTGTCGTCGCCGGCGGTCAGCAGATAGAGGTTACCGAGGACGCCGTCGAGGAATTCGGCCTCGGCCTCGGGGTCCCAGTCGAGGGAGGAAAGGTCGACCTCGCCGTCCTCGTGCACGAGCCCGTCCAGGTCGGGCACGCTCGCGTCGGCGAGCACGGTCTCCACGGCGGCGAGCCACACGGCGAGCACGTCGCGCGGGGAGCCACCGGTGAGCAGGGCCAGGTCCTCACCGGCCGTCACGGTGCCTTCCTCCTCGTCGACGACCTCGACGAGTCCGGCGTCCACGGCCACCCGCCACGCCTCGCTCGCGTCGGCGGCGGCGTCGTCCCCGCTCAGTCCGAGCGCCTCGACGGCCGCGGGCAGCTGCTCGTCGACGAGCCCGCCCCCGGCGTCGACACGGGTGTCCGGCCCGGCCCAGCGGGCGAGCCGGGCAGCCCGGGACAGCAACGGCGTGGACAGGGCGTAGCGCGCCAGCTCCGCTTCGGGGTGCAGCCGCACCGGCGGCAGGGGGGAGCTGTCTGACATCGGCTGTTTCTCCTAGGGCGCCTCATACGACTCAGCCGCTCAGCCTAGACGGATTTCCACCCATGCCGCCCACTTCATCTCCCCGTCAGACGCCGTACATGGCCGAAACCTTGACAAGTGACATGAACAGGCTGGAGATTGACGCGCGTAGAAGTCGGCGGACACTTGTTCACCGGGCCGGCCCCACCCGGTCCGCCCGTCCCCTCCCTCTACGCGCGTCATCGCATCCGCCCCACAGGTAGCGACAGCCAGCCATTCCACACGTGTCCGCCCTCGTCCCGGCGCCCTGTCACGTCCCCGGAGGGAATTCCGTTGCCGAGCAAGTCGTCCGCGCGTCTCGCCGCGCTCACCGTCGCCGCCGCGTGTTCCGCGGCATCCACGATCGTCCTCACCAGCCCCGCGCACGCGGAGTCGGTCCGCATCCACGACATCCAGGGCAGCACCCGGATGTCCCCGTACGCCGGCCGGCAGGTGACGGACGTGGCCGGAATCGTCACCGGCATCCGGACCTACGGCTCCTCCCGCGGCTTCTGGATCCAGGACCCGAACCCGGACGCCGACCCCGCGACCAGCGAGGGCGTCTTCGTCTTCACCGGCTCGGGCCCGAAGGGGGTCGCCGTCGGTGACTCCGTCACGGTCGCCGGCACGGTCGCGGAGTACGTCCCCGGCGGCGCGACCTCCGGCAACCAGTCGCTGACGGAGATCACCAAGCCGACGACCACGGTCGTCTCCAGCGGCAACGCGCTCCCGGCCGCCACGGCGATCACCTCGCGCTCGGTCCCTGCCGCCTACGCGCCGGCCGGCGACACCGCCGCGAACGGCTCGGTCAACGCGCTCCCGCTGAAGCCCTCGAAGTACGCCCTGGACTACTACGAGGCGCTGGAGGGCATGTCCGTACGGGTGACCGACACCCGCGTCGTCGGCGCCACCGACCCGTACACCGAGCTCTGGGTGACGGTGAAGCCGCACGAGAACCGCAACCGCCACGGCGGCACGGTCTACGGCTCCTACGACGACCAGAACTCGGGCCGCCTCCAGATCCAGTCCCTCGGCGCGACGGCGGAGTTCCCCAAGGCGAACGTGGGCGACACCCTCGCCGGCACCACCGCGGGCCCCCTGGACTACAACCAGTTCGGCGGCTACACCCTGGTCGCGAGCGAGCTCGGCACCCTGAAGAGCGCGGGACTTGAGCGCGAGACGACCCGCAAGCAGCGCTCCTCCGAACTCGCGGTCGCCACCTACAACGTCGAGAACCTCGACCCGACCGACGACACGTTCGCCGCCCACGCCTCGGCGATCGTGCACAACCTGAAGTCGCCCGACATCGTGTCCCTGGAGGAGATCCAGGACAACAACGGCGCGAAGAACGACGGCACGGTCGCCGCCGACCAGACGCTGACCAAGCTGATCGACGCGATCGTCGCGGCCGGCGGCCCGAAGTACGACTGGCGCTCGATCGACCCGGCGGACAACACCGACGGCGGCGAGCCGGGCGGCAACATCCGCCAGGCCTTCCTGTTCAACCCGGAGCGGGTCTCCTTCGCGGATCGCCCCGGCGGCGACGCCACCACGGCCACCGCCGTGACGAAGATCCGCGGCAAGGCGCACCTCACTCTCAGCCCCGGCCGCATCGCCCCCGCCGACGAGGCCTGGAAGAGGAGCCGCAAGCCGCTGGCCGGCGAGTTCGTCTTCCGCGGCCGCACGGTCTTCGTGATCGCCAACCACTTCAACTCCAAGGGCGGCGACCAGGGTCTGACGTCCCAGTACCAGCCGCCGTCCCGCAGCTCCGAGACGCAGCGCCACCAGCAGGCCACCCTGGTGAACGCCTTCGTCAAGGACATCCTCGACACCCAGAAGAACGCGGACGTCATCGCGCTGGGCGACATCAACGACTTCGAGTTCTCGAAGACCGCTCAGCTCCTCGAGGGCCGCGGCGAACTCTGGTCGGCGGTCAAGTCGCTCCCCCGCAGCGAGCGTTACTCGTACGTCTACCAGGGCAACAGCCAGGTGCTCGACCAGATCCTGGTCAGCCCGTCGATCCGCCGCGACTGCGACTTCGAGTACGACAGCGTGCACGTCAACGCGGAGTTCAACGACCAGATCAGCGACCACGACCCGCAGGTCCTGCGCTTCCGTCCGTGACACCCCGTGGGGCCGGCCGGGCTTTCCCGGCCGGCCCCACGCATGCTCAACCCGGAATCAGCCCCAGAGCGTGCTGGTACCGGCTGCCGGTCCTCCCCTTCACCCCCGGATACGTGCGCACCCGCTCCCACGCCTCGCTCGACGGGGCGGCCAGCACCCGGTCGTAGGCTTCGGCACTCTCCCACTCCGCGTAGTTCAGTACGTGCGCGCCATCCGTACTCACGTGGAAGTGCGCGGAGACCAGCCCGGCATGCCCCTCCGGGTCGTCGCCCAGGGCCTTCACCACGAGATCGACCCACTCCTCCCGGCGCTCCTCAGCCTCGAAGTCGACCCGCACGGTGACGATCAGCCCCGGCACCCTGGCATCTCCCACGGCGCGCTCCCGGCTCCGGTACCTCCGGTACCGCCCGAGCCCGACCCGCTCGATGCCCGGTACGGCGGTGTCGATCTCGTCGACGCGCTCCTGCCGGTGGACCTTCACGAACGACTCGTAGGCGTGCTCGCCGGTCCACTGCGAGTAGTGCATCAGGGTGGACCCGTCATGCCCCGCGTACACGTGATACCCCAGCAGATCCCTGGCGGGCCAGGGCCGCCGCTCCCAGGTACGCCCGACGGCCTCCACCGTCAGCCGCTGCCGCTCGGGGGTGCCCACCCGCCATGTGCTGAAGAAGGGAGCACCGACGCGGGGGTCGGCGAGGCCGGGGTGCTGCTCGGTTCGACGGCTCATGAACACTCCAGTCGTAGCGCCGGTCACGAACACACCCCACCTTCCAACCTCGACCAAGCTTGAGGTCAAGAGGCGACCGAACGACTCGGCGCAACAGCTGGGGCGGGGCGGGTCCGCAGCCCGGCATAGCGGGGTGCCGCTGCGCCCACCCATGCCGCCCCCAGCGGCACGCATGCCCGCAGCTGGGCGGCAGCGCGTGCCCACAGCTGGGCGGGAGCGCGTGCCCGCAGCTGAGACCTCCCGCACCCGCGTACGGCGAGAAGGGGCCGTGTCGGGGGGTGTCCGCCCGCAGCGGTTGGCGCGTCAACGAACAGTCAGTCGGTGTGGCACCCCATCGCGCCGTTCCGAGGACGGACACCCCCCGGCGCGGCCCCGACCCACACCCCACGCGAAGGCGAAACGCACGCGCACCCCCACCCGGAGGTCAGGCGAAACGCACGCGCACCCCCACCCGGAGGTCAGGCGAAACGCACACCCACCCCCACCCGGCGTCAGCGATGCCCGTGCGCATGCCTCCACCGCAACACCCCGACAGCCACCACGGCCCCCGCCGCCCCGGCCACCAGCACCGGCTTGCGATGTCGCAGCCCGGCCTGGACCACGGTCTGCACCGGCCGGGGCCCCGTATGCGTCGCCCTGTCGTGCACGGAGTGCCCCGCCTGCGCGGCGCTGCTCCGCAACTGCACCGTCATCGCCCCGGCCTTGTCCCGCAGATCAGCCGCCCGCGCCCACGCACGGCCCTTCACGTCCACTTTCCCCGCCAACTCCTCCACCGTGTTGCCCAGTTCACTACGGGTCCGCTCGATCTGCCGCCGCAGCTCATCGGGCCCCTTCGCCCCACCCGTCGCGTCCGTCATCGATGCACCCTCTCCTTGATCGCCTCCACGTCCGCCCTGACACTCCCGAGAGCCTGCTCGGGCGTAGGCGGCGTGGCCCGCCGCAGCTGCGTCCGCCCGGTCGCCGCCAGCACGGCCGCGATCACGAACAGCACCCCCGTCACGATCAGCGCCGCGGCCCACACCGAAAGCACCAGCGAGAGCGCCGCGACACCCGCGCCGGACAGAACGAGCAGCCCGGCGTACGCGACGGCGCCCGCCGCCCCGAGCAGCCCGCCGCCGCGCCCCGCACGCCGCCCCTTCTCGGCCAGCTCCTCCTTGGCGAGGGCCACTTCCTGCCGCATGAGCGTGGAGAGCTGCTCCGTGGCCTGCCCGACGAGCTCACCCACGGAGCGGCGCTCGTCGTGCACGGCCCGATGATCGATGGTCCCGGTCACGGTTCCGCCTCCTCCCGAAGTCAGGACCACCCGAGTACCCGAACGGCCCCGCGGCTACCCCGGCGAAGACGACTACACGCACCGTGAGTCAATCATGAAGCGTTGCTTACCAACGCTCGGTAGTAAAATTAAGTGGAGCTACACATATCTCGGGCCGAGACTACCCCCATGACCACACCGCCATCACCGCCATCACCGCAACAACCGCCACCCACACCCCTCCTCGGCCGCACCCTCTGCGCCATGATCACCCCCTTCACCCCGTCCGGAACCCTGGACCTCGACGGCGCCCAGCACCTCGCCACCCACCTCGTGGCGAACGGCTGCGACGGCCTGGTCCTCTCCGGCACGACGGGCGAGTCCCCCACCACCACGGACGCCGAGAAGTCGGCCCTCGTGGCCGCCGTGAAGGAGGCGGTGGGCGACCGGGCGCAGGTCGTCACCGGCGTCGGCACCCCCGACACCCGGCACACCACAGAACTGGCCCGGGAGGCCGAGAAGGCGGGCGCGGACGGCCTGCTGGTGGTGCCGCCGTACTACAGCAGACCCCCGCAGGACGCGATCGAGGCCCACTTCCGGGAGATCGCGGACGCCTGCGAACTCCCGCTCATGCTCTACGACATCCCGGTCCGCACCGGCATCCGCATCGAACCGGAGACGATCCTCCGCCTCGCCGACCACCCCAGGATCGTCGCGGTCAAGGACTGCTCCCAGGACTTCCTGGGCGCCCAGAAGGTACTGGCCCGCACCGCCCTGGCTTACTACGCGGGCTGCGACGAACACAACCTCGCGCTGTACGCCGTCGGCGGCACGGGCTACGTCAGCACGGTCGCCAACGTGATCCCCACCCACCTGCGAGCGGTCCTGGACGCGTTCGACGCGGGCGACACGGCCCGGGCGGCCCGCCTGCAGCAGCAGGCGATCCCCCTCATCGAGGCGATCATGTCGGCGGGCCTGCCGGGCACCGTCACGGTCAAGGCGCTCCTCGACGAACTGGCCCTCCCCGCGGGCCCGGTCCGCAGCCCCCTTCGGCCCGCCGACCGCGGCACGACCGACGAACTGCTCGCGCTCCACGCACACCTGGCCGACGGATGATCACCGCTCCGCGAAGACCGGCTCCCACCGCCCCTTGGTGTTGTCCTTGGGCGACCGGAAGTCGCTGAGCGGGATCGTCTTCTCATCACCGATGGTCACCAGGACCAGCCGCTGGTGGAACTCGTTCCCGTCCCGGCCGATGTCCCAGGCGACGAGCGAGTGCCCGTCGGCCCAGGCGAGCAGTTGCTGCCCGCGCACCTCCCGCTGCTTCCCGGTGCGGGCGTCGAGGACGAAGGACGACGTCTTCCACTTCCGCCCCGCGAACTGAGCCGCCCGTCGGGCGACACCCCCGCGTCCACGGTCCAGTCCCGGTACCGTTCCAGCGCGGGCGGGGCCACTTCCCTGCCGGTGAAGTCGTAGAACTTCTCGCCGGGTTCGGTGGGCATTGCGGACCAGGCGAGACGCCCGTCGCGGGTGAACGCGAAGTCCCGGCGGGAGTTGAGGAACGCGCCGGGGTTGTGCGCGCCCCCGCCGACCTCCACCCCGGCCCAAGACGCGGGAAAGAAGGACGGGATACAAGAACGGGAAACGGAGTCCGGAGAACACAAGCGGGACGGCCCGCACCGCAGTCCCCTGCGGCACGGGCCGTCCCGTCCGGCCTGTCTGCTCCGCCCGTTCAGTTCCAGGCGTACCCGTCACCGAACAGCAGCGTGTGCTCCAGCACGTCCTCCGCCGGGTCGTCGATCTGACCGACGTTGACGTTGATCAGACCGACCCGGTGGCCGTTGTGCGAGCCGGTGTTGGTCTCGTCGGCGTGCGCGGCTCCCGCGGGGAGCCAACACACCGCCAGCGCCGCGACCACCCCGGCCAGCCGGGCCGCCCCGGCCCGTCCCCGCTTGTTCCTCATACCCCGGTCCTCGTCTCGTCGGTTCGGCGTCTGATCGGACACTGCGTCCACCCGTTCATCTGCCAAAACCATCGCGAGGTCACGCCGGGTCACCCGTACGGGAAGGCCCGGGGCCGTCAGTTGTGGCTGTGGAGGATCTCGTTCAGGCCGCCCCACACCGCGTTGTTCGGCCGGGCCTCAACGGTGCCGGTGACCGAGTTGCGGCGGAAGAGGATGTTGGAGGCTCCGGACAGCTCGCGGGCCTTGACGATCTGGCCGTCGGGCATGGTGACGCGGGTGCCGGCGGTGACATAGAGGCCGGCCTCGACGACGCACTCGTCGCCGAGGGCGATGCCCACGCCCGCCTCGGCGCCGATCAGGCAGCGCTCGCCGATGGAGATGATGACGTTGCCGCCGCCGGAGAGGGTGCCCATCGTGGAGGCGCCGCCGCCGATGTCCGAGCCGTCGCCGATCACGACACCGGCGGAGATGCGGCCCTCGACCATCGAGGTGCCGAGCGTGCCGGCGTTGAAGTTGACGAAGCCCTCGTGCATCACGGTGGTGCCCTCGGCGAGGTGGGCGCCGAGGCGGACCCGGTCGGCGTCGGCGATCCGGACGCCCTTGGGGGCCACGTAGTCCGTCATGCGCGGGAACTTGTCGACGGAGGTCACCTGAAGGTGCAGGCCCTCGGCGCGGGCGTTGAGCCGCACCTTCTCGAGGTCGTCGACGGCGACCGGGCCGAGCGAGGTCCAGGCGACGTTGGCGAGGAAGCCGAAGATGCCGTCCAGGCTCTGCCCGTGCGGCTTGACCAGGCGGTGGGAGAGCAGGTGCAGGCGCAGGTAGGCGTCGTGCGCGTCGATCGGCTTCTCGTCGAGCGAGGCGATGACCGTGCGGACCGCGACCACCTCGACGCCCCGGCGGGCGTCCGGGCCGATCGCCGCGGTCGCGCCACCGCCGAGCAGCTCCGCGGCACGTTCGGCGGACAGCCGCTCGGTGCCGGACGGGCCGGGCTGGCCGGCCAGCTCGGGCGCGGGGAACCAGGTGTCGAGAACGGTGCCGTCGGCGGCGATCGTGGCGAGGCCGGCGGCCACCGCGCCGGTGGTGCGAGGAGCAGTCGTGTCGGTCATGAGGGCAACCTAACCGGCGGACGCCGATGGATGCGAACCGGTGCGGGGGCGTCTCACGGGACGGGCGGTATCCACCCCGGCGAAGACCCCCTCAACAGCACGGACATCCATCCGGGGGCGCCCCGCTCGCGGACGCCCCGGCCGGACCGGTCCCGCCTCGAAGCGCCCCCTGCGGATGCCCCCCGGCCATGGCCTCCGGGGCACGACTCACTCACGAACGCCCGACCGTACGGGCCCCGCCCGGGTACGCCTCGCCCCCAGCCCGACCCCTGCGCGCCCCGCCCCAGCCCGACCCGTGCACGCCCCGCCCCAGCCCGACCCGTGCACGCCCCGCCCCAGCCCGACCCGTGCACGCCCCGCCCCAGCCCGACCCGTGCACGCCCCGCCCCCAGCCCGACCCGTGCACGCCCCGCTCACGGACGGCCCCACCGGACGGGCGCTCACCCCGGAACGCCCGAACGCACCCCGCCCTCACCCGCCCGCCCCCGCGAGCACCCGCCCGAGCACCCCCCGCGCGTACTCCTCGTCATACGGCACCCCCGTCAGCAGCACCTGCAGGCAGATGCCGTCGACGACCGCCACCAGCGCCCGCGCGGTCACCGGATCCGTGTGCCGGGACAGCAGCTCGGCGACGCCCTCGGCCCACTCGGCGGCGACGGGCCGCAGGGCGGGCCGGCGCAGCGCGGCCAGGTACAGCTCGTACTCCAGCTCCACCCCCGTCCGGTCGCCCGCGAGCCACTCCCCCATCCACGCGGCGAGTTCGGCGGCCAGATCGGTGCCCGGGGCCTCCAGGCCGCCGCGCGAGGCGACCACCTTGGCGAAGCCCTCGTTGGCCTGCCGCAGCGCGGCGACCAGCAGCTCGTCGAGGGTCTTGAAGTGGTACGTCGTCGAGCCGAGCGGCACATCGGCCTCGGCGGCCGCACTGCGGTGGCTCAGCCCGGCGATCCCCTTCGCTCCGACGACCCGGATCGCCGCGTCGATGATCCGCTGGCGCCGCTCGGGGTCGTAGCGCCGGGCCATCAGTGGGCTCCGCCCAGGTTCAGCACCACGACCCCGACGATGATCAGCGCGATGCCGGCGGCCTTGGCGACGGTCATGCCCTCGCCCATGAACGCGATCCCGATCGTGGCGATGGCGGCGGTGCCGACTCCGGCCCAGATGGCGTAGGCCGTGCCGACCGAGACGGTCTTCAGGGTCTGCGCGAGCAGCGCGAAGGAGACGACGTAGCCGAGGACCGTGAGCAGCGACGGTCCGAGCCTGCTGAAGCCGTCGCTGTACTTCATGGCGGTGGTCGCACCGACTTCGGCGGCTATGGCCCCGGCCAGCAGCAGATATCCCATATGTACGAGCGTACACACTACGTGTACACCCGTACACAACGGCGCCTTGGATATCGGAGAGAAACCGCTCTCACCAAATGAGTCACAGGCGCCCCACCAGTCCACTACGGTGTCCACCGATCACACACCGGGCCACCACAACTGCGCCGCCGTCAAGGGCGCCCCGCCGGAGGAACAGCGCATGTCAGAACAGAAGTCCCGGCCGCCGCAGGACCGCCCCTGGGAGAGCGGCTGGGCCCCGGACACCACCCGGGCACCGGGCACGCGACGGCTCTGGCTCGCGGGCACGCTGGCTCTGGCCACGATCACCGCGTGCGTCACGGCCATCGCCGTGATGGACCGGGAGTCCGGTGAGCAGGACAACCGGGCGGCGGAGCCGACCACCCTGAGCAGTTCGGCACCGGGAGGCCTGATCTCCTTCGCGACCCCGTCCAAGGGCGGCGCCGAGAAGGCCGGCGCCGACCGCGCCGAGCCGTCCCCCACCCTCAGCACCAGCGCTTCGAGCGCCTCCCCGAGTCCGAAGCCCGGGAAGAAGGTCCCGAAGCCACCGCAGACGTCCCCGACCCCCTCGAAGCAGCCGAAGCCCCCGTCCACGCACGGCATATCCATACGCTCGGTCAACTTCTCCGACCGCTACTGGCGGGTGCGCGACGGCTATGTGCGCCTCGACCAGATCGGATCGGACCCCGAGCAGCGCGAGGACGCCACCTTCCAGCGCGTCGCCGGCCTCTCCGACTCCTCCTGCTACTCCTTCACCACCGCGGACGGCCGCTACCTCCGCCACCGCAGCTTCGTCCTGGTCGCCAACACCGACGACGGCTCGTCCCTCTTCCGCCAGGACGCCACCTTCTGCCCCCGCGTCTGGTCCCGGTCGGGAACGCTCACGCTGGAGTCGGTCAACTACCCGGGCCGCTACCTGCGCCACCGCAACTTCCAGCTCCGCCTGGACCCCTTCGACAACGGTCACCAGTTCTACGCGGACGCGTCCTTCCAGATCGTGTCCGGGCTGGACTGAGCACATGCGTGAGGGCGGCACCAGGTCCGGGTGCCGCCCTCACGTGCGTCGGTGGATCTCAGACGTTGAAGCCGAGAGCCCGCAGCTGCTCGCGCCCGTCGTCCGTGATCTTGTCGGGGCCCCACGGGGGCATCCAGACCCAGTTGATCCGCAGCTCGCTCACGAGGCCGTCCGTGGCGGACTTCGCCTGGTCCTCGATGACGTCCGTCAGCGGGCAGGCCGCCGACGTCAGGGTCATGTCGAGCGTCGCGATGTTCGCGTCGTCGATGTGAATGCCGTAGATCAGGCCGAGGTTGACGACGTCGATGCCCAGCTCGGGGTCGACCACGTCGTACAGCGCCTCACGGACCTCTTCCTCCGAGGCCGGCTTCATCTCAACGGTCTCGCTCATGCCGTCGTCTCCTTCTCGGCGTCGGCTCCGCCCAGTACCTGGGCCGTCGCGTCCTTCCAGGCCATCCAGCTCAGCAGGGCGCACTTCACCCGGGCCGGGTACTTGGACACCCCGGCGAACGCGACCGCGTCCTCCAGGATCTCCTCCATCGCGTCGTCGGGTTCGAGCTTCCCCTTGGACTGCATCAGCTCCAGGAAGGTCTCCTGGATCTGCCGCGCGTCGGAGAGGTCCTTGCCGACGAGGAGGTCGTTCAGTACGGACGCGCTCGCCTGGCTGATCGAACAGCCCTGGCCCTCGTACGAGACGTCCTCGATCGTGGTGCCGTCGTACTTCACGCGCAGCGTGATCTCGTCACCGCACGTCGGGTTGACGTGGTGCACCTCGGCGTCGCCATCCCGCAAGCCCCGCCCGTGCGGGTTCTTGTAGTGGTCCAGGATGACTTCCTGGTACATGGAGTCCAGTTTCACCGTTCAGCACGCCCCTCAGCCGAAGAAGTTCCGTACGTGCTCCAAGCCGTCGACCAGTGCGTCGATCTCGGCCGGCGTGGAGTACAGATAGAACGACGCTCGCGTGGTCGCAGGAATTCCGTACCGCAGGCAGACCGGCCGTGCGCAGTGGTGGCCGACCCGGACCGCGATGCCCTGCTCGTCGAGGACCTGGCCCACGTCGTGCGGGTGGATGTCCCCGAGGGTGAAGCTGATCGCCGCGCCGCGGTCCTCTGCCGTGGTCGGGCCGATGATGCGCAGGTCGGGGACCTCCGCGAACCGCTTCACCGCGTACTCGGTGAGGGCGTGCTCGTGGGCGAGGATCTTGTCCATGCCGATCGAGTTGAGGTAGTCGATCGCCGCGCCGAGACCGACCGCCTGGGCGATCGGGGGCGTGCCCGCCTCGAACTTGTGGGGCGCCGGGGCGTAGGTCGAGGAGTGCATGGACACCGTCTCGATCATCTCGCCGCCGCCGAGGAAGGGAGGCAGGTCCTCCAGCAGCTCCTGGCGGCCCCAGAGGACACCGATGCCGGTCGGGCCGCACATCTTGTGGCCGGTGAAGGCCACGAAGTCGGCCTGCAGGGCCTGTACGTCCAGCGGCATGTGCGGCGCGGCCTGGGAGGCGTCGATGCACACCAGCGCACCGACCTCCTGGGCGCGGCGCACGATCGCCTCGACCGGGTTCTGCGTGCCGAGGATGTTGGAGACCAGCACGAAGGACACGATCTTCGTCTTCTCCGTGATGACCTGGTCGATGTTCGACAGGTCGAGACGGCCGTCGTCGGTCAGGCCGAACCACTTCAGCTTCGCGCCCGTGCGCTGCGCGAGCAGCTGCCACGGCACGATGTTGGAGTGGTGCTCCATCTCCGTGATGACGATCTCGGTCTCGGAGTCCACGCGGTAGGGCTCGTCGGCCCAGCCCAGCATGTTCGCCACGAGGTTGAGCGACTCCGAGGCGTTCTTGGTGAAGATCACCTCGTCACGGCTCGGCGCGTTGATGAACTCCGCGACCTTGTCGCGCGCACCTTCGTACAGCGCCGTGGCCTCCTCGGCGAGCACATGCACACCGCGGTGGACGTTGGCGTTGTAGCGCTCGTAGTACTCGCTCAAAGCGTCCAGCACCTGGCGCGGCTTCTGGCTGGTCGCCGCGTTGTCCAGGTACACGAGCTTCCGGCCTTCGTGGACCTGACGGTCCAGGATGGGGAAGTCCTTGCGGATCGCCTCTGTGTCGAGGAGGCCCGGCAGCAATGTCACGCGGATGCGCCACCCTTCGTGTCGACTCCGTCGTGCTTCGCGTAGGCCTCGTAGCCCTCGTTCTCCAGCTTGTCGGCGAGCTCGGCGCCGCCGGACTCGACGATCCGGCCGCCGGAGAACACGTGCACGTGGTCGGGCTTGATGTAGCGGAGGATGCGCGTGTAGTGCGTGATCAGCAGCGTGCCGACCTCGCCCGTCTCGCGGACGCGGTTCACGCCCTCCGACACGACGCGCAGGGCGTCGACGTCCAGACCGGAGTCGGTCTCGTCGAGGATCGCCATCTTCGGCTTGAGGAGCTCCAGCTGGAGGATCTCGTGGCGCTTCTTCTCACCGCCGGAGAAGCCCTCGTTGACGTTGCGCTCGGCGAAGGCGGGGTCCATGTTGAGGCGCTCCATGGCCTCCTTGACCTCCTTGACCCAGGTGCGCAGCTTGGGGGCCTCGCCGCGGACGGCGGTGGCGGAGGTGCGCAGGAAGTTCGACACGGAGACACCCGGGACCTCGACCGGGTACTGCATCGCGAGGAACAGGCCGGCGCGGGCACGCTCGTCGACGGACATCTCCAGGACGTCCTCGCCGTCGAGGGTGACGGTGCCGCTGGTGATCGTGTACTTCGGGTGACCCGCGAGGGAGTAGGCGAGAGTCGACTTGCCGGAGCCGTTGGGGCCCATGATGGCGTGCGTCTCGCCCTGCTTCACGGTGAGGTCGACGCCCTTGAGGATCTCCTTCGTGGCGTTGTCGGCCTCGACGGTGACGTGCAGGTCTCGGATTTCAAGCGTTGCCATGGATGCCTCAGGACTCCTGGGTGAGGGAGACGAGCACGTCGTCCCCATCGATCTGTACGGGGTAAACGGGGACGGGGCGCGTCGCCGGAAGGGCGTCGGGCTTGCCGGAACGGAGGTCGAAGCGCGAGCCGTGCAGCCAGCACTCGATGTGACAGTCGTCGACCTCGCCCTCCGACAGGGAGACGTTGGCGTGCGAGCAGATGTCGTGGATCGCGAACACCTCGCCCTCGGTCTGCACGATGGACAGGGGCGTGCCGTCGAGTTCCACCCGTTTCGGGGTGTCCTCCTCCAGCTCGCTCAGTCCACAGGCGCGTACGAAGGTCATGCGACCGCCGCCTCCAGCTCCTCCTCGATCTTGGCGATCAGGCGCTCCTCGATGTCGGGGAGGCCGATCTGCTGGACCAGCTCGGCGAAGAAGCCGCGGACCACCAGCCGGCGGGCGTCCTGCTCCTGGATGCCGCGGGCCATGAGGTAGAAGAGCTGCTCGTCGTCGAAGCGGCCGGTCGCCGAGGCGTGGCCGGCGCCGACGATCTCGCCGGTCTCGATCTCGAGGTTCGGTACGGAGTCCACGCGCGCCCCGTCCGTGAGGACCAGGTTGCGGTTCATCTCGTACGTGTCCGTGCCCTCGGCCTTGGCCTCGATGAGCACGTCGCCGATCCACACCGCGTGCGCGTCCTCGCCCTGGAGCGCGCCCTTGTAGACGACGTTGGACTTGCAGTGCGGGACGTTGTGGTCGACCAGGAGGCGGTGCTCCTGGTGCTGGCCCTGGTCGGTGAAGTACAGGCCGAACAGCTCGGCCTCGCCGCCGGGACCGGCGTACTGCACGCGCGGGTGCAGTCGGACGACGTCGCCGCCGAAGGTGACGACGACCGACTTGAAGGAGGCGTCGCGGCCCACGAGCGCGTTGTGCTGCGCGACGTGGACGGCCTTGCCGTCCCAGTCCTGGACGGAGACGACGGTGAGCTTGGCGCCGTCGCCCAGGAGGTATTCGACGTTCGCGGCGAGCACCGCGTCGCCGGTGTGGTCGATGACCACGACGGCCTCGGCGAACGCGCCCAGTTCGATCACCTGGTGGCCGAAGGCGGTGCCGCCCTCGCCGTGCACCGAGATGCGGATGGGCTCGGTGAGGACGGTCTCCTTGGGGACGCTCACGACTCCGGCCTTCTCGAACGCCGAGTAGGCCTGGGCGGCGACGCGGTCGACCGGGGTGCCGGCCTTGCCGAGTCGCGCGTCGTCGCGGCCGACGGCCTCGACGGTGACGCCCTCGGGGGCCTGGACGTCGACCTTCACACCGTTGCCGTTCGCGACGGCGGTGCCGTCGTGCAGGCCGCGCAGGCGCTCCAGCGGGGTGAACCGCCACTCCTCCTCACGGCCGTGGGGGACGGGGAAGTCCGCCACGTCGAAGGAGGGGGGCGCGCTCATGCGCGTGGCGACGGTCGACTCCGCGGCGACCGCGATCGAGCCCGCGGTGGTGGATCCCACGGGGATGTTCTGGGCCTCAGCCATGGCTGTCGTAGTGCTCTCTTTCCTGAGGGGGACGTCTGCTGTCGAGGGGGCGGGTCAGCCGACCGCGCCCTCCATCTGCAGCTCGATCAGCCGGTTGAGCTCCAGCGCGTACTCCATGGGGAGCTCCTTGGCGATGGGCTCGACGAAGCCGCGCACGATCATCGCCATGGCCTCGAACTCGGTCATGCCGCGGCTCATCAGGTAGAAGAGCTGGTCCTCGGAGACCTTGGAGACGGTCGCCTCGTGGCCCATGGACACGTCGTCCTCGCGGACGTCCACGTAGGGGTAGGTGTCCGAACGGGAGATGGTGTCGACGAGCAGCGCGTCGCACAGCACGTTCGACTTGGAGCCCGGGGCGCCCTCGCCGATCTCGATCAGACCGCGGTAGGAGGTGCGGCCGCCGCCGCGCGCGACGGACTTCGAGACGATGTTGGACGACGTGTTCGGCGCCATGTGGACCATCTTGGCGCCCGCGTCCTGGTGCTGGCCCTCGCCGGCGAAGGCGATGGACAGGGTCTCGCCCTTGGCGTGCTCGCCCATCAGGTAGACGGCCGGGTACTTCATCGTCACCTTGGAGCCGATGTTGCCGTCGACCCACTCCATGGTCGCGCCCTCGTAGGCGACGGCGCGCTTGGTGACCAGGTTGTAGACGTTGTTCGACCAGTTCTGGATGGTCGTGTAGCGGCAGCGGGCGTTCTTCTTGACGATGATCTCGACGACCGCGGAGTGCAGCGAGTCCGACTTGTAGATCGGGGCGGTGCAGCCCTCGACGTAGTGCACGTAGGCACCCTCGTCGACGATGATCAGGGTCCGCTCGAACTGGCCCATGTTCTCCGTGTTGATACGGAAGTAGGCCTGCAGCGGGATCTCCACGTGGACGCCCGGCGGCACGTAGATGAAGGAGCCGCCCGACCACACGGCGGAGTTCAGCGACGCGAACTTGTTGTCGCCGACGGGGATGACCGTCCCGAAGTACTCCTTGAAGAGCTCCGGGTGCTCCTTCAGCGCGGTGTCGGTGTCGAGGAAGATGACGCCCTGCTCCTCCAGGTCCTCACGGATCTGGTGGTAGACGACCTCCGACTCGTACTGAGCGGCGACACCGGCGACGAGGCGCTGCTTCTCCGCCTCGGGGATGCCGAGCTTGTCGTACGTGTTCTTGATGTCCTCGGGCAGGTCCTCCCAGGACTCCGCCTGCTTCTCCGTGGAACGCACGAAGTACTTGATGTTGTCGAAGTCGATGCCGCTGAGGTCGGAGCCCCAGTTCGGCATGGGCTTCTTCTCGAACAGGCGCAGGCCCTTGAGGCGGAGCTTGGTCATCCACTCCGGCTCGCTCTTCTTGGCGGAGATGTCCCGGACGACGTCCTCGTCGATGCCGCGCTTGGCAGAGGCGCCGGCCGTGTCGGAGTCGGCCCAGCCGTACTCGTACTTGCCCAGGCCCTCCAGCTCGGGGTGGGCAGTCTCCGTGGGGAGAGTCATGCGGGGTTCCTCCCGGCCGTGCTTGCAGATGCGTTGTGGGAAATCTTGGGGATGAACGTCGTGCAGACGCCGTCGCCGTGCGCGATGGTGGCGAGCCGCTGTACGTGCGTACCGAGCAGCTCGGCGAAGAATTCCGTCTCCGCCTCGCACAATTGCGGGAACTGCTCGGCGACGTGGGCGACCGGGCAGTGGTGCTGGCAGAGCTGCTCACCCTTCTGCGGGTGAGGCGCACTGCGCGCCGTAGCAGCGTACCCGTCGGCACTCAGAGCCTTGGCCAGCGCTTCGGCCCGCTTCTCGGGCGGGACGCCCTCGACCGCGCGGCGGTAGGTGCCCGCCTGTGCGGCGATCCTGGCGCGGGCGAAGGCGGCGATCGCCTCGTCGCCTCCCTCGCGGTCGGCGATCCAGCGCAGGGCGTCCGCCGCGAGCGCGTCGTACGACTGGTCGAAGGCGTCCCGGCCGTAGTCCGTCAGGGCGAACACCTTGGCCGGCCGGCCGCGGGTCCGCGCGCCGTACACCCGCTGCTCGCGCGCCTCCACGACACCGTCGCCCGTGAGGGCGTCGAGATGCCGGCGCACGGCCGCCTGGGTGAGGCCCAGCCGCTCGGCGAGCTCGGCGACGGTCGAGGGGCCGTGGTCCAGGACGGACCGCGCGACCCGGTTGCGGGTGGACCGCTCCCCGGTCGCCAGCTCCTCGTGAGGTGCCTCGCCGACGTTTTTCACAACGCCATTGTTGCGTAATTCCTCCGGACCGGGCAAGCCACGTGTGCCGCGCACCACGGTGCCCTGCGTCACTTAGGTGAACCTAATCTGACCTGCGGAAACGATCTCTGATCGATCAAACCGGTGGCATGGGGCAGCCGCATCGGGGACACTCCGGAACCATGCCCACACCCCCTCCGACCGGCCCTCTTGTCACCCGCGAGACGCTCCGGACGCAGCTCGGCGAACTCGGGGTGAGCCCCGGCGAGACCCTCCTCGTGCACTCCTCCCTCAGCGTCCTCGGCTGGGTCAACGGCGGAGCCGTGGCGGTGGAGCAGGGACTGCTCGACGCGCTCGGCCCCGAGGGCACGCTCGTGGTCCCCACCCAGACCGGCGACCTGTCCGACCCGGCCCTGTGGAGCAACCCGCCCGTGCCCCCGGAATGGTGGGCGGCCATTCGCGCCACGATGCCCGCCTACGACCCGCGCACCACGCCCTCCCGAGGGGTCGGCGTCGTCCCGGAGACGGTGCGGACCTGGCCCGGCGCCCTGCGCAGCGCGCACCCACAGACCTCGTTCGCGGCGCTCGGCCCGCGCGCGGCTCAGGTGCTCGACGGGCACGCGCCCGACTGCCGGCTCGGCGAGCGCAGCCCGCTGGCGAAACTGGAGGCGATGGGCGCCCGGGTGCTGCTGCTCGGCGCCGGCTACGCCTCCTGCACGAGCTTCCACCTGGCCGAGTACCGGATCCCGTCCCCGATCGTCGCGGTGGGCCGCCCGGGCCCGGAAGGCTGGGAGACCGTGACCGAGGTGTCGATCAGCTCGGACCGTTTCGACGAGCTGGGCTACGACTTCAAACGGGACCGTCCCGTCGTACGCGGCAAGGTCGGGGCCGCCGAGGCGCGGCTGTTCCCGGTGAAGGACGCGGTGGACTACGCCGGACGGTGGCTCGCGGTGCACCGGCCGCGCGAGGAGGAGTAGCCGCACCCCCCGGTCCGGGCCCCCGCGCGCCTACCTAGACTCTGGACCCATGCGAAGTGAGCCCGTGGTCCAGGTCCAGGCCCTGGTGAAGCGGTACGGCACGAAGACCGCGGTGGACGGGCTCGACCTGGTGGCCCGGGCGGGTGTGACCGCCGTGCTCGGTCCCAACGGGGCGGGCAAGACGACCACGGTCGAGACCTGCGAGGGGTACCGGAAGCCGGATTCCGGCACGGTGCGCGTCCTGGGCCTCGACCCGGTGAGACAGTCCGCCGACCTGCGGCCCCGCATCGGCGTGATGCTCCAGTCCGGCGGCGTCTACTCGGGCTCCCGGGCCGACGAGATGCTCCGCCACGTCGCCAGGCTGCACGCGCACCCGCTGGACGTGGACGCGCTGATCGAGCGGCTGGGTCTCGGCTCCTGCGGCCGTACGACGTACCGGCGGCTGTCCGGCGGGCAGCAGCAGCGGCTCGCCCTGGCCATGGCCGTGGTCGGGCGACCGGAACTGGTCTTCCTCGACGAGCCCACCGCCGGGCTCGACCCCCAGGCCCGCCACGCCACCTGGGACCTCGTCCGGGACCTGCGCGCGGACGGCGTCTCGGTGATCCTCACCACCCACTCCATGGACGAGGCCGAGCAGCTCGCCGACGACGTGGCGATCATCGACGCCGGCCGGGTCATCGCCCACGGTTCCCCGGAGGAGCTGTGCCGGGGCGGCGCCGAGAACACGCTCCGCTTCACGGGCCGGCCCGGCCTCGACGTGGGCTCGCTGCTGAAGGCCCTGCCCGCCGACTGCTCGGCCGCCGAGCTGACGCCGGGTTCCTACCGGGTCGTCGGCAAGATCGACCCGCAACTGCTCGCCACGGTCACCTCCTGGTGCGCCCAGCACGGCGTGATGCCGGAGAGGATCTCGGTGGAGCGCCACACCCTTGAGGACGTCTTCCTGGAGCTCACCGGCAAGGAGCTGCGCTCATGACCGCCACCGGCACCGGGATGTACACGCCGAGGCCCGGCGCGGCCCCGCTCTCCCGCATGATCGCGTCCCAGGCCGCGCTCGAGACGAAGATGCTGCTGCGCAACGGCGAGCAGCTGCTGCTGACCGTCGTCATCCCGACCCTGCTCCTGGTGCTCTTCAGCACCGTGGACATCGTCGACACCGGCGCCGGCGAGGCGGTCGACTTCCTCGCGCCCGGCATCCTCGCGCTCGCGGTGATGTCGACGGCGTTCACCGGCCAGGCCATCGCCACCGGCTTCGAGCGCCGCTACGGCGTGCTGAAGCGGCTCGCGTCCTCGCCCCTGCCCCGCTGGGGCCTGATGACGGCGAAGACGCTGTCCGTCCTGGTCACCGAGATCCTCCAGGTGATCCTGCTGACGGTGATCGCCTTCGCCCTCGGCTGGTCGCCGCAGGGCAACCCGGTCGCGGTCCTGCTGCTCCTGGTCCTCGGCACGGCGGCCTTCTCGGGCCTGGGCCTGCTGATGGCAGGGACGCTGAAGGCCGAGGCGACGCTGGCCGCGGCCAACCTGGTGTTCCTGCTGCTGCTCGTCGGCGGCGGGGTCATCGTGCCGCTGGACAAGTTCCCCGCCGGCGCGCAGGACGTGCTGGGCCTGCTGCCGATCGCGGCCCTGTCCGACGGGCTGCGGGACGTGCTCCGGCATGGCGCCGGGATGCCCTGGGGCGACCTCGGGATCCTGGCCGTGTGGGCGGTCGTGGGGCTGGCGGCGGCCGGGAAGTTCTTCCGCTGGGAGTAGGGCAGGTGTCCTGTGACGGACCCTCGTGAAAGCGTGCACAAGCGGCGGCTTACGATGGTTCGCGTGCCAAACGTGACCCGCGCCGACGCCAAGGCCGCCCTGCGCAACCCGCTCGCCTTCATCGCCGAGCGCTGGACCCCGGAACCCCGGACGGTCCGGCGCGCGGCCCTCACCGCGCTGCTGATGTCGGTGATCATCGTCGTCACCGGTGGCGCGGTGCGGCTGACCGGCTCGGGCCTGGGCTGCCCGACCTGGCCCAAGTGCACCGACGACTCGCTCACCGCCACCAGCGAGATGGGCTTCCACGGCGCCATCGAGTTCGGCAACCGCATGCTGACGTACGTGCTGTGCGCCGCGGTCGGCTGGGCGATCATCGCCGCGCGCTCGCAGAAGCCGTACCGGCGCGGCCCGGTCCGGCTGGGCTGGGCGCAGTTCTGGATCGTGATGAGCAACGCGATCCTCGGCGGCATCGTGGTGCTGGTCGGCCTCAACCCGTACACGGTCGCGGCGCACTTCGTGGCGACGTCCGCGCTCATCGCGGTGGCCGCGGTGATGTGGCAGCGCACCCGGGAGGGCGACGCGGCGCCGCGCCCGCTGGTCGGCAAGGCCGTGCAGCAGCTGGTGTGGTTCCTGGTCGCGGCGGCCGTCCTGCTCATCCTGGTCGGCACCGTCGTCACCGGCGCGGGCCCGCACGCGGGCGACTCCAGCGAGGTCGAGCGGATGCCGGTCGACTGGGAGACGGTGAGCAAGCTGCACGCCGTGCTGGCGTGGATCGTGGTGACGCTGACGTTCGCCCTGTGGTTCGTCCTCAAGGCGGTCGACGCGCCCAGGAACCCGCTGAACCGCACCCGCGAGCTGTTCCTGATCCTGCTCGCGCAGGGCGTCATCGGCTACGTCCAGTACTTCACGGACCTGCCCGAGGTGCTGGTCGGCCTGCACATGCTCGGCTCGGCCGTGATGTGGATCTGGGTGCTGCGGGTGGTGCTGTCGCTCCGGGAGCGGCCCGAGCTCACGGCCGACGTGCCCGGACCCGCGGCCGAGGCGTCCCTGACCAAGGCGTAGGGCCCACCGTGACCGAGGCCTTGGCCGACCATGACCAAGGCCTTGGTGCCGACTCTGACCAGGGCTTGGTGCCGCCCCTGACCGAGGCCGCGAAATCCCGCCCGCCCCGTGGCGACGCCTACTAGTCGAGCCCGTACACCCGCCGCGCGTTCCCCGACGCCAGCATGCCCGCCACCCGCTGTGCGTCGGCGAGTGACCAGGCGCCCTCGGCCACCCAGGTGCCGAGCACGCAGCCGAGGGCCTCACGGAACAGGCGGGCGCCCACCACGTGCAGTTCGGGCAGGCCCTGAGCCCCGGTGGAGAAGAGGATCTTGCCGAACGGGGCCAGCTCCAGGGTCTCCGCGAGGACGGTCGCGGCCCGGGCGCCCGTGCGGGCCAGGGCGGCGCCGCAGTCGACGTGGAGGTGCGGGAAGACACCGGCGAGATGGGCGGCGTGCCGGTGGTACGGGTAGCCGTGCAGCAGCACGAGGTCCGTGCCCAGGCCGGCCGTGGCCCGCACGAAGTCCGTCAGCAGCACCGGGTCCGTGCGGTCGATCCGCAGCCCCGGCGCGCCCAGCCCCGCGTGCAGTTGGAGCGGCAGGCCGGAGGCGACGGCGCTCCACAGCAGATGCCGCAGCAGCACCGGGTCGCTCAGCTCCCCGCCGACCCCGCGCCCGGCGAGCCAGCGGCCGGCCGCCCCGCGCACCTCCCCCGGCCCGGGCGGCTCCGGCGCGAGCGCGAGGCCGTGCCGTACGCCCGCGACCGAGGTGAAGGCGACGGCGCCGGCGGCGGCCGCGTGCACCGACTCGGCGAGGTTGGCGAGGAAGGACTCGACGGTCCCGGAGGTGTCGGCGACCTGCTCCGCGAGGAGTTCCAGACGCACGATCTCGCGGGCCTCGGCGGCTCCGGCGGAGGCCAGCTCGCCGGGTTCCGTCAGATCGCCGGGGAGGCCGGTGTCGACCAGGTACGTGGTGATGCCGCTGCCGCGCAGGAGCCGGCGGCCGGACTCCAGGACGCCCAGTTCCCGGCGTCGGCCCAGGTAGCGGGCGGGCGTGCAGTGCGGTTCCAGGCCGAGCAGGGGCGGGCACCAGCGCCGCACGGCGAAGCCGGTCTGGGTGTCGAAGAGAGTGGTGCCGGGGGCGGGTGGGCCCTCGGTGCGGCTGAGGTGGGCCTCGAAGGTGCCGAGGCCCAGCTCGGTGCGGAGCACTCCGTGACAGTACTGGTCCACCAGTGACGGCGTTTCGATCATCCGGGCCTCCCGGTCGGACCCTGTTGCTCTCAAGGGTCCTAACGGGTGAACCGGGTTCGAGGTCGCGGTCCCCATGGAGGGTGCGGGTGTTCTGGCGGCCACGGGCCGCCCGTGGCTGATCGCGCAGTTCCCCGCGTCCCCAAAAGAACGGGTCAGTCGTTCTTGGGGCCGCCTACCTGGATCCCGGCCATCCGGCTCCACTCGTAGCGGCCCGTCTTCACCTTCGCCGCGAATTCGCCGTCGAAGGCCTCGTGGGTCGTGATGCCCGACTTCTCCACGGCCTGCACGGCGATCTCGTGGGAGGGAGCGACCAGGTCGCCCCAGTTGCCGTCCTCGCCGACCAGGACGATGCGGGCGCCGCGCTCGCCGATGTAGGCGACCTGGCCCTCGGCGCCGCCGTGGGCCTTGGAGAAGGAGGAGATCTGCTTGGCCAGCCGGGCCACCTTGCGCTCGGCCTTCGGGTCAACCTGCTGCGTGTCTGCCATGGCCAGGATGCTACTCACGAGTAGATCGACTGGCGAGGGCAGGGGCCTGTGACGTACGTCAGTGCGTCAGCTCAGGAACGGGTCGACCGCGACCGCCACGAACAGCAGCGAGACGTAGGTGATCGACCAGTGGAACAGGCGCATCTCCTTCAACTTCGCGCCCGTCACCTCCGCTTTCGCGCGGTTCTGCAGGCCGTGCGCCTCCCAGAGCCAGAAGCCGCCCGCCAGCAGCGCGACCGAGGTGTAGAACCAGCCGGTGTAGCCGAGCGGGGTCAGCAGGAGCGAGACGGCGACCATGACCCAGCTGTAGATCACGATCTGCTTGGCGACCACCTTGTTGGAGGCGACCACCGGCAGCATGGGCACACCCACGCGCGCGTAGTCCTCCTTGACCTTCATGGACAGCGGCCAGTAGTGCGGCGGCGTCCAGAAGAACATGACCATGAAGAGGATGACCGGCGCCCACGACATCGAGTTCGTGACCGAGGACCAGCCGATCAGCACCGGCAGGCAGCCGGCGATGCCGCCCCACACGATGTTCTGCGAGGTACGGCGCTTGAGGATCATCGTGTAGACGACCACGTAGAAGAGGAGCGCGCCGAGGGCGAGCCAGGCGCTCAGCCAGTTCACCGTGAGGCCGAAGAGCAGGGTGGACGTGATGGCCAGGGTGATGCCGAAGGCCAGGCACTCGCGCGGGCTGACCATGCCGGTGACCAGCGGGCGCTGCGAGGTGCGGTCCATCAGCGCGTCGATGTCGCGGTCGATGTACATGTTGAGCGCGTTGGCGCCGCCCGCGGACAGGTAGCCGCCGACGCACGTCAGCAGCACCAGCGTCAGGTCGGGCACGCCCTGCTGCGCCAGGAACATCACCGGTACCGTCGTGATCAGCAGCAGTTCGATGATCCGCGGCTTGGTGAGAGCCACGAATGCCATGACACGGGCCCCGAGCGGCCGGTGGGCCGGGCTCTGGTCCGTCCCGGTCATCCCCGCTGGACGGGATTCAACGGCCGTCACGCACACCCCTACAGAGACATCCCAGCAAGCCTCACCGCTGTGAAGTCCCGGTAAAGGCTCGCGCGTACCACGCCACTTTAGACGTTGCCCAGACTCGGACATTCGCGGGGGTCGGGTCGTGTTGGCGGACACCTTCCGAAGGGCGCGTCGAAGCTCGATTGAGCACCCGGATGAGCGGCTCCGTATTCACCTGTCGAATGCGGTACGGCCCAGTCAGGAGGCGGATCGGGATCCGTCCCGGCACTCTGGAGTGACTCGAAAAAACGCACGTCCCACGGGGGTAGGCTCGACTGCGGCCGGTGGGCGCCCCGATACACCGGCATCCGACATGTGGAGAGGAGCCCTGACCCAGGGTGAGCACCAAGCCGACCACCACAGACCTCGAGTGGACCGAGTTGGACCAGCGGTCCGTCGACACCGCGCGTGTCCTGGCCGCCGATGCCGTACAGAAGGTCGGTAACGGCCATCCGGGTACGGCGATGAGCCTGGCGCCTGCCGCCTACACCCTCTTCCAGAAGGTGATGCGGCACGACCCGGCGGACGCCGACTGGGTCGGGCGGGACCGCTTCGTGCTGTCCGCCGGCCACTCGTCCCTGACCCTCTACACCCAGCTGTACCTGGCCGGCTTCGGCCTGGAGCTGGACGACCTGAAGTCCTTCCGCACCTGGGGCTCGAAGACCCCCGGCCACCCCGAGTACGGGCACACGACCGGTGTGGAGACGACGACCGGGCCGCTCGGCCAGGGTGTCGCCAACGCGGTGGGCATGGCGATGGCCGCCCGCTACGAGCGCGGCCTGTTCGACCCGGAGGCCGCCGAGGGCGAGTCGCCGTTCGACCACTTCATCTACTGCATCGCCGGTGACGGCTGCCTCCAGGAGGGCATCTCCTCCGAGGCCTCGTCCCTCGCGGGCCACCAGAAGCTCGGCAACCTGATCCTGCTGTGGGACGACAACCACATCTCGATCGAGGGCGACACCGAGACGGCCGTCTCCGAGGACACGGTGAAGCGGTACGAGGCCTACGGCTGGCACGTGCAGCGTGTGGAGCCGAAGCCCGACGGCGACCTGGACCCGGCCGCGATCTTCGAGGCGATCCAGAAGGCCAAGGCCGTCACGGACCGGCCGTCGTTCATCGCGATGCGCTCGATCATCGCCTGGCCGGCCCCGAACGCGCAGAACACCGAGGCCGCGCACGGCTCGGCGCTCGGCGACGACGAGGTCGCGGCGACCAAGCGGGTCCTGGGCTTCGACCCGGAGCAGTCCTTCGAGGTCTCCGACGAGGTCATCACGCACACCCGCAAGGCACTGGAGCGGGGCCAGGCGGCCCGCGCGGTGTGGGAGAAGGCCTACCAGCAGTGGCGGGACAACAACCCCGAGCGCGCCGCGGAGTACGACCGCATCGCCAAGGGTGAGCTGCCCACCGGCTGGGAGGAGAAGATCCCGGTCTTCGAGGTCGGCAAGGGCGTGGCCACGCGTGCCGCCTCCGGCAAGGTGCTGCAGGCCCTCGGCGGGGTCATCCCGGAGCTGTGGGGCGGCTCGGCCGACCTGGCCGGCTCCAACAACACCACGATCGACAAGACCAGCTCCTTCCTCCCGGCGGACAACCCGCTGCCGGAGGCGGACCCGTACGGCCGCACGATCCACTTCGGTATCCGCGAGCACGCGATGGCCGCGGAGATGAACGGCATCGCGCTGCACGGCAACACCCGCATCTACGGCGGCACCTTCCTGGTGTTCTCCGACTACATGCGCAACGCGGTGCGGCTGTCGGCGCTGATGCACCTTCCGGTGACGTACGTGTGGACGCACGACTCCATCGGCCTCGGCGAGGACGGGCCGACGCACCAGCCGGTCGAGCACCTGGCCGCGCTGCGCGCGATCCCGGGCCTGAACCTCGTGCGTCCGGCCGACGCCAACGAGACCGCCATCGCCTGGCGCGAGATCCTGGCTCGCTGGACGAAGGAGTTCGGCAAGGGGCAGCCGCACGGTCTGGCGCTGACCCGTCAGGGCGTTCCGACGTACGAACCCAACGAGGATGCGGCCAAGGGTGGTTACGTCCTGTTCGAGGCCGACGGCGGCGAGCCCGAGGTCATCCTGATCGCCACCGGCTCGGAGGTGCACGTCGCCGTCGAGGCCCGTGAGCAGCTCCAGGGCGCCGGCGTGCCCACGCGTGTGGTGTCCATGCCGTCGGTCGAGTGGTTCGAGCAGCAGGACCAGGGGTACCGGGACAGCGTCCTGCCGCCGTCCGTCCGGGCCCGTGTCGCGGTGGAGGCCGGTATCGGTCTCACGTGGCACAAGTACGTGGGGGACGCCGGCCGCATCGTTTCCCTGGAGCACTTCGGTGCTTCGGCCGACGGCAAGGTCCTTTTCCGCGAGTTCGGCTTCACTCCCGAGAACGTGGCTGCCGCCGCGCGGGAATCGATCGCCGCAGCTCAGCGCTGACGCTTATACACGACACGTAGGAGATGGAATTTCCATGACAGACGCACTCAAGCGCCTCTCCGAGGAAGGCGTGGCGATCTGGCTGGACGACCTGTCGCGCAAGCGGATCACGTCCGGCAACCTCGCCGAGCTGATCGACCAGCAGCACGTCGTGGGCGTCACCACCAACCCGTCGATCTTCCAGAAGGCGATCTCGCAGGGCGACGGCTACGACACGCAGCTGACCGACCTCGCCGCCCGCAGGGTCACCGTCGAAGAGGCCATCCGCATGATCACGACGGCGGACGTGCGTGACGCCGCCGACATCCTGCGCCCGGTCTACGACGCCACCGGCGGCAAGGACGGCCGGGTCTCGATCGAGGTCGACCCGCGCCTGGCGCACAACACGCGGGCGACGGTCGCCGAGGCCAAGCAGCTAGCCTGGCTGGTGGACCGGCCCAACACGCTCATCAAGATCCCGGCGACCGAGGCGGGCATCCCGGCCATCGCCGAGACCATCGGCCTGGGCATCAGCGTCAACGTCACGCTGATCTTCTCGCTGGAGCGCTACCGCCTGGTCATGGACGCGTTCCTGACCGGTCTGGAGAAGGCCAAGGAGCGCGGCCTGGACCTGTCGCAGATCCACTCCGTGGCGTCGTTCTTCGTGTCCCGCGTGGACACCGAGATCGACAAGCGGATCGACGCGCTGGGCACCGACGAGGCCAAGGCCGCGCGCGGCAAGGCCGGAGTCGCCAACGCCCGGCTGGCCTACCAGGCGTACGAGGAGGTCTTCTCCTCGGACCGCTGGAGCGCTCTGGAGAAGGCGGGCGCCAACAAGCAGCGTCCGCTGTGGGCGTCCACCGGCGTCAAGGACAAGGCGTACAAGCCCACCCTGTACGTCGACGAGCTGGTCGCTCCCAACACGGTGAACACCATGCCGGAGGCGACCCTGTTCGCCACCGAGGAGCAGGGCGAGATCCGCGGCAACGCCGTCGCCGGCACCTACGAGCAGGCCCGCGCCGACCTCGACGCGGTCGAGAAGCTCGGGATCAAGTACGACGACGTGGTCCAGCTGCTGGAGGAGGAGGGCGTCGAGAAGTTCGAGGCGTCCTGGACCGACCTGCTGAAGTCGACCGAGGCCGAGCTCAAGCGCCTCGCCCCCTCGGAGGGCTGAACAGGTGTCGAGCAGCAACCCGCTGCGTGACCCCGCGGACCGGCGGCTCCCGCGTATCGCGGGGCCGTCGGGCCTGGTCATCTTCGGCGTCACGGGGGACCTGTCCCGCAAGAAGCTCATGCCCGCCGTGTACGACCTCGCCAACCGGGGTCTGTTGCCGCCGGGCTTCTCGCTGGTGGGCTTCGCCCGCCGCGAGTGGGCGCACGAGGACTTCGCGCAGGAAGTGCACGACGCGGTCAAGGAGCACGCCCGCACGCCCTTCCGCGAGGAGGTCTGGCAGCAGCTCATCCAGGGCATGCGCTTCGTGCAGGGCACGTTCGACGACGACGACGCGTTCGAGCGGCTGCGCTCCACGATCGACGAGCTCGACAAGGCACAGGGCACGGGCGGCAACTTCGCCTTCTACCTGTCCGTGCCGCCGTCGGCCTTCCCGGTGGTCATCCAGCAGCTGAAGAAGCACCAGCTGGCCGACCAGACCGGCGGCTCCTGGCGGCGTGCGGTCATCGAGAAGCCGTTCGGCCACGACCTCGCCTCGGCGGAGGAGCTCAACAAGGTCGTCCACGAGGTCTTCGCCCCCGACCAGGTCTTCCGCATCGACCACTACCTGGGCAAGGAGACCGTCCAGAACATCCTGGCGCTGCGCTTCGCCAACACGATGTTCGAGCCGATCTGGAACCGGTCCTTCGTGGACCATGTGCAGATCACCATGGCCGAGGACATCGGCATCGGCGGCCGGGCCGGCTACTACGACGGAATCGGCGCCGCCCGTGACGTCATCCAGAACCACCTGCTCCAGCTCATGGCGCTGACGGCCATGGAGGAGCCGGCCTCCTTCGACGCGGACGCGCTGGCGGCCGAGAAGACCAAGGTCCTCGGCGCCGTGCGGCTGCCGAAGGACATGGGCCGGGACACCGTGCGCGGTCAGTACGCCGCGGGCTGGCAGGGCGGCACCAAGGTGCGCGGCTACCTCGAGGAGGACGGCATCAACGCCTCCTCGAAGACCGACACCTACGCCGCGATCAAGCTGGAGATCGACAACCGCCGCTGGGCGGGGGTCCCCTTCTATCTGCGCACCGGCAAGCGGCTGGGCCGGCGCGTGACGGAGATCGCCGTCGTCTTCCAGCGGGCCCCGCACTCCCCCTTCGACTCCACGGCCACCGAGGAACTCGGCTCCAACGCGATCGTCATCCGCGTCCAGCCGGACGAGGGCGTCACGGTCCGCTTCGGCTCGAAGGTGCCGGGCACCTCGATGGAGATCCGGGACGTGTCGATGGACTTCGCGTACGGCGAGTCCTTCACGGAGTCCAGCCCGGAGGCGTACGAGCGTCTGATCCTGGACGTTCTGCTCGGTGACTCCAACCTCTTCCCGCGTACCGAGGAGGTCGAGCTGTCCTGGGAGATCCTCGACCCGATCGAGCGGTACTGGGACAAGCACGGCAAGCCCGCCCAGTACCAGGCCGGTACCTGGGGGCCCGTCGAGGCGGACGAAATGCTCGAGCGACACGGACGGAGCTGGCGCCGGCCATGAAGATAGACCTCACGGACACCACGGCCAGCAAGGTCAACAAGGCGCTGGTCCAGGGCCGCCGGGCGATCGGCACCCCGGCGGTCGGCATGGTGCTCACGCTGGTCATCGTGACGGACGAGGAGAACGCCTACGACGCGCTGAAGGCCGCGAGCGACGCCTCGCACGAGCATCCCGCCCGCACGCTCGTGGTCATCAAGCGTGTCTCCCGCTCACCGCGTGACCGTACGCAGTCCCGCCTCGACGCGGAGGTCCGGGTCGGCGCGGACGCCGGCTCCGGCGAGACGGTGGTGCTCCGGCTGTACGGCGAGGTCGTCGACCACGCCCAGTCGGTGGTGCTGCCGCTGCTGCTGCCGGACGCCCCGGTGGTGGTGTGGTGGCCGGTGAACGCGCCGCTCGACCCGGCGAAGGACCCCCTGGGTGCCCTCGCGCAGCGCCGCGTCACCGACACGTACGCCTCCGAGCAGCCGGTACGGGATCTGGCCACCCGCTCCCGGGCCTACACCCCCGGCGACACGGACCTGTCCTGGACCCGCATCACGCCCTGGCGTTCCATGCTGGCGGCGGCCCTCGACCAGGTCACCTGCGAGGTGCGGGCCGTCGAGGTGGAGGGCGAGGAGTTCAACCCGAGCTGTGAGCTGCTGGCGATGTGGCTCGCGGACCGGCTGGACGTCCCCGTGAAGCGGTCGCTGTCCAGTGGGCCCGGTCTGACGGCGGTCCGGATGGACACCAACTGCGGCCCGATCAAGCTGGACCGGGCCGACGGCTCCCTGGCGACACTCTCCATCGAGGGCCAGCCGGACCGGGCGGTGGCGCTCAAGCGCCGGGAGACCGCCGAGCTGATGGCGGAGGAGCTGCGCCGCCTGGACCCGGACGACACCTACGCCTCCGCGCTGCGGTACGGGGTGGACCGGCTGAAGTCCTCGTCGTCGGTGCCGTCGGTGTCGTCGGTGCCCAAAAGTGAGGGGCGAGCAGGACTCGCCCTCCCCGCTCCCGTTGAAAGGGCTGCGAAAGCACCCGCTTCGGCAGCGACGGCGCAGGCACCGGTGAGGCGGGAACCGCCCGAGCTGGAACCGGTACGGAAGGCGACGAAGAAGTGAGTACGGCACCGCAGCTGGTCGTGCACCGCGACAAGGAGCTGATGGCGCAGGCCGCGGCGGCGCGGCTGATCACCAGGATCGTGGACGCGCAGGCCTCCCGGGGCTCGGCGTCCGTGGTCCTGACGGGCGGCCGCAACGGCAACGGCCTGCTGGCCGCGCTGGCCGCGGCGCCCGCCCGGGACGCGATCGACTGGAGCCGGATCGACCTCTGGTGGGGCGACGAGCGGTTCCTGCCCGAGGGTGACCCCGAGCGCAACGTCACCCAGGCGAGGGAGGCTCTCCTCGACTCGGTGCCGCTCGATCCGAAGCGGGTGCACGCGATGCCCGCGTCGGACGGGCCGCACGGCACCGACGTGGACGCGGCGGCCGCCGCGTACGCGGAGGAACTGGCAGCGGCGGCGGGCCCGGAGAACCACGGGCCCGTGCCCACGTTCGACGTGCTGATGCTGGGCGTCGGACCGGACACGCATGTCGCGTCGCTGTTCCCGGAGCTGCCGGCGGTCAGGGAGACCGACCGCACGGTGGTCGGCGTCCACGGCGCGCCCAAGCCGCCGCCGACCCGGGTGACGCTGACGCTGCCGGCGATCCGGGCGGCCCGGGAGGTATGGCTGCTTGCCGCCGGTGAGGACAAGGCCCAGGCCGCGGCGATCGCCCTGTCGGGAGCCGGAGAGATCCAGGCTCCGGCGGCGGGGGCGTACGGCAGGAGCCGGACCCTGTGGCTCCTGGACGGGGCGGCGGCTTCCCGGCTGCCGCGTTCGCTGTATCCACCGGCATCACCGTGAACGTTTTCGGGCCCCCACTTCACAGCGAAGTGGGGGCCCGAAACGTAGGCGCTATTTGACCGAACCGGCCATCACGCCCTGCACGAAGTGCCGTTGGAAGGCGAAGAACACGACCACCGGAACGACCAGGGACACGAACGCCCCCGGCGCCAGGACGTCGATGTTGCTTCCGAACTGGCGTATCTGGGACTGGAGTTCCACGGTCAGCGGCTGGGACGCGCTGTCGGCGAACAGCAGCGCCACCAGCATGTCGTTCCACACCCACAGGAACTGGAAGATGGCCAGTGAGGCGATCGCGGGCCGTCCCACGGGCAGGACGAGCCGCGTGAAGATGCGCCACTCGCTGCCGCCGTCCATGCGCGCGGCCTCCAGCATCTCCTTCGGCATCTCGGCGAAGTAGTTGCGGAGCAGGAACACCGCGAACGGCAGGCCGTAGGCCACGTGGAAGAGGACCACACCGGGGATCGTGCCGAACAGGCCGAGCTGCCCGAAGAGTTTGGCGACCGGCAGCAGACCGATCTGCACGGGCACCACCAGCAGCGCGACCACGACCAGGAAGATCGACTCCCGGCCTGGGAAGTCCAGCCACGCGAAGGCGTACCCCGCGAGCGCCGCGACGACCACGACCAGCACGGTCGTCGGCACCGATATCAGCACCGTGTTCCAGAACGCCTGCGTGATCCCGGCGCTCCCCAGCAGCGACGAGTAGTTGTCGAAGGACAGCTGCCCGGGGCTGGAGAACACCGTCCACCAGCCGCCCTTGGCCGTGTCCTCGGCGGACCGCAGCGAGGACAGGAACAGTCCGGCCAGGGGCGTCATCCAGACCAGCCCGACCACCACGAGGAAGGCCTGGACGACCCCGTTGCCCAGCCCGCGCCGAACCGCGTTCATCGCTGGCTCCTTCGGAAACGGCGGACGTTGAACACCATGGCCGGGACGACCAGCAGCAGCAGGAGTACGCCGAGCGCGCTGCCGAGCCCCTGGTTGTTGCCGCCGCCGAACGACACCAGCCACATCTGCGTCGCGAGGACGGTCGCGTCCTCCTGCACGGGACCGGGCGCGATGATGTAGACGAGGTCGAAGACCTTCATCACGTTGATGACGAGGGTGATGAAGACGACCGACAGCACCGGTGCCAGCAGCGGCACGGTGATCCGCCGGAAGATCTGCCACTCGTTCGCGCCGTCCATCCGCGCCGCCTCCAGGGCGTCCCGCGGCAGCGTCGACAGACCCGCCCCGATCAGCACCATGGCGAAGCCGGTCCAGATCCACAGGTACGCGCCGATGATCGCCGGGGTGACCAGCGCCGGCCCGAGCCAGGAGACGCCCTCGTAGGGCTGGGCGAAGTTGGACGACGGCAGTCTCACCTCGTAGGAGCCCGAGGCGAGGCCCTCGAAGCGGAAGGAACCGTCGGCGGCCGTGGTGGTCGTGGCGATGGCCTCGCCGTCGCGGACCGCCTCGACCTTCATCTTCGGCAGTCCGCTCTCCCGCCGGTCGACCTTGCCCTGCTCTCCACCCCCGCCGGGTGTGAAGTCCAGGTAGACGACACCGCGCAGTTCGTCGGCGGCGGCCTCGCGCCCCGCCGCCGCGTACGCCGGCTCGGCCCCGCCGGGCAGGTCGCCGGGCTGCACGCCGACCAGGCCCAGCGCCACCGCGTCCCCGGGCGCCACGCTCGTACTCGTGCGGTACGAGCCGTCCTTGTCCTTCGTCAGGCCCTGGGCGTCACGCGCCCGGGCCGTCGGGTAGGAGGACTCTCCCGTGAAGGCGTCGTGGACGGAGACCACGGCGGCGTTGAGCACGCCCTTGTCGGGGTCCTCGTCGTAGGCGAGCCGGAAGATGATGCCCGCGGCGAGGAAGGAGACCGCCATCGGCATGAAGAGGAGCAGCTTGAAGGCCGTGGCCCAGCGGACCTTCTCCACCAGTACGGCGAGGATCAGCCCGAGGCCGGTGAGCAGGGCCGGGGCGATGACGACCCAGATGGCCGTGTTGCGGACGGCCTTGAGGGTCGCCGGGTCGCGGAACATCTCGGCGTAGTTGTCGCCGCCGACGAAGCTGGTGCCGGAGGCGTCGAAGAAACTGCGGCCGATGCTGAACAGCACGGGGTAGACGACGAGCGCGCCGAGCAGCAGCAGTGCGGGGAGCACGAACAGCAGGCCGATGATCTTCCCGCGCCGGCGCAGTCGACGGGTGTGGTCGACGACCGGGCCGGGCGGTGGGGAGCTCGTGTCCTGCACGAGGGTCGCTGTCATGGCGTATCAGTCCTGGTACGCCTTGGCCGCCGCGGCCTCCAGCTTCGCCGCGGTGCCCTTCGGGTCGGACGGGTCGCGCAGGAAGTCCTGGAGGAGCTTCCACTCACCGGTGCCCTTCGTGCCGCCGAAGGCCGCCGGGGCCTGGTCGGACATGTCGAAGCGGACCGAGTCCCCGGCCCCGACGAGGGACTTGGCGGTGGCGCGGGTGACATCGTCGCCGTAGGAGGCGAGGTCGAGCTTCTTGTTCGGGGAGAGGAAGCCGCCGGCCTCGGCCCACACCGCGGAGGCCTCGGGGGTCGACAGGTACTCCAGGAGGGCCTGGGCGGCCTTCTGGTTCTTGCCGTCCTTGAGGACGACGGCGGCGTCACCGCCGCTGACGACCGGTGCCTCACCGCCGCCGACCGCCGGGAACGGGAAGAAGTTCGCGTCCTGGCCGACCTTCTTGCCGAACTGGTCCTTGGCGACACCGGCGACGAAGTCGCCCTCGTAGACCATGCCTGCCTCGGGCTCGGGGCCGAAGACCTTCTCCACCGAGCCGGGGAAGTCGGTGTTCAGGGCGCCCTTCTGGCCGCCGGCGATGAGCTGCTTGTCCTTGAAGAGCTTGCCGAGGGTGGTGAGGGCGTCGACGACGGACGCGTCGGTCCACTTCAGCTTGTGGGCGGCGAGGGCGTCGTACTTCTCGGGGCCGGCCTGGGAGAGGTAGACGTTCTCGAACCAGTCGGTGAGGGTCCAGCCGTCCTGTCCGGCGACGGAGAACGCGGCGAGGCCGGAGTCGGACACGGTCTGCCCGGCCTTGAGCATGTCGTCGTAGGACGTCGGGGGCTTCACGCCGGCCTGCTCGAGGGCGTCGGGGCTGTACCAGACGGTCGACTTGTGGGCGGCCTTGAAGTACAGGCCGTAGAGGGTGCCGTCGACGCTGCCGTACGTCTTCCACACGGGGGCGTACCCGGCGTCCACGGCCTCCTCGGTCTTCTTCGACAGCGGCTTCAGCCAGCCCTTCTGCGCGAACTGCTTGAGCACACCGACCTGCGGGACCATCACGACGTCGGGGGCGTTGCCGCCCTCGATCTTGCTGCCGACGACGGTGGAGACGTTGTCGCCGGTGGACGTGAACTGCGTCTTGGCGCCGGTCTTCTCGGTGAAGGCGTCGAGCACCTTCTGGAAGTTCTTCTGCTCGGTGCCGGACCAGACACCGGCCACGGTGACCGACTGGCCGCTGAGCGCCTTGTCGCCGCCGCCGGCCGAGACGGGTCCGCCGCCGCAGGCGGTCGCGCCGAGCGCCAGTCCGCCAAGGATGCCGGTGCAGCCGGTGAGCAGGGTGGTACGTCGTCGCATCATCGTTGATGTCCCTTCGGAGGGTTCGCTTGCGGAGGTTCGCTTGCGCGGATGTCGCTTACGCGGAGGTCGCTTTCGGGGTGTTCAGGAACGGATCCACCAGGCGGCCGTCGAGCCGGAGAGCACTCCGGACGGGCAGGGGCCGCTGGCGAGCAGGGGGGCGCCGGGGACCGGCGCGGGGGTGGGGGCCGTGCCGAAGTTGACGGCGCACACCAGGTCGCCGCGTTCGAAGGCCAGGACGCCGGGCGAGGCGTCCAGCCAGCGCAGGGTTCCCTCGCCCAGCTGGGGCAGGGTGCCGCGCAGTTGGAGGCCGTCGCGGTACAGGTGCCAGAAGGAGCGGGTGTCGGCGAGGGCGCGGTCGGTGGCGTACTCGGCGAAGTACTCCGGCTGCGGCAGCCACGGCTTGGCGCTCTCCACGCCCGGGGTGAAGCCGAACGGCGAGGCCTGGCCCGACCAGGGCAGCGGGACCCGGCAGCCGTCGCGGATGCGGGCCCTGCTGCCGGTGCGGCGGAAGATCGGGTCGGTGAGCACGTCGTCGGGCAGGTCCACGACCTCCGGCAGCCCCAGCTCCTCGCCCTGGTAGATGTAGGCGGCACCGGGCAGGGCCAGCATGAGCAGCGCGGCGGCGCGGGCCCGGGCGGCGCCGAGGCCGCTGCCCTCGGTGGCGGATTCGCCGTAGCGGGTGACGGTGCGGACCTGGTCGTGGTTGTTGAGGACCCAGGTGACGGTCGAGCCGGTCCCGGCGATGTCCTGCATGGCCTCCGAGATGACCTTCCGGAAGGCGTCGGCGTCCCAGGAGGCGCTCAGCAGGTCGAAGAAGAAGGCCTGGTGCAGTTCGTCGGAGCGGACGTACTGCGCGTGCTCGCGGGCGGTCGGCACGGAGACCTCGCCGACGAGGAGGCGTTCGCCGCCGTCGCGCTCGGTGTACTCCTCGCATATGGAGCGCCAGCGGCGCCACACGTCGTGCACCTCGGGCTGGTTCCAGGCGAGTGGGTTGACCGAGTCGCGGGTGCGGGCGTCGGCCTCCGGGTCGTCGGAGTCGGGCAGCTCGGGGTGCTTGTAGAGGCCGGCGGCGACGTCGATGCGGAAGCCGTCGACACCCCGGTCCAGCCAGAAGCGCAGTACCCGGTCGAACTCGGCTGCGACCTCCGGGCTGCGCCAGTTCCAGTCGGGCTGCTCGGGCGTGAACATGTGCAGGTACCACTGGCCGGGCCGCCCGTCCGCCTCGGTCACCCGGCTCCACGCCGGGCCGCCGAACATCGCGTGCCAGTTGTTGGGCGGCTCGTCGCCGCCGGGGCCGCGGCCGTCGGCGAAGTGGAAGCGGGCCCGGGCCGGGCTGCCGGGAGCCGCCGCGAGCGCCTCGCGGAACCAGGGGTGCTCGCTGGAGCAGTGGTTCGGGACGATGTCGAGCAGCACCTTGACGCCGAGCCGCCGCGCTGCCCCCACCAGTTGGTCGAACTCGTCGAGGTCGCCGAAGAGCGGGTCGACGTCGCAGTAGTCGGCCACGTCGTAGCCGTGGTCGTGCTGCGGCGAGGGATAGAAGGGGCTCAGCCAGATCCCGTCGACGCCGAGCTTCTTGAGGTACGGCAGTCCGGCCCGGACGCCGGCGAGGTCGCCGATGCCGTCGCCGGTGCTGTCGAGGAAGCTGCGGACGTACACCTGGTAGATCACTGCGTCACGCCACCAGTGGTGCCTGTTCAACCCATCGACCTGTCTCTGAGGAGGGCAGCGGTTATGCATTCATGTTAAGTAGGCATGTCGAGAAGGTGTCAATGAAAAGGCAGAAGCTACCGAGTGGTTGAGGTGGCTGAATCCGGACAGAACAGGCGAAGTTCAGCACTTCGAGATGTCCGCGTTACCTAACAAGCAACTAGAGAGGTGGTGAGCGAGCGGCTCGGGGCGGCTAGCGGCGCGAGATGGCGGCGAGCTCGCGCGCCAGACGGCGCATGGCTGCGGCGGGCGCCTGGTGCCCGGCCATCGCGTCGTGCACGACCGCCTGCACGACGAGGCTGACCTGGTCGTAGCGCGGGCTCTTGGGGCGCGGCTCGGCCGCGAGGACGCTCGTCCGCAGCGTCGGCAGGTACGGGAACCTGCGGATGAGCGCGGGGTCCTGGTAGAGATCGGCCCGCACGGGCGGCAGCGCGCCGCGGGTGAGGACCTGGCGCTGGACGCGCTCACTGGTGAGGTACGCGATCAGACGGGCCGCCGAGTCGGGGTACCGCGCGTGCGCGCTGACGGCCAGGTTGGATCCGCCGAGGACGCTGGTTCCCGGACCGTCGGGCCCGGGCAGGGGGACCGCGCCGACCATCCCGGCGATCTTCGAACCGGGGGCGGAGGCGCCTACGTAGGCGTACGGCCAGTTCCGCAGGAAGAGCAGCCGGCCGTCCTGGAAGGCCTGTTTGGACTCTTCTTCCTTGTAGGTCAGCGCTTCCCTGGGGATCCAGCCGTCGCGCACCCCGCGCGCCAGGAACCCGATGCCCTCGCGGGCCGCCGCCGAGTCGACGGTGACGCGTTCGCCCTCGTCGCCGAGGATCGAGCCGCCCGCCGAGTAGACGGCCTCGGCGGCGTTCACCGTGAGGCCCTCGTAGGGCAGGAACTGTCCGGCGTAGCCGTCGAGGCCGTGCTTCGGGGCGATGGTCTTGGCGTACCGCTCCAGCTCCGCCCAGGTGCGCGGCGGCGCGGCACCCTCCTCGGCCAGGACGTCCTTGCGGTACAGGAGCAGGCCGGCGTTGGTGACGTACGGGACGGCGTAGAGCTGCCCGTCGTAGGTCGCCGTGTCCACGACCGGCTGGAGGAAGGTCCTCAGGGGGAAGCGGTCCCGGGGCAGCGGTCTGATCCAGCCCGCCGCCGCGAACTCCGAGGTCCAGTTGACGTCGATGTTGAGCACGTCGAACCGGCTGCGGTCGCCGTCGCGCAGGTCGGTGATCATCTGGGCCTGGGTCTCGTCGGCCGAGTCCGGCAGCTCGACGAGGGTGACCTTCTCGCCGGGATGGGTACGATTCCAGCCTTCGAGCAGGGGGCCGAGGTAGCCGGTGAGGTCTCCCGCGGTGGCCAGGGTGAGGGGGCCGCGGCCGCTCCATGAGGGCTCTACCGCCCGGGCTCCGGCGGCGACGTAGCCGGTCAGGACCACGACGAGAACGAGGAGGCCCCTACCCGCGGCATGGATCCACCGCATAGGTTCCTCCCTGTACACCGGCGCTGGGCACCCTTGCCCGGAACAGAGGCCATGTATACCTGTTAGGTATGGGCGATACTAGGGCCTGGAGCACATTGGACCAGACAGGAGGACTGCACGCGTGCGCCTGCCCCTCCTGGCACTCCTCGCCCGCGGACCCGCCCACGGCTACGAGCTCAAGCAGGACCTTGAGCAACTGCTGGGCTCCGCGTACCCTCAGCCGAACGTCGGGCAGATCTATGTGACCCTCGGCCGCCTCGAGAAGTCGGGACTGATCGAGGGCGAGGACGTGGCGCAGTCCAGCCGGCCCAACAAGAAGGTCTACCACCTCACCGACGCCGGGCGGGAGGCGCTGCGCGCCTGGTTCGAGGAGCCCGAGGACGAGCCGCGGGTACGGGACGATTTCTTCATGAAGCTGGCGCTCGCTCCGCAGACCGGCCTCGCCGAACAGATCACGCTGATCAACCAGCAGCGGCGCCAGTACCTGAACACCATGCGGCAGATGTCGAAGCTGGCCGCCGCCGAGAACCGCGACAACCGCATCGCCCATCTGCTGATCGAGGGTGCGATGCTGCACCTGCAGGCCGACCTCGACTGGCTGGAACGGTGCCAGGAAGAGCTGGAGGAGCTGGAGTGAGCGACAACCGTCCCGCTCCTGTGCTGTGCGCCGAGGGGCTGGTGAAGACCCACCACGGCGAGGGTGCTCCGGCGCATGCCGTGCGTGGGGTCGACCTGTGCGTACGGCAGGGCGAGTTCGTGGCGATCACCGGCCCGTCCGGCGCCGGCAAGTCGACGCTGCTGCATCTGCTCGGCGGGCTCCAGCGTCCGGACGCGGGCCACATCCTGCTCGACGGCGAGTCCACCGGCACCTACAGCGAGGCCCGCTGGGCGGTGGAGCGCAGGAAGCGGATCGGGATCGTCTTCCAGTTCTTCAACCTCGTCTCGAACCTGTCCGTCGCCGACAACGTGGAGCTGCCCGCCCTGCTCGCCGGGACCCCGCCGAAGCAGGCGCGCGCCGAGCGCGAGGCGCTGCTGGCCGAGCTGGGCCTGACGGGCAAGGAGCGCAGCATGCCGGGCGAGCTGTCCGGCGGTGAGCAGCAGCGCGTCGCGCTGGCCCGGGCCCTGGTCAACCATCCGCCGCTGCTGCTGGCCGACGAGCCGGCCGGCAGCCTCGACAGCAAGGGCACCCGCGAGGTGATGCGGCTGCTGTCCCGCTTCCACCAGCGCGGCCAGACGATCGTGCTGGTCACGCACGACGCCCGGCTGGCGAGCGCCGCGGACCGGGTGATCAGCTTCTTCGACGGCCGGATCGCCGACGACGCGGAACTCGACGGCGGCACCACCCCGCCGCGCCGCTCCGGCATATCCGGCGTGCTGGAACTCAAGGACTGACATGCGCGTCCACGACGGCTGCACCGGCCTGTACGTCCGCGACCGTGCCGACAGACGCGTCCACGACGACCGCGTGACCCGCGGGCCGAGGGGCTGATGCCCGTGCGAGCCACCCTGCGCTGGGTGCACTCCGATCTGCGCTCGCACCGCGGCGAGGCCCTGTTCCTCGTCCTCGCCACCGCGGGCATCGTCGCCTCCCTGCTGCTGGCCACGGCCCTGTTCGGTTACGCGACCAACCCCTGGCAGCGTGTGTTCACGCAGTCGCACGGCGCCCATGTGTGGCTGCACACCGACAAGGCGGCAGACACCGGGAAGCTGGCCGATCTGGCCGGCGTGGACTCCGTCACCGGCCCCTACCCGACCGCCGCCACCACCGTCTCCTCGCGCGGCAGCCGCGCCGCCGTAGAGCTGCGCGGCACCCCGGAACGGCCCTCCGCCGACCGTCCGCCGATCGTCTCCGGTCACTGGCTGGACCCCTCGAACCCGAACGGCGTGGTCCTGGAGAGCCGCCTCGCCCGCGCCCTGCTGACCGAGCCCGGCGACACCCTCACCGTGCCCGGCACCGCCCGCGAGCTGACCGTCGTGGGCCTGGCCGACAGCGCCGAGCCGCGCTACCGGCCCGGTGAGCAGCCGGGCCTGGTGTGGGCACTGCCGTCGGCGGTGCCGGACCCCGGTGGCCAGGTGATCGGGCTGCGGCTGACGGATCCGGGCGACACGTCCTACGTCGTCCAGCGCGCGGTGACCGTGCTGGGCTCCGGGGCGATCGGCGAGGTCTCCACCTGGCAGCAGGCACGGGCCGAGGCGCAGGGCGACAACCGGCTGCTCGGGCAGGTGCTGGGCCTGTTCGGGCTGGGCGCGCTGGTCGCGGCCGGGTTCGCCGTGCACGGGGCGATCGGCACCCGCGTCCGCGGCCACCTGCGGGACCTCTCCGTCCTGAAGGCCATCGGCTTCACCCCCGGCCAGGTGGTCCGGATCTTCCTGCTCCAGCACCTCGCCTACGCCCTGCTCGGTGCCCTGGCCGCCGCCGGTCTCGCCGAGGCCCTGGGCAGCCGGATCCCGGGGCGGCTCGGGGACGCGGTCGGGGTGTGGCAGGGACTGCCCGGTCACACCGTGGCGCTGCTCGTGATCCCGGCCGCCGCGGTGCTGTTCATCGGCGCGACCACCGGGCTGGCCGCCTGGCGGGCCGGACGCGTGCCGCCGGTGCCGGTGCCGCGCCCCGCCGCACCCTCGGGCGCACGGCTGTCCGGCGTGGCGCGCCGGGCCCTCGGCGTGCGGATTCCGCCCGCGCTCGTGCTGGGCTGGCACAAGGCGTTCACCCGCCGCCCCCGGTCCTTGACCACGGTCGCCCGCCTCACGCTGCCGCTGCTGCTGATCGTCGTGGCGATGAGCGCCTGGACCACGCTCGACCGCTTCCACAGCGAGCCCGAGCGGATCGGCCTGCCCACCACGCTCAGTGTCCGCGCCGACGACTTTGGCCTGAGCGAGCAGCAGACCCGTTCCCTCCTGGAACGCGACCCCGACGTCGCCGCCGCCTACCCGGGCGTCGAGACGGCCGCCCTGGGTGCGAGTCAGACGGCGACGATCGCGCTGCGCGGCCTCGGCACCCACCAGGACCCCTACCCGTACACCCTCGCCGAGGGCCGCCCCGCCCGCGGCGCCGACGAGGCCGTGGCAGGGCAGGGGTTCCTCGACCTGCTGAACGTGCGCGTCGGCGACTGGGTCCGGATGACCGTCGGGGACCAGCCGCAGATCCTGCACATCGTGGGCCGCAGCATCGAGCCGGAGAACGCCGGCCGGGTCATCTCGACGTCCCTCGACACCCTCCGCGAGAACGACCCGGATCTCCGCCCGACCCTCTACGAACTCCGCCTGGCCCCCGGCGCCGACCCACGCGAGGTCGCCGCCCGGCTCGCCGAGGCCGGGAGCGGCCACCTGGACGTGCACACGGTGACCAACCCGGCCGACGGGCTCTCGCCACTGCGCGCCGTCGTCGCCTGGCTGATCGCCGTGCTCGCCCTCATCGGGCTCATCGAGCTGCTGACCGCGATCGGCGGCACCGTCCGCGAGAGCGAACGGGACCTGCTGGCCCTGAAGGCCATCGGGCTGTCCCCCCGGCAGATCACGGCGATCACGGTCACGGCCACCGGCCTCACGGCTTTGGCGGCCGTCCTCGCCGCCACCGCCCTGGGTCTGCCGCTCGCCCGGTGGCTGATCGACGCCCAGGGCCGGTCCAGCGGCATCGGGGCGGGCATCGCGCAGGGCCCCTCCGCGGCCTTGATGGTGCTGCTCGGAGTGGCAGCGGTGCTCTGCGCGGCCGCGCTGGCCGCCGTCCCCGCGGCCCGGGCGGCCCGGCGGCGCCTTGCGGACACGCTGAGCGCGGTGGCCTGACGCCGGGTACGGCCCGGGGATCAGCCTCCGTAGGGGTACTGCGGGTGGTACGGGGACGGGTCGAGCGGCTGCGGGATCCAGGCGGGGTGGAACACCGCCCGCGCCACGTCCTGTGGTTTGAGCAGAGACCGGGCCGTCAGCGTGTCACCGGTCCAACTTCCGCGTGTGCGTGCCACTTCGCGCTCCCCCGAGCACTCGCCGCGATGATCGCCCGGAGTCTACGGGAAGCGGACGGCGCGCTGCCGCCCGCCTCCCGTCCGGCGCCCGTGGCTACCGGCCGCGCAGCTCCCGGTACACGGCGACCAGCGCCTTGGTGGAGGCGTCCAGGCCCTCGACCTCGGCGCCCTCGGTCAGCGCGGGCTCGACGCGCTTGGCGAGGACCTTGCCCAGCTCGACGCCCCACTGGTCGAAGGAATCGATGTTCCAGACGGCGCCCTGCACGAACACCTTGTGCTCGTAGAGGGCGACCAGCTGACCGAGGACGGACGGCGTCAGCTCGGGCGCGAGGATCGTGGTCGTCGGGTGGTTGCCCTGGAACGTCTTGTGCGGCACCAGCTCCTCGGGCGCGCCCTCGGCCCGCACCTCCTCGGGCGTCTTGCCGAAGGCGAGTGCCTGCGTCTGCGCGAAGAAGTTGGCCATCAGCAGGTCGTGCTGCGCCTTCAGCTGCTCGCTCAACTCGCCGACCGGCCGGGCGAAGCCGATGAAGTCCGCCGGGATGAGCTTGGTGCCCTGGTGGATCAACTGGTAGTAGGCGTGCTGCCCGTTGGTGCCGGGCGTGCCCCACACCACCGGCCCGGTCTGCCACTCCACCGGCTTCCCGCCGCGGTCCACCGACTTGCCGTTGGACTCCATGTCGAGCTGCTGGAGGTAGGCGGTGAACTTGGACAGGTAGTGGCTGTAGGGCAGCACCGCGTGCGACTGGGCGTCGTGGAAGTTGCCGTACCAGATGCCCAGCAGGCCCAGCAGCAGCGGGGCGTTGGCCTCGGCGGGCGCGGTCCGGAAGTGCTCGTCGACGATGCGGAAGCCGTCGAGCATCTCCCGGAAACGGTCCGGGCCGATCGCGATCATCAGGGACAGGCCGATCGCCGAGTCGTACGAGTAGCGGCCGCCGACCCAGTCCCAGAACTCGAACATGTTGGCCGTGTCGATGCCGAACTCGGCGACCTTCTCGGCGTTCGTCGACAACGCGACGAAGTGCTTGGCGACAGCGGATTCGTCGGCGAGGGCGTCCAGCAGCCAGGAACGCGCGGACGTGGCGTTGGTGACCGTCTCGATGGTGGTGAAGGTCTTGGAGGCGATGACGAACAGCGTCTCCGCGGGGTCCAGGTCCCGTACCGCCTCGTGCAGGTCGGCGCCGTCCACGTTCGACACGAAACGCACCGTCAGCGAGCGGTCGGTGAAGGCCCGCAGCACTTCGTACGCCATCGCGGGGCCGAGGTCGGAGCCGCCGATGCCGACGTTGACGATGTTCCGGATCCGCTTTCCGGTGTGGCCGGTCCACTCGCCCGAACGCACCCGGTCGGCGAAGGCGGCCATCTTGTCGAGCACGGCGTGCACATCCGGCACCACGTTCTCACCGTTGACCTCGATCACCGCGTCCCGCGGGGCGCGCAGCGCCGTGTGCAGCACGGCCCGGTCCTCGGTGGTGTTGATCTTCTCGCCTCGGAACATGGCGTCCCGGAGCCCGAAGACGTCGGTGGCGGCGGCCAGTTCACGCAGCAGCCGCAGGGTGTCGTCGGTGACGAGGTGCTTGGAGTAGTCGACGTACAGGTCGCCGACCCGGAGGGTGTACGCGGCGCCGCGGCCGGAGTCGGCGGCGAACAGCTCGCGCAGCCGGACTTCACCCAGCTCCTCACGGTGCTTGGCCAGTGCCGTCCACTCGGGCGTCTGGTTGATCCTGGTACGGCCGTCTGCGTTCATCTGGGACTTCAGCCTTCTTCCTTGCCTGCCTGTGCTGCTGCGTACCTGCCCCGCTGCCGGTCCAACCTAATTGATCAGCGGTTGCCGTGGCCTGTCGTCGCGCCGTCGACCGGCGCAACAACAGGTACGTCCGACCGGCGCGCGGGTATCAGCGCGGTGACGGACAGGACGGAGAAGGCGGCCGCGAGCAGCGCGGGGGTGTTCTCCCCCCAGGCCCCGGCGACGGCTCCGCCCAGCAGCGCTCCCAGGGGGGCGCCCGCGACCGCGAGCGTCCGGAAGGCGGAGCTCACGCGGCCCAGCAGCTCGACGGGGCTGCGCTGCTGCATCAGCGTCGTGGTGTTGACGTTCCACACCATCCCCATGAACCCGAAGACGGCCAGGGCGGCCACCAGCGCGACGATGCTGCGCACCGAGCCCATGACGAGGAGGGCGGCGGTCTGCGCCGTCCCGGCGGCGAGCACCAGGCGCATCCGTCCGAAACGGGTGACGAGTCGGCCGCCCGCCGCTCCCCCGGCCAGGCTGCCGACCGTGTACGCGGTCATCCCCGCCGCGTATCCGGCGTTGCCCGCGTCGAGCCAGCCGGTCACCAGGATCACGAGCGTGGCGACGAGGGCGCCCATGCCGATGTTGCACAGGGCGGTGGCGGTGCACAGTCCGCGCAGGGCCTTGTCGCGGGTCAGGACGCGCAGCCCCTCGGCGATCTCCCGCCGCAGGGTGCTGCCCGCCGGCCGCGGTTCACGGTCCGGCTCGGCAGCCGGGAGCGTGGCGATGAGCGCGGCGGCCACCAGGAAGGTCACCGCGTCCGCCGCGAACGGCACCGCCACCCCGGCGGCCAGCAGCAGCGGCACGACCGGTCCGCCCAACAGGCCACCCGCGATGCGCTGGCCGGTCAGCAGCCGGGCGTTGGCACTGCCCAGCGCGTCCCGGTCGACCAGGGCGGGCAGCAGCGCGGTGGCTGCGTTGTCGAAGAGGGTCTGGAGGGTCGTCAGCGCGAAGGCCAGCACGATCAGCAGGGCGATCGAGGCATGGCCGAGGGCGACGGCCACCGCGAAGGCGGCGACCAGCAGCCCGCGCAACGCGTCCACCATCCACATGGCCCGCCGCTGGTCCACCCGGTCGGCGACGGCCCCGCCGAGCAGGCCGAAGACGATCCAGGGCAGATAGCCGCAGGCCGTGACGGAGGCGATGAGCAGCGGATCGTCGGTCAGCGTGACGGCCAGCAGGGGCAGTGCCGCCGTTCGCAGGGCGTCACCGAAGCTGGACAGGACGGCGGCGCTCCACAGCCGCCCGAACTCCCCGCGCCACGCGGGCGCGCGGACTCCCCCCAGCTTTTCGAGCAGGGAGGTTCCCCCGCCCACCTCGCCCGTCGCCACAGCTCCCCCTCATGGTTCGTCCGATGCACAAACCGTAGAGGGCACCACTGACAATCGGTCCGCGAGAGCAGCTCCGGCCGGGCACCTGCTGGTGCCCGGCCGGTCTCGACTTCTAGATCTCGCCCCGCAGTTTGGCGAGCGCCTCGGCGAGGATCGCCTCGCCGTCGGCGTCGCTGCGCCGCTCCCGCACATACGCCAGGTGCGTCTTGTAGGGCTCGGTGCGCGGCGGATCCGGGGGGTTGTCCCGGTCCTGGCCTGCCGGAAAGCCGCAGCGGGGACAGTCCCAGGTATCGGGCACCTGCGCGTCGCTGGCGAAGCTCGGCTGGGTCTCGTGTCCGTTGGAGCACCAGAAGGAGATGCGCAGCCGCGGCGCGGACTCGCCGCGCTCGGCCTCGCCCATCGGCCCCGCCCCGACCCGGCTTCCCCGGATCGCGTTGCCACTTGCCACGGTCGTAACTCCCTGCGTGATGGTGCCGCGAAGCGAGTCGGCGTTCCGCTTCGCTGCGAGCGCCTCAGTCTACGTAAGGCCCAACGCGCGTCCAGTGATTGGAGTTACAACCCTCACACCTAGACGCATGCCCCATGATAGGCCGCGCTCAGCTGCGCGTACCGAACATGGGGCCCTACGTACGAGTTCCGGGCGGATTGCGGCTCGGTCAGTTGTTCACCTTCATCAGGATGCCGAGCACGACAATGCACGCGAACCATCCCAGACCGATCACGACGGTGATCCGGTCGAGGTTGCGCTCGGCGACCGAGGAGCCGCCGACGGAGGACTGCATGCCGCCACCGAACATGTCGGAGAGACCGCCGCCCTTCCCCTTGTGCATCAGCACCAGCAGCATCAGCAGCAGGCTGAAGACGATCAGGGCGATCGAGAACCCCAAAACCACGGCTGGACCAACTTCCTCGGATTCGGATGGACGACGCGGGGCCCAGCACAGAGCTGGACCCCGCAAGGGTACGACGGATCGCCGCTAGCGCATACTCACTGGTCGCGGAAGCGCACGATCTTGACGAACTCGTCGGCGTCCAGCGAGGCGCCGCCGACCAGGGCGCCGTCGATGTCGGCCTGGGCCATGATCTCCGCGACGTTGCCGGCCTTGACCGAGCCGCCGTACTGGATGCGGACCTTGTCGGCCAGGTCCTGCGAGTACAGCTCGGCGATCTTGCCGCGGATCGCCGCGCAGACCTCCTGGGCGTCCTCGGCGCCGCAGACCTTGCCGGTGCCGATGGCCCAGACGGGCTCGTAGGCGATCACGACGGTCTCGGCCTGCTCGGCGGGGAGGTCCTTCAGACCGCCCTCGACCTGCGCGAGGGTGTGGGAGACGTGGTTGCCCGCCTCGCGGACCTCCAGTTCCTCGCCGACGCACAGGATCGGGGTCAGGCCGTGCTTGTAGGCGGCCTTGACCTTGGCGTTCACCAGCTCGTCGGTCTCGGCGTGGTACTGCCGGCGCTCGCTGTGGCCGATGGCGACGTACGTGCACTTCAGCTTGGCCAGCATGGGGCCGGAGATCTCGCCGGTGAAGGCACCGCTGTCGTGCGCCGAGATGTCCTGGGCGCCGTACTTGATCTTGAGCTTGTCGCCGTCGACCAGGGTCTGCACGGAGCGCAGGTCGGTGAAGGGCGGCAGGACGGCGACCTCGACGGCCTCATAGTCCTTGTCGGCCAGGGCGAAGGCGAGCTTCTGGACGTGCGCGATGGCCTCGAGGTGGTTGAGGTTCATCTTCCAGTTGCCCGCCATCAGCGGCGTGCGCCCAGAAAGATTAGATGGAGCCATAAAGGGTCAGTCCTCCAGTGCGGCGAGGCCGGGGAGCGTCTTGCCCTCGAGGTATTCGAGGGAGGCGCCGCCACCGGTCGAGATGTGGCCGAATGCGTTCTCGTCGAAGCCCAGGATGCGGACGGCCGCGGCGGAGTCGCCACCGCCGACCACCGTGAAGGCCTGGGAGTCGAGTAGGGCCTGGGCGACCGCCTTGGTGCCCTCGGCGAAATCGGGGTGCTCGAAGACGCCCATGGGGCCGTTCCAGAAGACGGTGGCGGCGTCGACGATCTTCGATGCGTACAGCTTGCGGGACTCCGGGCCGATGTCCAGGCCCATCTGCCCGGCCGGCATGGCGTCCGCGGCCACGGTGCTGGGCCGGCCCGGGGCCTTGGTCTTGAGGTCCGGGAACTCCGGCGCGACCACGACGTCCACCGGCAGGACCAGCTCGACGCCGTTCTTCTCGGCGCGCTCGATGTACTCCAGGACGACCGGGAGCTGGTCCTCCTGGACCAGGGACGAGCCGATCTCGTGGCCCTTGGCCTTGAGGAAGGTGAAGACCATGCCGCCGCCGATGAGCAGCCGGTCGGCCTTGCCGAGCAGCTGGTCGATGACGGCGAGCTTGTCGGACACCTTGGCGCCGCCGAGGACGACGGCGTAGGGCCGCTTGACGTCGTCGGTGAGCTTCCTCAGGACGCCGACCTCGGTGGCGATGAGGTAGCCGGCGTAGTGCGGCAGGCGGGCCGGGAGGTCGAAGACCGAGGCGTGCTTGCGGTGCACCGCGCCGAAGCCGTCGCCGACGTAGACGTCCGCGAGGGCGGCGAGCTGGTCGGCGAAGGCGCTGCGCTCGGCGTCGTCCTTGCTCGTCTCACCGGCGTTGAAGCGCAGGTTCTCCACGACCGCGACCTGGCCGTCGGCGAGGCCGGCGACGGTGGTCCGGGCGGAGTCGCCGACCGTGTCGGTCGCGAAGGCCACGTCCGACCCGAGGAGTTCACCGAGGCGCGCGGCGGCCGGGGCGAGGGAGAAGGCCGGGTCCGGGGCGCCCTTGGGGCGGCCCAGGTGGGAGGCGACGACGACCCGGGCGCCCGCGTCGGCGAGGGCCTTGACCGTGGGCAGCACGGCGCGGATACGGCCGTCGTCGGTGATGCGCGTGCCGTCCAGCGGCACGTTCAGATCGGCGCGGACGAAGACCCGCTTGCCCGTGACCCCTTCGGTGAGGAGTTCGTCGATCGTCTTCATGAGGGGACTCCTGAAAGAGCTCGTGATCGGTCGTAAGCGCTCGTGATCGAACAGCTCTGATCTGTACGTGAGTCAGGGCTCGGACGGCGCGCCCTCGCGCCGCCCGAGCCCTGCTCTCACATGGACGTGCCTACTGGGTTGATCAGAGCTGGTTGCCGACGAAGACCGTAAGGTCCACGAGGCGGTTGGAGTAGCCCCACTCGTTGTCGTACCAGCCGATGACCTTCACGCTCTTGCCTTCCTGGACCATGGTCAGGGAGGAGTCGAAGGTGCAGGACGCCGGGGCGTTCACGATGTCGGAGGAGACGATCGGGTCCTCGGTGTACTCGAGGATACCCTTGAGCTCGCCCTCCGCGGCCTTCTGGAAGGCGGCGTTGACCTCTTCCTTGGTGACCTCGCGGGACAGCTCGAGAACCAGGTCGGTGACCGAGCCGGTCGGGACCGGGACGCGCATGGCGATGCCGTCCAGCTTGCCCTTGAGCTGCGGCAGGACCAGCGCGGTGGCCTTGGCGGCACCCGTGGTGGTCGGAATGATGTTCTCGGCGGCGGCACGCGCGCGACGCAGGTCCTTGTGCGGGAAGTCCAGGATGCGCTGGTCGTTGGTGTACGCGTGCACCGTCGTCATCAGGCCCTTGACGATGCCGAAGTTCTCGTCGAGGACCTTGGCCATCGGCGCCACACAGTTGGTGGTGCAGGAGGCGTTGGAGATGACGTGGTGCTTCGCCGGGTCGTACTTGTCCTGGTTGACGCCCATCACGATGGTGACGTCCTCGTCCTTGGCCGGAGCCGAGATGAGGACCTTCTTCGCGCCACCGGCGATGTGCTTCTCGGCGTCGGCCTTCTTGGTGAAGATGCCGGTCGACTCGATGACGATGTCGACGCCCAGCTCGCCCCACGGGATGTCGGCGGGGTTGCGCTCGGCCAGGACCTTGATCGTCTTGCCGCCGACGGTGATCGTGTCGGCGGTGTGGGTGACCTCCTGCTTGAGGCGGCCCAGGATCGTGTCGTACTTCAGCAGGTGAGCGGTGGTCGCGGTGTCACCCAGGTCGTTGACAGCCACGATCTCGATGTCTGCACCCTGCTCCAGGAGCGCGCGGAAGTAGTTACGACCGATGCGGCCGAAGCCGTTGATGCCTACGCGGATCGTCACGAACCGATCTCCTCGTTGGTACGCCGGCCATGAAGTGCCGGCGAGCTCTGTTTGGGATGTCCCCGACCGCCTACGACCCTACCTCCCTGGAGCTCCGGTGGTGACATCCAGATGCCCCATACACGGCAGGGCGGTCCGTACCCGCCAGTAGGGGTACGGACCGCCCACCGCAGAGAGCAGGATCACTTGAACTGGCTACCCATGGTGTGTCCCGTTGACCTGGGACGTCACCCGTCGAGGGAAGCGAGCGCCTTCCTCATCAGCGCTGTCCGGGCGGCCGGTGCGGTGACGTGCTCCAGGCCGAAGCCCAGCAGCACGGTGTCGTCCGTGGTGACCGCGCCGTATGTCTGGAACAGGGCGCCGGTGCGGGCCCAGTCCTTGAGCACGGCCGGGCTCCCCTCGGGCGGTCCGGCGACCTTCCAGGCGCCGAGCGAGGTCTCGAAGCCCTCGGTCTCCCTGGCCGTGCCGCCGACGACGAGCGAGGCGTCGTCGGCGAGGACGCCGTGCCCGCCGCTGCCCGGGTCGGTGACGTAGCTGATCGAGATCTCGACCGTCTTGCCGGCGTAGGCGCTCAGGTCGAAGTTCACCTGCTGCCAGCCGTTGGAGGCGCCGGTGAGGCTGTTCCAGGTGCCAGTGGTGCCGGTCGCGGTGCAGCCGTCGTCCGCCACGGTCAGGTAGTGCTTCAGCCAGGGGTGCTCGTTGACGTAGAAGCCGCCCTCGCACTCCGTCGGCACCGCGCTCTTGGTGGCGCCTCCCGCCTCGGGGAGGGTCGTCCAGTCGTCGGCGCCCGGGGTGCGGGCCTCGACGATGGCGTGGTCGTAACCGGACTCGGTGTCCCAGAGCAGCTGGGTGCGTAGGGTCGGCTGCTCGGCCGCGGTGGTGCCGGTGAGGTCCACGGTGCGGGTGAGGCGCTTGTAGGCGTCGTCGGTGTGGACGGCGGCGGCCATCGCGGAGCCCGCGAACGGGCCGTACGGGTTGACCGTGCCGGCGAACTGCCCGGCGCCCTTGCTCGCGAACTGCGGGAAGTCGTCGGTCCCCAGTTCGTCCGAGGTGACGCTGTAGGTGCCGGCCTTGTCCAGCGGGTTGCCGGGGGCCGCGCCCAGCGGGCCGGTGACGCCGCCGAGCTCGCCGGAGCCGGTGAAGCCGGTGGCCCCGGTGGTGGCGGTGCGGGTGTAGGCGCCCAGGTAGTACTGGCTGAAGTCGTTCGACAGCGCGCCGCCGCCGAGGTCGACGTTGCCCCCGGCCTGCTCACCGGCCTCGATCAGCCGGCCGCCCTCGTTGAGGAAGGCCCGCAGCTGGAGCTGGGTGGCGACGCCCGGGACGCTCGCGCCCGTGTAGTGGACGACGGTGTCGAAGTGGCTCAGCACGCCGAGCGCGTCCGGCGCGCCCTGCTGGGCGACGTCCCAGACGATCGCCTTGCGTCCGCTCGCCATGAGGGCGTCCACGTACGTCTGCGCCTGCGTGGTGGTCGCGCCCTCCTCGGCGACGACGAGGGTGTTCGCCCGGGGCCGCTCGGCGACGGTGTAGGTGAAGCGCTGGCTGGAGAGCTTCTTGCCGTTCTTCGCCTCGCCGGTGAACCACACCTCGACCTTGTCGCCCGGCTCGCCGTCCTTGACCTTCGCCCGGTACTCGTCGAAGTAGAGGTTGTCCTCACCGCCGTAGGTCTCGCCGCCCTTCCAGGGCTTGAGCGCCATGTCGAGGGTGCGGCCGCCGTTGACGCGGTACTTGAGCTCCTTGTCGCGCACCGACTTGCGGACGACGACGGAGACCTCCTGGTCGGCGCCGCGGGAGTACGACGTGCCGAACGCGGCCGGAGTGAAGTCGGCGGCGCTCAGGCCGACCGACGAGGACGGCCGGTCGGGGTGGGCGGCGGACTCGGCGACGGAGAGCGCGAACGGGACGTTCTTGGCGAACTCCTGCTGGATCAGCTTCTCGTCGTCCGGGAAGGTGAAGACCGACTGGCAGTCGGACGCCTTCCACGCGTCGTTCGGGTCCAGGTCCGAGGCGGTCTGGCACGTCGACATCTCTGGGGTGAACATCGCCAGGCCGTTGACGTTCGCCGCGTGGCCGTCGGCCTCACCGTTGGTGGTGTACAGCTCGGAGGAGAGCTGCGGGTGGTAGCCCGGGATCGCGGGGTTGTCGGGCGTGCCGGCGAGCGCCTCGTACAGGACGTCGTCGGGAGTGTGCGTGGCCACCTGCCAGCCGACTCCGTAAAGGATGAGTTCGGCGGCGGAGTGGTAGTTGATGCCGTACGTGAAGCCGATGCGCTTCTGGAAGGCGTCCAGGGCCTGGGTCTCCGGCTCGGAGTTCGGGCCAGCGCCGCGGTAGGTCTGGCTGGTGGGGTTGGGGGACGAGCCCTCGTCGTCGTAGCCCCACTTGTAGGCGAAGTTGCGGTTGAGGTCGACGCCGTCGCCGGTGGTGATGGTGCCGTCGCCGTTGACGTCCCGCAGGTTCTTGCGCCACTGGCGGTTGGCCGGATCCGCGAAGGTGTAGTCGTAGCCGTCGGGGTTGGCCGACAGCAGGAACCACAGTTCGGTGGAGTCGACGATCTTCTTGACGCGCCGGTCCTTCTTGTAGTTGTCGAGGTAGTGGTGCATCAGGCGCCGGGTCATCTCCGGCGTGATCCACTCGCGCGCGTGCTGGTTGGACATGTAGAGGACGGAGGGCTTGGAGCCGTCCTTCGCTCTCTTCGCGCCCTTGGTGAGCTTCAGCGCGAGGATGTCCTGGCCCTTGACGGTCTTGCCGATGGAGACGACCTTGGTGAGGTCCGGGTTCTCCTGGGCGGTGCGCAGGAGTTCCTCCCGCAGGCCCCCCTTGCCGCTGTACGGGCGGAACACGCCCTCGGCGGCGTCCTCGACGCGGGCCTCGGCCCGGGTGGAGAGTTCGTGCTCGGTGAGGCCGACGCCCTGCTTCTCCAGCTTCTTCGCCTGCTGGTCCGTCAGGTAGACCTCGACGGTCGCGGTGCCCCTCTCGGGCACCCGCTCACTCAGTTCGTGGCCGTCCTGGCCGGCCGCCAGCAGCAGGGGTACCTGTTTCTGGGTGACCTCGGCGCGGAAGACCTTGACTTCGTCCGGGTCGGACGGGGTCGAACTGACCGGTTGCGCCTGGGCGATGGGCGCGAGGCTCGCTCCGCCGATCAGGAGCGCGCCGACAGCGAGGATCGATCTCGCTCTTCGTCTCATGAACCCCCCTTGCGTGGGTCCGCCACAGCAGCGAACAGATGCCAGGCTCATGACAGACCATGATCGAGTCAAGGGTGCCTCTGCGACACGCAAAAGCCGGTGCCGGTCACCCAAGTGGGCTCCGGCACGGGCTTTCTGACGTCGTGTGGGATCAGCCAACCAGGTTGTCGGCCAGCTCGTCGCTGAGGTTGGCCTCCGTGCCCGGGATGCCGAGGTCGGAGGCGCGCTTGTCGGCCATGGCCAGCAGGCGACGGATCCGGCCGGCGACGGCGTCCTTGGTCAGCGGCGGGTCGGCGAGCGCGCCCAGCTCCTCCAGGGAGGCCTGCTTGTGCTCCATGCGCAGCCGGCCGGCCGCGGCGAGGTGCTCGGGCACGTCGTCGGCGAGGATCTCCAGGGCTCGCTGCACCCGGGCACCGGCGGCGACGGCCGCGCGGGCCGAGCGGCGCAGGTTGGCATCGTCGAAGTTGGCCAGCCGGTTCGCTGTGGCGCGCACCTCACGGCGCATCCGGCGCTCCTCCCAGGCCAGCACCGACTCGTGCGCGCCGAGGCGCGTCAGCAGCGCGCCGATCGCGTCACCGTCCCGGACGACGACCCGGTCCACGCCACGCACCTCGCGGGCCTTCGCGGCGATCGACAGCCGGCGGGCGGCACCGACCAGGGCGAGCGCCGCCTCGGGGCCCGGGCAGGTCACCTCCAGGGAGGAGGAGCGGCCGGGCTCGGTGAGCGAGCCGTGCGCCAGGAACGCGCCACGCCAGGCGGCCTCGGCGTCGCAGGTGGCCCCCGAGACCACCTGCGGGGGCAGGCCGCGGATCGGGCGGCCCCGCCCGTCGACCAGGCCGGTCTGGCGGGCGAGCTGGTCGCCGCCCGCCACCACGCGCACCACGTAGCGCGAGCCTCGCCGCAGCCCGCCCGGAGCCATCACGATCAGCTCGGAGCTGTGGCCGAAGATCTCCAGGATGTCCCGCTTGAGACGGCGGGCCGCCATCGCGGTGTCCAGCTCCGCCTCGATCACGATCCGACCGCTCACCAGGTGAAGGCCGCCGGCGAACCGCAGAATGGCGGAGACCTCCGCCTTTCTGCAGCAGGTCCGGGTGACGGGGAGCCGGGAGATCTCATCCTTCACCGCTGCCGTCATCGCCATGGGCCGATCCTTCCATGCATCCGAAAAATACGGTCGTACGCGGCGGCCAACAGCTCCGGGTCGTGCCTCGGGGTTCCGTCGGGTCTGGCCACCGGCGCCAGCTCGACCGCGGCCCCGAACCGCTTGGCGGCATCGGTCAGGGAGTCACGGTCGGGCACGGCGGCCTCGTCGGCCAGCACCACGTCCAGGGCGAGTTTAGGGGCGTGTCGTCCCAAAACCTCCAAATGACGCTGCGGGGAGAAGCCCTCGGTTTCTCCGGGCTGCGGCGCGAGGTTCAGGGAGAGTACCCGGCGGGCCCTCGTCTGCGTGAGCGCGTCCAGCAGCTCGGGCACCAGCAGGTGCGGGATGACCGAGGAGAACCAGGAGCCGGGGCCGAGCACCACCCAGTCCGCGTCCAGGACGGCCTCGACCGCCTCGGGCACGGCCGGCGGGTCGTTCGGCACGACATGTACGGACTGCACCTCACCCGGGGTGAGGGCGACGGTCGCCTGGCCGCGGACCGTGTCGACCTCCTCCGGGCGCTCCGGGTCGTGCCCCTTGACCAGGGCCTGCAGCTCCAGCGGCACGGCGGACATGGGCAGCACGCGACCCTGGGCGCCGAGCAGGCGTCCGACCAGGTCGAGGGCCTGCACGTGGTCGCCGAGCTGCTCCCAGAGGGCGACGATCAGCAGGTTGCCGACCGCGTGTTCGTGCAGGTCGCCCTGGGACTGGAAGCGGTGCTGGATGACCCGGGCCCAGGTCTGGCCCCAGTCGTCGTCACCGCACAGGGCGGCCAGCGCCTTGCGCAGGTCGCCGGGCGGCAGCACGCCCAGCTCGTCGCGCAGCCGGCCGCTGGAGCCGCCGTCGTCGGCCACGGTGACGACGGCGGTGAGGTCGCCGGTGATCCGGCGCAGCGCGGCGAGCGAGGCGGACAGGCCCATGCCGCCGCCGAGGGCGACGACCTTGGGCTGGGTGCCCCGGCGGCGCGGTTTGCCGCCCCGGGCCTCGGCGGGCCGGCCGCCCTTGCCGCCGGGGGCGCCCTTCCCGCCGTTGCCGTCGGGCACCACCCGGCGCAGCCGGCTCAGCCGCGGTGTACGTCGTGTCATTCGCGTCCCATGTCCCGGTGTACGACCACCGTCTCCACGCCCTCGGCGGCGAGCCGGGCGGCGAGCTTCTCCGACATGGCGACGGAGCGGTGCTTGCCGCCCGTGCAGCCCACGGCGATGGTCACGTAGCGCTTGCCCTCGCGGCGGTAGCCGGTGGCGACGAGCTGGAGGAGCTCCGTATAGCGGTCCAGGAACTCCTTGGCGCCGGGCTGGTTGAAGACGTACCCGGAGACCTCGTCGTTGAGGCCGGTGAACGGGCGCAGCTCCGGGACCCAGTGCGGGTTCGGCAGGAAGCGGCAGTCGACGACGAGGTCGGCGTCGACCGGCAGGCCGTACTTGTAGCCGAACGACATGACCGTGGCCCGCAGCTCCGGCTCCTCCTCGCCTGCGAACTGGGCGTCCATCTTGGCGCGCAGCTCGTGCACGTTCAGGCTGGAGGTGTCGATCACCAGGTCGGCGTCGCCGCGCAGCTCGCGCAGCAGCTCGCGCTCGGCGGCGATGCCGTCGACGATGCGGCCGTCGCCCTGGAGGGGGTGCGGGCGGCGCACCGACTCGAAGCGGCGGACCAGGGCCTCGTCGGAGGACTCCAGGAAGACGATCCGCCGTGTGACGTTCTTCGCCTCCAGGTCGGCGAGGGACTCGCGGAGGTTGTCGAAGAAGCGGCGGCCGCGGACGTCGACGACGACGGCGATCCTCGCCACGTTGCCCTGGGAGCGGGCGCCGAGCTCCACCATGGTGGGGATCAGCGCGGGTGGCAGGTTGTCCACGACGAACCAGCCGAGGTCCTCCAGGCACTTCGCGGCCGTCGAGCGGCCCGCCCCGGACATGCCGGAGATGATCACCAGCTCGGGGATGGCCGCGTCCGGGACCTGGGCCTTGTCGTTGGGCGTGCCCGTACTCACGTGTGCTCCGTCTCCGGCTTGCTCTTGTTGCCCGTGGTGCTCGTTCACATTCATGTCTCCTGCCCCCGTCGTTCGTCCGGGGCGCCCGCTGCCACGGGCTCCCCACTGGAACCCATGGTGCCCGGTTCCTCTTCCATGATCTCTCCAGTCGCCGTGTTGACGGCGGGTGCGGCCGGGGCCGAGCGGGCGAGGGCCACGGCGATCGTCTCGGCCGTCTTGCGGCCTATGCCGGGGACCTCGCAGATCTGGTCGATCGTGGCGGATCGCAGTTTCTTCAACGAACCGAAGTGCTTCAGAAGTGCCTGCTTGCGCGTGTCCCCGAGGCCGGGGACGTCGTCCAGGGGGCTGGAGCGGAAGCGCTTGGACCGCTTCGCGCGCTGGTAGGTGATCGCGAACCTGTGGGCCTCGTCACGGACGCGCTGGAGCAGGTACAGGCCCTCGCTGGTGCGGGGCAGGACCACCGGGTCGTCGTCGCCGGGCAGCCAGACCTCCTCGAGGCGCTTGGCGAGGCCGCACACGGCGATGTCGTCGATGCCGAGCTCGTCCAGGGCGCGCCGGGCGGCCGCGACCTGCGGGGCGCCGCCGTCGACGACCACGAGCTGGGGCGGGTAGGCGAACTTCTTGGGGCGGCCGTCGTCCTCGGTGGGGCCGGTCCCGACGATGTCACCGTTCCTGTCGATCTCGGGTGTCTCGGCGCTCTCAGGGGTCTCGGCGCTCTCGCCGTCGGTCCACTCCCCCGTCTTCTCCTTCTCCGCGAGATAGCGACGGAAGCGGCGGGTGATCACCTCGTGCATGGAGCGGACGTCGTCCTGGCCGGCGAAGCCCTTGATCTGGAAGCGGCGGTACTCGCTCTTGCGGGCGAGCCCGTCCTCGAAGACGACCATGGAGGCCACGACGTCGTCGCCCTGGAGGTGGGAGATGTCGTAGCACTCGATCCTGAGCGGGGCGCTGTCCAGGTCGAGGGCGTCGGCGATCTCCTCCAGGGCGCGCGAGCGCGTGGTCAGGTCGGAGGCGCGCTTGGTCTTGTGCAGCACGAGCGCCTGCTGGGCGTTGCGCTCCACGGTCTCCATGAGGGCCTTCTTGTCGCCGCGCTGCGGGATACGCAGGGAGACACCGGAGCCGCGCCGCCCGGCGAGCCACTCCTGGACCGGCTCGACGGGGTCGGGCAGCGCCGGGACCAGGACCTCCTTGGGGACGGCGTCGCCCGTCTCCTCCCCGTACAGCTGCTGCAGGGCGTGCTCGACGAGGGCGCCGGTGGTGATCTCCTCCACCTTGTCGGTGACCCAGCCGCGCTGGCCGCGCACGCGTCCGCCGCGTACGTGGAAGATCTGGACGGCCGCCTCCAGCTCGTCCTCGGCGACCGCGATCAGGTCGGCGTCGGTCGCATCGGCGAGCACGACCGCGTTCTTCTCCATGGCCTTCTTCAGGGCGCCGATGTCGTCGCGCAGCCGGGCCGCGCGCTCGTACTCCATCTCGTCGGCCGCTTCCGCCATCTGCTTCTCCAGCCGGCGGATGTAGGTGTTGGTCCGGCCGGTCATGAAGTCGCAGAACTCGTCGGCCAGTTCGCGGTGCTCCTCGGCGGAGACGCGGTCCACGCAGGGGGCCGAGCACTTGCCGATGTAGCCGAGGAGGCAGGGGCGGCCGGTGCGGGCCGCGTTCTTGAACACGCCGGCCGAGCAGGTGCGTACAGGGAAGACGCGCAGCAGCAGGTCGACGGTGTCGCGGATCGCCCACGCGTGCGCGTACGGCCCGAAGTACCGGACGCCCTTCTTCTTGTGACCGCGCATCACCTGCACGCGCGGGTACTCCTCGTTCATCGTCACCGCGAGGTACGGGTAGCTCTTGTCGTCGCGGTACTTGACGTTGAACCGGGGGTCGTACTCCTTGATCCACGAGTACTCCAGCTGGAGCGCCTCGACCTCCGTGGACACCACCGTCCACTCCACGGACGCCGCCGTGGTCACCATGGAGCGGGTGCGCGGGTGCAGGCCCGCCAGGTCCTGGAAGTAGTTCGCCAGGCGCTGGCGCAGGCTTTTCGCCTTTCCGACGTAGATCACCCGGCGGTGCTCGTCACGGAACCTGTAGACCCCCGGCGAGTCGGGGATCTCACCCGGTTTGGGGCGGTAGCTGGAGGGGTCGGCCATGTCTCACACCCTACTGGCGAGCACCGACACTCCGGCGCGGCCGCGGGCCGCGATCACGGCCCCGCCGGGAGGCAGTTTCCAACGGCATGTCCCGCCCAGGGGTTACGGCCCCCCGGGAGCGGGAATGTGGCTCACCCACGGGACACGGCGACGTCCGGCGGGCGGGGCCCGTCCCGGGTGCAGGCACAGGTTGTCGGTGCGGACCGTCGTTCCCCCTGGGGGCGGGCGGGCCACGGGTCGGAGGGCTGCGCACATGAAGCAGATGCGGATCGAGAAAACCCGGCGGGCGGTCCGTGCCCGCAGGTACACGGACGAGCCGTTGGCGCTGCGCGACGCCCTGGACCCGCGCGATCCCGACATCGCGCGGGCCAAGCGCCTGGCCCTGAAGGAACAGGGTGGAAGCGACCGCTCCTAGAAGCACAGGTCGACTGCGAACGCCCGGGGCGCACGCCCCGGGCGTTCGCATGTCCGGACGGAACCGGCCGGGAGTGTGTACGTCACTGTCCGGCATCAGGTGTTGTCGGGACCAGGTCAACACGCTTCAATGCGGGGGAACTCGGGGCCCTGAACGACGGCGTACGGATGTGAAGAGCTGCCCTGCGCCTCTGTGACGGCCCCGCGCGAACGGTCTGACCAGCCGTTGCCGACTCAGAGAGAGGCCCCTGCATGCCGCACGCCACACAGCACGCGGACGTCGCCACCGCGGAACTGGACTCGGCCCTGCGAGGCGGCCCCTTCCACGTCGCCCTGCGGGCCGCGATCGCCGCCCGCGGACTGCCCCTGCAGCGCGTGCAGCACCATCTGTCCCGCCACGGTGTGAAGGTCGGCGTCACGAGCCTGAGTTACTGGCAGCAGGGGGCCCGGCGCCCGCAGCGCCCCGAGTCGCTGCGGGCCGTGCGCGCGCTGGAGGAGATCCTGGAGCTTCCCGAGGAGTCGCTGATCCGGCTGCTCGCCGAGTCCGGGGAGAGCCCGTCCGGGCTGCGGTCCGCCGCCCGCTCCTACCGCTCCCTCGTCGAGGCCTCCGGGGTCCTGGACCAGTTGCTGGCCGAGCTGGACTGCCCGCCGGACGGGGGCCTGCACACCCTCGGCCACCACGAACGGCTGCGGATCGGCGCGCGGCGCGAGCTGGCCGAGCGCGAGTCGCACCACATCGTGCGCGCCCACCGGGACGGCATCGACCGCTTCGTGGCCGTCCACCACGGCGACCGGGGAGCCACGCCGGAGCTGATGCGGGTGCACGCCCTGGAGAACTGCCGTACCGGACGCGTCCGTTGGCACCGTGACACGGGCGTGCTCGCTGCCGAGCTGCTCTTCGACACCCGGCTGCGGGCCGGGGACACCTTCCTGTTCCGCTACGGCGTCGAGGACGGCACGGCGGGTGTGTCACGCGAGTACGTGCGCGGCTTCGACTCCCCCGGCGGTCAGTACGCCCTCCAGGTGTGCTTCGACGCGGTGGCCGTGCCGGTGCGCTGCCACCGCTTCACCCAGCACTCGGCGGCGGCGCCGCGCAGCGGCTGCCAGGACCTGGCGCTGAGCGGACGGCACCGGTCGGTGCATCTGGTCGAGCCGCGGCTCCGGGCGGGGTTCCTGGGGATCGGCTGGGACTGGGAGTAGGGGCTCGCCGGGCGGCGGCCGGCTGTTCGTGCCGCTGCCCGGGGTGTCCGGCCTGCTGCCCGGCGTCCGGCCTGCTGCCCGGCGTCCGGCCTGCTGCCCGGCGTCCGTCCTACCGCCCGGCGTCCGTCCTGCTGCCCGGTGTCTGGACAGCTGCCCGGTGTCCGTCCTGCTGCCCGGTGTCCGGACGGCTGCCCAGTGTCTGGACGCGCGGACGTAAACGTTTGCGCAATCGTTTACGTCCGTCGCAGGATGCGGTACGTTCCCCGCCTGGACCTGATGGAGGAGGCGGGGAACGGCATGGCGACCATGGCCGACGTCGCGCGGAGCGCCGGTGTCTCCGTGGCGACGGTCTCGCATGTGCTGAACGGCACCCGGCCGGTGCTGCCGCACACCCGCCAGGCGGTCCTGGACGCCGTGGAGGAGCTCGGCTACACGACGAACACGCTGGCCCGTTCCCTGGTGACGGCCCGCACCCGTTCCATCGGGCTGGCGGTGTCGGCGATCAGCAACCCGTACTTCACGGAGATCCTCCAGGGCGTGGAGGCCGCCGCGCTGGCGGCGGGCTACAGCCTGCTGATCGCCGATCCGCACGACGACCCGGGGCACGAGCGCAAGGTCGTCCAGCTGCTGCACGAGCGCCGCGTGGACGGCATGATCGTCGCCCCCTCCGCCGATCCGCGTGACCTGCTCGCCTACCTCGAGCGGCACGACGTGCCGGCCGTGTTCCTGGACCGGCTGGTGGACGAGCCGGAGGCGGACTGCGGTCCGCGGTTCGACCAGGTGTGCGCCGACAACGCCGAACCGATGTCCCGGCTGGTCACCCATCTCGCCGGGCTCGGTCACCGGCGGATCGGGCTGGTGGCCGGGCGGCCGGGGCTCAGTACCACCAGCGAGCGGATCACCGGCTACCGCAGCGGTCTGGCCTTCGCGGGGCTGGCGTACGACGAGCGGCTGCTGGTGCACGGCGACTCGGAATCGACCGGCGCCGAGCAGGCCACCGAGGCCCTGCTGTCCCTGGGCGTGCCGCCCACCGCACTCGTCACCGGCAACAACGCCATGACCATCGGGGTGCTGCGCGCCCTGAGCGCGCACGGCCTGTCCGTGCCGGGCGACATCGCACTGTGCTGCTTCGACGACTTCGCGTGGGCGGATCTGTTCTCGCCCCGGCTCACCGCGATCGCCCAGCCCGGCAGGGACATCGGCGCGCGGGCCGTTGGCGTGCTCCTGGAGCGTCTCGCCGAGCCGGACCGGGCCGCTCGGACCGTGCGTCTGCCCTGCACCTTCGTCCACCGCACGTCGTGCGGCTGTACCAGCCCGTCCGAGGAAGGAACCCCGTCATGATCGTCGTCGCCGGTGAGGCACTGATCGACCTGGTGCCGCAGGGCACGGGTGCCCTCGCGGCGCTGCAGCCGGCGCTCGGCGGCGGCCCGTTCAACACGGCCGTGGCGCTGGGCCGCCTCGGCTCCCCCGCCGCCTTCTGCTCCCGGGTGTCGGTGGACGCCTTCGGGGAGGCCCTGCTGGACCGGTTGCGGGAGACCGGGGTCGACGTGGCCTCGGTGCAGCGCGGCTCCGAGCCCACGACCCTCGCCGTCGCCACGGTCGGCGCGGACGGCTCGGCGGCGTACTCCTTCTACGTCGACGGGACGGCGGACCGGCTGTTCGCGGCGCCCTCCACGCTGCCGCCCGATACCCGGGCGATCTCCTTCGGTACCTGCTCGCTGGTGCTGGAGCCCGGGGCGAGCGCGTACGAGGAGCTGATGCGCCGGGCGGCCGCGCAGGGCGTGTTCACCGCGCTGGACCCGAACATCAGGGCCGGCCTGATCCCGGACGCGGACGCCTACCGGGCGCGGTTCAAGAGCTGGCTGCCGTCGGTGACGCTGCTGAAGCTGTCCGAGGAGGACGCCGCGTGGCTGGGCGGCACGCCCAAGGAGTGGCTGTCGGCCGGTCCGGCGGCGGTCGTGATCACCCGGGGCGGCGACGGGCTGACCGCTTTCACCGCCGACGGCGGCGAGTACGCGGTGCCGGGCGAGGGCGTGGAGGTCGTGGACACGATCGGCGCGGGCGACACCGTCAACGCGGCCCTGCTGCACGGGCTCGCGGAGCGCGACGCCCTCAGCGCCCGCGCACTCACCGGACTGGGATCCGCGGGCTGGACGGAACTGCTGGGCTTCGCGGCCCGTGCGGCGGCGGTGACCTGCTCTCGGGCCGGGGCGGAGCCGCCGTACGCGCACGAGCTGCAGGGCTGACTCCGGCAGGGTCCCGTGGTGTGCCGGGGATGCTTCAGCCGGTCTCCCCCATCGCGACCGCCCGCAGTGCGCCCGGGCGGCGGCCGTGGAGGCGGTCCAGGGCGACGGCCGTGGCCTCGTCCGCGGGCAGGTGGACGACGAGCTGCTGCCCCTCGTCGGGGAGCGCGAGCGTCTCGTGCAGCAGCCGCAGGGAACCGGCCTCGGGGTGCTCGATGTGCTGGGACCCCGTCGGCCGGGGTGTCCTGGCCAGGTCGGCGAACCGGTCGGCGAAGTCCGCGCCCGCCGTCACCGTCAGTTCGTCGGCAAGCTCGGCGAGGCAGGGGTCTCTGAGGGGGACCCCGTGCCGGAGCCGGGCGACGAGGTCGTCGGCCACCCGGTCCCAGTCGCGGTGTGCGCTGCGTGCCCGCTCGTCGGTGAACAGGTACCGGAGCAGGTTGGGGCGCTCGTCGTCAAGCAGGCCGGGGGGGGCGGACCAGCCGCTCGTACCCGGCTGTGTGGGCGAGGACGTCGCCGATCCAGTTGACCACCAGTGCGGGAGCCGGCTCCAGGTGGTCCAGCACGGCCCGTACGGTGGGGCGCGCCGAGCGGCTGAGCGACGGGGCCGCGGCGCAGACCATTCGAGCGGCTGGAGGCCGGACTGTTCGTCGGGGAGCGGCTCGAGGACGTGCACGTCTCCGCGACCGTCGACCTGGCCTCGGTCGACACCGGCAACGCCGACCGGGACGCGCACGCCCGCGCCTCCGACCTGCTCGATGTGGAGAAGCGCCCGACGATGACGTACCGCTCGACGCGGGTGTCGGGCGAGGGTGAGGGCGGGTCCATGGAGGGCGAGCTGACGATCGGCGACGTGACCCGCCCGGTGACGTTCGCCGTGGAGTTCGGCGGTCTGGTCGACGTGCCCATGGACGGCAGCCGGCACGCCGGGTTCGAGGCGACGGGCGAGATCCGGCGCAGCGACTTCGGGCTGGACTTCACCCCCGGTCTGCTCGGCGACGTGGTCAAGATCCAGCTCGACATGCAGTTCGTGGAGCCGAAGGCCGCCTGACCGCGCACGAAACGCGCCGTGCCCCACAGGTCGTGGCCTGTGGGGCACGGCGCGTTCGGCAGGGAGGACCTCAGCCCTTGCTGGTCCGGGTCGTCTTCTTCGCGGCGGCCTTGGTGGTCTTGGTCGCCGTCTTCTTGGCGGCCGTGCTGTCGACCGTCTTGATGGCGGTCTTGCGGGCCGACGCCGTCTTGGCGGCGACCGTCTTGCGAGCCGCCGTCTTGCGCGCGGCCGTCTTGCGGGGCGCCTTCACCGAGGACGCGTCGCTGACGCGGTCGGCGCCGAGGATCTCCCGCAGGAACTTGCCGGTGTGGCTGGCCGGGACCCCGGCCACCTGCTCGGGCGTGCCCTCGGCGACGACCAGACCACCGCCGGCGCCTCCTTCGGGGCCCATGTCGACGATCCAGTCGGCCGTCTTGATCACGTCGAGGTTGTGCTCGATGACGATGACCGTGTTGCCCTTGTCGACCAGCCCGGACAGGACCGTCAGCAGCTTGCTGATGTCCTCGAAGTGCAGACCGGTGGTCGGCTCGTCCAGGACGTAGACCGTGCGGCCGGTGGAGCGCTTCTGCAGCTCGCTGGCGAGCTTCACGCGCTGCGCCTCACCGCCGGACAGGGTGGTCGCGGCCTGGCCGAGGCGGACGTAGCCGAGGCCGACGTCCTTCAGCGTGTTGAGGTGCCGGGCGATCGCGGGGACCGCCTCGAAGAACGCCGTGGCCTCCTCGATCGGCATGTTCAGGACCTCGGCGATGGACTTGCCCTTGTAGTGGACCTCCAGGGTCTCCCGGTTGTACCGGGCGCCGTGGCAGACCTCGCACGGGACGTAGACGTCCGGGAGGAAGTTCATCTCGATCTTGATGGTGCCGTCGCCCGCGCAGTTCTCGCAGCGGCCGCCCTTGACGTTGAAGGAGAAGCGGCCGGGCAGGTAGCCGCGGACCTTCGCCTCGGTGGTCTCGGCGAACAGCTTGCGGATGTGGTCGAAGACGCCGGTGTACGTGGCCGGGTTGGAGCGCGGGGTGCGGCCGATGGGCGACTGGTCCACGTGCACGACCTTGTCGACGAGGTCGTCGCCGTCCACGCGCGTGTGCCGCCCGGGCACGCTCCGGGCGCCGTTCAGCTCGCGGGCCAGGTGCGTGTAGAGGATGTCGTTGACCAGCGTCGACTTGCCGGAGCCGGACACGCCGGTGACGGCGGTGAACACGCCCAGGGGGAACGACACGTCGATGTCCTGGAGGTTGTTCTCCCGGGCGCCGTGCACCGTGAGCTGCCGGGAGGGGTCCAGCGGCCGGCGGATGTCGGGCAGCGGGATGGCCTTCTTGCCGGACAGGTACTGACCGGTCTGCGATTCGGCGTTGGCGAGGAGCTCCTTCAGGGAGCCGCTGTGCACGACCTTGCCGCCGTGCTCACCGGCGCCGGGGCCGATGTCGACGACCCAGTCGGCCATCTTGATCGTGTCCTCGTCGTGCTCGACGACGATGAGCGTGTTGCCCATGTCGCGCAGACGGACCAGGGTCTCGATCAGCCGGTGGTTGTCGCGCTGGTGCAGACCGATGGACGGCTCGTCGAGGACGTACAGGACGCCGACGAGGCCGGAGCCGATCTGGGTGGCCAGACGGATGCGCTGGGCCTCGCCGCCGGACAGGGTGCCGGCCGCGCGGTTCAGCGAGAGGTAGTCGAGGCCGACGTCGACCAGGAACCGCAGCCGCTCGTTGACCTCCTTCAGCACGCGCTCGGCGATCTTCTTGTCGCGGGCGGTGAGCTTCAGCTCGCCCAGGAAGTCCGCGCAGTCGCTGATCGACATCGCGGAGACCTCGGCGATGGACTTGTCCATGACCGTGACCGCGAGGACGATCGGCTTCAGGCGCGTGCCCGAACAGGTCGGGCAGGGCACCTCGCGCATGTAGCCCTCGAAGCGCTCGCGGCTGGAATCGCTCTCGGCCTCGCTGTGCCGGCGCTTGACGAACGGGACGGCGCCCTCGAAGGCCGTGGTGTACCGGCGCTCACGGCCGTAGCGGTTGCGGTAGCGGACCTCGACCTGGGTCTTGTGGCCGTGGAGAAGGGCCTTCTTGGCGCGCTGCGGCAGGCCGCCGAAGGGGATGTCCGTGCGGAAGCCCAGCGCCTCGGCGAGGGCGCCGATGAGGCGGCCGAAGTAGTCCTTGGTGTGGCCGTGCGACCAGGGGTGGATGGCGCCCTCGTCGAGGCTCTTGTCCGGGTCCGGGACGATCAGCTCCGGGTCGACCTCCATGCGCGTGCCGATGCCGGTGCAGTCCGGGCAGGCGCCGAAGGGCGAGTTGAAGGAGAAGGAGCGGGGCTCGAGCTCCTCGAAGGACAGGTCGTCGTACGGGCAGTACAGGTGCTCCGAGAACATGCGCTCGCGCTCGGGGTCGTCCTCGGGGAGGTCGACGAAGTCGAGCACGACCATGCCGCCGGACAGACCGAGGGCGGTCTCGACGGAGTCGGTGAGGCGGCGCTTGGCGCCGTCCTTGACGGTGAGGCGGTCGACGACCACCTCGATGGTGTGCTTCTCCTGCTTCTTCAGCGTGGGCGGGTTCGACAGCTGGATCGTCTCGCCGTCCACCCGCGCGCGGGAGTAGCCCTTGGTCTGGAGATCACCGAAGAGGTCGACGAACTCGCCCTTGCGCTCGCGCACCAGCGGCGACAGTACCTGGAAACGGCTGCCCTCGGGCAGCTCGAGGACCCGGTCGACGATGGCCTGGGGCGACTGGCGCGCGATCGGGCGGGAGCACTCGGGGCAGTGCGGCTTGCCGATGCGCGCGAAGAGCAGACGCAGGTAGTCGTAGACCTCGGTGATGGTGCCGACCGTGGAGCGCGGGTTGCGCGAGGTCGACTTCTGGTCGATGGAGACGGCCGGGGAGAGGCCCTCGATGAAGTCGACGTCCGGCTTGTCCATCTGGCCGAGGAACTGCCGGGCGTACGAGGAGAGGGACTCCACGTAGCGCCGCTGTCCCTCCGCGAAGATGGTGTCGAAGGCCAGCGAGGACTTGCCCGACCCCGACAGGCCCGTGAAGACGATGAGCGAGTCGCGCGGGAGGTCGAGCGAGACGTTCTTGAGGTTGTGCTCGCGCGCTCCACGAACGATGAGACGGTCGGCCACGCCGGTCCGCACCTTTCTTGAGAGAAGTGACAGGGGCGGGGCCCCCGTCTTTCCCAGACTAGGGGGAGCCACTGACAACGCCGGTCGGGTGCACGGGTTGTCAACAAACCCCGGCTCTCCAGCATGCCCGACGCCACGTCCGACCATATAGCACGTGCTTTCGAATTACGGCACTGCTTCACCACCTTCACCCGAAGGAGTGGCGGAGCTAGTGTCAGCACCATGATTGATCACGCTCATGACCTGGCGTCTGTACGTGACGCGACGGATCGACTGCTGACCGCAGTCGGCGCACTGGACAACACCTCTGTGACCCACCCGTCACGGCTGCCCGGCTGGAGCCGCGGTCACGTCCTGGCTCACCTCGCCCGCAACGCGGACGCCCTCGTGAACGTGCTCCAGGGGCGCCCCATGTACGTGTCCGGCGAGGCCCGGGACGCGGACATCGAGCGGGACGCCCCGCGCGGCCTCGAGGTCCAGCTCGCCGACCTGCGGGAGAGCGCGGCCCGCTTCCAGGAGGCCGGGGACGCTCCCGCGGACTGGGCACGCACGGTGGTGCTGCGCAACGGGGTCACGGACTCCGCGTCCCGGGTGCCGTTCCGGCGGTGGGTCGAGGTGGAGCTGCATCACGTGGACCTGGGGATCGGATACGAGCTGGAGGATCTTCCGGCGGATTTCACCGAGCGGGAGATCGACTTCCTCGCCGACCGGTTCGCCGGACACCCTGACGTGCCGCCCACACGCCTCACCGACGGCACGCGCGCGTGGCGGACGGGACGGGACGCGGAGGGCGGGCCGGAGGCGACCGTCACGGGCTCCCCGGCGGACCTGTTGGGCTGGCTCGCCGGCCGCCGCACCGGCGCCGCACTGACGGTGGACGGAGGCCCGCTGCCGGCCCTGCCCCCGCTGTAGGACAGCCGCCCCGGCCGCCGCACCGGCGCCGCTCCCCCGCTATAGGCTGGCGGACATGACGTACAGCGGAGAGGTGACGGTCGGCGGACCGGCCGATGTGCACGAGCTCAAGGACCTGATGATCACCAAGATCGCGGTGGGTCCGATGAACAACAACGCCTATCTGCTGCGCTGCAGGGCCACGGACGAGCAGTTGCTGATCGACGCCGCGAACGAGGCGGAGACGCTGCTCGGCATGATCGGTGGCGACGGCATCGCGTCCGTCGTCACCACCCACCGGCACGGCGACCACTGGCAGGCGCTCGCCGAGGTCGTGGCGGCCACCGGCGCCCGCACCTACGCGGGCCGGGAGGACGCCGAGGGCATTCCCGTACGGACCGACGTGCCGGTCGACGACGGCGACACCATCCGCGTGGGGCGCGTGGAACTCACCGCGCGCCACCTGGTCGGGCACACGCCCGGTTCGATCGCCCTCGTCTACGACGACCCGCACGGGCATCCCCATGTGTTCACCGGGGACTGCTTGTTCCCCGGAGGCCCTGGCCGGACAACACAGCCGGAGGAGTTCAACTCCCTCATGGACGGCCTGGAGGCCAAGGTGTTCGGCGTCCTCCCGGACGAGACCTGGGTCTACCCCGGCCACGGCAACGACACCACCCTCGGCACGGAGCGGCCCCACCTGGCGCAATGGCGCGCGCGAGGCTGGTAGCCACGACGCATACCGCACAGCCGACGGCACCCGTGCGCGTGGGCGCAACCGACAGACCTCGGCTGTCTCTACGAATTCCGGACGTTTCTCTCTTTGATGGCCTGAACGCTGATTCGAGACCGTTCAGGCAGAAATCCGGCCATACGCAGAACTCCCAGCGACGGTGCACTCCCTGTCCGTCTAGATTCAGCCGTGGTTCGGGCGCTCCACAACGGCCCGAAGCGAAGGCCCATTCACCGAATTTGAAGGGGGAGTCGCATGCCTGACATCGATCTCGGAGTAGCGACGGACTGGAACGAGGGGGACACCCACGGCCGCGTGAAGCTGCGACAGAACCAGGTCTACCCGAACTCGCCCAAGAAGGACGTGCTCATCAGCTCCCCCGTGAGCATCGAGCTTTCGGTGAACTCGAACTACTCCACCTCCCAGGAGGCGGACAAGATCTACTTCACGACCCATCACGGCTCGACGAAGAAGATCATCGCGGTGCTCGACTCCGACGGGAACCTGCACATCGCCGGACGTCTGATCACAGAGCAGAAGGACCTCCGCTACTAGCGGCTGACCGCTCTGCGCCGGGCGACGTGCCGCGCTCCCGACTGAGCCGGCATCTGTCTCCCACCCGCACAGCGCAAGGGCCCGCGCGACCCGATACCGGTCGCGCGGGCCCGTCTCGCGTCCGGGGGTTCGTCGCGGCCCACGGATCGGCCCGGGCAGGACTGGCGGAGTCCCAGCCAGTCCTTACCGCCCTCAGGTGATGGCTGACAGGGAAGCGCTCGTTCCCCGGCGGTGTGACAACACCCACAAGGACCCGAAGGCGTTCGCCAGCCTCATCCACGACGTCGGGACCAAGATCTTCGGCACCCGCTGCTGATCTGCGGGGTCGCGGTGCTCGTCCTCGGCATGCTGATCGCCGTCGCCCGCACGCTGCGCGGACCGGTGTTCTTCCCACTGCGCTTCCTGGCCGCCGCGTACACGGACTTCTTCCGGGGGCTGCCGCTCATCATCAACCTGATGATCGTGGTCCTCGGCGTCCCGGCGCTGCGGCTCCAAGGGGTGACCGTCGACCCGGTGCTGCTCGGCGGCACCGCGCTCACCCTGACGTACTCGGCGTACGTCGCCGAGGTGTTCCGCGCCGGAATCGAGTCCGTGCACCCCTCGCAGCGTGCCGCGGCCCGCTCGCTGGGGCTGAACAACCGGCAGGCGCTGCGGTACGTGGTGCTGCCCCAGGCGGTGCGCCGTCAGGTGCCACCGCTCCTGAACGACCTGGTGTCGCTGCAGAAGGACACCGGGCTGGTCTCTATCGGCGGTGCGGTGGACGCCGTACGGGCCGCCGACATCATCGTGGGCCGCAGCCTCAACTACACGCCGTACATCGTCGCCGGGCTGGTCTTCGTCGCGCTGACCATCCCCATGACCCGCTTCACGGACTGGGTGACGGCCCGGATGGATCGCCGGCGGGCCCATGGAGGAGCCGTATGAGCCAGACGCCCGTGCTGCGCATGGAGTCCGTCCGCAAGACCTTCGGCGGCTCGGTCGTCCTGCGGGACGTCGACCTGGAGGTCGCCCCGCACACGGTCACCGCGTTGATCGGCGCCTCCGGCTCCGGCAAGTCCACGCTGCTGCGGTGTGCCAACCTGCTGGAGGAGATCGACGACGGGGCGATCTGGCTGGACGACGAGGAGATCACCGACCCGCGCGCCGACCAGGACGCCGTGCGCCGCCGGATCGGCGTGGTCTTCCAGGCGTACAACCTGTTCCCGCACATGACCGTTCTGGAGAACATCACGCTCGCCCCGCGGCGCGTGCACGGTGTCGCCCGCGCCGAGGCCGAGGCACGCGCGCGTGAGCTGCTGGAGTGGCTGGGGCTCGGCGGGAAGGCGGGCGCGTACCCGGACCGGCTGAGCGGCGGACAGCAGCAACGGGTCGCGATCGTCCGCGCCCTGGCCGTACGGCCCCGGCTGCTGCTGCTCGACGAGATCACCGCGGCCCTCGACCCCGAGCTGGTGGGCGAGGTTCTCACCGTCGTCCGCGACCTGAAGGACGAGGGCATGACCATGGTGCTGGCCACGCACGAGATGGGTTTCGCCCGCGAGGTCGCCGACCAGGTGTGCTTCCTGGAGGGCGGCGTGGTGCTGGAACGCGGCACCGCCGAGCAGGTCTTCGGGGATCCGCGACAGGAGCGCACACGGCGCTTCCTGCGGCGGATCGTGGAGGCGGGGCGGCTGTAGGGAGCCGGGCGGTAAGGGGCGCCCGCCATGGCCGGCGGAGCTTACCGGCGCCTGCTCACGTGTCGGCCTTGCCCGCCCCCGCCAGCGCCGCGACGCGCTCCACGCCGAACACGTACCCCTGCACCCCGCAGCCCGCGATGACCCCGTCGGCGCGCAGCGAGACGTAGGAGTGGTGCCGGAACGACTCGCGCTGATGGATGTTGGAGATGTGGACCTCCAGCACCGGCAGGCCGTCACACGTGTTGAGGGCGTCCAGGATGGCGACGGAGGTGTGCGAGTACGCACCGGGGTTGATCACGATGCCGCAGTGGTTCAGCCGCGCCTCGTGGATCCAGTCGACCAGTTCCCCCTCGTGGTTGGACTGGCGGAAGTCGACCGTGCCCCCGTGTGCGGCCGCCGCCTTGGCACACAGGGCCTCGACGTCGGCGAGGGTGTCGGAGCCGTAGATCTCCGGCTGGCGCTGGCCGAGCAGGTTCAGGTTGGGGCCGTTGAGGATCATGATCGGGGCGTGGGCCAGGGTGCGGGGCACGGTTCCTCCGGTCCGTTCGGGGTCGGGCGGCCCGGGGCGGACCGCTGCTCCCTGCCGGTTTATCACGGTGCGACGGCGGCCTGTCGGGCCGTAGCCTCCCGGCATGACGAGCCTGACCAGCCCGACCTATCCGCCGAAGCCGTCCTCCGGTGACCGCATCGCCGTGATCTCGCCCTCCTCCGGTCTGCCGGGGCTCTTCCCGCTCCCCTACGAGCTGGGCCTGGAGCGGCTGCGCAAGGAGTACGGGCTGGAGCCGGTCGAGTATCCGGCGACCCGCACGATGGGCTCCACGCCCCGGGAACGGGCCGCCGACGTCCACTCCGCCTTCGCCGACCCGGGGATCAAGGCCGTCATAGCCTCGATCGGCGGGGACGACCAGATCACCGTGCTGCCGTACCTGGACCGGGAGTTGATCCGGGCCAACCCGAAGCCCTTCTTCGGGATGAGCGACAACACGAACCTGCTCGCCTTCCTGCGCACCTGCGGCATCGTCGGCTTCCACGGCGGGAGCGTGATGAGCGAACTGGGCCGCCCCGGCGCCATGCACCCGCAGACCGCCGAGTCCCTGCGCGCGGCCCTGTTCACCCCGGGACCGTACGAGTTGAGGCCCGCCGAGCGGTGGCGTGACATCGACCGGGACTGGGCGGACCCGGCGACCTTCGACGCGGAGCCGGAGACCCGGCCCGGGTCCGGCTGGACCTGGGTGAACCCCGGCCGGGTGGTCGAGGGCCGCAGTTGGGGCGGCTGCCTGGAGATCGTCGCCTGGCTGTTGATGGCCGACCGGGAGATCGCGCGCGACCTGTCCGAGTACGACGGCGGCGTCCTGCTCCTGGAGACCTCCGAGGACATGCCGAGCGCCACGGAGGTCTTCCACACCCTGCGGAGCATGGGCGAGCGGGGGCTGCTGGGGCGCTTCCCGGCCCTGCTGACGGGGAGGCCGAAGACGTGGTTCTTCGAGCGGCCCAACACCCCAGAGCAGGCGGCCCGTTACGCCGCCGACCAGCGCGAGGCCGTACTGCGCGCCATGCGGACCTACGCGCCCGACACCACGATCGTCTTCGACGTGGACTTCGGGCACACCGATCCGCAACTGGTGATCCCGTACGGGGGAACCGTGCGCGTGGACGGGCCCGCCCGGCGCATCACGGTCACGTACTGAGGGCCCCCAACCCCTCCGCGCGCCCCCGTAACCGCCGATCACGGTGGGTAGTTGACGCGGCATGCACGACGTACGCACCGTAAGGGCACCCTCCATGCCGCGCCTCGCGGCCGCCTCACTGGCCGGCACGGCCATCGAGTTCTACGACTTCTTCGTCTACGGCACCGCGGCGGCGCTGATCCTGGGGCCGTTGTTCTTTCCGACCTTCTCCCCGGTGGCGGGGACGCTGGCCGCCTTCGCCACCTTCGGTGTGGGCTTCGTGGCCCGGCCGCTCGGATCGGTGCTGTTCGGGCACATCGGGGACCGGCGCGGGCGGCGGCCGGTCCTCGTCGCCTCCCTGCTGCTGACCGGGGCGTCCACGGTCGCGGTCGGCTGTGTGCCGACGTACGAGTCGATCGGCGTGGCCGCTCCCCTGCTGCTCCTGGTGCTGCGCTTCCTCCAGGGGCTGGGGCTCGGCGGGGAGTGGGGCGGGGCGGTGCTGCTGGCCGTGGAGCACGCGCCGCCCGAACGGCGCGTGCTGTGGTCGAGCTTCCCTCAGGTCGGGCCGGCGCTGGGGTTCCTGCTCGCCAACGGTGTGGTGCTGGGGCTGTCCTCGGCGCTCACGGAGGCGCAGTTCGCCGCGTGGGGGTGGCGGGTGCCGTTCTGGGCTGCGGGGGTGCTGGCCGTCGCGGGGCTGTGGCTGCGGTCGTCGCTCGCCGAGAGCCCCAGCTTCCTCCAGATCGACGACCACGCGCGCGTGCCGCTCGCCGATGTCGTCCGCGACCACTGGCGGCTCCTCCTGCTGACCGGCGGCGGCCTCGCGATCGGCTATGCGATCTTCTACGCCGTGACGACCTGGTCCCTCGCCTACGGGACGGAGCGGCTCGGGGTGAGCCGCACCGTCATGCTGACCTGCATCATGGGCGCGGTGCTCGTGAAGGGGGCTCTCACCCCGGTGGTGGCGCTGCTCGGAGACCGTTTCGGCCGGCGGCCCCTGTGCCTGATCGGGTGCGCGGCCGCGGCCCTGTGGATGTTCCCGATGGTCGCGCTCCTCTCCACCGGGGCCCCGCTGCCGATGTTCCTCGGCTTCCTGGGGGCGATGCTCGCGTTCATCACGATGTTCGCCGTGATCGCCGCGTACTTGCCGGAGCTGTACGAGCCGCGGGTGCGCTGCACCGGCGCCGCCGTCGGCTACAACCTCGGCGGGGTCGTCGGAGGCGCGCTCACACCGCTCGTGGCGACCGCCCTGGCCGAGCAGGGCGGCCGGGTGCCGTGGGGCGTGGCCGCGTATCTCACGGCGATCGCACTGTTCAGCCTGGGGTGCTTCGCGTTGCTGCCGGAGACACGTCCGGTGCGGGTGGGTGTGGCCGCGGAGACAGCTGCGGGATGAACCGGGGTGGCGGTGCCGGGCCGCGGCCGGTGGCGCGTAAAGGCTTGCGTGAGCGCTTGCGTGAGCGTTTAAGCGCGCCTACGGGTTGATCGCCAGCTCCAGATACGCCGCGAACAGCACCAGGTGGACCCCGCCCTGGAGCGGCGTGGCCCGGCCCGGCACCACGGTCAGCGAGGCGACCACCACCGTCAGGGCGAGCAGCACCATGTGGGTGGCGCCGAGACCGAGGACGAGCGGGCCGGAGAGCCACAGGGAGGCGAGTGCGACGGCGGGGATGGTCAGGCCGATGCTGGCCATGGCCGAACCGAGGGCCAGGTTCAGACTGGTCTGCACACGGTCGCGGCGGGCGGAGCGCAGCGCGGCGATGGTCTCCGGGAGCAGCACCAGCAGCGCGATGATCACGCCGACGACCGCTTGATGGAGCCCGGCGGCATCCACCCCGGACTCGATCGTGGGTGAGACCCCCTTGGCCAGGCCGACCACGCCGACCAGGGCCAGACCCAGCAGGGCCAGGCTGATCCGGGCGGTGGCGGCGGACGGAGCCTCGGCGTGCTCCTCTGCGGTGATCACCTCGCCGTGGCGGGTGATCGGCAGGAAGTAGTCACGGTGCCGCACGGTCTGCGTGGCGACGAACAGGCCGTACAGGACCAGCGAGGACAGCGCCGCGAAGGTCAGCTGGACGGTGGAGAACTCCGGCCCCGGCTTGCTGGTGGTGAACGTCGGCAGGACCAGGCTGAGGGTGGCCAGGGTCGCTACGGTGGCGAGTGCGGCGCCGGTGCCCTCGGGGTTGAAGACGGCCGTGCCGTGCCGCAGTGAGGCGACGAGGAGGCACAGGCCGACGATGCCGTTGCAGGTGATCATCACCGCCGCGAAGACCGTGTCCCGCGCCAGGGTCGCGCTCTTGTCCCCGCCGTCGGCCATCAGGGTGACGATGAGGGCGACCTCGATGATCGTGACGGCGACGGCGAGCACGAGTGAGCCGAACGGTTCTCCGACCCGATGGGCCACCACTTCGGCGTGGTGCACAGCGGCCAGGACCGCTCCCGCGAGGACCAGGGTCACCAGGGCGACGACGGCGACCGGAAGATCCCGTCCCCAGGTCAGGACCAGCAGCACGGCCGCGAGCAGGGGCACCAGCGTCGTCCACTGTGCCGCGAGCCGCCTGCGCCGAGCGATCATGCAGGGATGGTCGCAGACCCGCACGGGCCCCGCACTCCGGTCGGGCCGGGCCCCCAGGGATCCTTTGTCGGGCTACTTGAGGTCACGCATGTCCAGGACGTCGCAGTTGGTGTACGCCCGCTCGCCGATGCTGAGCGCGTTGAGCCGCTCGGCCAGCCTGGTCGTCTCGGGGTCGTCGCTGTTGCGCATGGCCTCGTCGAACGATTCGAACTCGATCAGCGCCAGATAGCGGTGGGGCTTGTCCCGGTCCTTCAGCAGCGTGCTGTGGGTGGGGCCGCCCGCGCGGCCGGCGTTGCGCTGCCCCGCCTCGTCGAGCACCTGCTGCATCTCTTCCAGACGCTCGGTCTCGAACTCGATGATCTGCACGAACTTCATGGCACCTCCAGCCGGCCGCGGCGCCCCCGGGCCGGGAAACGCGCTCAGGAAACAAGCAAGCCCCGGGACCGGTGGTCGGCAATTCGCCGAGCACCGATCCCGGTGATGGTTGTTCCTACGCCTGACGCCGTCAGACGTCGATGCTGTCCTTCGGAGCGCCTCCGCTCTCGCTATGCGCCGCCTCGGCCGACGCCTGCTTCCTGGAAGCGCGCAGGCTGGTGATCGTGGTGACGATCAGCACGGCACAGATCACGCCGAGCGAGACCGGAATGCTGATCTCGGGGACGTGCACCCCGGACTCGTGCAGGGCGTGCAGCACCAGCTTCACGCCGATGAAGCCCAGGATGATCGACAGGCCGTAGGAGAGGTGGACCAGCTTCTTCAGCAGACCGCCGATGAGGAAGTACAGCTGGCGCAGGCCCATCAGGGCGAACGCGTTGGCCGTGAAGACGATGTACGGGTCCTGCGTCAGGCCGAAGATCGCCGGGATGGAGTCGAGGGCGAACAGCACGTCGGTGGAGCCGATCGCGAGCATCACGACCAGCATCGGGGTCATGACCCGCTTGCCGTTCTCCTCGATCCACAGCTTGGTGCCGTGGTACCGGTCCGCCACGCCGAAGCGGCGCTCGGCGGCCTTGAGCAGCTTGTTCTCCTCGAACTCCTCGTCCTCCTCGTCGGCCCGGGCCTCCTGGATGAGCTTCCAGGCCGTGTAGATGAGGAACGCGCCGAAGATGTAGAACACCCAGGCGAAGCTGGCGAGGATCGCCGCGCCGGCAGCGATGAAGATCGCTCGCAGGACCAGGGCGATGAGGACACCGATCAGCAGCACACGCTGCTGGTACTGCGACGGCACCGCGAACTTGGCCATGATCAGGACGAAGACGAAGAGGTTGTCGACGCTGAGTGACTTCTCGGTGATGAAGCCCGCGAAGAACTCACCGGCGGGCTGGCCACCGGCGAACAGGAGCAGACCGATCCCGAAGAGCGCGGCCAGCACGATCCAGACGACCGTCCAGATTCCGGCTTCCTTGATCGACACGTCGTGCGGCTTGCGGCCGATGAAGAAGTCGACCGCGATGAGGGCGGCAAGGCCCACGATCGTCAGGACCCATAGGGTCACGGAAACATCCACTGCGCCTCCGGCAGTCGTAACGGCAAATGTCAGCGTCGTCGCTGCCGGAGGTCTCTTCCACCCAATGATGGGCCGACGCCCCGGGATCTGGCCTGATCCGTATTGACGGGTACGTCGCAGCAGACAGGGAGTACTCCCCTCCGTGCGGTCAACAGTACCCAATCCCCAAGAGCAGGTAAAGCACTCGGTAAAGGAAGGACCAAAATCCCTGATCAGAGGGCCTTACATGAACTTGGTACGGGCTGCTGCGACCTGGGCGAGCACCCGCTGGAGGAGCCGGCTGCCGGGCGGCACGAGCGACGGCTCGTACGTCCAGGCATGACCGACCCACGGGTCGGCGAGGTGATCGTCGGCCACCGGCGTCAGTCGCAGCAGCGAACGCCACAGCGGGTCGAGCAGGGGCCCGTAGCCGGAGGACTCCTCCCGGTCGGCCACCATCATCAGGTGGACGCCGAAGGCGGGACCCTCGTCGGCCAGGTAGCGCAGCTGATTCACGGCCCGGTCGTCGAAACCGTGCGGGAAGTCGTTGACGATCAGGAGCTGCTGCGAGGTGTCGAACCCGGGCGGGAGGGAGTCGGCGGCGCCGCCCCGGACCGCCATCTGCACCAGGTCGACCCGCTGGGTGAGCCGGCCCAGCACGTCCGCCACCCCGGCGGCGCCGAGCGCGGGCGGGGCCGCGAGCACCCCCGTCTGCACCAGGGGCCCCAACGCCTGCGCCCCGGACCCTGCCGGGTCGATGACATGGACAGTGAACTCGCCCGCCGGGTAGACGGCCAGCAGCCGGGCCGCGTGCGCGACCGCCGTCTCCATGGCGAGACCACTCATGGTGTGCGAGTCGGTGAACGAACCGTCGGACGCCCCGGCCGCTCCGCTGTCGATCCACAGGCCCCGCTCCAACGGCAGCCGGACCAGCATCGGGATGCGGATCCGGTCGGCCTCGGCAAGGTGGAGGTCACCCAGCCGCAGGGCCATGGGGATCTCCACCGGCACCCGGTAGGCGTGCCACGCCGGGTTGTCCCAGCGGGCGTACGCCGGCGGCAGGGCCGGTTCGACGACGTCGGCCTCGGCCGCGAGCTGGGTGAGGTCCCGGTCGAGGGCCTCGCGGGCCTGGGTGACGAGCTGGGTGTGCCGGGCCCGGGCCGCCTCGCGGGCGGCGTCGCCCTGTCCGCCGATCCGGCTGCGCGGGTCGGAGAGGACCTGCTCCAGCTCCTTGTCCATGCGCGACTCGGCGAAGTCGACGGCGCTGCGGTAGGCGGCGATGGTGCGGGCCAGGTCCTCGAACATGCCCCACACCTGGTTGTAGAGGCGCTCCTCCATGGACCAGCCGGTCGCGTCGCCCGCGACGGGCTGGGCGGGCTGCCCGGGTTCGGCCGGGGGCGCGGTGGGCGCAGGCGGGGGCGGGGCGGCGTTCTGACGGCGCGGGTGGCTGTAGTCGATCGGGCCGCCTGCCGTGGGCGCGGACGGCTGAGTGACGACGCTCGGGTCCGGCGCGGCGTACGGCTGCTGTGGGGCGGGCTGTCCGGGGCCGCCGGGCGTCTGGCCGCCGTACGGGGACACCGGTGGCACGGGACCGGGCTGGGGCGCGGTGCCGCCCTGGTCCGGGCCGAGGGCGGGAGCCGCTGTCTGCCGGGAGCGGTCGCCGTCAGCCGTGCGCGGCGGGAGCGCCTGCACCGAGCGGGCGAGTCCCTGGGCCACCGCGTCGTTGACGGTGCCGGCGAGCTGGTGGGCCTGCGGAAGGCCCTGGTCGGCGAGGAGGTCGGCGAGGCCGCCCGCGTAGCCCTGGCCGACGGCGCGCACCTTCCAGGCGTCGTGGCGGCGGTAGAGCTCCAGGGCGACGACGGCCGACTCGGCCTCCAGGCCGGTGATGGTGTAGCTGGCGACCTCGTCGCCGTCGAGGCCGGTGACCGCGACGAACGGGGCGGCCACGGCGCCGAAACGGACCGGGCCCGTCCAGCCGACGGGAAGGGCGAGCAGCACGCTGACACGGTGGACGGCCTCCGGCACGGCGTCCAGGTCCACCGCGAGGCGGTGGTCGGCGGCGGCCTGCCGGGAGACCTCGAGACCCGGCCGGGTGGGCGCGCCCGGGTGGGCCACCCACTCCACTCCGCGGATCCGGCCGTTCTCGTCACCGAGCGCGGCCACGGCCACGATCGGCGTACCGGCCGAGATCCGGATCTCGAGACGGGCCTGGGAGAGCGGGTGGTTCTGCCCCCGCACCAGCTCGGCCGTCATCGCCTTCGTCCCCCTGTGTCGTTGTGTGAAGTCGTGCGCTGCTCGCCGGGCCCGCCGGGCCGGGCCCGGGGTGCGTCAGAGCACCGGCAGGATCGCCGGCATCAGGTCCTGGAAGGTGCGGCCGTTGGCCGGGTTGCCCAGGGCCGTCATCGACCAGCCCTGACCCGCGCGGTGGACCTTGGCCATGATCTGGGCGGTGTACTGGCCGCCGCCGGCGAGCGTGTAGCGGGCGAGCTCCTGGCCGTTGGTTTCGTCGACCAGACGGCAGAACGCGTTCTGCACCTCCTGGAATGTCTGGCCCGTGAAGGAGTTCACCGTGAAGACGATCTGGTCGATGTGGACCGGGACGCGCGCGAGGTCGACGAGGATCGCCTCGTCGTCGCCGCCCTGGCCGACACCGCCGACGAGGTTGTCACCGGTGTGGCGCACCGAGCCGTCGTCGCTCACCAGGTGGCGGAAGAAGACGACGTCGACCGGCTGCTTGTCCGCGAACAGGACAGCGGAGGCGTCGAGGTCGATCTCTCGCGTGCGCGAGCCGAACAGGCCGCGCCGGGGAGCCGCCTGCCAGCCGAGACCCATACGAACCGCAGTCAGGCTGCCGCCGTCGTTCTTCTGCAGACTGATGGCCTGACCCTTGGTCATGTTGACGGTCACGCGCTGATTCCCCTCTCGAACGTCCCCTGTTGCCGCGTAGTCGCGGTTGACCAGAACCCTACGCAGGGGCACTGACAGCGACGTACCCCGGTCCGCACTTTGTGTCGGTCTTGCAACACTGCGCGTACGCGGCACCCTGTCAGGCCAGACCCGCCTCCTTCATCTGACGCAGTTCCTTCTTCATCTCGGAGACCTCGTCGCGCAGTCGGGCCGCGATCTCGAACTGGAGCTCCGCGGCGGCGGCCCGCATCCGCGCGGTGAGCTCCTCGATCTGCCCGGCCAGTTCGGCGGCGGGGCGGTCGGTCGGCACCGTCTCCTCGGCCTTGCCCTTGCCCTTCGCGGACTTGGCCGCCCCGGCCGCCTTGCCGAGTGAGGGCACGGGCGCCTTGGTGCCCCCGCCGTCCTTCTTCGCCTTGCGGTAGCCCGAGCCGAGCAGCTGCTCGGTGTCGATGTCCTCGCGGGCGATCTGGGCGACGATGTCGTTGATCTTCTTGCGCAACGGCTGGGGGTCGATGCCCCGCTCCGTGTTGTACGCGATCTGCTTCTCACGGCGCCTGTTGGTCTCCTCGATGGCCTTCTCCATCGCCGGAGTGATCTTGTCGGCGTACATGTGGACCTGACCGGACACGTTGCGCGCGGCGCGGCCGATGGTCTGGATCAGGGACGTGCCGGAGCGCAGGAAACCCTCCTTGTCGGCGTCCAGGATCGCCACCAGGGACACCTCGGGCAGGTCGAGGCCCTCGCGCAGGAGATTGATGCCGACCAGCACGTCGTACTCGCCGGCGCGCAGTTCCCGCAGCAGTTCGACGCGGCGCAGGGTGTCGACGTCGCTGTGCAGATAGCGCACCTGGATGCCCAGCTCCAGGAAGTAGTCCGTGAGGTCCTCGGCCATTTTCTTGGTGAGCGTGGTGACCAGGACGCGCTCGTCCTTCTCCGTGCGCAGCCGGATCTCGTGCACCAGGTCGTCGATCTGACCCTCGGTGGGCTTGACGACGACTTCCGGGTCGACGAGGCCGGTGGGTCGGATGATCTGCTCGACGAAGCCGTCCGAGCGGGACATCTCGTAGTTGCCCGGGGTGGCCGACAGATAGACCGTCTGCCCGGTGCGCTCCTGGAACTCCTCCCATTTGAGGGGGCGGTTGTCCAGGGCCGAGGGCAGCCGGAAGCCGTGGTCGACGAGGGTGCGCTTGCGGGAGGCGTCGCCCTCGTACATGGCGCCGATCTGCGGGACGGTCACGTGCGACTCGTCGATGACGAGGAGGAAGTCGTCCGGGAAGTAGTCCAGCAGGGTGTTCGGCGGGGAGCCGGGCGAACGGCCGTCGAAGTGCATCGAGTAGTTCTCCACGCCGGAGCAACTGCCGATCTGGCGCAGCATCTCGATGTCGTACGTGGTCCGCATCCGCAGGCGCTGGGCCTCCAGAAGCTTGCCCTGCTTCTCCAACTCCGTCAGGCGTTCGGCCAGCTCCTTCTCGATGTCGTCGACGGCCCGCTGCAGGCGCTCGGGTCCCGCGACGTAGTGGGAGGCCGGGAAGACGTAGAGGTGCTCGTCGTCGCTGATGATCTCGCCGGTGAGCGGGTGCAGGGTGGACAGCGCCTCGATCTCGTCGCCGAACATCTCGATGCGGACGGCCAGCTCCTCGTAGACCGGGAAGATCTCGATGGTGTCGCCGCGGACGCGGAAGGTGCCGCGGGTGAAGGCCAGGTCGTTGCGCGTGTACTGGATGTCCACGAAGCGGCGCAGCAGCTCGTCGCGGTCGATCTCCTCGCCGACCTTGAGGGGGACCATGCGGTCCACGTACTCCTGCGGGGTGCCGAGGCCGTAGATGCAGGAGACCGAGGCGACCACGACGACGTCGCGGCGGGTGAGCAGCGAGTTGGTCGCGGAGTGGCGCAGGCGCTCGACCTCCTCGTTGACCGAGGAGTCCTTCTCGATGTAGGTGTCCGACTGCGGGACGTACGCCTCGGGCTGGTAGTAGTCGTAGTACGACACGAAGTACTCGACGGCGTTGTTCGGGAGGAGCTCGCGGAACTCGTTGGCCAGCTGGGCGGCCAGCGTCTTGTTCGGCGCCATCACCAAGGTGGGGCGCTGGAGCTTCTCGATCATCCACGCGGTGGTGGCGGACTTGCCGGTGCCGGTCGCGCCGAGCAGTACGACGTCCTTCTCGCCTGCCTCGATGCGCCGGGCGAGGTCGGCGATGGCCGTCGGCTGGTCGCCGTTCGGCTGGTAGGGGCTGACGACCTCGAAGGGCGCCACCGTGCGTTCGATCTTTGAAACGGGCCGCATGGGATCCACCGTACGACCCCGCACTGACAACGGGCTCTGATCAGCGGTTCTGCGGGGTGCGGGAGACCCTGTGCTCCACGGTGCGGCGGGGGCGGAACCGCAGATGGCGGGCGGAGTGCCGGACGTGGGTGTGGGCGGGGATGCCGGGCTTGTGCTCGACGGGGACGACGGCGGGCTTCCCCATGACCATCAGCGGGTCGAACATCACCACGACGCCCGCGAGGAGCAGGAAGGCGAGCGGCCCGATCAGCATGGGTGCGAGCAGGCTCGCGGGCGAGTCTCCCGTGGCGGGCTCGGACGTGCCGTGCAGGTGGACGCTGAGGGCGGCCATGCCGGTGTAGTGCATGCCGCTGACGGCCAGTCCCATGACGAGGCTCGCGCCCACGCTCCACAGGAAGCCCCTGACCTGGCCGGCGGCCCAGAGGGCGGCGGTCGCGGCGGCCATGGCGATGGCGACGGAGATGCCGACGGTGACGGTGTTGTACTCCAGCTTTCCGTCCAGGCTCATGCTGGCCATGCCGAGGTAGTGCATCGACGCGATGCCCAGGCCGGTGATGGTGCCGCCGGTGAACAGGGCCGTCCCGCGGGCTCCCCGGTAGCCGACGATGAAGATCCCGACGCCCACCATGACGATGGCGACGGCCAGGCTCGCGAAGGTCATCGCCTTGTCGTAGTGGATCGGGGTGCCGCGGACCGTGAACCCCATCATCGCGACGAAGTGCATGGTCCATATGCCGGAGCCGATGGCGGCGGAGCCGAGGGCGAGCCAGCCGGGGCGCCAGGACTGGGCGACGAGCATCGATCTGGTGGTGCAGCGCAGGCCCAGCGCGCCGCCGAGGCAGGCCATGAAGTAGGCCACCAGGGGTGTGACCAGGCCATAGCTGAATCCGTCGACCGTGCCCTGCATGCGCGGCTGCCCTTCCCGCCCTTGTACGTCCCGGAATTCCCGATGTACGCCCCCTCCCAGGACCGCCACGAGCGGTCAGGGTTGACGCAGAGAGTATGACCCCCACCGGAATGGTCGAACGACTTTCAGGCAAAGAAACACGGCTTTGCCGCAGTTGTGCGGTACCAGTGAGCGGAGTTGGGTCATCTCCGTTCAACGTGTGGCCATCCTGTACCCCTCTCGCGTTGACCCTCTGCTGTCACAGTTGTGCTGTCTGTGATGTCGCCGTTCGCTCGTCGCGAGGAGTACGCATGCACGCGCGCGCTGTTGCCGCCTCGACCACCGCACTCCTGGGGACCGCCGCCCTGCTGTTCCCCGTCTCCCCCGCCCGTGCCGCGCAGGGCGTCACGTCGCCGCTGGTCATCGCCCACCGGGGTGCCTCCGCGTACGCACCCGAGAACACCCTGGCCGCCGTGGACAGAGCGGCGGAGCTGGGCATCCGCTGGGTGGAGAACGATGTGCAGCGCACGAGGGACGGCGAGCTGGTCGTCATCCACGACGACAACCTGCGCCGCACCACCGACGCCGAGGAGGTCTTCCCCGGCCGGGCCCCCTGGAAGGTGAAGGACTTCACCGCCGCGGAGATCGCCCGGCTGGACGCGGGCAGCTGGTTCGGGCCCGGGTACGCGGGCGCGCGCGTGCCGACGCTGGAGCAGTTCGTGCACCGCTTGGAGCGTCATCGCCAGAAGCTGCTCCTTGAGATCAAGAACCCCGAGCTGTACCCGGGCATCGAACGGCAGACGCTGAAGGCCCTCAGCAACGAGGGCTGGCTCGACCGGTCGCATCTGGCAGGCCGGCTGATCGTGCAGAGCTTCAGCGCGGACAGCGTGCGGACGGTGCACGAGCTGAAGCCCGGTGTGAAGACGGGCCTCCTGGGGACGCCATCGGTGTCGGACCTGCTCGACTGCGCCGAGTTCGCCGACCAGATCAACCCCTCGTACAGCTCGCTGTCCCGGGCGTACGTGTCCTCCGTGCAGGCCTTCGACGGGCCGCACGGCAGGCCGATGGAGGTCTTCGCCTGGACGGTCGACGACGCGAGGACGGCCCAGCGGGTCGCCGGGTACGGGGTCGACGGGATCATCACGAACAAGCCGGACGTGGTACGCAAGGCCGTGGGCGGCTGATCCGGCGTTCGGCCCGGGCGGCGTTGTCAGTGGCGGGTCCTACTGTGGGCGCATGGACAGCCGAGAGCAGGTCGAACCGCGGGTCGTGTGGGCGGTCGTCGAGAGCGGGATCGGGCCCTTGCTGCTGGCCGCGAGCCGGGACGGCCTGGTCAACGTCGTGTTCCACGCCACGGACGCGGTGCGGGACAAGGCCGCCGAGCGGCTGGCGTCGCGGCTGGGCACCGAGCCCGTCGAGGCGCCCGGCTCCCCACTGCTGGCCGAGGCGATACGCCAGGTCAAGGCGTACTTCGCGGGTGAGCGACGCGACTTCGCCCTGCCGCTGGACTGGTCGCTGATCTCCGGCTTCAACCGGGAGGTCCTGCGCGAGCTGGCCTCGGGCGTGCCGTACGGCCAGGTGGTCGGATACGGCGACCTGGCCGGGCGGGTCGGCCAGCCGGGCGCCGCCCAGGCCGTGGGCATGGCGATGGGCGCCAACCCGCTGCCGGTGGTGGTGCCCTGTCACCGGGTCGTCGAGAGCGGCGGCGGCATCGGCGGCTTCGGGGGCGGGCTGGAGACCAAGCGGAGGCTGCTCGCCCTGGAGGGCGTGCTTCCGGAGCCGCTCTTCTAGGAGTGTCCTGAAGATCTTGGAATTGCGCCCGGCTTGCACCGGTTCGGGGCGATTGAAATTTACCGGCAATACGGGGCGATCCCGGCGGCCGGAGCAAGATCTTCATCGGTCTTCCAGGCAGCGCGCCTGGTCAGTCGTAGTGCCGGGCCTCGAAGACATTGCCGTCCGGGTCGCGGAAGTAGAAGCTGCGGGTGGCCTTGCCCCGGGCTCCGAAGGAGTCGTGCGCGAGGTCGGACATGGGTATGGAGCGCTCCTCGAGGCGGCTGAGTAGGGCGTCGAAGTCGCGGCGTGGCAGCGACAGGCAGACGTGGTTGACCGGATGTCCCGCGCTCTCGGCGGAGCCGGGCAGCATGGTCATGCGCTCCACGAAGCTCAGCGGCATGAGGTCGAGGATGGTCTCGTCGTTGACGCGCACGGAGGGGAACGGCGCCTCACCCGCCGCGAACTCCGCGAGCCGTACCGCCTCCAAGCCGACGGCCTTCTCGTAGAAGTCGGCGGCGGCGAGCGGGTCGCGCACCCAGAGGACGACATGGTCGAGGCGTGGTGTGTGGTCCGTCATGCACCCCAGGCTCGTGACGACTCCGGCGGCCCGCAAGGGTTTGGCCCGGCTCGCCGGTCGCCAGAGATGAGGGAAGACGACTGACCGACTGACAGGAGGCAGGCGCGTGGTGCTGGTGGTGTCCGAGGAAGTGCGGGAGGCGATCGACGCGGGCCGGCCCGTCGTCGCCCTGGAGTCCACGATCATCGCGCACGGGCTGCCCCGGCCGCGCAACCTCCAGGTGGCGCTGGAGCTGGAGACGGCCGTACGGCAGGAGGGCGCGGTCCCCGCCACGATCGCCGTGCTGGACGGGCGCCCTCACGTCGGCCTGGACAAGGAGCAGCTGGAACGGGTCGCGAACGAGGACGGGATCCGCAAGCTCGGCCACCGTGATCTGCCGCTCGCGGTGGCGTCCGGGGCGAGCGGGGCGACCACGGTGTCGGCCACCGCGCTGCTGGCGGCGCAGGCGGGCGTGCGGGTCTTCGCGACGGGCGGGCTCGGCGGGGTGCACCGGGAGTGGACGGTGACGCAGGACGAGTCGGCCGACCTGGGGCTGCTGGCGCGCACGCGCATCACGGTGGTGTGTGCCGGGGTGAAGTCGATCCTGGACGTACCGGCGACCCTGCAGCGGCTGGAGACACTGGGAGTCGCCGTGGCGGGTTACGGCAGCGGCCGGTTCCCCGGCTTCTACCTCTCCGACTCGGGGCATCCGGTGGACTGGACGCTAAAGACGCCGGAGCAGGTGGCGGGCGTCATGCGGGCGCAGGACGCGCTCGGCGGGCCGGAGTCGGCGCTGATCGTCGCCAACCCCGTCCCCGAGGAGGAGCAGCTCGATCCGGACCTGCACGCGCGCGTGCTCGCGGCCGCGCTGCACGCGTGCCAGGAGGAAGGGGTCACCGGACAGGCGGTCACACCGTTCCTGCTCGACTATCTGGTGCGGCACACGGACGGCGCCTCCCTGAGCGCCAATCTGGCCGCGGTCCGCGGCAACGTACGCCTCGCGGCACGGATCGCGGCGGCCCGGGCCCGGGGATGACGGCGGGCGGCGGGGCGGGGCCGGGAGGGGGATCCGCTTCCCGGGGCACGGGTTCGGCGGCGGGCGGGGGGCTGCTGGTCGTCGGGGACGTCATCACCGACGTCGTCGCGCGGCATCGAGGACCGCTCGCGGCCGGCACGGACACGGCTGCCTCGATCCGGACGGTGGCGGGCGGGGCGGGCGCCAATGTGGCGTGCTGGGCGGCGCACCGGGGCGCGGCGGACGTACGACTGCTCGGGTGCGTCGGGGCGGACGCGGCAGCCTGGCACGAGCGGGAACTGGTCGCCCAGGGAGTACGTCCACAGCTCGTCGTCGACCCGCTCGCGCCGACCGGCACGGTGATCTGCATGGTCGACGGGGGCGCTTTCGCGGAGCGGACGTTCCTCACCGACAGCGGCGCGGCTTTGCGGCTCGGGCCCGCCGACTGGTCGGACCCGCTGCTCGACGGCGTGGCCCGGCTGCATCTGTCGGGCTACCTCTTGTTCTCCGGGCCGAGCCGGGCCCTGGTGGCGGTGGCGCTGAAAGCCGCACGCGCGCGGGGAGTGCCGGTGAGTCTGGACCCGGCATCGGCCGGTTTCCTCGCGAAGCTGGGCGCGAAGCGGTTCCTGTCCCTCGTCGAGGGCGTGGACGTCCTGCTGCCCAGCCGGGACGAGGCGTGCTTGCTGACGGGGCTGGCGGACGCGGCCGAGGCGGCGGCCGAGCTGAGCCGGCGTGTGCCGTTGGTCGTCGCCAAGCAGGGCCACGAGGGGGCGCTCGTGGCCCGCTCGGGGAAGGTGCGTGCCCGTGTCCCGGCCGTACCGGCGACTCCGCGGGACACCACCGGCGCCGGTGACGCCTTCACCGGCGCGTTCCTCGCCGCGCTGCTGGCGGGCGCCGGGCCGCAGGACGCCGCGGCGGAGGGGTGCCGGGCGGGTGCGCGAGCGGTGGAACGGGTGGGCGGCAGACCGCCCGCGCCGGATTGACCGGGCCGGCCCCGAAGCACCGGCTACTGCTTGCGCCCCCACGCCGAGATCATCGGTGCCGTCGTCAGGTCGAGCGCGCCGGACGTGACGTTCTCGAGGTGCCGGTCGATGTCCTGGTCCGTGGCCAGCCCTGCGGTGACGAGCTGGTCGCGGAACTGGCGGATCGTGACCGACTCCAGGGCCGCGCAGGCCGGCGAGGCGAGCGGGAAATAGGCGTCGGCGTGGACCCGGGTCAGCCCGGCGTCCCGGAGCAGGCGCGGCAGGGTGCGGCCGCACGGCAGGTCGGTCCCGCGATCGGCGAGCAGTCTGCGGAAGCCGTGCCGCAGCCGGTTCGCGAGCTGCTGCTCGGGGCCGTGCTCGTCGGGGCAGAGGAGCGGCTGGAGCGCGGGGTCGGCGTCCTCGACGAGCAGCCGGCCTCCGGGGCGCAGGGCCTTGACCATGGACCGCAACGCCCGTTCGCGGTCGGTGACGTGGACGAGAGCGAGGCGGGCGTGCACCAGGTCGAAGCCCTCCACCGGCGGCTCCTGCCCGCCGAGGTCGTGGACCCGCACCTCGACGGGTGGCCGGGCGGCGGAGGCGAGCCGTGCGGTGTCGGTGTCGGTCGCGACGACGCGGCCGGTCGGGCCGACCTTCTTGGCCAGCCAGGACACCACGGTGGTGCCGGCGCCGACCTCCCAGCATCGCCAGCCGGATCCGACGCCGAGCTCTTCGAGGTGCCGGAACGTCGTGGGGTCGAAGAGAGCGGCGCAGGCGCTGAAGTGCTCTGCCGCCTCGGTCTGCCGGTTGTCCAGGAGGTACCCGTCGGTTCGCGTCATGCCACGATCATCCCAGTTGTCCGACTTATCCATACCGGTCGACGCTCCGGCACGCAGAAGCGCGTCGGACCCGTCCGTACGGACAACCGTCCGGCGCGTGCGTGCGTCGATGTGGCAGGGCACGGCGTCGGCACCCTGGTTCGTCCACAGCCGGGAACCAAGCGGAATGGGCCGTACCCACAGGCTTACCCGCAGCTCACGCAGGCCTGGCAGACTGGCGCGCCACAGCACAGGAACGGCGCGATGGTTCCACGCAAGGAGATCCGGATGTCCATGGCAGGGAATCTGCGGAAGGTCACGAGCCTCGGCGGGGTCGGCGGTCTTCGCAAGGTGGCTCGGCTGGCCCGGCGGCGCCCGCGCGTCGACCTGAGTCACCCGGCCCGCTCCCCGCTGGGCTCCTCGGTGGTGAACTGCGTAACGTACCGGGACGGCGTCCGCGCCCCCGAGCACGGCGATCTGGTGGACACCGTGGAGCGGGTGCGCAAGAGCCGGGAGGGCTTCGTCTGGCTCGGTCTGCACGAGCCCACCGACCAGGAGTTCGCCGGCATCGCCGAGCTCTTCGACCTGCACCCGCTGGCCGTCGAGGACGCGATCGAGGCCCATCAGCGTCCCAAGCTGGAGCGCTACGGCGAGACGCTCTTCGCGGTCTTCAAGACGGTCTGCTACGTCGAGCACGAGGAGCTGACGGCCACCAGCGAGGTGGTGAACACCGGCGAGATCATGGTGTTCGTCGGTGCGGACTTCGTGATCACGGTGCGGCACGGCCGGCACGGCTCGCTGGGCCCGCTTCGCGAGGAGCTGGAGTCCGATCCCGGTCAGCTCGCCAAGGGCCCGTCGGCGGTGCTGCACGCGCTCGCGGACCACGTGGTCGACGACTACCTCACGGTCACGGACGCGGTACAGGCGGACATCGACCAGGTCGAGACCGACGTGTTCTCGGAGACCGGCGCGCGGGCCGACCCGGGGCGCATCTACCAGCTCAAGCGTGAACTGCTCGAGCTGAAGCGGGCGGTGGTGCCGCTCAGCCGGCCGCTCGAGGATCTCGCCACCCGGCCGATCCGGGCCGTCGACCCGGAGATACAGGCGTACTTCCGCGACGTCTCGGACCATCTTCTGCGGGCGAAGGAGCAGATCGCCGCCTTCGACGAACTGCTCAACTCCATCCTCCAGGCACACCTCGCCCAGGTCACGGTCGCGCAGAACGAGGACATGCGGAAGATCACGGCGTGGGCCGCGATCGTCGCCGTGCCGACGATGGTCTGCGGGGTCTACGGCATGAACTTCGACCACATGCCGGAGCTGCACTGGCGGTACGGCTACGGCATGGTCATCGGCGTGATATCCGTGGCGTGTCTCGCGCTGTACCGGGGATTCCGGCGCAGCGGCTGGCTCTGACACGGGCGGCGCCCCGCACAGAGCCCTGCTGTGGGGCGCCGGCGAAGTGACCCGCGGCGTCAGTGCATCGCGGTCGTGGCGTAGACGCTCTCCGCCCAGGAGGCGATCTGGTCCTTCGCGAGATGCCGGGCCAGGTCGGCTTCGCTGATCATGCCGACGAGACGCTTGTCCTTGATCACGGGCAGCCGGCGGATCTGGTACTCCCGCATCTCGTGGAGCACCTCGCCGACATCGGCGTCGGCGTCGATCCAGCGGGGCGTGCCCTTGGCCATCTCGCCCGCGGTGATCCTGGCGGGGTCGTGGCCCATGGCGACGCAGCCGACGACGATGTCACGGTCGGTGAGGATGCCGCAGAGCCGCTCGTTCTCATCGCTGATGGGCAGGGCGCCGACGTTCAGCTCGCGCATGAGCTGGGCGGCGCGGTCGAGGGTTTCGTGGGCGGGGATCCACTGGGCGCCGCGGTGCATGATGTCTCCGGCGGTGGTCATGGAGTACCTCCCGGTGCCGGACGGCCGGCGCGGAGCGGGACGCACCGCGAGTCCCGGCGCCCTTCATTCTCGCCGTGCCGCCGGATGCCCGCACACGGAAGCCGGGCGCCCGCCGGCCGGGCAGCGGACTCGGGCCCGCTTCAGCCGCCCCACGCCGGATGGCGCGGATCGTCGGCCCGCACCAGGACGTCCGCCGTCGCCACCGGGTCCGACTCCTGCGCGTAGCGCTCGAAGGCCGGGAGGGTCCAGTGCTCGGCCTCGGGGGTGCGGCGGCGCAGGGCGCCCCGGGAGAGGAGGACGTGGACGCTCAGATCGAAGGGGAACCAGTGCTTCAGGAGGAAGGGCCCGTGCAGCAACAGCACGCCACCGGGCGGGAGTTCGACGTAGGGGCTACGGGTGGCACGGTCGGCGGCCGGGTCCCACAGGTCGGGCAGGACGCGACCGGTGCCGCCGGCTTCGAGGGGGCCGAACACCTCGCGCCACAGGGCGCCGGTGTCGTACCAGCCGCTGTAGTAGGACTCGACGTCCTGGTGGCCGTACTCCAGCCGTACGGAGGCGGGGCGCCAGAAGCCGTCCGTGCCGACGACGAGCGAGGAGCGGCCGCGTACGCGCAGCGCTTCGGAGATCCGGTGGGCGAGGTCTCCCGGGCGGGCTGCCGGGGCGCCGTCGAAGGCGATGCGCGGCCAGGGACTGCCGTCGGCCGGCTTCAGATCGAGCAGGCGTTCGGCGAGCAGGTCGCCGAGCCGTTCCCAGGTGATCGCTTCGAGTCGCACACGGCCCATGATGCGTCAGGCCGGGGCGGTGGAGGGGTCCACCCGCGGACGCCTTCCCGGAGCGGCGAAAGGGTCGCCAGGTCCGTCGTGAAGTGCGCAGTTCGCGCCGCTGTCAGGGGGAATGAACCCTGTATGGCCCCCCGTGTGACGCTCCCGCCCCTCACCGGACTTCTCGTCTTCCAGCCCCTCAAGCGGCGGTACTGCGCCGAGTGCCGGCGAGGGCCGCTGCCGCTGCTGATCCTCGAGGACGGCGCCCCGCGCTGCCTCGGCTGCGCCGACCTCGGGCACCTGGTGTTCCTGCCGAGCGGCGACACCGCGCTGACCCGCAGGGCCAGGGAGGAGAGCACGCTGTCGGCGGTGGTCGTGCGGTTCAACCGGCGCAAGAGCCGGTACGAGCGGCAGGGCGTGCTGGTCGAGGAGGAGGCGCTCGCGCGGGCCGAGCTGCGGTGTCTGGCGGACGCCGAGGCGAGACGGCGGCGCCGGGTGCGGGACGCGCGGCGGCGGGCGGCTCAGGACGCCCTGTTCGCTCAGGCGTTCGCGACGGAGATACTCCGGTTGTTTCCCGGGTGCCCGGCCGACCGGGCGCGGGCCGTCGCCCTGCACGCCTCGGAGCGGGGCAGCGGGCGGGTGGGCCGCAGCGCGGCGGGGCGTGCGCTGTCCGAGGGCGCGGTGACCGCGGCGGTCGTGGCGTCCGTACGGCATCTGGACACGCCGTACGACCGGCTGCTGATGAGCGGCGTGCCCAGACACGAGGCGCGGCGGCGGATTGCGGCGGCGGTGTCGACGGTGCTGCGGGGCTGGACCGAGGCGGGTCTCGGGTCGGCGGGGTGAAGCGGGGGCCCGGGGCCTTGAGCCGCCGGGTGCCGCATGGGCATCGAAGGTCCCGCCAGGTACTGCCAGGTGCACCGGGGTGCCGCCGGTCGTTTCCGGGGCAGGACGCCTCCCGGAGAGAGCCGTTCGGTGGACCGTGGACGCCTGCTTATGGCTCCGCGCCCCTCGGCCATGGTCACTGTGCCCGTACGGGAATTCACTTGTGGTGAGGAAGGGTGCCGGGCAGGATCCCGGCTCGACGGGCGGGAGAGGGACATGATCGACGGACCGTACTTCGTGCTGACGGTGCTGGGTGTGCTCGGGACCGGACTGGTGGCCGGGGTGTTCTGCGGGTTCTCGACCTTCGTGATGCGGGGCCTCGGCATGCTGCCGCCGGCACAGGGGGTGGCCGCGATGAAAGCGATCAACGTGGCCGCGGTCACGCTGCCGTTCATGATCGTGTTCCTGGGGTCGGCAGTGCTGTGCGCGGTGATCGCCGTGGTGACGTTCGTGCTGTGGCCGGACGAGGGGACCGTGGCGCTGCTGGTGGGCAGCGCGCTGTATCTGTTCGGGTCGTTCGGGCTGACCATGGTCGCGAACGTGCCGCGCAACGACGCGCTGGCCGAGCTGGAGCCGGGCACCCCGGAGGCGGCGGCGTACTGGCCGGCGTATGTGCGCGAGTGGACGCTGTGGAACCACGTCCGCACGGCGGCCTCGACCGGGGCGGCGCTGTCGTACGTGCTGGCGCTGACCTGACGGCCGTCGCACGTGCCGGCACTGACGTGACGGCCGCCCTGTCGCACGTGCCGGCGCTCACCCGACGGCCGCCCTGTCCCACGTGCCGGCGCTCACCCGACGGCCGCCCTGTCCCACGTACCGGCGCTCACCCGACGGCCGCCCTGTCCCACGTACCGGCGCTCACCCGACGGCCGCCCTGTCGCACGTGCCGGCGCTCACCCGACGGCCGCGCCACGCGGCGACAGGCACCGGCCCGGAGGCGGACGTATCGTGGCGAAAAGACCGCCGCACCACGAGTAAGAGGACGCGGCCCCGCACGAGAGCCGCACCACGACCGACAAGAGCGCCGCCCGACGACGCACGGCCTGTCACACGCGCACGCAAGGAAGACGGCCATGGCCGATCCCAAGGGTTTCATGACCACGCCCCGCCAGGACTGGCCGCGCCGGCCGGTGGAGGAACGGGCGCGGGACTGGGACGAGGTCTATGTCCCCGGGGCGCTGCTGCCGATCATCAGCAAGCAGGCCGACCGTTGCATGGACTGCGGCATCCCCTTCTGCCACGACGCCTGCCCGCTGGGCAACCTGATCCCCGAGTGGAACGACCTGGTGTCCAGGGAGGACTGGCGGGCGGCCGCCGACCGGCTGCACGCCACGAACAACTTCCCGGAGTTCACCGGCCGGTTGTGTCCGGCGCCGTGCGAGGCGGGGTGTGTGCTGGCGATCAACCAGCCGGCCGTCACCATCAAGAACGTCGAGTGCGCGATCGCCGACCGGGCCTGGGAGGAGGGCTTCGCACCTCCGAGGCCTCCGGAGCGGCTCTCCGGCAGGACGGTGGCGGTTGTCGGTTCGGGTCCCGCCGGACTGGCCGCGGCCCAGCAGCTGACGCGGGCCGGGCACACGGTCGCCGTGTACGAACGGGACGACCGGCCCGGGGGGCTGATGCGGTACGGCATCCCCGAGTTCAAGATGGAGAAGCGCCATCTGGAGCGGCGGCTGGAGCAGATGCGGGCCGAGGGGACGAAGTTCCGGACGTCGACGGCGGTCGGGCGGGACATCGGGGCCGACGAGCTGCGCACCCGCTACGACGCCGTGGTGCTCGCCACCGGGGCGACGGCGTGGCGTGAACTTCCGATTCCGGGACGGGAGTTGACGGGCATTCACCAGGCGATGGAGTACCTCCCGCTGTCCAACCGGGTGCGTGAAGGTGATCTGGAGAGCTCTCCGCTGTCGGCCGCAGGGAAGCACGTCGTCATCGTCGGCGGCGGCGACACCGGGGCGGACTGCCTGGGCACGGCCGTCCGGGAGGGCGCCGCGTCCGTGACCCAGCTGGACATCTACGCGCTGCCGGACGCGGTGCGCGACGAGGACACCGAGCCCTGGCCGACGTACCCGATGCGGGTCTACCGGCTGTCCGCCGCCCATGAAGAGGCCCGTGACCTGCGGACCGCCCCGGTCGCCGACGCGGACGCGCGGCTGTTCGCGGCGTCCACGCTGCGCTTCGACGGTGACGAGCAGGGGCAGGTGCGGTCGCTGCACCTGACCGAGGTGGACGCACGGCGCAGCCCGGTGGAGGGCACCGGGCGGACGCTCCCCGCCGACCTCGTGCTGCTCGCCCTCGGCTTCTCCGGACCCGACCGGGAGGACGGGCTCGTCGACCAGCTGGGACTGGAGATGGAGCCCCGCGGGACGATCGCGCGGGACGCCGGTTTCGCCACGAACGTGCCCGGGGTGTTCGCCGCGGGGGACGCGGCCCGGGGGCAGTCGCTCATCGTGTGGGCGATCGCCGAGGGGCGGGCGGTGGCGGCTGCCGTCGACCGTCATCTGACGGGCAGTTCGAGGCTGCCGGCCCCGATCGGGCCGCACGACCGGCCCATGGCGGTGTAGCGCCCTGAGGCCGCCCCCACGGACGTCACCGCTCGTCCGTCCCCGCCACCTTCGCCGTGGACAGCGCCACCCGGTTCCACGTGTTGATCGTGCAGATCAGGGCGAGGACCTGGGCCAGTTCCCGCTCGTCGAACTGCGCGGCGGCCCGCGCGTAGACGTCGTCCGGAACGCCGGCGTCGGCGATGAGGGTCATGGCGTCGGTGAGGGCGAGGGCCGCCTGCTCCCGCTCGGTGAAGAAGTGGCGGGCCTCGCGCCACACCGCGACCATGTGCAGCCGGTCCTCGCTCTCGCCGGCCTTGCGGGCGTCGTTGGTGTGCATGTGGAGGCAGTACGCGCAGTGGTTGAGGTGCGAGGAGCGGATCTGGATCAGTTCGACCAGGGCCGGGTCGATGCCCTCGCGGGCGGCGGCGTCGAAGGCGATGAGAGCCCGGAAGGCCTTCGGGGCGGACCTGCCGAAATCCAGCCGGGTCGCCGTCACATGGGTGCTGTCGGTGTTCGTGTTCGTCGTCATGCCCTTCAACCTACAAGCCGGAAAGACCCACTGTAGGGTGCATTTCCATGGCCGATTCCTGGGTCAATGCGGCGGAGCGGATCGGTTCCGACCTGCATCTGGAGCTGACCGGGCCGGGCGGCAGACGGGCGGCGCTGATCCGGGCGCTGCGCGAGGCCGTGCGCAGCGGGCGGCTCGCTCCGGGCACGCGGCTGCCGCCGTACCGCTCGCTCGCGGCGGACCTCGGCGTCGCCCGCAACACGGTGGCGGACGCGTACGCGGAGCTGGTCGCCGAGGGCTGGCTCACGGCCCGGCAGGGCTCGGGGACCAGGGTCGCGGAGCGGGCCGAGCCGCTGCGGCCCGCCGCCCGCCTGCCCAAGAAGGCGCCCCCACGCGCGCGTGGCCCCCGGCACGACCTGTCGCAGGGCACGCCGGACGTCTCGGCGTTCCCGCGCACCGCCTGGCTGGCCTCCTACCGGCGGGCCCTCCAGCAGGCGCCCAACGAGGTGTTCGGGCCGGGCGACCCCGCCGGGCGGCGGGAACTGCGGGAGGCGCTCACCGAGTACCTGGCACGCGCGCGTGGCGTGCGGACCGCACCGGACCGGATCGTGATCTGCTCCGGTTTCGCGCACGCGCTGCGGCTGCTGTTCGGGGGCGGCGTCCTGCGCGGGCCCCTGGCGGTGGAGGCGTACGGACTCGGGTTCCACCGGGAGGTCCTGGCCGCCGCCGGGGTGCGGACCGTGCCGCTCCCGCTCGACGAACACGGGGCGCGGGTCGAACGGTTGGGGCGCGAGCGGGCGGTGCTGCTCACGCCGGCGCACCAGTTCCCCACCGGCGGACCGCTGCACCCCGGGCGCCGGGCCGCCCTGATCGACTGGGCGGGCACGCGGGACGGGCTGGTCCTGGAGGACGACTACGACGGGGAGTTCCGTTACGACCGCAAGCCGGTCGGCGCCGTCCAGGGGCTCGACCCCGAGCGCGTGATCCACATCGGCTCGGTCAGCAAGAGCCTGTCACCGGCGGTGCGGCTGGGCTGGATGGTGCTCCCCGAGCGGTACGTCGACGCCGTCCTGGCCGCCAAGGGGGAGCGCGAGGCGTGGGCGAGTGTCCTCGACCAGCTGAGCCTGGCGGACTTCATCGTCTCGGGATCGTACGACCGGCACGTGCGCCGGATGCGCCAGCGGTACCGCGGCCGCCGGGACCGGCTCGTCGCGGCACTGGCCGCGCACGCGCCGCACATCGAGGTGACCGGCGTGGCGGCCGGGCTGCACGCGGTACTGCGGCTGCCGCCCGGCACCGAGGCGTCCGCGGTCAAGGCCGCCGCCTGGCAGGGCATCGCCCTCGACGGCCTCGCCGCGTTCCGGCACCCGGAGACGGACATGCCGGCGGACGACGGTCTCGTGGTCGGGTACGCGACCCCCTCCGAGCACGCCTACGGGCCGGCCCTGGAGGCGCTGTGCGGTGCACTGCCGCCGCCGTGACCGGCCCGAGGCGGAACCTGGAGGTCCCCGAGGGGCCTAGGTCTTGCGCCCGACCGCCCCGTAGCCCGGGATCACCCCGTCGTCCTGGCCGGGCACGGGCTCGCCCAGCTCGGGGTGCCAGTGGTGCGGCACCTCGACGCCGGGCTCGACGAGGTCGAGGCCGTCGAAGAAGCGGGTGAACTCCCCGCGGGAGCGCAGGGCCAGGGTGACGCCCGCGGCGCGCAGCTTCTCGGTGGCCGCCTTCGACTCCTCCGGGGTGAAGTCGGCGGTCGCGTGGGTCATCACCAGGTAACTGCCGGAGGGCAGTTCGGCGAGCAGCCGGCGGACCAGGTCGTGGGCGCCGTCCTCGTCGGAGACGAAGTGCAGCAGCGCGATGAGCGAGAGCGCGACGGGCCGGGTGAAGTCCAGGACCTTCCTCGCGCCCTCCAGGATGGCCTCCGGGTCGCGCACGTCGGCCTGGAGGTACTCGGTCGCGCCCTCGTCCGTGCCGCGCAGCAGCGCCGCGGCGTGCGCCAGAACGATGGGGTCGTTGTCGCAGTAGACGACCCGGGCGCCGGGCGCCGTCTCCTGCGCGACCTGGTGGAGGTTGGGCTCGGTCGGTATGCCGGTGCCGACGTCCAGGAACTGCCGTACGCCGCTGCCGGCCAGCCAGCGCGTGGCCCGGTGCATGAACGCGCGGTTGACCCGTGCCATCACCGGCACCCGGGGGTCGAGGGTGAGCATCTGCCGGCCCATCTCCTCGTCGACCGGGTAGTTGTCCTTTCCGCCGAGGTACCAGTCGTACATCCGCGCGGGATGGGGTCTGGTCGTGTCGATCTGGACGGCCGACATGGGGTCCTGCCCGGTCATGAGGCTCTCCGTAAGGCACAGGGGGTGGTCAATTCAGCACCGAATCAAGGAAGTCGAACAACAGAAACGGCAATCACGTCAGGACAGCAGGAAGTCCGCCTCCCCCGCCTTGGCCCCTTCGATGAAGGCGGTCATCTCGTCGGTGGTGTAGATCAGCGCCGGCCCGTCCGGGTCGGTGGACTGCCTGAGGGCGATCCGGCCGTCGGCGAGTTTCATCGCCTCCAGACAGTTGCCCCCGTTTCCACCGCTCCACGGCTTGTGCCAGCCTTCGCTGCCCAAGTCGCGCGCGGGCATGCCGTTGTAGACGTGTTTGCGCGGCTTGATGCGATCCATTCACAGCTCCTTGCGGAGATCCCGGAGGATCTCCTTCGTGCGATGTGCCGTAGCGGCCTGCGCCGCCATGCGGTCCATGACCTCGAGGTGGGTAGCCACCTCGGTGCGCGCGTCGAGATAGACCGCGCCGGTCAGGTACTCGCTGTAGACCATGTCCGGCAGTTCGGACATGGCGAATCGGAACAGCACGAACGGCCCGTACGTGCCCGGGTGCGGCCCGCCTGCGAACGGGGCGATCTGCAACGTCACGTTGGGCAGCTTCGTCGCGTCGAGCAGTTTGTCGATCTGCGCCCGCATCACCGCCGGGCCGCCGGCCGGGCGCCGCAGCGCGGTCTCGTCCATCACGACCCAGAGCCGGGGGGCGTCCTCACGGGTGAGCAGGTCCTGGCGCTGCATGCGCAGGGCGACATGGCGCTCGATGTCCTCGGGCCGGGTCTGGCCGATGGCGCCCGACCGGAGCACTCCGCGCGCGTAGTCCTCGGTCTGCAGCAGCCCGGGGACGAAATGGGGCTCGTAACTCCGGATGACACTGGCCGCGCCCTCGAGGCTCACGTACATCGAGAACCAGCCGGGCAGGATGTCGTGGAAACGCTGCCACCAGCCGGGCCTGTTGGCGTCCTCGGCCAACTGGACGAAGGCTTCGGCTTCCTCGTCGGGGATTCCGTAGGCCTTGAGGAGCAGTTGCAGATAGGGGATTTTGAGCGCGACCTCGGCCATCTCCATACGCCGGACCGTGGCGGGGGCGACGCGCAGGATGCGCGCGGCCTCCTCGCGCCTCATCCCCGCGCGTTCCCTCAGGTCCAACAGGCGTCGGCCGAGCACGACCTGACCGACCGTCGGCGCGGACCGCGGTTCACTCACGCTCCACCTCCACGAAGAGTTCTGACGAGCCGGCCGGAAAGAACGCTGACAGCCCGGCGGCGCCATTCGAGGACCTTTCGAAGAACTGATCCGAACAAGCTTTTCGAACGAATCTTCGATGATCTCAACTGGCGCCGCGCGGGGTGCTGTTGCGAGCAGTGTGCCACGGCCTTCCAGACCGTCACACAGCACTCTGCAATTTTCAGAGTGACACTTGCCAAGTGTTCGCGCCGGGGCGATAGTGGCAAGCGTGATTCCGTCCGCGCCCTTAGGAACAGACGCCGCCGCAAGCCTTCCCGGGCTTGGCGCCGCTGCGGGAGAGACCCCCCTCGGGGCCGCTGCCGAGCGCCGGTTCCGTTTCGAGCTGGCCGCGCATCCGGGTTCTCCCGCCCAGGCCAGACGCCTGACGCGGGCCCGGCTGACGGGCTGGTCGGTGTGCGAGGACACGTGCGACAGCGCGGCCCTGGTGGTCTCCGAGCTGGTCACCAACGCCATCGTGCACACGGCGAGCACCCACATAGTGTGCGAGCTGCTCGACGGCGACGACCTGGTGCGGATAGCCGTGCGCGACGAGGGCTGCGCCCCCGGCCAGCCCCACGCCGCCGGCCGGACACGGCCCGAGGAGGAGCACGGGAGGGGACTGCTCCTCGTCGACGCCCTCTGTCATTCCTGGGGTGCCCATGAGAACGGCCCCGGGCTGCTGGTCTGGGCCGAGCTGCCCCGCACGGCGGACACCCCGGACGCCTCCGACGCCCCCGGCGCCGCGGAGTGTCCGGCCGGGCCCCGGAGCGACCTGGGCTGGGGCGCCCGCCCCAAGCGGGGTCCGTCCGGCGACTCGGACGACCGGGACGAAACCCATCAGGCGCGCCATCTGCGCGGCGCCCCGGAAGTTCCCCCGCAGGGACACCACCGAGAGCGGAGGCACGTATGAGCCCGGTGCGGGGAGGCCGCGTGCTGAACCTGGACACGCTGGTGCGCGTCCGGCGCGGACTGCACACGCCGGGCCCCGCCCTGCGACTGCCCGTGCCCGACGGCATGACCGCCCCGCTCGGCTGCGACGCGATCGCCGTCCCCGTCCGCGTCGGCCCGCTGGTCATGCCGCGGCTGCCCCGGGTGGGCTGCGTCTACGCCGACGAGGCGCACTGGTGGTGGCTGGTGCCGGCCGACTCGGATCACGCCCTGGAATGGCCCTCCCCGGCGCGGTACGTCACCGGCGCGGTCGTCCCGGACCTGCCGGAGATCCCCGAACTGATCCACCGCCCGGACGGCACGCTTCCGTACACCCCGCCGATCCCCCTCTATCTGGCGCTGTGCCGAGTGACGGGAACGGCCCCGTCCTGGTCACGCCCGGTCAGCGCGTAGGCGGCACCCGCCCCTCGTGCCACCGGCACACGGCCCTCGCGCCACCCGCCTTGGCACACCCGGGCCCTCGTCACCCCGCCCCGAACGCCGTATCCAGCGCGGCGCGGCCCTCCGCTCCCGCACCACCCCACACCTTCGCGCCGCCCCGCCCCTCCCCGGTCAGGTCGTGCGCCCGCGCGCGTCCGGCGCCCCGGTCCGCGCCCTGCCCGGGCGGACGCCCGCCCCGCTGCGAACGATCACCAGGAACATGTCCGTGGCGAGGTCCATGACGACCTCGGCGGGCAGGCCTTCGCTTCGCCGCGCCTGCGCGAACTCCTCCGCAGGCCAGGAGCCACGCGGCCCACCGGCGGGAAAGCGCTCGAGCACCGTTCGCCCGTTCACCCTGCACCTCCATGTTGCGCTGTACTCGTAGAGTTAAACGCCAACGATGGGGTGAACGGCTCGCGAAGTGACGGTTCTGAGACGTAGTTGACACGCGTTCACCGCCAAGTGTGACCAACCTCTCAGCCTCTTGGTGGATATGTTCACTTTGCGTATCAGTCGTCGTACTCGTCGTGATACCGGATGCGCTCACTTTCCGCAGGCGCCCCATACGCCGACGCGCACCCTCTTGGGCTCCTCCCACTCCTCCTGCCGGCCGAGTGCGGTGAGGTCCGGCAGGCTGGTCGTCGAGCCCAGGCCGTCGAGGCCGCGCTCGTACGTCGTGTACGTGTGGAAGACCCGGTCGCGGTCCCGCAGGAAGCAGCTGAGGCCGGGCCGCTCGACGAGCTCACCCTCCCGCTCCGGGGTCATCTCGACGTCACGGTTGAAGTCACCGCCGTACGACGAGTACCAGGGAAACGTCAAGCCCATCCGCGCCTTGAACGGCAGGATCTTCGGATAGGGCGCGCGGGACACGGCGGCGAACGACGCGTCACGGGCGTGAAGATGGGCGAGATGCCCCACTTGGTCCAGGAATCCGGAGCAGCTGCGGCAGCCCGCGTCCCACTCGGGCGCGAACATGAAGTGGTGGACGACGAGCCGGCGCCGGCCCTCGAACAGGTCGAGCGAGGTGACCTTGCCGTCCCCGCCCTCGACCACATAACGTCGTTGAACCACTCGTCGGTGGGAAGGTCCTCGGCGAGGCCGCGCAGCGCGACCATCGGCGCGTGCCGTGTGACAGTTGATCAGGCCGGGCAGGGCGACCTGGCCGCAGGCGTCGATCCGCTCGGCGGCGGTCAGGTCAGCGGCCTCCGCGGTGGTCGTGACGGCCTCGACGATCCCGCCCCGTACGACGATCGCGGCGTCCTCCGCGAACCCGATCCGCTCTTGATCGTCGTGCACGAGGACGGTACATGCGCTGATGATGAGGTCGACGGGCCTGTCCGCGGCAGAGGGCGTCATCACGCCAACGTACGACGGCGTCGTAGGGCGGCATGAGCCGAACCGCACTTCCCGTCACCGCTCTGTCGCGGGGCGGGCCGGGCGCGCACCCTGGCCTCACCACCCCGACTGTCGGCTTCTGAAAGGAGCCCGGCATGCTCCTCGGCACCTGGAATCTGGAGAATCTCTACCGGCCCGGAGGCCCGTACGGCCCGCACGACGAGGCCGGGTACGAGGCGAAGCTCGCCGCGCTCGCCGCCGCGATCACCGAACTCGATCCGACCCTGCTCGGCGTGCAGGAGGTGGGCGACCCGGAGGCCCTGAAGGACCTGGCCGGGATGCTCGACGACGACTGGCACGTCGCCCTGTCGGAGCACGCGGACAGCCGGGGCATACGGGTCGGGTTCCTGAGCCGTACGGCCATGACGGTGGTGGCCGACACGCGGGCGTTCCCGGCGGAGCTGCGTCCCGTCCAGGCGGACGACTCGGGGCTGACGGCGGGACAGGCGGGGCGGGGCGTCCTGGCCGTGGAGGTCGAGGGCGGGGACGGGCCGCTGCGGGTGGCGGTCTGTCATCTGAAGTCGAAGCTGCTGTCGTTTCCGAACGGCCGGTTCCAGCCGCGCGACGAAGGCGAACGGGCCCGCTACGCCGCATACGCCCTGTACCGCCGGGCGGCCGAGGCGACAGGGCTGCGCGCGCTCGCGGACGAACTGCTGGCCAGTGACGGGAGGGCGCGGGACGTCGCCGTCCTGGGCGACCTGAACGACGAGGTGCAGGCGGCGACCACGCAGATCCTGCTCGGCCCGCCCGGCTCGGAGATCGGCACCCCGGGTTACGACCGGCCCGACCGGGGCGATGCGACGCGACTGTGGGACGTGGCCCCGCTCATCCCGCCCGGGCAGCGCTGGTCCCGGGTGAACTCCGGGCGGCGCGAGCTGATCGACCACGTGCTGCTGAGCCACCGCCTGGTGCACCGGGCGACGCAGGCGGGCACCGGCCTGCCCGGCGAGGGCCCGCCCGGCCTGCCGTCGGTCGGCCCGGACCCCTCGGAGCGCCGGGGCGAACCCGGCTCGGACCACGCCCCGGTGTGGGTGCGGGTCGACGGCTGAGGCCCGGCGGCCTCGCCGGATCTGTCGCGACCGTGCGGGCGGCAGACCGGCGGCCGCACCGGGCGCGCTAGCCGGCGAGGGGTGTCCGGGGCGGCCGTAGCCCCACGCGTTCTCCGCGTCCGGCGAGTTCGGCGAGGACGGCCGTGAGGCGTTCCTTGTGGCGGGGCCCGATCCGGCCGGTGTCGTCGAGGTGCACGGCGCAGGCGGTCGTGGTGTCGACGAGGCGTTCGAGGAGGTCGGCCACTTCGTCCGCGCCCTCGGTGTGCCGGGCGAGGGCGGGCAGTTCGTGCGCGGCGAGGGAGATGGCCGAACGGGCCTCGGCCAGGGTGCGGTAGGCCTCGCGGCGCAGGGTCCAGCGGGTGGCGCGGTGGTCGGAGGGGGTGCCGGAGTTCCCGATGCGCGGGGCGTCGGCCTCGTCGAGCACGTGCGTGAGGTAGGCGTACGCGGCGTCGCCCGCCGCCGCGAGCCGGGCGCGCACGGTCCCGCCGCGCTGTCCGGGCATCGGCAGGTGTCCGGTGATCAGCACGATCGCGCAGGCCAGCAGCGTCTCGCCGATCCGTCCCGCGGAGGCCTGGGGTTCGCCGCCGACCATGACGAGTGCGAGGACGAGGACGGTGACGACGGCCGTCTGGGCGGCGAAGTGCCGGGTGGCGACGGGTATGAGCGCCCCGCTGAGGGCGACGAGCGCGACGAGGCCTTCCGGGTGGGGCAGGACGGCGGCGAGCCCGGCGAAGAGCAGCGCCCCGAGGACGGTCCCGGCGGCCCGGTTCAGCACGCGCGAGACGAGCGGCCCGAGGTCGGGCTTGACGAGGAACACGGCGGTGGCGGGCAGCCAGTACCAGTGCTCGTGCTGCCCGTACCACTGGCTCTGGTGCAGGGCCTGGGCGACCGCGGAGGCGGCGCCGAAGCAGAGGGCGACGCGGAGCCCGTACTCGCGTCCGGCGGTGCCGAAGGCGGCACGCAGCCGGTCCCGGGCGCCGCGCGGCCGGGTGTGCAGATCCCCGCCCCGGCCCTGGTCGAACACCTCGGCGGCGTGCAGGAGGGCGTCGTCGAGGGCGCGCAGGGCCGGCGCCGAACGGGACGGCGCGGGCAGCGGCCCGGTGTGGGTGTTGCCCCGTACGGCCGCGGCGAGCCGCCGGGGCCCTTCGGAGGCCCGCTCGGGGACGGCCTCCTCGGCCCAGGCGAGGGCGGTGGCCGCCTCGGCGAGGGGCAGGGCCGCGGCGTACTGCGCGTGCAGCCGCCGCTCGGCGGAGGAGGAGGCGTACCTGCGCAGCCGGGGCCCGGCGAGGGCGTCCTGGGCGTGGTCGAGGGCGGCGGTCAGCGCGGCCCGGCGGCGGATGGCGTCCGGCCCGCCTGCGGCGTCGAGCAGCTCGGCGACGGCCTGGTACACGCCGGCCACGGCATCCCGCTCCCCGTCGAACCGGAAGTCACCGGCGAGGGACCCGGGCGTGGGCAGGGCGAGCCGCAGCACGAGCAGCCACCCCGCCCCGGCGAGAAAGGCGAGCGCCCGCTCCCACCCCGGTTCCGGCAGGGGCATCCCGGCGCCGATCGCCGCGCCGACCAGCAACTGCGTCCCGACGGCGGACGCGACGGGCCCGATGGCGCTCATCCCCCCGGCGACGAGCCCGACGGCCGTGAGCACCAGGGTCAGCGCGACCGCCCCGGTGCCCTGCCCGGTGTACGTCCCGACCACGAGGCCGACCGCACCGCCCAGGGCGGGCACGCCGATCCGCTTGACGGAGACGCGCCGGCTCCCGGGCCGGTCGTTGATCCCCGCGAGCATGGCGGCGATGGCGGCGACGACGCCGAGGGAGGTGAGTCCGGTCTGTACGGCCACGAGCAGCAGGGGCCCGGCGGACAGGGCCCCCCGCGTCACCGCGCTCCAGGGCACCGGCCCCCGCTGGGCGTGCAGGGCGTGCGCGAGCCAGGGCGGAAGGTGGGGGGCGATGCGGCGGGACACGGGGCTCCTGTCGTCTCGACGAGGGCAGGGGTGCGCCTTCGGGCGACGGTGGCCGGGGCGGGGCGGGGCGTGGCTGCCCACGGTAGGCGGGGTTCCTGGAGGACAGGTTTCCGGAACGTGTCGGACGGGTCGGAACCGGCGTTCTTTATGTACGCAATCAGGAACCGGGGCGATCGAGAGCCGGGCCGCGGCAACCTTTCCCGGCCCGGCGACCACTGGTGGGTGTGAGCGCGCGTTCTCCTGAACCACGCAAGGACCCGAAGGACTCATCCGTGGCATCCGCATCCCACCGTCGTCCCCTCCGCAAGCGGCGCACGGCCCTCGTCTGGGCCGTCGCCGTGACAGCGGTGGGACTGCTCGTCTCCCTCGTGATCGCCCTGCGCCCCGGCGGCGAACCGGACACAGTACGGACGGCGGCCGGGACGGCGGCCGGCGCCGGCCCGAGCGCCTCGCCGACGACACGCAGGCCGAAGCCGGCACCGAAGCCCTCCACGGCGTCCCCGACTCCGAGGCGCACCCCGGCCACCGCGGTCTCCGCGACCACCCCGCCGGCGCGGCCCTCGCCCGCCGCCCCCCGGTCGTCCGCACCGCGTCCGGCGTCCGGCGCGGCGCCCCTGGCGGGCCGGATCAAGCCCGGGACCACCTACGACGGCGTCGCCACCCACTACGACGCCAAGGACGGTGACGGCGCCTGCCTGTACGGCCCGAGCCCCGATCTCATGGTCGCGGCCATGAACCACACCGACTACGAGACGTCCCAGGCGTGCGGGGCGTACATCCTGGTCCGCGCGGCGAGCGGCGCCTCTGTCACCGTCCGGATCACCAACGAGTGCCCGCTGCCCTGCGCCCCGGGGCAACTCGACCTCAGCAAGGAGGCCTTCGCCAAGCTCGCGGGCCTCCCCGCGGGGCGGATACCGATCACCTGGAGCCTGCTGAGCCCCAGCACGTCCGACACGGTCTCGGTCCGCTACAAGACCGGCTCCAGCCGCCACTGGTGCGCCATCCAGGCCCTCGGCCACCGCAACCCGCTGGCCCGGCTGGAGGTCAGGACGGGCAGCGGCTGGAGCCGGCTGACGCGTACCGAGTACAACTACTTCCTCTCCCCCGACGGCACCGGCTGCGGCGGTTCCCTCAGGCTCACCGACATCTACGGCGAACAGCTCACCGTCGACGGCGTCACGATCCGTCCGGACACCGTCCAGCCGACCCGCGTCCAGTTCACCCGGCGGTGACGGCCGCCACGGCCCGCGCGAGGAGCGTCTCCACGTCGGTGACGGCCCGGGCGAGCGCGGCCGGACCGTCCGTCAGCTCGCGTACGACCGCGTCCACTTCCGCCAGACCCGCCCGCGCCACCAGCCCCTTCTCGTTGGTGACCCACTCCCCGCGCGCCGCCAGCACCGCGTGCGCGGTCTGGGTCGCGGCGAGGGCGATCGCACCGGCGACCTGGGTGACGGCGTTCTTCGGGGCGTGGCCGGCCCTGGCGTAGGCGAGGGTGGCCGCGGCCATGCCGTGCCAGTGCGCCGGGGCGCTCTCGCGCAGGGCCGGTGGATAGGCGTCCGGGCGCGGCAGTTCGCCCCGCAACACCTTGTTGATCGCGAGTTCGGCGAGGAGCAGGTAGGTCGGGATGCCCGCCAGGTGGAACATGAGGGGCTCGACACGGAAGCGGCCCGCCTCCGCTTCCGCCAGTTCGTGCGCGACGACGTCCAGATCGCGGTAGTGGACGTCCACGCGGCGGCCCTCGATCGTCAGCCAGGCCCCTCCGTTGAAGACGCCGCCGCCCCACGCGCCGATCTCGCAGACCTCGCCCTCCCAGCCGACCGCGCGGAGATCGGCCGGGTCGAAGGCGCCTCGGTAGTAGACGGCCAGGTCCCAGTCGCTGTCCGGCCGTTCGGTGCCCTGGGCCCGGGAGCCGCCGAGGGTGACGGCCTCGACGGCGGGGAGCAGGGCGAGACGGTCTGCGACGGTGTCGAGGAAGGCGGGCACGGCGCGGCTCCCGGGCGGACGGACGGTGAGGGCTCGGGCAGCGTAAAGGGACGGCTCGACCGCCGTGAAACGAAATACGGGTGCGTCCGTGCGCCGGGCCTCGCATGATCGGTGGGTTGCCCTGTCGCCGCCCGCAGATCGGAGACCCACGTGATTCGCCGCGTCACCGTCCCGAGCCTCTTCCCGCCGCCCACCTACGCGCACGCCTCCGTCGTCGAGGCGGGCACCAGGCTGGCCTTCCTCGCCGGGTCCGTGCCACTGGACGCCGGTGGTGAACTGGTCGGCCCCGGGGATCCGGTGCGGCAGGCCGAGCAGGTGATCACCAACCTGGAGGAACAACTGAGGGCCGTGGGAAGCGGTCTGGCCCACGTCGTGGCGACCGAGGTGTACGTCGTGAGCGGCGAACCCGCCGTGCTGTCCGCCGTCTGGAGTGTGGTGGAGGCGTCCGGTCTCAGCGCGGGTCCGCACTCGTCGACGCTGATCGGCGTGGCGTGTCTCGGGTACACAGGACAACTGGTGGAGATTACGGCGACAGCCGTCGTGCCCGAGGGGGCCTCCGCCGAGGGGTCGTCCGCCTGAGGAGAGTCCCTGCTGATCGAGCACCGCGGACGGCGTCCCGTCGTCCCCGAGTCCGCGTACGTCGCCCCTACGGCCGTCCTGTGCGGGGCCGTCGTCCTCGGTGAGCGCAGCCGGGTGCTGCACGGCGCCGTGCTCATGGCGGAGGACGGGGAGGCGCGGGTCGGGTCGGAGGTCGTCGTCATGGAGAACTCGCTGGTGCGGGGGCGGTCCGCGCACCCCGCCGTGATCGGGGACGCGGTGCTCGTCGGCCCGCACGCCCATGTCAACGGGGCGACCTGGAGGACGAGGTCTTCGTGGCCACCGGTGCCTGTGTCTTCCCGGGGGCCGTCGCGGGCGCCGGCTCGGAGCTGCGGATCCACAGCGTGCTGCACGTCAACTCGGTGCTGCCGCCAGGCACCGTCCTGCCCATCGGCTGGATCGCGGCGGGCGCGCCCCGGGCCCGGCTCTTCGCTCCCGGGGAGCACGACGAACTCTGGCAGATCCAGGAGGCGCTGGACTTCCCGGGGACGGTGTACGGCATCCCGCGCGGCACGTCGATGCGGGAGGTGATGGCCCGGCAGACGAGGTTCTACGGAGCCCATCAGGACGACGTCACCCTCGACGGCCCGGCCTGAGTCACCCCCGTTCGGGCCGGCCCCACACCCGCCGTTTGGGCAGCGGCTCGGCGTAGGTCCCCACCCGGCTCGTGGTCAGCCCCAGCGCCACCAGCGACTCCGCCAGTCTGACGGCCGCGGCGACCCCGTCGACGACCGGCAGGCCCAGCTTCTCCCCGACGACCCGTTGCAGGCCGGTCATGCCGGCGCAGCCCAGGACCAGGACCTCCGCACCGGCGGCGCAGGCGCGTTCGGCGGCGGCCAGGAACGCCGTCTCGGTCCGTTCCTCGTCGCCGAGGTCGAGGACGTTCAGGCCCGTGCCGACGATCGCGGCGCAGTTCCGGGCCACGCCCGCCGTCTCCAGGCTGTCCTCGATCTGGCCGCGCGAGCGCTCCAGCGTGGTCACCACGCCGTAGCGGCGGCCCAGGAGGCAGGCCAGATGCGCCGCGGCCTCGGTGATGTCGACGACCGGCACGTCGACCAGTTCCCGTACGCCCTCCCTCCCGTGCTCCCCGAATCCGGCCATGACCACGGCGTCGTACGGCGGTCCGTCGTAGGTCCGCAGCGTGTCCAGGACGGCCGCGGCGGACAGGTAGCTGTCGAGCCAGCCCTCCGCGGACGCCGGCCCCCAGCCCGGAGTCAGTCCTTCGACGGTGGTGCCCGGGCCTGCGACGGCCCGGGCACCTCGCACGATCTCCTCGGTCATCTCCTGCGTGGTGTTGCAGTTGGTGACGACGATCCGCACGTCTCTCAGACCTCCGCGGTGGCACGCTCGGGACGGCACAGGGCGGCGTAGAGGCCGGCGGCGAGCGCCGTGCCGATGAACCAGGAGTACGGGGCGACGTCGCCGAAGGTCGTCACCAGCGCGAGCACCGCCGCGACACAGGCCGCCGGCAGGAACGCCCACAGCGCCTTGGGGTTGAAGCCCTTGCGGTAGTGGTAGCGGGCGTCGGGAGAGGCGTCGAACAGTTCGTCCACGTTCACCCGGCCGCGCTTGACCCAGTAGTAGTCGACCATGATCACGCCGAACAGCGGGCCGAGGAAGGCGCCGAGACCGCCGAGGAAGTAGTTGACGACGGTCGGGCTGGAGAAGAGGTTCCAGGGGGTGACGAGGAGCGCCGCGACGGTGCTGATCATGCCGCCGACCTTGAAGGTGATCTTCTGCGGCCAGACGTTGGCCAGGTCGTACGCCGGCGAGACGAAGTTGGCGACGATGTTGACGCCCATGGTGGCGATGGCGAAGGTCAGCGCGCCCACCACCAGCACCCAGGTGTTGCCGATCTCGGCGACCAGGTAGGCGGGGTCGGTGATCTCCTTGCCGAAGACCTCGAAGGCGCCCGCGGTGACGATGACCGAGACGATCACGAAGGCCGTGGAGTTGACGGGCAAACCCCAGAAATTGCCGCGCCTGACCGACGTGTAGTCGGGGGCGAAGCGGGAGAAGTCGCAGAAGTTGAGCATCAGGGTGCCGTACGTGGCGAGGACCAGGCCGATCGCGCCGAACCACTGACGCCACTGCTCGCCGACCGGGACCGGGTGCGGGGTGGAGGTGAGGGAGATCGTCCAGCCGGCCTTGGAGAGGATCCACACGGCCAGCGCGATCATCACGAGCCAGATCGCCGGGCCGCAGAAGTCCTGGAACTTGCGGACCGATTCCATGCCCCGGCTGATGATCGCCGCCTGGACCAGCCACAGGGCGATGAAGGAGGCCCAGCCGAGCGCGTCCAGGCCCAGGAACGAGTTGTGCGTCCACGACTCCAGTCCGGGCCAGGCCGCCAGCAGCATCACGTTGACGGCGACGGAGGCGAGGTAGGTCTGGATGCCGTACCACATGATGGCGATCACGGCCCTGATCAGCGCCGGGATGTTGGCGCCCCAGATGCCGAAGGCGATGCGGCTGACCACCGGGAAGGGCACGCCGTGGCGCTGGCCGATCTTCCCCATCCAGTTCATGCCGATGTAGATGATCACGAACCCGACGAGCAGGGACGTGAAGATCTGCCAGACGTTCATGCCGAGGAAGAGCAGTCCGGCGGCGAACGTGTAGTTGCCGAGGTTGTGGACGTCGGACATCCACATGGCGAAGAGGTCGAAGACCTTCCAGTTGCGCTTCTTGGCGGGCGCGAGGTCTTCGTTGGTGAGCCTGGGATCGGGGACGAACGCTGGGGTGCCGGTGGTCGCGGCACGGTCGGCGAGGGACACGGGGCCTCCAGAGCAAGGGGACGACGGAGGACTGCTCGGCAGGACTGCGGACGGCCGCCCCGCGAGGTGTTTGGTATACCAAACTGCGGTCATGGTCTCGCCGTCAACCGTTCTGACCGATGTCGCTCCTGTTAACGCTCCGTAAAAGACACCTCGCGTCGACGAAGATGGGCAGCATGACGAAGATCGAACCCCTCGGAGCGGTCCGCGAACGCGTCACGGCCGATCTGCGCCAGGAGATCATCGCGGGCAGCCTCCGCCCTGGAGACCGCCTGGTCGAACGCGAACTGGCGGAGCGTTTCGGCGTGTCGCGCGTGCCGGTCCGGGAGGCGATCCGGGCTCTCGTGACGGAGGGTTTCGTCCATTTCGAGACACCCCGTCGGACGGTGGTACGCCGCCTCACCCCGACCGACGTCAAGGAACTGTTCGAACTGCGAGAAGCCCTCGAGGTCTACGCCGCCGGCCTCGCCGCGTCCCGCGCGACACCGGAGGGCCTGGCGGAGGTCCAGGAACTCATCGACCGCGCGGCCACCGCGACCGAGGCCGGGGACGCCGAGGCGATCACCGACGTCAACAGCCGCCTGCACGACAGGATCATCGCGATGGCGGGCAACAGCCTGCTGACCGAGGCCCTGGAACCGGTCGCCGGCCGGCTGCGCTGGATGACCCGGCGCAACGAGGAGTGGTCCCAGCTCCTCGTGGAGCACCGCGAGCTGTACGAGGCGATCGCCTCGGGCGACCCGGACCGGGCCCGCGCGCACGCGCTGACGCATGTGCGGACCAACTACCGCTCCACGGTCCGCCACCTGTTCGGCGAGGACGCGGCCCCCTAGCCGCTTGCGGTGACCAGGCCCGCCGCCCGCCCGGCCGTCCGCAGGACGTCACGCAGCATGGTGGGCGTGAGCCGGCCGGTGAAGGTGTTGCGCTGGCTGACGTGGTAGCAGCCGTAGAGCTCCAGGCCGTCGAGGCGGACGCGGGCGCCGTGCGAGAAGGCGGGGCGCGGCCGGGGCACGGGCCAGCCGGCCTCGGCGAACGCGGGCAGCGCGGCCTGCCACCCGAAGGCGCCGAGCACGACCACGGCCTTCAGGGTCGGGCGCAGCAGCCGCAGTTCCTGCACGAGCCAGGGACGGCAGGTGTCCCGCTCCTCGGGGGTGGGCTTGTTGGCGGGCGGGGCGCAGTGCACGGGCGAGGTGACGCGCACGCCGTACAGCTCCAGGCCGTCGTGCGCGTGCTCGGCGGTCGGCCGGGAGGCGAGGCCCACGTCGTACAGCGCCTCGTAGAGGAAGTCCCCGGAGCGGTCGCCGGTGAACATCCGGCCGGTGCGGTTGCCCCCGTGGGCGGCGGGGGCCAGCCCCACGATCAGCAGGCGGGCGTCCGCCGGCCCGAATCCGGGGACCGGCCGGGCCCAGTACGTCCAGTCCGCGAAGGCCGCTCGCTTGGCGCGGGCCGTCTCCTCGCGCCAGGAGACCAGCCGCGGGCAGGCCCGGCAGTCCGTGATGCGCCGGTCGAGGAGGGGAAGACCGCTGGCGTCCATCACTCCACCGTAGGCGCAGGTGAGGTCGCCGTCGTCACGGGGGCGAGATCCGCGGGGACCGGTCCGGACCGCCCCTCCCGTGGGATCGGACGCCGGTGACCCGCACGGCCCGCGCATCGCCCCGGCGCCGCCAGAGCAGAGCTCCGGACAGCAGTACGGCGCACGTCAGCAGCCAGGGCAGGGGGCCCGGGCGCAGCGTCCCGACGGCCAGACCCGTGAGCGCGCCGACCAGTTGCTGGGCGAGGGACTGGACGGACAGGGCCGTGGCGCGGCCCGCGCCGGCGACCCTGCGGTGCAGCAGGTCGTTCTCGTTCGGGGCCGCCGCGCCGAGACCGAGGTAGACCAGGCCGAAGCCGACGACCGCGAGGGCCGTGGCCGCCGGGTGGGCGCAGGACGCGGTGATCCCGAGCAGCAGCAGGCCACCCGCACCGGCCGCGAGGCTGACCAGCACCGCCCGTTCGCCACTGCCCGTCGCCCGGGCGGTGAGCGGAGCGAGGTGGCTGCCGACGCCGGAGCAGACGAAGCCCGCGCAGGACAGGGCGGCGTAGACCATCGCTCCGGAGCCGGTCGCGCCGGTCAGTGCGGCGGTGCGGCCCGGTACGAGCAGTTCGATCGCGGCCAGGGCGCTCCCGGCCGCCGCGGCGCCGAGGAGGACCCGGCGCACGACCGTGTCCCGGCCGCCCAGCCGGAGTCCGTCGAGCACGGTGACGGGGACGCCGCGCAGCACGGAACGCAGGGTCGCCGGTGGGTCGCGGGGGCTCCCGCAGGGCGGCCAGCACATAGGCGACGAAGACGATCCGCAGCGCGGCCCCCAGCAGCAGCGGGACGGACAGGGGCAGCACCGCCCCGGAGGTCGCCTCGCTCAGCCGGGTACCGAGGTCGGGGCCCAGACCGAGCAGCCACGGCAGGGCGCCGCCGAGCAGAATGCCGGCCGCGAGCGCGGCGGAGGTCGCGGTTCCGCCCCGGGCCAGGCCCGTGCGCAGCTCGGCGTCCGGGCCGGAGCACGCCTGGACGGTGTCGACGTACCAGGCCTCCGCGGTACCGCTGGCCAGGGCACGGGCCGCACCCATGAGGACCATGCCCGCGGTGAGCAGCCAGGCGGTGGTGCCGACGCCGATCAGCGTGAAGGCGACCACGTTGAGCGCACCGGCCGCGGCCAGGACCGGCCGGCGCCCGAGGACGTCGGAGAGCCCTCCTGTGGGCAGTTCCAGCGCGGCCACGGTCAGCGAGTGCGCGGCGAACAGTCCGGCGATCGCGGCGAGGGACATGCCGCGCTCGCTGAACAGCAGGACCATCGTGGCCAGGCCCAGGCCCGGCGGCAGCCAGAGGAGCGCGCAGACGGTGACGTAGCGGCGCCGAGCGGTCCGCTCCCACTCCCCGGGCGGACCGGTCATGAGTCGCGTCACGGGGTGAGGTCTTCGCGATCGACGGCGTGGGCGTCGGGGGCGGGGTCGGGGCCGGGGTCGGCGGGTTCATACGGGGCGAGCGGCAGCCCGGCGGCGAGGAACACGACGTGCTCGGCGCGCGGATCCTCCGCGTCCCGGACGGTCAGCTCCTCCAGCTTGGCGGCGACCGTGTCGAAGAGATCGGTGAGCGACTCGGCCGTCAGCCGGGGCATGAGATCGCTGATGCCCGACGGCTCCACCCACTCCTCGCCGAGCCGACCGGCGGCCATGTCCGCCTCGTGCCGGGCCAGGGACCTCTCCAGGTGCTCGATCTGACGTCGCCGCGCCAGGCTGACGAAGGCCCGGCCCGCCGCGGTGGACTCCATCGTCTCGTTGCTCCAGGACGTGACGGTGTGCAGCGCCCGCCAGCGCCGCTCCCGCCCGTCGCGGTGCTCGGCCTCGGCGATGAACGCGTACTTCGCCAGCACCCGCAGGTGGTAGCTGGCCGACGCCGACGACTCCCCCGTCCGTGCGGCCAGCTCACTCGCGGTGGCGGGCCCGTCCTGCCGCAGCAGCCCGAGCAGTTGGATGCGCAGGGGGTGGGTGAGTGCCTTCAGGGCGGCGGTGTCGTGCTCGGGATCGAGTACGCGCTTGTGCTCGTCGCTGTCCATGCCGGGAGGTTAGGCCGCCCCACCCCATTGGCAAAAGAGTTTTTGCAAAACTACTTTGGCAGAGTTGGCCGCGAGGCCGATACTCCGCCCGGCGGGGCGACTCGGAGGACTAAGGTCGGGACATGGCTTCTCACGGTGCGCAGTACGAGGGGACGGACGGAACCACGGTCGGAACCACAGACGGGATCGCCGACGCGGCAGCCGAGTCCCCCGACGCCGCGCCCGAGTCCCCCGAGGCCACGGGCGGCTCCGGGAACGGCGACGCCAAGTCCTCGGATTCGAGGTCCTCGGATCCGAAGTCCCTGGATCCGAAGGTCGCCGCAGCGATCGCCGCCGCCGAGGTCGCGGGTCCGCAGGGCGCCTCGACCGTGCGCGTCGACAGCTGGATCTGGTCCGTGCGCCTCGTCAAGACCCGCTCCATGGGCGCCACCGCCTGCCGGGGCGGCCATGTGCGCATCAACGGCGAGCGCGTGAAGCCCGCCCACGGCGTCCGCGTCGGTGACGAGGTGCGTCTGCGGCACGAGGGCCGGGAGCGGGTCGTCGTCGTCACAAGGCTGATTCGCAAGCGGGTCGGGCCTCCCGTGGCCACCCAGTGCTACATCGACAACTCCCCGCCGCCCCCGCCCCGCGAGGCCGTCGCCCCCGCCGGCATCCGCGACCGCGGCGCGGGCCGTCCGACGAAGCGCGACCGCCGCGAGATGGAACGCCTGCGCGGAGTGACCGGGCCGGGCAGCGTGTCCGGCCCCGGCCCCGTTCCCGGCAAGGGCTTCGGCGGCGCCCCGGGCAAACCGAGGCCGTGAGCAGGGCGAGAAGCCCACATCACCCCTCGGCCCGGCGCCCGGGGACCGGCCCTCGCCTCCGCTCCGGACGGGGCCGGAGTCCCGGAGGCGCCCCCGTCGCACCCGGTCACGCCTGTCGCCGCAGCAACCGCAGCAGTTCCGCGTTGTGCCCCCGCCGCGCCCAGGCTATGAGGACGAGCGGCACGATCAGGATCAGCGGCGTCGCAGCGTACTGCCCGTCGAAGACGGCTGTCTGCACGACGAACGCTCCCACCATCAACGCGCTCAGCGCCATCGCCGCCACCGACTGGAGCACCGGGATCAACAGGGCGATCGCCCCGGCCAGTTCGAGCGCGCCGATGGTGTACATCCCCGCGCTGCCCCAGCCGAGCCGCTCGAACGACTCGGCGGCCGACGGGTGCCCGATCAGCTTGGGCAGGGCGCTCGGAATGGCGTAGAAGACGGCGAGCAGCACCTGCAGCGTGCGCAGCGCGACCCGGGCACGCCGGCCGCGAGCGGTAGCGGACTCGGCGATGACGACGCCGGCCGGGGTGCGGTCGGCGGTGACGGTGGGGGTGGTCTCGGACATGAAGGTCTCCTGGGGGAAGCGGTCCGTGCTGGTATCGGAGAGGTAGACCGGCCCGCGTCCCTGAACTCATCGCTGTCGGGGAAAACGTCGAGCGGAATGCCACCCGGCTCCCCACCTCATCGCCCCTCGGGGCAGTAGCCGTTGGAGCCTCTCCCCCCGGCCCGGCCCGCCTAGACCGCCACCGCCCGCACCCATATCCGGTCCTCCGTCAGATAGCGGTCCACCCTCAGGCCCGCCTCCGCCAGGGCCTCCTCGAACTACTCCTCGGTCAGGGGTCGTGCCCGGAACGTATGGGTCCAGACCGCGTCCGGGAACTCGTACTCCGCGCGGACCGAGTTGACCCCGTCGCCGAGCGGCTCCGCGGACGCGATCCGCACGGTGAAGCCGCTGGGATCCTTGCGCTCGCGCGGCACGTTGTCGTGGTAGTCCTCGCCCTCCCGCTGGATCAGCACGCAGCCGCCCTCCGCGACATGGCGCACGCAGGTGCGCAGCAGGCCCCGCCGCACCTCGACGTCCCCCGCGTGGACGGGGAACGACGCGAGCAGCAGCACGTCGAACGTCTCCCCCAGGTCGAGGTCCTCGATCGGGCTGCAGATCGTCCGCGCGCCGCGCACGCGCTCCAGCAGTGCGTGGGTCATGCGGCACGCCGGTGACAGCGCCCCGTGGAAGTCCGGGATGTGCACGCTGAGACAGGGCCTCCCCCGGTGCCGCGTCCAGCCCGGCCGCCGCCACCGCCCGCCCCGTCCGCTGCCCGAGGCGGGCCCGCTCGGACTGGAGCCGTCCCAGTGGGTACAGCTCACCGCGGAAGTGGTACGTGAGCCACTGCGGGACCTCCACCCCTCCGCTGCCACGCCGCCGTCGGTGGAACGCCATGTTCCGCCCCAGGTCGGCGAGGGTCCGGCGGCTGACATCGGCCGTGACACCCCGCTCGCGGTGATACGCGCGCGTATGGGGCAACGCCGCGACGAACACGAACACGGCGAAGTACCGGCCCAGCGCGGCCGGGGCTTCGGCGACGCGCTCGGCGAGCGGCACCTCGACGCCGACCTCGCCGATGTCCCGTACCAGGTCCTCGACACACTCCTCCAGGAGCCCCATCGCCCGGACATCCGCGGTGAGTGTCCGCCGCAGGGCGACCATGTCGTTGATGTCCTCGTGCGGCACCGCCAGATGGGCAGGATCTCGGGCAGTGCGTCGGCGTCCGGCAGCATGCGCGGCTCCCCGGTCGACCTTGGTGATCCCCCGCCACGAAGAGTACGTTGCAAGCAGGAGCGGCGATCGACGATGCGTACCGGCAGTGAACCGCGGACCGCGCGCAGTGCCCTGCGGGCGCGCTTCTGGCTGAGCCTGTGGGGGCTGGTCTGGGCGCTCTTCGGGACGGTGGCGTTCGCGATCGCCGGGAGGAACGGCTGGGCCATCGCCTGCGGCGTGCTGCTGCTGATCGTCACGATCGATCTGGCCGTCGTCCTGCGGCACATCCGCCAGGGCCCCCGCTACCAGCCCGGCCGCGACATCCCGCCCTACCGGCCGCCGGACGAACGCCCCTGATTCGGGCGGGAGCGACTGGTCACGAGTCGAAGCGCGCGGCCTTCAGGAATTCCGGGTTCGGATCCAGCGCGGCCGCCAGGCGGAAGTGGCGCCGCGCCTGCTCGGGACGGCCCTGGCGCTCGTAGGTGCGGGCGAGCGCGAAGTGCGCGAACGCGTTGTCCGGCTCCCGCTCCAGGACGATCTGGAACTCGAGCTCCGCCGGCCTCAGCTGCGCCGCCGCGAAGAAGGCCCGCGCCCGCAGCAGCCGGGCCGCGGTGTTCTCCGGGTGCGTGCCTATGACGCCGTCGAGCAGCTTCACCGCGCCCCGCGGGTCCCGGGCCGCGAGCAGTTGCTCGGCGGCACGGAAGTCGATGACGTGCGTCTCCGGGGTACGTCCGGTGGAACCGCTGGTCTCGGGCACGGCAGAGTCCTTCCCTCACTGCAGGGGTTCAATGCCCCCGCACAGTGCAGCTATTCCGCGGGAGAGGGCCGGGACGCCCGCGACCTGCGCACCAGCTCGGCCCACACGTCCTTCACGCGCTGCTCCAGCTCCTCCAGCGGGACGTCGTTGTCGATCACGATGTCCGCGATCTTGCGGCGCTGCTCGCGCGTCGCCTGGGCGGCCATCCGTGCCCGGGCGTCCTCCTCGGTCATGCCGCGCAGCCGTACGAGCCGGTCGAGCTGGGTCTCGGGGGCGGCGTCGACGACGATCACCAGGTCGTACAGCGGCGCCAGGCCGTTCTCCGTGAGGAGCGGGACGTCGTGGAGCACGACCGCGTCCTCGGCGGCGGCCTCCTCCAGTTCGCGGGAGCGGGCGCCCACCAGGGGGTGCACGATCGAGTTGAGGGTGGAGAGCTGCTCCGCGTCGGAGAAGACGATGGCGCCGAGGCGGGGCCGGTCCAGGCTGCCGTCGGCGGCGAGGATCTCCTCCCCGAAGGCCTCGACGACCGAGGCGAGCCCCGGCGTCCCCGGTGCGACGACCTCCCGCGCGATGCGGTCCGCGTCGATCAGCACGGCCCCGCACGCGACGAGCAGCCGTGACACCTCACTCTTGCCGGCACCGATGCCGCCGGTCAGGCCCACCTTCAGCATGTCCCGCAGCTTAGGCCCTGTCACTGACAGGGCCCTCGCCCGGGCCGCGTGACGGGATCAGTTGTCGCCTTCGCGTTCCGCCAGGAACTTCTCGAACTCCTGGCCGATCTCGTCCGCCGACGGGATGTCCACCGGCTCGGCGAGCATGTTGCCCCGGGTCTCGGCGCCCGCGACGGCGTCGTACTGGTGCTCCAGGCCCTCGATCAGGGCGCTGAGGTCCTCGTCGCCCTCGCGGATCTGCCGGTCGATCTCCGTCTGGGTGCGGTGGGCGTCCGAGCGCAGGGCGTGGGCGATGCCGGGCAGAACCAGTCCGGTCGCCGCCGTGATGGCTTCCAGGACCGTCAGGGCCGCGTCCGGGTACGGGGAGCGGGCGATGTAGTGCGGGACGTGGGCGGCCACGCCCAGCACGTCGTGCCCCGCCTGGAGCAGGCGGTACTCGACCAGGGACTCGGCGCTGCCGGGCACCTGCGCCTCCTCGAACGGGCTGGGGTGGCCCGGGACGAGGTCGGTGCGGTTGCCGTGCGGGGTGAGGCCCACGGGCCGGGTGTGCGGTACGCCCATGGGGATGCCGTGGAAGTTCACGGAGAGCCGGACGCCGAGCCGCTGCACGATCTGCTTCACGGCGGCGGCGAAGCGCTCCCACTCCACGTCCGGCTCGGGGCCGGACAGCAGCAGGAAGGGCGCGCCGGTGGCGTCCTGCACGAGCCGCACCTCGAGGGCGGGGTCCTCGTAGTCGGTCCAGCGGTCGCGCTTGAAGGTCAGCAGCGGGCGGCGGGCACGGTAGTCCACGAGCCGGTCGTGGTCGAAGCGGGCGACGACCTGGTGGGGCAGTGAGTCGAGCACCCGGTCGACGATCTGGTCGCCCGTCTCGCCGGCGTCGATGTATCCGTCGAAGTGGTAGAGCATGACAAGTCCGGCCGACTCCTGGGCGAGCGCCATGTCGACGACAGCCAGCCCCTTCGGCTCCCAGGCGTACAAACCCTGCGGATCAAGCACAGTGACCGCTCCTCCTCGTGTTCACCGTCCACAACGCCGTTGCGGGCGTGGGCATTCCCGTGGGAGGAGATTCATGATCTTGGGGGCGGGGGCAAGGCCCTTTCAGGGGCGCGGGGAACTGCGCGACAAACCCCCACGGCCCACGGCCGAACGACGGCCCGAAAACGCCAAAGGGCCGTACCTCGAAAGGTACGGCCCCTTGATCAGGAGCTACAGCTCAGTGGGCGTTCAGCTCTGCCCACCGGCCAGCTTCTCGCGCAGGGCGGCCAGCGCCTCGTCCGAGGCCAGCGCACCGGAGTTGTCCGGGCCCTCGGAGGAGTACGAGCCGCCACCACCGGACGCGGCCGGAGCGGCAGCCTCGCCACCCTCGGCAGCGGCCTTCTCGTCCGCCTCGCGGGACTTGATGACCTGCGCCTGGTGCTGCTCGAAGCGCTGCTGCGCCTCGGCGTACTGGGTCTCCCACGCCTCGCGCTGGGTCTCGTAGCCCTCGAGCCAGTCGTTGGTCTCGGGGTCGAAGCCCTCGGGGTAGATGTAGTTGCCCTGGTCGTCGTACGACGCGGCCATGCCGTAGAGCGTCGGGTCGAACTCGACCGAGGCCGGGTCCGAACCGAAGGACTCGTTGGCCTGCTTCAGCGAGAGGCTGATGCGACGGCGCTCGAGGTCGATGTCGATGACCTTGACGAAGATCTCGTCGTTGACCTGGACGACCTGCTCCGGGATCTCCACGTGGCGCTCGGCCAGCTCGGAGATGTGGACCAGACCCTCGATGCCCTCGTCCACGCGGACGAACGCACCGAACGGAACCAGCTTCGTGACCTTGCCGGGCACGACCTGGCCGATCTGGTGGGTGCGGGCGAACTGCTGCCACGGGTCTTCCTGGGTCGCCTTCAGCGACAGGGAGACACGCTCGCGGTCCATGTCGACGTCGAGGACCTCGACGGTGACTTCCTGGCCGACCTCGACAACCTCGGACGGGTGGTCGATGTGCTTCCAGGAGAGCTCGGAGACGTGGACCAGACCGTCGACGCCACCCAGGTCCACGAAGGCACCGAAGTTGACGATCGAGGAGACGACGCCGGAACGGACCTGACCCTTCTGGAGGGTCGTGAGGAACGTCTGGCGGACCTCGGACTGGGTCTGCTCCAGCCAGGCACGGCGGGACAGGACCACGTTGTTGCGGTTCTTGTCCAGCTCGATGATCTTGGCCTCGAGCTCCTTGCCCACGTAGGGCTGGAGGTCGCGAACGCGGCGCATCTCGACCAGGGAGGCCGGGAGGAAGCCACGGAGGCCGATGTCGAGGATGAGACCACCCTTGACGACCTCGATGACGGTACCGGTGACGATCCCGTCCTCTTCCTTGATCTTCTCGATGGTGCCCCAGGCACGCTCGTACTGGGCGCGCTTCTTCGAGAGGATCAGGCGGCCTTCCTTGTCCTCCTTCTGGAGAACAAGGGCCTCGATCTCGTCACCGACGGCGACGACCTCGTTCGGGTCGACGTCGTGCTTGATCGAGAGCTCGCGGCTCGGGATCACACCTTCGGTCTTGTAACCGATGTCGAGCAGGACCTCGTCCCGGTCGACCTTCACGATGACGCCGTCGACGATGTCGCCGTCGTTGAAGTACTTGATCGTCTCGTCGATCGCGGCGAGGAAGGCTTCCTCGTTACCGATGTCGTTGACCGCTACCTGCGGGGTGGTGGCGGTGGTCTCGGTGCTGCTCGTCATGTGGGAAAGGGCTCCGGTACGGACATTGAAGTCGTAGGTACTGCTACGCCGGGAGCCCGTTTCGCTCTGCAGAAGCCGGACAGCCAAGGAAGCGCCACTCAAAAACGGTGACGCCTCGACAACCGAGGGGACATACATACAGATGCGAGCGCAGCCTGCTACGTCTGAGGTGCGCAGGCCCGCAGCGCAACTTGTAGCATACGGGGGCAGCCGGGCAGGGTCAATGCGCGAAGCCGCCCACGCGGGGCGGATCGCCGCATACCCGGCACAAGTCATGTCGTTCGAGGCCACACAGGCCGAGCGACGCCCCCTTTTGTGCCACCGCCGGGGCCGGCTGGACGGAAGAGTACGACGAGGGAGCCGATCATCCAAGAGTCCGAAGCGTCCGAACCCGAGGCCACCCGGCGCGATGCCGATGTCACGGAAAGCTCCCGGGCCAATCGTGGCTGGTGGGACCGCAACGCGGACGAGTACCAGGTCGAGCACGGCACGTTCCTCGGCGACGACCGCTTCGTGTGGGGTCCCGAGGGTCTGGACGAGGTGGAGGCCGAACTGCTCGGCCCGCCGGAGGGGCTGAAGGGCCGGGACGTCCTGGAGATCGGCGCCGGCGCCGCCCAGTGCTCACGCTGGCTTACCGCCCAGGGTGCGCGCCCGGTCGCCCTGGACATCTCGCACCGGCAGCTGCAGCACGCGCTGCGCATCGGCGGTTCCTTCCCTCTGGTGTGCGCCGACGCCGGCGCGCTCCCCTTCGCGGACGGCTCCTTCGACCTGGCCTGCTCGGCGTACGGGGCGCTGCCCTTCGTCGCCGATCCGCGCCTGGTCCTGCGCGAGGTGCGCCGGGTGCTGCGGCCCGGGGGCCGTCTCGTCTTCTCGGTGACGCATCCGATCCGCTGGGCCTTCCCGGACGAGCCGGGGCCGGAGGGGCTCGCCGTGTCGGGCTCGTACTTCGACCGCACTCCTTATGTCGAGCAGGACGACGAGGGCCGGGCGGTCTACGTCGAGCACCACCGCACGCTGGGCGACCGCGTCCGCGACGTCGTCGCGTCGGGCTTCCGACTCGTCGACCTGGTGGAGCCGGAGTGGCCCGCGTGGAACACCTCCGAGTGGGGCGGCTGGTCACCGCTGCGCGGGAACCTGATCCCGGGTACGGCGATCTTCGTGTGCGAGCGCGACTGAGCACGCGCGCGTGGGACCTCGTCCCGGGCGTACGACACTGAGGGCGTGATCCGTTACGACGCCCTGGAGTCCCTGCCCGTACGCGGCGCCCTGCCCGCCCTGGACGACGCCCTGGAGGGGCACGGCACCGCCGTCCTCGTGGCGCCGCCCGGCACCGGCAAGACGACCCTGGTGCCGCTCGCGCTGGCGGGACTGCTCGGGGAGGGGCCCGGGCGGCGGGTGGTCGTGGCCGAGCCGCGGCGGATCGCGGCCCGGGCCGCGGCGCGGCGGATGGCGTGGCTGCTGGGCGAGAGGCCCGGTGAGAGCGTCGGCCACACCGTGCGCGGGGAGCGGGTCGTCGGGCGGCACACGCGCGTGGAGGTCGTCACGACCGGTGTGCTGGTGCAGCGGCTGCAACGCGACCAGGAGCTCTCCGGTGTCGACGTGGTGGTGCTCGACGAGTGCCACGAGCGGCACCTGGACGCGGACACGGCGGCGGCGTTCCTGTGGGACGTGCGGCAGACCCTGCGCCCGGAGCTGCGGCTGGTGGCCGCCTCGGCGACGACCGACGCGCAGGGGTGGGCGCGGCTGCTGGGCGGGGCGCCGGTGGTCGAGGCGCGCGGCACGGCCCATCCGGTGGAGGCCGTGTGGGCGCCACCGGTGCGGCCCGTGCGCCCGCCGCACGGGATGCGGGTCGACCCGGCCCTCCTGACCCATGTGGCGTCCGTGGTGCGGCGGGCGCTGGCCGAGCGGGACGGGGACGTGCTGTGTTTCCTGCCGGGCGTGGGCGAGATCGCCCGGGTCGCCGGGCGGCTCGGCGGACTCGGTGACGTCGAGGTGCTCCAGGTGCACGGGCGGGCGCCGGCGGCGGTGCAGGACGCGGTGCTGGCGCCCGGGGAGCGGCGGCGGGTCGTGCTGGCCACGTCCGTCGCGGAGTCGTCGCTGACCGTGCCCGGGGTGCGGGTGGTCGTGGACGCGGGGCTGGCGCGTGAGCCGCGGGTGGACCACGCGCGCGGGCTGAGCGCGCTGACGACGGTACGGGCCTCCCAGGCGGCCGGGCGGCAGCGGGCGGGGCGGGCCGGGCGTGAGGCGCCGGGGGCGGTGTACCGCTGCTGGGCGGAGGCCGAGGACACGCGGCTGCCGCGGTATCCGTCGCCGGAGATCAAGGTGGCCGACCTGACGGCGTTCGCGTTGCAGGTGGCGTGCTGGGGGGATCCGGACGCGTCCGGTCTGGCGCTGCTGGACGGCCCGCCGAGCGGAGCCATGGCGGCGGCGCGGGAGGTCCTGACGGCGGTGGGGGCGGTGGACTCCGCCGGGCGGGCCACGGAGCGGGGTGTCGCCCTGTCCCGGCTGGGACTGCATCCACGGCTGGGCCGGGCGCTGCTGGACGGGTCCGGCCTGGTCGGGGCGGAACGGGCCGCCGAGGTCATCGCGCTGCTCAGCGAGGAGGCTCCGCGGGAGTACGGGGACGACCTGGCGGGCGCGTTGCGCCGTGCTCGGCGTGGGGGTGACGCCTACGCGTCGCGGTGGCGGAGTGAGGTCCGGCGGCTGAGGGCCGTCGTTTCCGGTGTGCCGTACCAGGCGGCGGACGCGCAGACGCGGGCGGGTCTCTCCGAGGAGCAGCAGGCCGGGCTCGTGGCCGCTCTCGCCTTTCCCGAGCGGGTCGCCAAGGCCGACGGCGGGTCCTGTCTCATGGCATCCGGGACCCGCGCCGAGGTCGGCGCCGGCAGCGCGCTGCACGGTTCCCCCTGGATCGCCGTCGCCATGGCCGACCGGCCCGTCGGCAGGGGGCACGCGCGGGTGCAGCTCGGGGCGGTCGTCGACGAGGAGACGGCCCGCGTCGCGGCGGGGGCTCTGCTGGAGGAGCGGGACGAGGTCCGCTGGGACGGCGGGGACGTCGTGGCGCGGCGGGTGGAGCGGCTGGGGGCCATCGAGGTGACGGTGCGGGCACTGAAGGACGCCGGTCCCGGGCTCGTGCGCGACGCGTTGCTCGACGGGCTGCGTCGGGAGGGGTTCGGGCTGTTGCGGTGGTCCGCGGAGGCCGATGCGCTGCGGCAGCGGCTCCGCTTCCTGCGGCTGCACCTCGGTGCGCCCTGGCCGGACGTGTCCGATGACGCGCTGCACGCGCGCGTGGAGGAGTGGCTGGAGCCGGAGCTCGGCCGGGCGCGGCGGCGGGCCGATCTGGCGCGGATCGATGCCGGGGAGGCGCTCGCCCGGCTGCTGCCCTGGGCTTGTGGGGAGGCGGGGCGGCTCGACGAGCTGGCTCCGGAGCGGATGACCGTGCCGAGCGGGTCGAGGATCCGGATCGACTACTCCCGGCCCGAGCAGCCCGTGCTGGCGGTGAAGCTGCAGGAGATGTTCGGGCTGCACGAGTCGCCCCGGGTCGCCGGGGTGCCGCTGCTCGTGCACCTGCTGTCCCCGGCCGGGCGGCCGGCCGCCGTCACCGCCGACCTCGCCTCGTTCTGGCGGGACGGCTACAAGGGCGTGCGGGCGGAACTGCGGGGGCGGTATCCCAAGCATCCGTGGCCCGAGGACCCGGCCTCCGCCGAGCCGACCCGGCACACCAACGCGCGGCTCAGGCGCTGACCGACGGTACTTCCTCGGCCTCCGAGGGGGCCGAGGCCGCGGGGCGGCGGTCGCGGGCCTCCACGTACAGCGCGAGGGCGAGCAGGAGGACGCCGAGGGTCAGGAAGCCCCACGGCAGGTAGGACGTCAGCAGCGCGATGAGCAGGCGCTGGGACTTCACCAGATCGACGGTGTGCGTGATGTAGTCCTCGCGCATCTTCACGTGGCCGGCGAACGCGGTCACCTTCTCGCGGTCGCCGAGGAGGGTGCCGCCGCGCAGTTCCTCCTTGTGGATCTCCTCGCCGTACACGGGGGCTCCGGTGAGGGGTTCGACCCAGAACCTGCGGACCGTGGTGTACCAGCGTGTCGTGCCGGTCCGTTCCACCGCCTCGGGGGTGAGGCCCTCGACGGGCAGGGTCTTCGGGATCTTCACCTCGGTCCAGGGGATGGTCTGCTCGAAGTAGTAGACCTCCAGGCCGCGGAAGTCCTGGGTGCCCCTGTACGTGATGGGCGCGGTGACGCGGGCCTGGGCGTCGAAGTACTCGTAGTCCCGCTTCCCGGTCAGGAAGGGCCATTTGAACTCGATGCCCTGGCGGCGCACCGGGTCTCCGTCGACCATCTCGCCGGTGGCGTGGACGGGTTCCTGGGTGTGGGCGTCGAAGATGTAGCGCTCGGGGATCCTGGAGACCATCGTGCCGTCGGGGCCGACGACGTAGGACAGGCCGTCCCAGACGACGACGTCCCGGCCGGCCGACTCCTCGATCCGCTCGGATGCCTCCACGTCGCCCTTGAGCGTCTGGACGATGGTGACCTTCGAGACCTTCTTCGCCTTCATCGTGCCGTAGTCGAGGAGGGTGGCGTCCTTCGCCTCCAGCACCATGTCCTGGTACTGGTTCGCGGGGACCTTGGCGAGACGGGGGAAGGCGTACCAGCGCAGCAGCGGGGACAGGGCCGCGAAGAACACGGCGAAGGCTAGCAGGACCAGGCCGGCCTTGCGGCGCATCTCGGCCTCCCTCCCGGGCGGGGGCGGTCAGGGGTGTGCGGGCACGGTCGTCAGCAGCGGCTTCGGAGATGTCCCGCCCGAGGGGGAGCCGAGGGCGGTCAGCGTCAGGACCACGGCGAACGCGAGGGCGAGACCGGCGGCGGCGGCGATGAGGGCGCGCATACGGAGCCTCCCCACGGGTCTGGACGGCCAGAACTGATGCACCGTCAGGTTGTTCGGCACCGTAGCAACGCGCGGCGGAGATGAGAACACGTTGCACACACAACGACGCCCCTCCTTATAAGGGGTCCTTTCACTATGAGCGTCCGATCAGGGCGCGTGGTCTGGTGCCGTGCGTCGCAAGGCGCCGGGAAGCCCTAGTAGCTCCGCTACGAGGGCTTTTCGGCAACGCGGCGAGGTGCGGTGCCAGGCCGCGCGACCCGGACGGGCATAGTGAAAGGACCCCTAAGAGGGGCGTCGCCTGTCGTACCTGAGAGCTACGCGCTCGGGCTGGCCGACGGGCTCGGCGAGGACGTCTCGGCCGCCGCGACGGTCAGTTCGACGGTGAGTGTCGCGCCGCCTGCCGTGGTGACACGGAGCAGGAAGGTGCCGGTCGTGTCGTCCGCGTACAGCTTGGGCAGCTTCAGCAGGCCCTCGGTGTCCGTCTTGAGGCCCGTGAGGGTCCGGACGGTCTTGCCGTCGGTGTCCTTGAAGTAGGGGCCCTTGTCGGTGACGGTCGGGTCGTCCGCCGACTTGATCAGCGTGGCTGTGGCGGCGACACCGCCGGCGACGGCGCCCTTGTACGTGGCCTTCACCTCGACCTGGTTCACGAACGTGCCGCCCGGGGCGCAGGTCAGCGCGGCGTCACCGGTGCGGGCGAGGGCGTCGGCGGCGCGCTCGGTGACGGTGGCCTTGTAGTCGAGGCCCGGGACGGCACGGCCCACCACAGTGGCGCGGACGGTGACGGTCCCGGTCTTCTCCCCCGCCTGCAGGGCGGGCGCCACGGCCACGCCGGAGCTGTTGGTGGCGACCGTGGCCACGTCCTCGCCGCCAGTGAAGGTGGTGTCCGTGTCGCCGACGATCGTGAAGCGGACCCTGACCTTGGCGACGGCCTTGCCGGCCTCCGTCTCGGCGCGGGTGCTGATCCGCCGGCCGAACGCGTCGCCGGCCATGGCGGTGAGCTTCGCGGTTCCGGCGTCCTCCAGGTGGTCCACCGTGTCGGTGGGGGTGGGAGGCGTGGTGGGCGGCGCGGACGGGGTGCCGGGCGGTGTGGTGGGCGGCTTCGGGGTCGTCGTGCCGCCACCGCCGGGCTTCTGGGGCGTGTCGGGCTTCTCGGGCTTGGGGCCGGGCTTGGGCGTCGAGCCGGCCGGGTTCGTCGCACCCGGGACGGTGGGTGTCGGGCTCGCGCCCGCGCCGTCGTCGCTGCGGTTGTCGGGGAGCGTGCCGGTGCCGTCCGGGACCTCGTGCGTGCCCTTGCGGTAGTACTCCAGCCACCTCATGACGAGGTTCAGGTAGTCCCGCGAGTTGTTGTAGCTGAGGATCGCCCGGTCGAGGTCGCCCTGCTGGGACAGGTCCCAGTTGTTGCGGCACAGGTAGTGGCCGGCGGCGAGCGCGGCGTCGTAGATGTTGTTGGGGTCCTTCTTGCCGTCGTCGTTGCCGTCGCGGCCGGCCCAGGCCCAGGTGGAGGGGATGAACTGCATGGGGCCGACGGCCTGGTCGTACGAGCTGTTGCCGTCGTACGCCCCGTCGTCGGTGTCCTTGATGAGGGCGAAGCCGTTGCCGTCGAGCTGCGGGCCCAGGATCTTCTTGATGGTGGTGCCGTCGGCGTCGACGCGGCCGCCACGGGCCTGTCCCGACTCCACCCGGCCGATGGCCGCGAGGAGTTGCCAGGGCAGGTTGCAGCCGGGCTTGGCCTCGCGCAGCGCGGTCTCGGCCTTCTTGTAGGCGTCGAGGACGGTCGCGGGGATGCCGGACTCCGTGGTGCCCGTGCCGCCGGGGGCGGGGCCCGTGGGCGGCGACGGGTTCGGGCTCTTGAGCGGGGGCAGGTCCGTGTAGTACGGCGAATTGCCGGTGGCGCTGCCGTCGGAGGCACTCGCTTCGGGGGACGGGGTGGCGTCGGCAGCGGTCTGTCTGCCGTGGTCGTTCACGCCCGGAGCCTGGGAGGCGGACAGGGCCGCGACCGCTACCGCGGCCACGGCGGTGGTCGCCGCCCCCTTGCGCAGCCTCCTGCCGAATTGCGCCGCCATAGAGTGAACCCCTCCCGTGGACGCCCGAGCGTCCGGTCTACGTCTGCAGTGTTCGCCCTGTTGTGACGATCCAACCGCCCGAGGGGTTGCCCTCCGACGGTCACAACTCTGTTCACTTGCGCGCTCTGCTCTTTACCGCGGTCACGTGTTCGACGCGCTCCCCGCGCGGCGACTCTGGCGACCCTACGACAACTTCCTTTGCACGGGCACCCGTTCGTGACCGTTTTTCACCAGTTGGTCATGTCCGCTGGTGACGCCGTCGACCTGGTGGCATCCCGCATACTGGGCGACTGACCGCCGGGCCTCCCCGCCCGGCGCAACGACCGTCGCGAGGAGTCGAGTTGCCGTTCACGCTGAGCCATGCGGCAGCCGTACTGCCCGCCGTCCGCACCGACGGCACCGCCCGGGGCACGCTGGTGCCCGCGGTGCTCGTGGCGGGGTCCTTCGCGCCCGACATGACCTACTACGCGGCGAGTGCGCTGTCCGGGGCGATGGAGTTCGGCGACATCACGCACTCGGTGCCGGGCGTCTTCACGGTCGATGTGCTCATCGCCTGGACGCTGGTGGGGTTGTGGCTGCTGATGCGTGAGCCGCTCGTCGCGTTGCTGCCGCGGGCCCGGCAGGGGCGGGTGGCGGTCCTGCTGCGGTGCGGGGCGCCCCGCGCGCGGGTGCGGCCGTCGCTGGTGGCGCGGTGGTACGCGTCCGCGGCACTCGGGGCGCTGACCCATGTGGTGTGGGACGCGTTCACGCATCTCGACCGGTGGGGCATGCGGGTGTTTCCGGTGCTGGGCCGGGAGGTGGCCGGCTCACCGCTGTACTGGTACCTGCAGTACGGGGGTTCGGCGGTGGCCGCTGTCGTGATCGCCGTGTTCGTGGCGCGCGCGCTGCGGCGGGCGCCGGTGTGCGAGCCGGTGGGTGTTCCCGTGCTGGCGGCACGGGACCGCTGGGCGGCCGCTGCCGTCGTCGGCGGCTTCGCGCTGGCGGGCGTGGTGCAGCGGGCGTGGCGGTGGTGGGCGTACTGGGGCTCGGCCGCGAAGCCCTGGGAGATCATTCCGACGGTGTGCTTCGGTGCGGGCGCGGGACTCGGCCCGGCGCTGCTGCTGTACGCCGTGGGGGTCAGGGTGCTGCGTCCGGTTCCGGTCCCCGCCGGTCCTGCCCCTGTCGCCGAGACGGAGCCGAGCCGCCCGGCCGCTCGCTGAGGACGCTGTCGGTCGTCGTGATGTACACGGTGATGGTGGTGTGCGCGGGGCGGGGGCGCGGGAGCAGGGTGAGGACGAGGGCCAGGTAGCCGCGGGCCAGTCGGGCCCAGGGGCGGGAGGGTTTGCCCGGGGGTTCGGGGCTGCAGGGGGGCCGGGCCCCGGCGGGGACGTTGCCGGTGACGGCGGCCAGATCGGCAACGGTCAGCGTGCCGTCCTCGCCGATGACACCGGCGAGGACGGCCAGAGCGTCGGTGCCGGTGAGGCCGGTGAGGCCGGTGAGGCCGGTGAGGCCGGTGAGGGCAGCGAGAGCTTCCGTGTCGGCGAGACCCGTCAGCGCGGACAGGGCATCGGTGTCCGCGAGACCGGTGAGGGCGGCCAGCGCTTCGGTGCCGGCGAGGGCAGAAGCGGTGCTCAGGTCGTCCGCGCCCGGAAGAGCCGTCGCGGCGGTCAGGGCGCCGGTGTCGGCGGAGCCGGTGGGGCGCCGTCCGCGGGTGACCAGGTGTTGCCGGAGGTCCGCCGTCGCGTGGCGCAGAGCCGAGGTGAAAGTGACGGGGACGCGAACCGTACTCGCGGCGGCCTCGAACGCCGGTCCCGGCGGCAATGCCACGCCTGATGCCGTGCGGCTGAGGAGCGTGCGTATACCCATGCCCCGCATCTTTGCGAGCGCGGGGGGCGGAGGCGCCTTCTCGGGGTCCACGCGAGTGACGGATCAGTGAGGGCGGCGGCCCGGTGGCCGGGACCAGGCCGCAAGCGCCCGGGCCCTTGGAGGGCCGGCCGGGGCGGGGCGGGTGACCGGAGCGGCGCAAGTGACCGGGGCGAACCGGGGCCCGGCTCAGGCAAGACTCCCACGCCCCATCTCAGGCGGGCCGACGCCCCCGGGCCCGGGCGCAACCTCGGCACCCCAGGCCAAGGCGGGGACCCCCGACACCTCCGGCTCAGGCGAACCGGGGCCCGGCTCAGGCAAGACTCCCACGCCCCATCTCAGGCGAGCCGACGCCCCCGGGCCCGGGCGCAACCTCGGCACCCCAGGCCAAGGCGGGGACCCCCGACACCTCCGGCTCAGGCGAGCCGGGGCCCGGCTCAGGCAAGACTCCCGCGCCCCATCTCAGGCGGGCCGACGCCCCCGGGCCCGGGCGCAACCTCGGCACCCCAGGCCAAGGCGGGGACCCCCGACACCTCCGGCTCGGGCGAGCCGCAGGGTCCGGCCGAAGCGGAACCCCGGCGGCCTGGCAGAGCCGGAACCCGGGCTGCAACGGTCTCCCCAGGTCGGCCCTGCGGACCCTGGCGCCCCCCTGTTGGCACGGGACCCGGGCCACGGGCCCCCGCCCACCCGGGCCACCGCACCCGATCCGCCCGGCGGCCCCCGGCGGGCTAGTGCGCCGCCGACTCCCAGTCCGGGCCCGCGCCCACCGAGACGCCCAGCGGGACGCGGAGGTGGACGGCGTTCGCCATCTCGCGGCGGACCAGTTCCTCGGCGGCGGACCGCTCCCCGGGGGCGATCTCCAGCACGATCTCGTCATGGACCTGGAGGAGCATGCGGGAGGCGAGGCCCGCCTCCTTCAGAGCGTCGTCGACCTTGAGCATGGCGATCTTGACGATGTCGGCCGCGGTGCCCTGGATGGGCGCGTTGAGGGCCATCCGCTCGGCGGCCTCGCGGCGCTGGCGGTTGTCGCTGTTGAGGTCGGGGAGGTAGCGGCGGCGTCCGAAGAGCGTCGCCGTGTAGCCCGTGGCCCGGGCCTCGTCGACCGCCCGGCGCAGATAGTCCCGTACGCCGCCGAACCGCTCGAAGTACGCGTCCATCAGGGCGCGGGCCTCCGCCGCCTCGATGTTCAGCTGCTGGGAGAGGCCGAAGGCGGACAGGCCGTAGGCCAGGCCGTACGACATGGCCTTGATCTTGCGGCGCATCTCGGCGTCCACCGCGGTCGGCTCGACCGCGAAGACCTGGGAGGCGGCCGTGGTGTGCAGGTCCTCGCCCGAGGTGAAGGCCTCGATCAGGCCCTCGTCCTCGGAGAGGTGCGCCATCACGCGCAGCTCGATCTGGCTGTAGTCGGCTGTCATCAGCGACTCGAAGCCCTCGCCGACGACGAAGCCGCGGCGGATGGCGCGGCCCTCGTCGGTGCGAACCGGGATGTTCTGCAGATTCGGGTCGGTCGAGGACAAGCGGCCGGTGGCGGCGACCGTCTGGTTGAAGGTGGTGTGGATGCGGCCGTCCGCGGCGATGGTCTTGATCAGGCCCTCGACGGTGACGCGGAGCTTGGCCTGCTCGCGGTGACGGAGCATGATCACCGGAAGCTCGTTGTCCGTCTGGCCGGCGAGCCAGGCCAGGGCGTCGGCGTCGGTGGTGTAGCCGGTCTTGGTCCGCTTGGTCTTGGGCAGGGCCAGCTCGCCGAAGAGGACCTCCTGGAGCTGCTTGGGCGAGCCCAGGTTGAACTCGTGCCCGGCCGCCGCATGGGCCTCCTTGACCGCCTGCTGGACCGCGCCGGCGAACATCTGCTCCATGGCCTCCAGGTGGGACCGGTCCGCCGCGATGCCGTGCCGCTCCATGCGGGCGAGCAGCGCGGACGTGGGCAGCTCCATGTCACGCAGCAGGTCGGCGGCGCCGACCTCCTCCAGGCGGCCCTCGAAGGCCTGGCCCAGGTCGAGGACGGCACGGGCCTGGATCATCAGGGCCTCGGCCTCGGCTCCGTCGTCCGCCCCGAAGGCGAGCTGGCCGTCGGCCGCGGCGGCAGGCGTCAGCTCGCGGTGCAGGTACTCCAGGGACAGCGCGTCCAGGTCGAAGGAGCGGCGGCCCGGCTTGACCAGGTAGGCGGCGAGCGCGGTGTCCATGCGCACGCCCTCGACGCTCCAGCCGTGCTCGGCGAGGACGCGCATGGCGCCCTTGGCGTTGTGGAGGACCTTGGGCCGTTCGGCGTCGGCGAGCCAGGCCGCGAAGGCCCGCTCGTCGGCCTCGTCGAGCTCGGAGGGGTCGAACCAGGCGGCGGGGCCCTCGGGCGCGGCGAGGGCGACCTCGGCGACCGAGCCGGTGCCGAGCGCCCAGGTGCCGACCGTGGCGATGCCGAGGGGCTGCGTGCCGTGCTCGGTGAGCCATGCGGACAGCTCGCCGGTGCCGAGCACCGTGCCGTCCAGCTCCACGCCCTCGGAGCTGACCGGGGTGGTCTCGGCCTCCTCGGCGCCCGGGTCGACGGCGAAGAGCCGCTCGCGCAGCGACGGGTTACGGATCTCCAGGGTGTCCAGGATCATCGCGACGGCCTTGCGGTCGTAGGCCGCGCGCTCCAGCTCCGTGACGCCCTTGGGCAGCTCGACGCGGCGCTCCAGCTCGGTGAGCCGGCGGTTGAGCTTGACGGACTCCAGGTGGTCGCGGAGGTTCTGGCCGGCCTTGCCCTTGACCTCCTCGACCCGCTCGACGAGCTCGGCGAACGAGCCGAACTGGTTGATCCACTTCGCGGCGGTCTTCTCGCCGACGCCGGGGATGCCGGGGAGGTTGTCGGAGGGGTCGCCGCGCAGGGCCGCGAAGTCGGGGTACTGCGCGGGCGTCAACCCGTACTTCTCGAATACCTTCTCCGGGGTGAAGCGGGTGAGCTCGGAGACGCCCTTGGTCGGGTACAGCACCGTCGTGTGCTCGCTGACCAGCTGGAAGGAGTCGCGGTCGCCGGTGACGATCAGCACCTCGAAGCCCTCGGCCTCGGCCTGGGTGGCGAGCGTGGCGATGACGTCGTCCGCCTCGAAGCCGTCCACCGCGAAGCGCTGGGCTCCCATCGCGTCCAGGAGCTCGCCGATCAGCTCGACCTGGCCCTTGAACTCGTCCGGGGTCTTGGAGCGGTTCGCCTTGTACTCCGTGAACTCCTGGGACCGCCAGGTCTTGCGGGAGACGTCGAACGCGACCGCGAAGTGCGTGGGCGCCTCGTCGCGCAGCGTGTTGGCGAGCATCGACGCGAAGCCGTAGATCGCGTTCGTCGGCTGGCCCGTCGCGGTGGTGAAGTTCTCCGCGGGCAGCGCGAAGAACGCGCGGTAGGCCAGCGAGTGCCCGTCCATGAGCATCAGTCGCGGCCGGCTGCCGCCGGAGGTCTGGTCGGTCGTCTTCGATGCTGTCTCTGCCACGCCCCCGATCCTGCCACGCCCCACTGACACGCGGCCCCGCCCCCGCGGGTGCCGGGCCCGGGCGCACCCCACGGGGACCCCGCTCACACCGCCGTCGGCGCCTCCCAGCCCGACCGAGGCCCCGCCGAGACCCCGCTCACCCACCGTCGCCGCCTCCCAGCCCGACCACGGCCCCGCCGAGACCCCGCTCACCCACCGTCGGCGCCTCCCAGCCCGACCACGGCCCCGCCGAGACCCCGCTCACACCGCCGTCGCCGCCTCCCAGCCCGACCACGGCCCCGCCGAGACCCCGCTCACCCGCCGTCGCCGCCTCCCAGCCCGACCGCAACCGCTGTCAGCGCCGCGTGCGAGGATCGGACTCCTACCTCACAGCGCAGTCGAAGGGGAGTGTGCGATGGCGTCGAAGCCGCCCAAGAGCGATCCGGTCCAGGACGCGCCGCAGGTCGCCGGGCCGAAGCACGCGGCCGCGGGACTCCCGGCCATCGGACACACTCTGCGGATCGCCCATCAGCAGATGGGCGTGAAGCGCACCGCGCTGACGCTGCTCAGCGTGAACCAGAAGGACGGCTTCGACTGCCCGGGCTGCGCCTGGCCCGAGCCGGAGCACCGGCACAAGGCGGAGTTCTGCGAGAACGGCGCGAAGGCCGTGGCCGAGGAGGCCACCCTGCGCCGGGTCACGCCCGGGTTCTTCGCCGCGCACCCGGTCACCGACCTGGCCGGCCGCAGCGGCTACTGGCTGGGGCAGCAGGGCCGGCTCACCCACCCCATGTACCTGCCCGAGGGCGGCTCGCACTACGAGCCGGTCACCTGGGAGCGCGCCTTCGACATCATCGCCGAGGAGATCGCCGCGCTCGCGTCCCCGGACGAGGCGCTGTTCTACACCTCCGGCCGCACGAGCAACGAGGCCGCGTTCCTCTACCAGCTGTTCGCCCGCGAGCTCGGCACGAACAACCTGCCGGACTGCTCGAACATGTGTCACGAGTCGTCCGGATCGGCCCTGTCGGAGACGATCGGCATCGGCAAGGGCAGTGTCCTGCTGGAGGACCTCCACAAGGCCGACCTGATCATCGTCGCCGGGCAGAACCCGGGGACGAACCACCCGCGCATGCTGTCCGCGCTGGAGAAGGCCAAGGCCAACGGCGCGAAGATCATCAGTGTCAACCCGCTGCCGGAGGCGGGTCTGGAGCGTTTCAAGAACCCGCAGACCGCGCAGGGCATGGTCAAGGGCGCCGCGCTCACCGACCTGTTCCTGCAGATCCGCATCGGCGGCGACCAGGCCCTGTTCCGCCTGTTGAACAAGCTGATCCTGGAGACGGACGGCGCGGTCGACGAGGCGTTCGTGCGGGAGCACACGCACGGCTACGAGGAGTTCACCGAGGCCGCCCGCGCCGCCGACCGGGACGAGACGCTCACGGCGACCGGCCTGACCGAGGAGGACATCGACAAGGCCCTCCGTATGGTCCTGGCCTCGAAGCGCACCATCGTGTGCTGGGCGATGGGCCTCACGCAGCACAAGCACTCGGTCCCCACGATCCGGGAGGTCGTCAACTTCCTCCTGCTGCGCGGCAACATCGGCCGTCCGGGCGCGGGCGTGTGCCCGGTGCGCGGGCACTCGAACGTGCAGGGCGACCGCACGATGGGCATCTTCGAGCGGCCCGCCCCGGCGTTCCTGGACGCCCTGGAGAGGGAGTTCGGCTTCGCACCCCCGCGCGAGCACGGCTATGACGTCGTACGCGCCATCCGCGCCCTGCGCGACGGCGAGGCGAAGGTCTTCTTCGCCATGGGCGGCAACTTCGTGGCGGCGTCCCCCGACACGGACGTCACCGAGGCGGCCATGCGGCGGGCCCGGCTGACCGTGCACGTGTCGACGAAGCTGAACCGCTCGCACGCGGTCACCGGCGCGCGTGCCCTGATCCTTCCGACCCTCGGGCGCACCGAACGCGATCTGCAGAGCAGCGGCGAGCAGTTCGTGACCGTCGAGGACTCGATGGGCATGGTGCACGCCTCCCGGGGCCGCCTGGAGCCCGCGAGCCGGCACCTGCTGTCGGAACCGGCCATCGTCAGCCGGCTCGCCCGCCGCGTGCTCGGCGAGGACAGCCGCACGCCGTGGGAGGAGTTCGAGAAGGACTACGCGACGATCCGGGACCGCATCGCGCGCGTGATCCCCGGCTTCGAGGACTTCAACGCGCGCGTGGCCCGCCCCGGCGGCTTCGCCCTCCCTCACGCCCCGCGCGACGAGCGCCGCTTCCCCACGGCCACCGGCAAGGCCAACTTCACGGCCGCGCCCGTGGAGTACCCGGAGCTGCCCGAGGGCCGCCTGCTGCTGCAGACGCTGCGCTCGCACGACCAGTACAACACCACGATCTACGGCCTCGACGACCGCTACCGGGGCATCAGGAACGGCCGCCGGGTGGTGCTGGTCCACCCCGAGGACGCGCGGGCCCTGAAGCTGGCGGACGGCGCGTACGTCGACCTGGTCGGCGAGTGGAAGGACGGCGTGGAGCGCCGGGCCCCCGGTTTCCGCGTCGTGCACTACCCGACGGCCCGGGGCTGCGCCGCCGCGTACTACCCGGAGACCAACGTGCTGGTGCCGCTGGACGCCACGGCGGACACCAGCAACACCCCGGCCAGCAAGTCCGTGGTGGTGCGTCTGGAACAATCGGCGACCGACTGAGCGTTTGCTCAGCGACACAGGCAGCCGAGTGACGAGGACGAACGGAGCCGGGCCCGATGGGTGAGCAGCAGCATGTGAAGTTCCCGCAAGAGGTCATCGACGAGTACGCCGCGCTCGGCGTCGACCTCCTGGCCCTGTTCTCCGCGGGCCACCTCGGGAACCGGATGGGCGTCCAGATCTCCGAGGCGTCGGCGGACCGGGTCGTCGGCACGATGCCGGTGGAGGGCAACACCCAGCCCTACGGGCTGCTGCACGGCGGGGCCTCCGCGGTACTGGCCGAGACCCTCGGCTCGATCGGGTCGATGCTGCACGGTGGCAGCTCCAAGATCGCCGTGGGTGTCGACCTGAACTGCACCCACCACCGAGGGGCGCGCTCCGGACTGGTCACGGGCGTGGCCACGCCCGTGCACCGGGGGCGGTCGACCGCCACATACGAAATCGTCATCACGGATGAAAACGACAAAAGGGTCTGCACGGCCCGGCTGACCTGCCTCCTGCGGGACGTGAAGCCGGGCGACGAGGAACTCATCCGCGGCGCGAACTGACCCCGGTGGTCAAGCCGACGTAGGGAAAACCCTGGAGGGGCGGGCGCGCTCTGGTCGCGACCGCCCCCCTGGCCTTTCACTTGCGCCACCCCCACAGGAGAAGACCCGTCCCACCCGCAGAAGGGTTTCTCTTGACCTCCCCACGCGCCTTCTCCGTCACCGCGGCGGCCTGCGCCACCGTGCTCGCCACCGCGCTGCCGTCCTCCGCCATCAACTCCTACAACGCCGCGCCCGCCCCCGAACGCACCGAGGTCGGCGCGCTGGTGGCCACCTGGGACGACGACGGCGACCCCGCGACCCCCGACCGGGTCGACTGGGTCTGCTCCGGCACCACGCCCGGCTCACCCCTCAGCACACCCCGACATCCCGCCCCACCCCGGCACCCGGCACCCCGCACCCCGCCCCGCCGCCTTCCCCACCCCCCCTCCCCTGCCGTGCCCCCATGAGGCTGCGCCCATGAGAGGCATCGCCCCGTCGAACCGACCGACGAACCGGCCAACTCGACGGATGAGAAACGCAGTTACACGTCGTCGGCACCGACGCGTCGCGTCCTGGCGACCGGCTCGCCGGCCGTTGGAACGGGCTCCCGCCCGGGCGGAGGAGGGCGGTCGTCGCGGCGGCGGTGATCGCCGTCGCCGCAGCCTCGACCCTCACACTTCCCCAGGCCCTCGCGCCCGACCGGCACCCCCCGCCGTACGACCCGGCGGCCGCCCCCACCCCCTGGCCCGCGACCGTCACCGCCTGGCACCACCTCGGCCGCGCCGGATCCCTCAACTCACCTGGAAGGACAGGCCGGTTCCGGATCGCCGTCGCTGCCGAACACGGCCCCGCCGTCACCCTTCGGGTCGCCGGCACCTCCTACCCGGGGCTCACGGCCCGCGCCGTCCCCGGCCCGGCCTTCACCGTGCCCGCGGGCACACCCCGCGGCATCACCGTGGAAATCACCGTTTCCGACTGCTCGGCGCTCTCCGCGGAAGTCGATCACCCATTTCTCGACGTAACGCTCCGTAACACGCGCGCAATACAACGCCACAGTTTCATCTTCGGCCGCGCCTACGCCCGGGACCTTTCCGGTCTCTTCCGGGCCGCATGCGGCCCGAGGACCGCATGATCTCAGCCATGGCCAACCGGAAGTGCGGGTTCTCAGAATGCGGACCTCGGCGAAACTCCACCAAACCCACCGAGAGGGCCCTCGGCCGAGACCGGACATCCACCCCGTCATAACAAGAAAGTCACAAGCGAGCCCGCGCCGCTGACCCTGCCCTTACCCCGGGCTTAGAGTCACGGCCAGTCACCGCTCCACATCGGGAGTTCGGTACCAGCGCGGCACTCACCCCCCGACCAGGGCGGGGCCTGCCTGTGAAAGGACTGATTGTGCGACAGCGTTCCTTGGTGATTCTTACCTCCGTTCTCACGACCGGAGCTCTGACTCTCACCGCCTGCGGTTCCCGAGACGACAGCGGTGACAAGGGCGGAGACAACGGGAGCGGTACGACGCTGACCATCGGCGTCGACGCCCCGCTCTCCGGTGAGAACTCGACCACCGGCCTCGGCATCCAGTACGGCGCCCAGATAGCCATCGACGACGCCAACAAGAACAACTGGGTCCCGGGCGTGAAGTTCAAGCTCAAGGCCCTGGACGACAAGGCGCAGCCCGCCACCGGCCAGTCCAACGCCACCAGCATCGTCGGCGACAAGACCTCCGTCGGCGCCGTCGGCCCGCTGAACTCCGGCGTCGCCCAGACGATGCAGCAGGTCTTCGCCTCGGCCAACATGGTCCAGATCTCCCCGGCGAACACCAACCCCGAGCTGACCCAGGGCAAGAACTGGCAGACGGACAAGAAGCGTCCCTACAAGACGTACTTCCGCACCGCCACCACCGACGAGCTGCAGGGCAGCTTCGCCGCCGGCTACGCGTACAACGGCCTCAAGAAGAAGAAGGCCTTCGTCGTCGACGACAAGCAGACCTACGGCGCCGGCCTGGCGAAGATCTTCGCCGAGCAGTACAAGAAGCTCGGCGGCAAGATCGCCGGCACCGACCACGTCAACACCGGCGACAAGGACTTCGGCTCCCTCGTCACCAAGATCAAGAACTCCGGCGCCGACCTGCTCTACTACGGCGGCCAGTACGACGAGTCCGCGCTGATCACCAAGCAGCTCAAGGACGCCGGCGTCAAGATCCCGCTGTTCGGCGGCGACGGCATGTTCGCCTCCACCTACATCGAGGCCGCCGGCAAGTCCTCCGAGGGCGACCTCGCCACCGCCATCGGCGTCCCCGCCGACACCCTGCCCGCGGCCAAGACGTTCATCCAGACGTACAAGGACAAGGGTTACAAGGGCGACTACGGCGCCTACGGCGCCTACGCCTACGACGCCACCACCGCCATCATCAAGGCCGTCAAGGCCGCGGCCGACGCCAACGGCGGCAAGGTGCCCACCGACATCAACGACCTGCGCTCCAAGGTCGTCGACGGTGTCCAGAAGTCCGACTTCGAAGGCCTCACCGGCAAGATCTCCTTCGACCAGTACGGCGACACCACCAACAAGCAGCTGACGGTCTACCAGGTCGAGAAGGGTGCCTGGAAGGACGTGGAGACCGGCACCGCCGACCTGCAGTAGTCCGGCCCGCCACAACACGCCGCACCCCGGGCCGCGCGGAAGGGGACCCCGACCGCGCGGCCCGTTTCCACACCCCCACACAGCACACGACCACGCACACATCCAGTGCACACGACCACCAGCGACATGGAGGCCATGCGGTGAACACCCTGCCGCAGCAGCTGGCCAACGGGCTGCTCCTAGGCTCGATGTACGGGCTGATCGCCATCGGCTACACGATGGTGTACGGCATCGTCCAGCTCATCAACTTCGCGCACGGCGAGATCTTCATGACCGGGGCCTTCGGCGCCCTCACGGTCTACTTCTACATCCTGCCCGACGGCACCTCGATGGCCCTCGCCGTACCCCTCATGCTCCTCGGCGGCGCCATCGTGGCCATCCTCATCGCCGTCGGAGCGGAACGGTTCGCCTACCGACCACTGCGCGGAGCACCACGCCTGGCACCGCTCATCACGGCCATCGGTCTCTCCCTGGCCCTCCAGGAGGTCGTGCGCAACTTCTACCCCGGCGCCGACCGCGCCCGTGCCTTCCCCGGCCTCGACGCCACCCACGACATCGGCTCCGTCACCATCAAGGACGCCGACATCTTCCTCATCCTCGCCGCCGTCCTCTGCATGGCCGCCCTCGCGATCTTCGTCCGCCGCAGCCGCACCGGCCGCGCCATGCAGGCCACCGCGCAGGACCCCGACACCGCGCAGCTGATGGGCATCGACACCAACCGCATCATCGTCATCGCCTTCGCCATCGGCGGCTTCTTCGCCGCCGTCGCGGCCGTCGCCTACGGACTCAAGTACGGCAACGTCGACTACCGCATGGGCTTCCTCATGGGCCTCAAGGCCTTCACGGCGGCCGTCCTCGGCGGCATCGGCAACATCTACGGCGCCATGCTCGGCGGCGTCGTCCTCGGCATCGCCGAAACCCTCGCCTCCGCCTACATCGACGAGATCCCGGGCATGCAGCAGCTCGGCGGTCAGAGCTGGGCCAACGTCTGGGCCTTCTGCCTCCTCATCCTCGTGCTCCTCTTCAGGCCACAGGGCCTGCTCGGCGAGCGCGTCGCGGACAGGGCGTGATGACATGACCGAGACGACCAAAACCCCCGTGCCGGACGCCGTCCCCACCCCGACGCCCGCACTGCGCGGTCTCATACCGCTGCCCGCAGCGGCCGCCCGCGCCCTGCTGCTCGCCGGCGGCATCGCCACCGCCGCCTCCGCGTTCCTCGCCTGGACCTGGACCGCCGAATTCCCCGGCGACCTCACCTACTACGGCTACCCCGGTGGCCTGCAGTGGCTGACCTTCACCGCCGGCGTCCTCACCGCCCTCTTCGCGCTCGCCTCCTACGGCGTCCGCGGCCTCGGCTGGCTGCTGCCCGCCCGCAACACCGCACCCCTCGTGCTCACCGCACTCGGCGGCTTCACCGTCACCTGGTTCACCGTCATCGCCATCAGCGCCAACCTCGGCGGCGTGGTCAACCTCGAGCCCGGCGGCTGGGTCGCGGCCATCGCCTCCCTGCTGCCCCTCCTCGGCGCCTTCGCCCTCCCCCAGGAGCGCACCGGCACCCACGGCATCAAGGAAGCCCTCAAGGCCTCCATCGCCAAGCCCGACCGCATCCCCACCGCCCAGGCCATCGCACCCTGGATCCAGCGGGCCGTCATCACCGTGGTCACCATCATCGGCCTCGGCGTCTTCACCTACGGCATCGACACCGAGTACGGCGAACTCTTCATCGGCTACCTGTTCGTCGTCACCTTCGCCATGTGGGCAGTGCACACCGCCGGCCTCATGGACCGCTTCTCGGCCCTCGTCGCCGCCAACCGCAGCTTCACCCTCGCCATGGGCTTCGCCGCGGCCATCGCCTTCCCCTTCACCCAGACCGACGACCACTACGCCAACATCGGCGTCAACATCCTGATCTTCGGGACCGTCGCCCTCGGCCTCAACATCGTCGTCGGCCTCGCCGGACTCCTCGACCTCGGATACGTCGCCTTCCTCGGCGTCGGCGCCTACACCGCCGCCCTCGTCTCCGGCTCCGAGTTCTCCACCATCTCCGGCGTCCACCTGCCCTTCTGGGCCTCCGCCCTGGCCGGCGCCGCCGCATCCCTCGTCTTCGGCGTCCTCATCGGCGCCCCGACCCTGCGACTGCGCGGCGACTACCTCGCCATCGTCACCCTCGGCTTCGGAGAGATCTTCCGCATCGCCGTCAACAACATGGACGGCGACTCCGGACCCGACGTCACCAACGGCCCGAACGGCATCCCCTCCATCCCGGACCTGAACCTCTTCGGCTTCAACCTCGGTCAGGCCCACGACATCGGCGGCTTCACCCTCGGCCGCTTCGCCAACTACTACCTGCTGATGGTCCTCATCATGGCCATCGTGGTCCTTGTCTACACGCGCGCGGCGGACTCCCGCATCGGCCGCTCCTGGATCGCCATCCGCGAGGACGAGACCGCCGCCACCGCCATGGGCATCAACGGCTTCCGCGTCAAGCTCGTCGCCTTCGCCCTCGGCGCCGCCCTCGCCGGCCTCGCCGGCACCGTCAGCGCCCACGTCACCTACAGCGTCGTCCCCACGCCGTACCAGTTCGCCGGCTCCACCCCGCCCAACTCCGCGTTCCTCCTGGCCGCGGTCGTCCTCGGCGGCATGGGCACCGTGGCCGGACCGCTCCTCGGCGCGGCCCTGCTCTACCTGCTCCCCGAGAAGCTGGTCTTCCTCCAGGACAAGTCGCTCCTCGCCTTCGGCATCGCGCTCATCCTCCTGATGCGCTTCCGCCCCGAAGGCATCATCGCCAACCGCCGGCGCCAGCTCGAATTCCACGAGACCGGCCAACTCGACGTACCCAAACAGACCACGCTGACCGACGAACCGGCCGTCACCAAGGCGGGGGCGTGAGAAACATGACCACACCCGTACTCGAAGCACGCGACGTCACGATGCGATTCGGCGGCCTCACCGCCGTACGCTCCGTCGACCTCACGGTCAACGCCGGCGAGATCGTCGGCCTCATCGGCCCCAACGGCGCCGGCAAGACCACCTTCTTCAACTGCCTGACCGGCCTGTACGTACCCACCGAGGGCACCGTCTCCTACAAGGGCACCGTCCTCCCGCCGAAACCCCACCTGGTCACCCAGGCCGGCATCGCCCGCACCTTCCAGAACATCCGTCTGTTCGCCAACATGACGGTCCTGGAAAACGTCCTCGTCGGCCGCCACACCCGCACCAAGGAAGGCCTCTGGTCCGCCCTCCTGCGCGGCCCCGGCTTCAAGAAGGCCGAACGCGCCAGCGAGGAACGCGCCATGGAACTCCTCGAGTTCATCGGCCTCGCCCACAAGCGCGACCACCTCGCCCGCAACCTCCCCTACGGCGAACAGCGCAAGCTCGAGATCGCCCGCGCCATGGCCTCCGAGCCCGGCCTGCTGCTCCTCGACGAGCCCACCGCCGGCATGAACCCCCAGGAGACGCGCGCCACCGAGGAACTCGTCTTCGCCATCCGCGACAAGGGCATCGCCGTCCTCCTCATCGAGCACGACATGCGCTTCGTGTTCAACCTCTCCGACCGCGTCGCCGTCCTCGTCCAGGGCGAAAAGCTCGTCGAAGGCACCTCCGACGTCGTCCAGGCCGACGAGCGCGTCGTCGCCGCCTACCTCGGCGAGCCCTTCGAAGGCGACCCCGGCCAGGCCGAGGCCGCCGAGGTCGAAGCCGCCGAAGCCGCCGCCGACGCGACGGGCACCACCAGCACCACCAAGGGAGAGGCCAAGTGACCGCACTGCTCGAGGTCGAAGACCTCCGGGTCTCCTACGGCAAGATCGAAGCCGTCAAGGGCATCTCCTTCAGCGTCGAAGCCGGCCAGGTCGTCACCCTCATCGGCACCAACGGCGCCGGCAAGACCACCACCCTGCGCACCCTCTCGGGCCTGCTGAAGCCCACCTCCGGGAAGATCCTCTTCGACGGGAAGCCGTTGAGCGGGGTCCCCGCCCACAAGATCGTCGCCCTCGGCCTCGCCCACTCCCCCGAGGGCCGGCACATCTTCCCCCGCCTCACCATCGCCGAGAACCTCCAGCTCGGAGCCTTCCTCCGCAAGGACAAGGACGGCATCGAAAAGGACATCCAGCGCGCCTACGACCTCTTCCCCATCCTCGGGGAACGCCGCAAGCAGGCCGCCGGAACCCTCTCGGGCGGCGAACAGCAGATGCTCGCCATGGGACGCGCCCTCATGTCCCAGCCCAAGCTGCTCATGCTCGACGAGCCCTCCATGGGCCTCTCCCCGATCATGATGCAGAAGATCATGGCGACCATCTCCGAGCTCAAGTCCCAGGGCACGACGATCCTCCTCGTCGAACAGAACGCCCAGGCCGCGCTCTCCCTCGCCGACCAGGGCCACGTCATGGAGGTCGGCAACGTCGTCCTCTCCGGAACCGGGCAGGACCTGCTGCACGACGAGTCCGTGCGCAAGGCGTACCTGGGCGAGGACTGAGGTCCCGGCCCGTACGCCGAGTGGCCCGCTTCCCCTCCGGTCCGGAGGGGAAGCGGGCCACTCGCGTCGTATCCTCAGCCCTTGTTGGCCTTCTTCTCGTCGGCGTCCTGAATGACCGCCTCCGCGACCTGCTGCATCGACATCCGACGGTCCATCGACGTCTTCTGGATCCACCGGAAAGCCGCCGGCTCCGACAGCCCGTACTCCGTCTGCAGAATCGACTTCGCCCGGTCCACCAGCTTGCGCGTCTCCAGCCGGAGCGTGAGGTCGGCGACCTCCTTCTCCAGCTCCTTCAGCTCCGTGAACCGCGAGACGGCCATCTCGATCGCCGGCACGACGTCGGTCTTGCTGAAGGGCTTCACCAGATAGGCCATGGCACCGGCGTCCCGGGCCCGCTCCACCAGATCCCGCTGCGAGAACGCGGTCAGCATCAGCACCGGCGCGATGCTCTCCTCCGCGATCTTCTCCGCCGCGGAGATGCCGTCCATCTTCGGCATCTTCACGTCCAGGATCACCAGATCGGGCCGGTGCTCACGGGCCAGCTCCACCGCCTGCTCACCGTCCCCGGCCTCACCGACGACGCTGTACCCCTCCTCCTCCAGCATCTCTTTGAGATCGAGCCGGATCAGCGCCTCGTCCTCGGCGATGACGACCCGCGTCGTCATCGGAGGCACGTGCGACTTGTCCTCATCAGGCACGTCAACAGGCTGGGGCGACTCGGGGGCACTCACGTGGGCTCCTTGGTAGGGGCAGGCCGGTACTGCTCCCAAGAGCGTACCTAGCTGCGACCGACTCAGTGGAACCGGTACACTCCCTGAGGGTTACCTGGCCGGGTTGGCGGAACAGGCAGACGCTGATGTCTCAAACACATCTGTCCGAGAGGACGTGCGGGTTCGAGTCCCGCACCCGGCACTGAGTAGGCGGAGGATCACGTTCGCGTGATCCTCCGCCTTTTGCTACCCCTGGTCACTGTCCGTAGCGCACAGTGGTCGCATGAACGTCCATGGCACTGACGTGCGACAGAAAGCCGTCACCCTTCTGCGCGGGGGCGCGAAAAACGCGGAAATGGCCCGCAGCCTCAATGTGCCACTGGGGACGGTCGGCTACTGGAAACACCTGGACCGGGCGAAGCGCGGCGAGTGTCCCGGCCGCCACGATCCGAAGTGCCCCCGGTGCGACGGGCGGGATCTGAACGAGCCCGCCTATTCCTGCCTGCTGGGCTTGTATCTCGGGGACGGTCACATCAGCCATTACTCCGAGCACCGCGTACCCAACCTCATGATCGCCTGCACGGAGTCATGGCCCGGACTCATGGACGACTGCGAACAGGCTATGCGTGCGGTCTTCCCCGACAATTCCGTCTGCCGGGTCCGCAGGACAGGCTGCCGCAACGTGAAGGTCTGCTCCAAGCACCTGCACTGTCTTTTCCCGCAGCACGGCCCCGGCAAGAAGCACGAACGCCGTATCGTGCTCGAACCCTGGCAGCAGGGCATCGTCGACGTACACCCCTGGCAATTCATCCGCGGACTCATCCACTCCGACGGGTGCCGGATCACCAACTGGACAATCCGCACGGTCGCCGGTGAGCGGAAGCGCTACGAATACCCCCGGTACTTCTTCACCAACGTCTCCGAAGACATCCGGCGGCTCTACACCGACACCCTGGACAAGCTCGGCGTCGAATGGACGCTCTGCACCCGGAACGGAAACCCCTTCAACATCTCCGTCGCCCGCAAAGCCTCCGTCGCCCTCATGGACGCCCACGTAGGCCCCAAGTACTGACACCGAGGTCGCTACTCCGCGATGTGGTGGACCCGGACCATGTTCGTCGAGCCGGAGACTCCGGGTGGGGAGCCCGCTGTGATGACGACCGTGTCGCCCGGGCGGCAGCGGCCATAGCGCAACAGCAGTTCGTCGACCTGGTCGACCATCGCGTCCGTGGAGTCGACGCACGGGCCGAGGAACGTCTCGACGCCCCAGGTCAGGCTGAGTTGTGAGCGGGTCGCCTGGTCGGGGGTGAAGGCGAGGAGGGGGATCGGGGAGCGGTAGCGGGAGAGGCGGCGGGCGGTGTCGCCCGACTGGGTGAAGGCGACCAGGAAGCGAGCGCCCAGGAAGTCGCCGATCTCCGCCGCCGCGCGGGCGACCGCGCCGCCCTGGGTGCGGGGCTTGTTGCGTTCGGTCAGCGGCGGGAGGCCTTTCGCCAGGATGTCCTCCTCCGCCGCTTCGACGATGCGGGCCATCGTGCGGACCGTCTCGATGGGGTGCTTGCCGACGCTCGTCTCGCCGGACAGCATCACGGCGTCCGTGCCGTCGATGACGGCGTTGGCGACGTCCGAGGCTTCCGCCCGGGTCGGGCGGGCGTTGTCGATCATCGAGTCGAGCATCTGGGTGGCGACGATGACCGGCTTGGCATTGCGCTTGGCGAGTTTGATGGCGCGCTTCTGGACGATCGGGACGTGTTCCAGTGGCATTTCGACGCCGAGGTCTCCGCGGGCGACCATGATGCCGTCGAATGCGGCGACGATGTCGTCGATGGTGTCGACGGCCTGGGGCTTTTCGATTTTGGCGATGACGGGGAGGCGGCGGCCTTCCTCGTCCATGATGCGGTGGACGTCCTGGATGTCGCGGCCGGAGCGGACGAAGGAGAGGGCGATGACGTCGAATCCGGTGCGCAGGGCCCAGCGGAGGTCGTCCTCGTCCTTTTTGGAGAGGGCGGGGACGGAGACGGCGACGCCGGGGAGGTTGAGGCCTTTGTGGTCGGAGATCACCCCGCCTTCGAGGACGGTGGTGTGGACGCGGGGGCCGTCGACCGCGGTGACTTCGAGGCAGACCTTGCCGTCGTCGATGAGGATGCGTTCGCCGGGGGTGACGTCGGTGGCGAGGCCGGCGTAGGTGGTGCCGCAGATGCGGCCGTCGCCTCCGACGCCTTCTTCGACGGTGATGGTGAAGGTGTCGCCGCGCTCGAGGAGTACGGGTCCTTCGGTGAACTGGCCGAGTCTGATTTTCGGGCCTTGGAGGTCGGCGAGGAGGCCGACGCTGCGGCCGGTCTCGTCGGCGGCTTTGCGGACCCGGTGGTAGCGCTCCTCGTGTTCGGCGTGGCCGCCGTGGCTGAGGTTGAAGCGGGCTACGTCCATTCCGGCGTCGACGAGGTGTTTGATTTGGTCGTACGAGTCGGTGGCGGGTCCCAGGGTGCAGACAATTTTCGCTCGGCGCATGAATGGAGCCTACGAGTTACCGACTGGTAGCGAATTCGTCGAGGGTGACCACTCAACAGACTCTGCGTGAAGCGTTATTGGCACGCGTTGAATTGTGCGGCGGGGTGCTCCGATGAGCACCCGAGGAATTCGGTCCGATTTTCGAAGGAATGCCGTGGGTGTGCCTACAGCTGCGGCGGCACCATGGTGAAGCGGGCGTTGATCTGCGCGTGGACGCGTTGGCGCTGGGGTTCGAGGTCGAGGGGGGCCGGGGTGTCCTCGGCGGCTCCGGCGAAGGCCGCGGAGCGCATGCGGCCGGGGGCCTGGGGGTAGGCCGGCGGGGCGCTCTCGGCGCCGATGTCGGCGAGTTCGACGAGGGCGGAGAGGCTGGTGCCGAGGGCCTCGGCGTACTCGCGGGCGCGCTGGACGGCTTCGCGCACGGCCTTCTTCCTGGCCTCGCGGTGGGCGGGTGAGTCGGGGCGCAGGGCCCACCAGGGGCCGTCGACGCGGGTGAGTTCGAGGTCGGCGAGGCGGGTGGTGAGTTCGCCGACGGCGGTGAAGTCGGTGAGCTCGGCGGTGACGCGGACGCTGCCGTGGTAGGTGCGGACGCGTTCGCCGCGGCCGTGTTTGGTGAGTTCGGGCGTGATGGAGAAGGCGCCGGTCTCCAGGCGTTCGACGGCGTCGCCGTAGGACTTGACGAGGTCGAGGATGCCGGCGTTGCGGCGGGTGAGGTCGTCGAGGGCGGAGCGGCGGTCGCGGCCGCGGGCGGCGACGGTGATGCCGATGCGGGCGATCTCTGGGTCGACTTCGAGGCGGGCTTCGCCGCGGACGGCGATGCGGGGGGCCTCGGGTGTGCCGTAGGGGACGGCGGGCTGGGAGGCGTCTGGGGTGGCCGCGGTCATACGCCCCACTCTGTCATGTCTGGGCTGGTTGGCGGCCGGGAGTCGGGGGGCCGAGTCATCAGATCGCAACCTGTTGGGTCTGTTGCGGCCGGTCATGGACGGGTCAGAATCTACGCGCGTTATCTACGCGCGTCGTTCACAGATTCCGCAGGGGAGCCAGACATGCCGTTGAACCGCCGGAAGTTCCTGGAGAAGTCCGCCGTGACCGGGGCGGGGGTGGCGCTGGCCGGTGCGGTCTCGGCGCCGGGTGCGCAGGCGGCGGAGGCGAAGCGGGGTGCCAAGCGGTACGCGTTCACCGTGCTGGGGACGACGGACCTGCATGGCAACGTCTTCAACTGGGACTACTTCACGGACAAGGAGTTCGACGACAAGGACCACAACGACGTGGGCCTGGCGAAGGTCTCGACGCTGGTGAACCGGGTCCGTGCGGAGAAGGGCCGCCGCAACACGCTGCTGATCGACGCGGGCGACACCATTCAGGGCACGCAGCTGTCGTACTACTACGCCAAGGTCGACCCGATCACGGCCGAGGGCGGCCCGGTGCACCCGATGGCGCAGGCGATGAACGCCATGGGCTACGACGCTGCGGCGCTCGGCAACCACGAGTTCAACTACGGCATCCCGGTACTGCGGAAGTTCGAGCAGCAGTGCGATTTCCCGCTGCTGGGGGCGAACGCGCTGGATGCGAAGACGCTGCGGCCGGCGTTCGCGCCGTACAGCATGCACCGGCTGCGCACGCCGCACGGGCGGGACGTGAAGGTGGCGGTGCTGGGGCTGACCAACCCGGGCATCGCGATCTGGGACAAGGCGAACGTGCAGGGGAAGATGACGTTCCCGGGTCTGGAGGAACAGGCGGCGAAGTGGGTGCCGAAGCTGCGGTCGATGGGCGCCGACGTGGTCATCGTGTCGGCGCACAGCGGTTCGTCGGGGACGTCGTCCTACGGTGACCAGCTGCCGTACATCGAGAACGCGGCGGCTCTGGTGGCGGAGCAGGTGCCGGGGATCGACGCGATCCTGGTCGGGCACGCGCACACGGAGATCCCGCAGTACTTCGTCACGAACAAGAAGACGGGCAAGCAGGTCGTGCTGTCGGAGCCGCTGAAGTGGGGGCAGCGGCTGACGCTGTTCGACTTCGAGCTGACCTTCGAGAAGGGCTGCTGGAAGGTCGAGAAGGTGGGCGCGAAGGTCCTGAACTCCAACACGGTGGAGGAGGACTCCAAGATCACGAAACTGCTCTCGGACGAGCACGAGAAGGTCGTGGCGTACGTCAACCAGGTCATCGGCACCAACGCGGCGGAGATGACGTCGGCCGAGGCGCCGTACAGGGACGTGCCGATCATCGATCTGATCAACCACATCCAGGCCGACACGGTGAAGCAGGCGCTGGCGGGCACGGAGCACGCCGCACTGCCGGTGCTGTCGCAGGCGGCGTGCTTCTCGCGCAGTGCCCGGATCCCGGCGGGCGAGGTGACGATCCGGGACGTGGCGGGTCTGTACGTGTTCGAGAACACGCTGGAGGCGCGTCTGATGACGGGTGCGCAGATGAAGGCGTACCTGGAGTTCTCGGCGAACTACTTCGTGCAGACGGCGCCGGACGCGGCGGTGGATCCGGCGAAGCTGACGAACGCGAACGGCACGCCGGACTACAACTACGACGTCGTGAGCGGTCTGGCGTACGAGATCGACATCGCGAGGCCGGCCGGGTCACGGGTGACGAACGTGCGCTTCGAGGGGCAGCCGCTCGCGGACGACGCGAAGTTCGTGTTCGCGGTGAACAACTACCGGGCCAACGGCGGCGGCAACTTCCCGCACGTCGCCGCGGCCCAGGTGCTGTGGTCGAACTCGGAAGAGATCCGCAACACCATGATCGCCTGGGTGAAGGCGAAGGGGTCGATCGACCCGGCCGCCTTCGCGGGGGTCGACTGGGAGCTCACCCGTAACGGCACGCCCGTTTTCTGATCCGCGTGCTTCGTCACCTTCGGTCGTCGACCAGCGGGGTCAGTGCCGGTGCCTCACGGGGCGGCGGGACGTGCCGGCGCTGGGTGAGGCCGAAGGTGGTGAAGGCGGTGCGGCCCGGGAGGGCGTAGGCCTCGCCGCCCGTCAGGGAGTTGAGGATGATCGCGCTGCGCCAGGCGGCGAGGCCGAGGTCGGGGGCGCCGACGCCGTGGGTGTGGGTCTCGGCGTTCTGGACGTACACGGTGCCGGTGACGGACGGGTCGAGGACGAGCCGGTGGTCCTCGTCGATGCGGGGCCGTTCCTGGTTGTCGCGGCGCATGTAGGGGTCGAGGCCGGCGAGGATCCGGTCGAGGGGGCGCTCGCGGTAGCCGGTGGCGAGGACGACGGCGTCGGTGGTGAGGCGGGAGCGGCTGTCCTGGAGGGTGTGCTCCAGGTGCAGTTCGACCTTGGTCGTCGCGACACGGCCGGCGGTGCGGACGCGGACGCCGGGGGTGAGGACGGCGTCGGGCCAGCCGCCGTGCAGGGAGCGGCGGTACAGCTCGTCGTGCACGGCGGCGATGGTGGCGGCGTCGATGCCCTTGTGCAGCTGCCACTGGCCCCCGACGAGCCGGTCGCGGGTGGATTCGGGCAGGGCGTGGAAGTAGCGGGTGTGGTCGGGGGTGAAGTGCTCCAGGCCGAGCTTGGAGTACTCCATGGGGGCGAAGGCCTCCGTGCGGCCCAGCCAGTGCAGCTTCTCGTGTCCGGCGGGCCTGTTGCGGAGCAGGTCGAGGAAGATCTCGGCGCCGGACTGTCCGATGCCCACGACGGTGACGTGCTCGGCGGCGAGCAGGGCGGCGCGGTGGTCGAGGTAGTCGGCGGCGTGCACGACGGGTACGCCGGGTGCCTCGACGAGGGGCTTGAGGGGGTCGGGGACGTAGGGCTCGGTGCCGATGCCGAGGACGACGTTGCGGGTGTAGGTGCGGCAGAGGGCCTCGGCTTCTCCGTCGGTGTCGAGCTGGGTGTAGTCGACTTCGAAGACGTCGCGTTCGGGGTTCCAGCGGACGGCGTCGACCTGGTGGCCGAAGTGCAGGCCGGGGAGGTTCTCGCAGACCCAGCGGCAGTAGGCGTCGTATTCGGCGCGCTGGATGTGGAAGCGCTCGGCGAAGTAGAAGGGGAACAGCCGCTCGCGGGACCGGAGGTAGCTGAGGAAGGTCCAGGGGCTGGTGGGGTCGGCGAGGGACACCAGGTCGGCGAGGAACGGGACCTGGATGGTGGCGCCTTCGATGAGCAGGCCGGGGTGCCAGCCGAAGGCGGGGCGCTGGTCGTAGAAGACGGTGTCGAGGCCGCCGAGCGGGTGGGCGAGCGCGGCGAGGGAGAGGTTGGCGGGGCCGACGCCGACGCCGACGAGGTCGCGGGGGGCGTCGGGTTCGGGGGTCGGGGCGGGGTTCATCGGGGGGTGTGTCCTTCCACGAGGGTGGCTCGGCTCGTTGCCGCGAGGTGCAGCAGCGCGGCCAGGTCGTCGGGCCCGGTGGCGGGGTTGAGGAGGGTGGCCTTGAGCCAGAGCCGGCCGTCGAGGCGGGCCCGGCCGAGGACGGCGGAGCCGTCGGTGAGCAGCGCGCGGCGTACGGCGGCGACGGTGGTGTCGGTGACGCCGGTGGGGCGGAACAGCACGGTGCTGATGACGGGCGGGGCGTGCAGTTCGAAGTCGGGGTGCGCGTCGACGAGGGCGGCGAACTGCCGGGCGTGGGCGCAGACCTGGTCGACGAGCGCGCCGAGGCCGCTGCGTCCGAGGGTTTTGAGGGTGACGGCGAGTTTGAGGACGTCGGGGCGGCGGGTGGTGCGCAGGGACCGGCCGAGGAGGTCGGGCAGTCCGGCTTCGGTGTCGTCGTCGGCGTTGAGGTAGTCGGCGCGTTGCCGCAGGGCGGTGAGGTCGTGGGCGTCGCGAACGGCGAGGAGGCCTGCGGCGACGGGCTGCCAGCCGAGTTTGTGCAGGTCGAGGGTGACGGTGTGGGCGGCGTCGAGGCCGGTGAGCCCGGCGCGGTGCCGCTCGCTGAAGAGGAGGCCTCCGCCGTAGGCGGCGTCGACGTGCAGCCGGGCGCCGTGGGCCGCGCAGTGGGCGGCGATCTCGGGCAGCGGGTCGATGAGTCCGGCGTCGGTGGTGCCGGCGGTGGCGGCGACGAGCAGCGGGCCGCTGAGGCGGGTGAGGGTCGCGTCGAGCGCGTCGGGGTCGAGCGTTCCGCCCGGGGCGGGTACGACGGCGGGTTCGGGCAGTCCGAGCAGCCAGGCGGCGCGGGGCAGTGAGTGGTGGGCGTTGGCCCCGTGCACGAGCCGGACTGATCCGCCGTGGGCCTCCCGGGCGAGGAGCAGGGCGAGGTGGTTGGACTCGGTGCCGCCGGTGGTGACAAGGGAGTCGGGGGTGCCGGCCGGGTGGACCTCCTGGGCCAGTGCTGTGGCGACCAGCCTTTCCAGTTCGGACGCGCCCGGTGCCTGGTCCCAGGAGTCCATCGACGGGTTGAGGGCGGAGGCGGCGAGGTCGGCTGCCGCGGCGACGGCGAGCGGGGGGCAGTGGAGGTGGGCGGCGCACAGGGGGTGGGCGGGGTCGGCGGCGGTCGCGGCGAAGGCGTGGACGAGGGTGCGGACGGCGTGCGGGTCGCCGCGGTCGGGGAGGACGTCTCCGGCCGCTTCCCGGATCCGGCCCGCGACGGCTTCCGGGCCGCCCGCCGGCAGGGGTCCGCCCCGTGCCCGGGCGCCGGTGTCCAGCGCTTCGAGGACGGTGTCGAGCAACGGCCGCAGGGCGTGGGGGCCTTCGTGGCCTGAGGCGAGGGGCGGCGTGCTCATGGGGCTGACCTCCGGGGCGCGGGGCGGCGCGCCCCGGAGAGCTCAACGACACAACCCGGGTGGAGGTACCTCCGTACGGGAAAACCGGTCGGGGCGACGCGGCCCCGGATCCGGTTCTTGACGCCGGGGGCAGCATGGCCCGGGTCGGCTCTCGACGTCGGCCGGCGCCTCACGGCCCTGGGTCAGCTCTCGACGTCGGCGAGGACTCTCAGGGCCCCCGGTCAGCTCACGACGTCGGCCAGGACTCTCAGGGCCCCCGGTCAGCTCACGACGTCGGCGAGGACCTCGCGGCCCCCGGTCAGCTCACGACGTCGGCCAGGACTCTCAGGGCCCCCGGTCAGTTCTCGACGTCGGCCAGGGCTCTCAGGGCCCCCGGTCAGTTCTCGACGTCGGCGAGGGCGGGCCGCCCCCGCAGCGTCGGCCGGCGGGGGCGGCCGCCCGTCGAGTGCCCTGCCTCGTCGGGCTACGCCGCGCGTACCCGCAGCGCCCTCGCCAGATCGTCCAGTTGGTCGATGAGCTTGCGGCGCAGCGCGGGGCTGGGGTCGGCGTCGCGCAGGCATGCCTCGCCGAGGCGGAGGGTGTCGGCGTCGACGGCGTGGGCGGGGAAGGCGTCGCGGCCGGCGGCCACGGCGATGGCGGGTCCGCGGCGGTCGGCGACGGCGACCGCGTCGGCGTAGTAGCGCCCGACGTACTCGCCCACCAGGCCGGCCTGTTCGGGCTGCCAGAAGCCCCGGGCGGTGGCGGTGAAGAGGTAGTTGGACAGGGTGTCGGAGCCGAACATGGCCTCCCAGGCGCGGGCCTTGGCCTCCGGGTCGGGCAGGGCGGCCCGGCAGCGGGCGGCGCCTTCCTGGCCGGTGGCGCTCGGGTCGCGTGCCAGTTCGGCGGCGATGGCGGCCTCGTCGGTGGCGCCGAGGACGGCGAGCCGGGCGAGGACGCGCCAGCGCAGTTCGGGGTCGAGTTCGGGGCCGCCGGGGACGGTGCCGTCGGCGAGCCAGGCGGCGATGGTGTCGGGGTGGGCGGCCACGGCGATGCGGTGGCGTACGGCGATCAGGCGCAGGCCGGGGTTGTCGCCGTCCTCGGTGCGGCGGATGAGGTCGCGGCACAGGTCGGAGAGGGTTGCGAGGGCCGCGGGCCGCTCCTCGGGGGTGAGGTAGCGGTCGGTGACGCAGGTGGATGCGAAGGCGAGCACGCCCTGGACGATGGCGAGGTCCGTCTCCAGCGGGAGGTGGGCGCGGGCGGTCTCCAGGTAGGCGCCGGGGGCGAGTTCGCCGTCGCGGACGGCGTCACGCAGGGCGTTCCAGACGACCGCGCGGGTGAGCGGTTCGGGCAGGCCGGACAGCTCCTTGCGGACGGTCTCGAAGGATTCGGGGTCGAAGCGGACCTTGGCGTAGCTGAGGTCGCCGTCGTTGAGGAGGAGCAGGGCGGGCCGCTTGCCGATGGGGTGGGCGTCGGTGTGCGGGAGGTCCAGGTGCAGGCGTTCGCGCAGGACGAGCTGGCCGCCGTCGTCGCCGAGGTCCCTGTCGTAGAGGCCGGCGGCGACGCGGTGCGGGCGGCTGCCGGCGCGGTCGACGGTGAGGGCGCAGGTGCCGTGCTCGCCGGGGGCGATGCGCGGGGTGAGGGTGTCGACGCCGGTGGTGCGCAGCCAGGCGTCGGCCCAGGCGTGGACGTCGCGGTCGGTGGCCGCGGCGAGGTTGTCGATGAAGTCGGCGAGGGTGGCGCCCGCGAACTTGTGCCGGGCGAAGTGGATGTTGATGCCGGCGAGGAAGTCCTTCTCGCCGAGCCAGGCGACCAGTTGCCGCAGCGCGCTGGCGCCCTTGGCGTAGGAGATGCCGTCGAAGTTGAGCAGCGCTGAGGCGGTGTCGTCAACGGCCTCGGGGGCGACGGGGTGGGTGGAGGGGCGCTGGTCGGCGTCGTAGCCCCAGGACTTGCGGGTGACGCCGAAGTCGGTCCAGGTGTCGGTGAAGCGGGTGGCCTCGGTGAGGGTCTGGTAGCCCATGTACTCGGCGAAGGACTCGTTCAGCCAGATGTCGTCCCACCACTTGAGGGTGACGAGGTCGCCGAACCACATGTGGGCCATCTCGTGGGCGATGACCATGGCGCGGGTCTGGCGTTCGGTGTCGGTGACGGCGGAGCGGTAGACGAACTCGTCGCGGAAGGTGACCAGGCCCGGGTTCTCCATGGCGCCGGCGTTGAACTCGGGGACGAAGGCCTGGTCGTAGGAGTCGAACGGGTAGGGCTCGTCGAACTTCTCGTGGTAGCGGTCGAAGCAGGCGCGCGTGATGTCGAGGAGTTCGTCGGCGTCGGCGTCGAGGTAGGGGGCGAGGGAGCGGCGGCAGTGCAGGCCGAAGGGCAGGCCGCGGTGCTCGGTGCGCACGGAGTGCCAGGGGCCGGCGGCGACGGCGACGAGGTAGGTGGAGATGAGCGGTGTGGGGGACGCCTTCCATACGCCGTCGGCCTGTTCGGTGATGCCGTTGGTGAGGACGGTCCAGTCGTGCGGGGCCTTCACCGACAGTTCGAAGACGGCCTTCAGGTCGGGCTGGTCGAAGGCGGCGAAGACCCGCTGGACGTCGTCCAGGAAGAGCTGGGTGTAGACGTAGGTCTCGCCGTCGGTGGGGTCGGTGAAGCGGTGCATGCCCTCGCCGGTGCGGGAGTAGCGCATGCGGGCGTCGACGCGCAGTTCGTGTTCGCCGGCGGTGAGGTCCTTCAGCGGGAGCCGGTTGCCGTCGAGGGCCTCCGGGTCCAGGGGATGTCCGTCGAGGGTGACGGAGCGCAGCTCGGCGGGCTTGAGCTCGACGAAGGTGTCCCCGTCCACACGGGCAGCGAACCTGATCAGGGTGCGGGAGTCGAAGGTGTCGTCTCCGCGGGTCAGGTCGAGTTCGATCGTGTAGCGGTGGACGTCGAGGAGCTCTGCTCGGGTCTGCGCTTCGTCGCGCGTCAGTACGGACATGCGAGACATGCTGCCTGATGGCGTCGGCAACGCACAGAGGCGGATCGGTACGTGCCCAATGTCCGGTCTACGTGCGGTCCTTCTCCAGCTCCCCGGCGTGCGCCCCCATGGGCCGCTGTGTCGGTACGCGCGCGTCGGGGTGCGGCCGTCCGGGGCGGGGGTGTGCGGCGGTCTCGGTGTGCTCCCCGGTGAGGGCGCGCAGGCGGCGCACTTCCCGTTCGAGGGCGAGGTGGCGCCGGTGGGCGTCGTAGAGGTAGCGGACCTTGGTGCGCAGGGCCCAGGGGTCCACGGGCTTCAGGACGAGGTCGGCGACGCCGAGTCCGAAGGCTGTGGTGGTCAGCTCGTGGTCGGCGCCGAAGCCGGTGAGCAGGATCACGGGGATGTGCTGGGTCTGCTCCACGCGCCGCATGTAGCGCACGACCTCCAGTCCGCTGACGCCGGGCATGCGCACGTCGAGCAGGAGCAGGCCGACCTGGCCGCGCAGCACCTGTTTGAGTGCCTCGTCGCCGCTGGTGGCCCGGCCGAGCGGGTAGCCCAGCGGGGCCAGGGCGCTCTCCAGCGCGTAGAGCGTGTCCTCGTGGTCGTCGACGATGAGGATCCTGGTATCCGACGGCATGGCCCTACGCCCCTCCCTCGTGGAGGTCCAGAGTAGTCCGGGACGCTGACACGCAGTGCTCGTCACCTGACATGCTGTGCACGGCGCAGCATGCCCCGGGCGGGCCGCCGTGTCACTCCCCCCGGGGGGTGCGCGCGAGGTCAGTTGCCGCTTGTGGTGGAGCCGTTGAGCGCCTCGTCGGCGATGCGCTCGTGGTGGCGGATGACCTCGGCGACGATGAAGTTCAGGAACTTCTCCGCGAAGGCCGGGTCCAGCTTGGCGTTCTCGGCGAGTGCGCGCAGCCGGGCGATCTGGCGGGCCTCGCGGGCCGGGTCGGCGGGCGGCAACTGGTGCTGGGCCTTGAGGTGGCCGACCTGCTGGGTGGCCTTGAAACGCTCGGCGAGCATGTGGACGACGGCCGCGTCGATGTTGTCGATGCTGTCGCGCAGCCGGGCGAGCTCTTCGCGCACGGCGGGGTCGACGTCAAAGGAGCCGGTGTTGCTGGTGGTCATGGGGCGTCAGCCTACGGGGATCACGCCGGGTGGCCGCCGGCCGTCTCATTCTTCGGCGGTGAGAGCCGCTTGTGGAAGTAGATGTCCTCGTGGCCGCCGGGGACGCCCCGGATGCGGGCCCGTTCCGTGAAGCCGAGCCTCGGGTAGAAGGCGGGTGCCTGGAAGCTGTACGTGGAGACGATCATGTCGGTGCAGCCGCGCCGGGCGGCCTCCGCCTCCGCCGCGCGCATCAGCCGGCCGCCCCAGCCGGAGTGCCGCCGGTCCTCGCGCACCCAGAGCATGTCGACCGAGCACAGGGTGCCCCAGGTCCAGGCGGTGAGCCCGCCCACCAGGTCGCCGGCCTCGTCGGTGACGCGGACGGAGAGCGGCTCGGTGACGGCCCCGTCGGCGGCGGCGGTGTTGAAGGCGGTCAGCTCCTCGTCGAGGCGCTTTTCGAGGCCGTCGTCCTGGCCGCCCACCCGGAGCGAAGCGGCGACGGTGTGCTGTTCGCTGGTCACGGCCCGGATTCTGCCCCGGGCGCCGCGCGGTGGCGACCGGTTTTCTGCCGTGCCTGCGCCCGTCCACGGCGGGGCGGGTCCTCGTACAGTGGAGGGTTCAGGGGCGTCTTGGGGGTGAGGCGTGGCGAACGACGGACCCGTCGAGCACGGCTACCCGCATCTGGAGACGGTGCGGGCCGCCATCACGGCGCTGTACAAGCGGCTGTCGTACGACACCGTGCGGACGTTCGCGACCAGCGTGCTCCCGGTCGACGTGGCGTTCTGCGACACCGACGACCTGTACATGGGGGCGCAGCGGGTGGCGCACGGGCTGGTGCGGCACTACCGGCTGCCGGACGCCCGGCTGGTCGTGAGTTTCCGGACGATGCGGCACGCGGCGAGCGTGGAGCTCGCGGCCGGGCCCGAGTACTTCGTGGAGCTGAACGACCGGTTCCGTGACCATCGGCGAGACATCGGGGCGGCCCTCGCGCACGAGGTGATGCACGTGTACCTGCACCGGCTCGATCTGTCCTTCCCGGGGGTGCGGGACAACGAGATCCTCACGGACACGGCGACGACGTATCTGGGTGCGGGGTGGCTGCTGCTGGACGCGTACCGGGAGGACGGGGCGTCCTCGCAGAAGCTGGGGTATCTCACGCCGGAGGAGTTCGGGTACGTGCTGGCCAAGCGGGCGCTGCTGTTCGGGGAGGACCCGTCGGTGTGGTTCACCAGTGCGCAGGCGTACACGGCGTACGTGAAGGGGAGGGAGCTGGCCCGCCGGGACGGGCAGCAGCCACCGCTGACCGCGGCGGGGTGGGCGGGGCGGCGGCGGTACGCCCGGGACCGGCGGCAGGCTCCGGCGGGTCCGCCGCAGCCGGGGGTGCGGTACGCGTTCTCCCCCGACGGGGGCGGGCGGCTGCGGGTGTCGTTCCCCTGCCCCACGTGCCACCAGCGGATCAGGGTGCCGGTGCGGGGGCGGGTCCGGGCGCGGTGCGCGTTGTGCCGGAGCGTGCTGGAGTGCGATACGTGAACGTCTGCGACACGTGAACGTCCGGGGCAACGTCTGCGACGCGTGAACGTCCGGGACACGTGAACGTCCGGGACACGTGAACGTCCGGGACACGTGAACGTCCGGGACACGTGAACGTCCGGGACACGTGAACGTCCGGGACACGTGAGCGTCTGGGGCACGTGAACGTCCGGGCGTGAATGTCCGGGACACAATGAACGTCCGGGACACGTGAACGTCCGGGCGTGAATGTCCGGGACACATGAACGTCCGCGACACGTGAACGTCTAGGTTCCGTACACCGGTCCGGGCTCGGCCGCCTCGGACAGGAGTGTGCGGGCCTGCTCGCCCGCCTCGGCCGGGGTCCACCGGCCGTCCCTGTCCGTGCTCGGGCCCGGACGCCAGCCCTCCATCACCGTGATCCGGCCGCCCTCCGCCTCGAAGACCCGGCCGGTCACCCCCGCGCTCGCCGGGGAGCCCAGCCAGACCACCAGGGGGGAGACGTTCTCCGGGGCCATGGCGTCGAATCCGGAGTCGGGGGCCGCCATGGTGTCGGCGAAGGTGCGTTCCGTCATCCGGGTCCGGGCGGCGGGGGCGATCGCGTTGACCTGGACGCCGTAGCGCCGCAGTTCGGCCGCGGCGACCAGGGTCAGGGCGACGATCGCGGCCTTGGCGGCGCTGTAGTTGCCCTGGCCGACCGAGCCGAGCAGGCCCGCGCCGCTGCTGGTGTTGATGATCCGGGCCTCGGGCCGGCGGCCGGCCTTCGCCTCGGACCGCCAGTGCGCGGCCGCGTGCCGCAGGGGCAGGAAGTGGCCCTTGAGGTGGACGCGTACGACGGCGTCGAAGTCGTCCTCGTCGAGGTTGACCAGCATGCGGTCGCGCAGGAAGCCAGCGTTGTTGACGAGGGTGTCGAGCCGGCCGTATGTCTCCAGGGCGGTGCGGACGAGGGAGGCGGCGCCCTCGGCCGTGGCGATGTCACCGCCGTGCGCCACGGCCTCGCCGCCCGCCGCGCGGATCTCCTCGGCGACCCGGGCGGCGGGGCCGTCGGGTTCGGGCGTGCCGTCGAGGCCCACGCCGAGGTCGTTGACGACGAGCCGGGCCCCCTCGGCCGCGAACGCCAGCGCGTGGGCCCGGCCGAGCCCCCGGCCCGCGCCCGTCACGACCACGACCCGGCCGGCGCAGAGTCCGCTCATGTCGGCTCCCCGCTCATGTCGGCCTTCCCCTCATGCCGTCTCTCCGCCCGTCTCAGCTCTGCGCTTCATGTCAGCTCTCCTTGTCCGCGGCAGCTGTGCGGCCGGCGGTGGCCGCGTCCAGGAACGCCGGACGTTCCCCGCCCCCGTGCACCAGCAGGCTCGCCCCGCTGATGTAGGCGGCGGCGCCGGATGCCAGGAACACCGCGGCGGCACCCACCTCGGACGGCTCGGCGAGACGCCCCAGCGGGACCGTGCGGCCGACGGCCGCGACACCGTCCTGGTCGCCGTAGTGGAGGTGGGCCCGTTCCGTGTGGACCATGCCGACGACGAGGGTGTTGACCCGGACGTCGGGCGCCCATTCCACGGCCATCGACCGGGCGAGGCTCTCCAGGCCCGCCTTGGCGGCTCCGTAGGCGGCGGTGCCGGGCGAGGGGCGGCCGCCGCTGACGCTGCCGATCATGACGATCGAGCCCCGGGCGCTGCGGAGCCGGTCGTAGGCGGCGAGGGAGACGGTCAGCGGCGCGAGCAGGTTGAGTTCCACCACGCGCGCGTGCCGGTCCGCCCCGGCCTCGGTGAGCAGCCGGTGGGGTGCGCCGCCCGCGTTGTTGACGAGGACGTCGACCCGGGGCAGACCCGCGAACAGGCGTCCGGCGGCGTCGGCGTCCCGGACGTCCAGCGGCATGAACTCGGTGCCGGGCAGCGGGACTTCCGGTGGCCGGCGGGCGCAGACCACGACCTCGGCGCCCGCCCGCACGCAGGCCCGCGCGATGCCGGCGCCGACGCCACGGGTCCCGCCCGTGACGACGGCGACCTTCCCGTCCAGCTCCATGCGCTGCTACCTTTCCACCTAACAAACGTTTGGTGGAAAGGTAGCTGATGCGGCCATGGGTGTCTCCACCTCGTGCGAGGAAAAGGGCATAGCCGTCGTCACGGTCGACTTTCCGCCGGTGAACGCCCTGCCGGTGGCGGGCTGGTTCGCCCTGGCCGACGCGGTGCGCGCGGCCGGGCGCGACCCGGAGGTGCGGTGCGTGGTGCTGGCCGCCGAGGGGCGCGGGTTCAACGCGGGTGTGGACCTCAAGGAGTTGCAGGCGGACGACCGGGAGCACAGCGCGCTGCGCGGGGCGAACAGCGGCTGCGCGGAGGCCTTCGCGGCGGTCTACGAGTGCGAGGTGCCGGTCGTGGCGGCGGTGCGGGGCTTCTGCCTGGGCGGCGGTGTCGGCCTGGTGGGCAACGCGGACGCGATCGTCGCGAGCGAGGACGCGGTGTTCGGGCTGCCCGAGCTGGACCGCGGCGCCCTGGGCGCGGCCACCCACCTGGCCCGGCTGGTCCCCCAGCACCTGATGCGGGCGCTCTACTACACGGCCCGTACGGCGAGCGCGGCCGAGCTGCACGCGCACGGGTCGGTGTGGCGGGTGGTGCCGCGCGCCGAACTGCCCGGCGCCGCCCTGGAGCTGGCCCGGGAGATCGCCGCCAAGGACGGCCGGCTGCTCCGCCTGGCCAAGGCGGCGCTCAACGGCATCGACCCCGTGGACGTGCGCCGCAGCTACCGCTTCGAGCAGGGCTTCACCTTCGAGGCGGGCCTCAGCGGGGTGGGCGCACGGGTGCGCGGCGCCTTCGGGGGCTCGGGTACACCCGGTGGGTCCGGCGGCTCAGGCGCACCCCGTGAGTTTGGCAGCTCCGGCCCACCCGGCGGCTCCGGCGACGCCGGGCAGGAGGGAGCGCGATGAGAGACAAGACGATGCCGGCGGACGAGGCCGTGGCCCGGCTGTCCAGCGGCATGACCCTCGGCATCGGCGGCTGGGGCTCGCGCCGCAAGCCGATGGCCCTGGTGAGAGCGCTGCTCAGGTCGGGGATCACCGACCTCACGGTCGTCTCCTACGGCGGCCCGGACGTGGGCATGCTGGCGGCTGCCGGGCGGATCCGGAAGCTGGTCACGGCCTTCGTCACCCTCGACTCGATCCCGCTGGAGCCGCACTACCGGGCCGCCCGCGAGCGGGGCGCCCTCGAGCTGACGGAGATCGACGAGGCGATGTTCCTGTGGGGGCTGCGGGCGGCGGCGAACCGGCTGCCGTTCCTGCCGGTGCGGGCGGGGTTCGGCTCGGACGTGATGCGGGTCAACCCCGGCCTGCGGACGGTCACCTCTCCGTACGAGGACGGGGAGACGTTCGTCGCCGTGCCCGCCCTGCGGATGGACGCGGCCCTGGTGCACGTCAACCGCGCCGACCGCGCCGGCAACGGGCAGTACCTGGGCCCGGACCCGTACTTCGACGACCTGTTCTGCGCGGCGGCCGACACGGCGTACGTGAGCTGCGAGCGGATCGTCGATACGGCCGAGCTGACGAAGCAGGGCCCGCCCCAGACGCTGCTGATCAGGCGGCACACGGTCACCGGCGTCGTGGAGGCGCCGAACGGGGCGCATTTCACGTCCTGCGCGCCCGACTACGGCCGGGACGAGGCTTTCCAGAAGAGGTACGCGACCACGCCCTGGCCCGAGTTCGAGGCCGGGTTCCTCGCCGGGGACGAGCAGACGTACCAGCGGGCCGTGCGGGAGGGGACATGACCGGGCCCACCCGCGCCGAGTACTGCGTGATCGCCTGCGCCGAGGCCTGGCGGGACGACGACGAGGTGCTGGCGAGCCCCATGGGCCTGATCCCGTCGATCGGCGCCCGGCTGGCCCGGCTCACCTTCGCGCCGGAGCTGCTGCTGACCGACGGCGAGGCCCTGCTCGTCCGCCCGGACGGGACACCCGAGGGCTGGCTGCCCTACCGCGAGCATCTGGCCTGGGTCACGGGCGGGCGACGGCACGTGATGATGGGCGCGAGCCAGATCGACCGGTTCGGCAACCAGAACATCTCGTGCATCGGCGACTGGGAGCGGCCGAGGCGGCAGTTGCTCGGGGTGCGCGGCGCCCCGGTCAACACCCTGAACAACCCGACCAGTTACTGGATCCCGAGGCACTCCCGGCGGGTCTTCGTCGACCGGGTCGACATGGTCTGCGGGGTCGGCTACGACCGTGCGGCCGGGGCGCGCTACCACCGCATCCCGCGGGTCGTCTCCGACCTGGGCGTCTTCGACTTCGCCACGCCCGACCGCTCGATGCGGCTGGCCTCGCTGCACCCCGGCGTCACGGTCGAGCAGGTCAGGGAGGCCACGGGCTTCGAGCTGACCGTGCCGGACGCGGTGCCGGCGACCAGGGACCCGACCGACGAGGAGCTCCGGCTGATCCGCGAGGTCGTCGACCCGGCCGGCACCCGGGCCCGGGAGGTCGCCGCGTGAGGGGGACGGCACTGACCCGGCTGACCGGCGTCCGCCATCCGGTCGTGCAGACCGGGATGGGCTGGGTGGCCGGTCCCCGTCTGGTCTCCGCCTCGGCGAACGCGGGCGCTCTCGGCATCCTGGCCTCGGCGACGATGACGCCGGGCCGGCTGCGCGAGGCCGTACGGGAGGTGAAGGCGCGGACCGACGCGCCGTTCGGGGTGAACCTGCGCGCGGACGCCGCCGACGCGGGCGACCGGGTGCGGATCCTGATCGAGGAGGGCGTCCGCGTCGCCTCCTTCGCCCTCGCCCCCTCCCGGGAGCTGATCGCCGAGCTCAAGGAGGCCGGCGTGGTCGTCATGCCGACCGTGGGGGCGCGGCGGCACGCCGAGAAGGTCGAGGCGTGGGGCGCGGACGCGGTGCTCGTGCAGGGCGCGGAGGGCGGCGGGCACACCGGCGAGGTGGCCACGACGGTGCTGCTGCCGCAGGTGGTGGACGCGGTGCGGATTCCCGTCGTCGCGGCGGGTGGCTTCTTCGACGGGCGCGGGCTGGCCGCGGCCCTCGCCTACGGGGCCGCGGGCGTGGCGATGGGCACGCGGTTCCTGCTGACCTCCGACTCGGCCGTGCCGGACCCGGTGAAGGCGCGGTACCTCGCGGCGACCGTGCGGGACGTGACGGTGACCCGGGCGGTGGACGGGCTCCCGCACCGCATGCTGCGGACGGAGCTGGTGGCCGCCCTGGAGGACACCGGCCGGGCCCGGGCACTGGTGCGGGCCGTGCGCGCGGCGGCCGGATTCCGGCGGCTGTCCGGGCTGACCTGGCCGCAGCTGATCCGCGACGGGCTCGCCCTCCGGCACGGCAAGGACCTGTCCTGGAGCCAGGTGCTGCTCGCCGCGAACACGCCGATGCTGCTGAAGTCGGCGATGGTGGACGGCCGTACGGACCTGGGGGTGATGGCGTCCGGGCAGGTCGCCGGGGTGATCGACGACCTGCCGTCGTGCGCGGAGCTGGTGGAGCGGATCATGAAGGAGGCCGACGAGACGCTGGCGCGGCTCACAGCCGTTCGATGACCGTCACATTGGCCTGGCCGCCGCCCTCGCACATGGTCTGCAGGCCGAACCGGCCGCCGGTGCGCTCCAGTTCGTGCAGCAGGGTCGTCATGAGCTTGACGCCGGTCGCGCCGAGGGGATGGCCGAGGGCGATCGCGCCGCCGTTGACGTTGACCCGGTCCGGGTCGGCGCCGGTCTCCTTCAGCCAGGCCAGGACGACCGGCGCGAAGGCCTCGTTGATCTCGACGAGGTCGATGTCGTCGATGGTCAGGCCGGTCTTCTTCAGGGCGTGGGCGGTGGCCGGGATCGGGGCGGTGAGCATCCGGATCGGGTCCTCGCCGCGCACCGAGAGGTGGTGCACACGGGCGCGGGGGGTGAGCCCCTGGTCGCGCACGGCCCGCTCGGAGGCCAGCAGCATCGCCGCCGCCCCGTCGGAGACCTGCGAGGAGCAGGCGGCGGTGACGGTGCCGCCGTCGAGGACCGGCTTGAGCCCGGCCATCTTCTCCAGGGAGGTGTCCCGGCGCGGCCCCTCGTCGGCGGTGACCTCCCCGTACGGCACGGTCTCGCGGCCGAAGCGCCCCTCGTCGATGGCCCGCACCGCCCGCTGATGGGAGCGCAGGGCGAACTCCTCCTGGTCCTGCCGGCTGATCCCCCACTTCGCGGCGATCATCTCGGCGCCCACGAACTGGTTCACGGGCTTGTCCCCGTACCGGGCCCGCCAGCCGGCACTGCCCGCGAAGGGACCCTGCGTCAGCCCGAGCGGTTCGGCGGCCTGCCGGGTGGCGAAGGCGATGGGGATCATCGACATGTTCTGCACGCCGCCCGCGACCACCAGGTCCTGGGTGCCGGACAGCACGGCCTGCGCGGCGAAGTGCACGGCCTGCTGCGAGGAGCCGCACTGCCGGTCGACGGTCACGCCCGGCACCTCCTCGGGCAGCCCGGCCGCCAGCCAGCAGGTCCGGGCGATGTCCCCGGCCTGCGGCCCGACCGCGTCCAGGCAGCCGAGGACGACGTCCTCCACGGCGGCCGGGTCGACGCCCGAGCGGTCCATCAGCTCCGCCAGGACGTGCGCGCCGAGGTCGGCCGGGTGGACCGCGCTCAGCCCTCCTCCGCGCCGCCCGACGGGCGTGCGGACCGCTTCGACGATGTAGGCCTCGGCCATGACGACTCCCTCGCACCTGGGGGTTATTCGCGTACGGCGATCCCGTCCAGCACCATCGACAGGTACTGCCGGGCGATCTCCTCCGGGCTGTGCTGTCCGCCCGGCCGGTACCAGGACGCGGCGACCCAGACCGTGTCGCGCACGAACCGGTAGGTGAGCCGGACGTCGAGGTCGGCCCGGAAGGCCCGCTCGGCGACGCCGCGCTCCAGCGTGGACAGCCAGGCCTTCTCGAACCGGCGCTGCGATGCGGCGAGGAACGCGAAGCGCTCCTGCGCCACGAGCTGTCTGCTCTCCTTCTGGTAGATCGCGACGGCCGCGCGATGCCGGTCGATCTCCCGGAACGACTCGGTGACCAGGGCCTGGAGCGTCTCGCGCGGCCCGAGCCCGGCGCCGAGGACCGTGTCGTAGCCGTCCCACAGCTCGTCGAGGAAGGTGCGCAGGATCTCCTCCAGCATCGATTCCTTGGAGTCGAAGTGGTAGTAGAGGCTGCCGGCGAGCATCCCCGCGTGGTCCGCGATCTTGCGGACGGTGGTGGCGTTGTAGCCCTGTTCGGCGAAGACCTCGGCGGCGGTGTCGAGGAGTTCACGGCGGCGCGCGGGCGCTGCGGCGCTCACCTGGGGCTTCTTCTTGGTCGGCACATCGTCCATTGTCCTAGGCGTGTTGACTGCTGACGGCGACGACCTCGCCCGTCATGTACGAGGAGTAGCCGGACGCCAGGAACACGATGACGTTGGCCACCTCCCAGGGCTCGGCGTACCGCCCGAAGGCCTCGCGCGCGGTCAGCTCCTCCAGCAGTTCCGCCGAGGTCACCTTCACCAGGTGCGGGTGCATGGCGAGGCTCGGCGAGACGGCGTTGACCCGGACGCCGTACGCGGCCGCCTCCAGCGCCGCGCACCGGGTCAGGGCCATCACCCCGGCTTTCGCGGCGGCGTAGTGCGCCTGTCCCGCTTGCGCGCGCCAGCCGACGACGGAGGCGTTGTTGACGATCACGCCTCCCCCCGACTCCCGCATCAGGCGCAGGGCGGCGCGAGTGCACCGGAAGGTGCCGTTCAGCGTCACGTCCAGGACGCGGGACCACTGTTCGTCGGTCATGTCGGCGAGCTCCGCGGTGCCGCCCAGACCGGCGTTGTTGACCACGACGTCGAGGCGCCCGTGCTCCGAGGCGGCCGTCTCGAAGAGGGCGCGCACCTGATCCTCGTCGGTGACGTCGCAGGGCACCGCGGTGACCGACTGCCTGCCGAACTCGCCGGCCAGCCGGGCCTCGTACTCCTTGAGCCGTCGCGCGTGCGCGTCGCTGATCAGCACGCGGGCCCCCTCCTCCAGGAAGCGCCGCGCCGCGGCTCCGCCGATCCCCGCACCGGCCGCCGCGGTGACGACGGCGGTCCGCCCGTTCAGCAGGCCGTGCCCGGGCACGTATGCCGGACTCTCGACGTCTGTCATGGGCTCACGCTAACCTACCAAACACTTGTTAGGGAAGGAGAGGCGGTCATGGACCTGGCGTTCTCCCCGGCGGACGAGGCGTTCCGCGCCGAGGTACGGGAGTGGCTGCACGCGCACGTGCCGCGCGCTCCCCTGCCCTCCCTGGAGACCGAGGAGGGCTTCGCCGCGCACCGCTCCTGGGAGGCGGAGCTCGCCGCGGACCGCTGGTCGGTCGTCAACTGGCCCTCGCGCTACGGCGGGAGGGACGCGGGGCTCCTGCGGTGGCTGCTCTTCGAGGAGGAGTACTGGGCGGCCCACGCGCCGGGCCGCGTCGGCCAGAACGGCATCCAGCTGCTCGCCCCGACCCTCCTCGAGCACGGCACCGAGGAGCAGCGGGCCCGGATCCTGCCCCCGATGGCCTCCGGCGAGGTGATCTGGGCGCAGGCCTGGTCGGAGCCGGAGGCCGGTTCGGACCTGGCGTCCCTGCGGGCGAGGGCCGTGCGCACGGACGGCGGCTGGCTGCTGACCGGCCAGAAGACCTGGTCGTCGCGGGCCGCGTTCGCCGATCGCGCCTTCGGGCTGTTCCGCAGCGACACGGACGCGGCGAAGCCCCACCAGGGTCTGACGTACCTGATGTTCGGTCTGCGTGCCCCGGGTGTCACGGTCCGCCCTGTCGCCCGCCTCGACGGCAAGCCTGCCTTCGCGGAGCTGTTCCTGGACGAGGTCTTCGTGCCCGACGAGGACGTGATCGGCGAGCCGGGCCAGGGCTGGCGGATCGCGATGTCGACGGCGGGCAACGAACGCGGTCTGATGCTCCGCTCCCCCGGCCGTTTCCTCGCCTCGGCCCGCCGGCTGGAGGAGCTGTGGCGGCGGCAGGACCGGCCGGCGTCCGCGCGGGACCGGGTGGCCGACGCCCTGATCGGCGCCCGCGCCTACCAGCTCTTCACCTTTGCGGCCGCCTCCCGCCTCCTGGACGGCGAGAGCGTGGGCCCCGAGTCGAGCCTCAACAAGGTGTTCTGGTCCGAGCTGGACCTCGCGCTGCACGAGACGGCCCTCGACCTGCTCGGCCCGGAGGGCGAGATGGCGGACACCGACTGGGCGGAGCGGTACGTCTTCGCCCTCGCCGGGCCCCTCTACGCGGGCACGAACGAGATCCAGCGCGACATCATCGCCGAACGCCTGCTCGGCCTGCCGAAGGGCCGCCGCTGATGCCGGGAATCTCTGCCGAAGAGCCGCCACCGACGCCCGGAACCCCAACCCAAGAACCGCCACCGACGCCCAGAACCCCAACCCAAGAACCGCCACCGACGCCCAGAACCCCAACCCAAGAACCGCCACCGACGCCCGGACCCCCCACCCAAGAGCCGCCAGACGCCCGGGGCGCCGGTGCCGCGGCAGGCAACACCGAAAGGGCACCTGTGATGCGCTTCCTCCTCGATGCCGAGCAGCGGGCCTTCGCCGCGTCGCTGGACGCCCTGCTGACGGCGGCGGACACCCCGGCGGTGATCCGGGAATGGAGCCGGGGCGACCACGCGAGCGGGCGGGCGCTGTGGTCCCGCGTGGCGGACGCGGGCGTGTTCGCGCTGGCGGTGCCGGAGACGTACGAGGGCCTGGGCCCGCGGCCGGTCGAACTGGCCGCGGCCTTCGTGGAGCTGGGCCGCCACGCGATGCCGGGGCCCCTCGTCGAAACGGTCACAGCGGCGGTGCTCCTCGAGGGGGCGGACCCGGGGACGGCGAAACGGCTGCTGCCGGCGCTGGCGTCCGGGGAGACGATGGCGACGGTGGCCGCCGAGGGGGCGTACGCCCTGGACGGCGACGCGGCCGCCCTCCGGATCTCCTGGGAACCCGGCCGCATCCGCCTCTCCCCCGGCCACGGCCCCGTGCGCCCCTCCCTCGACCCGGCCCGCCGCCTCACCCCGCTCCTCCCCGGCGGTGACCTCCTTGCGGTCCCCGCGGACGAGGCCCTCACCTGGGCCCGCCTCGCCACCGCCGCACAGGCCCTCGGCGTGGGCCTGGCACTGCTCGACAGAACGGTCGGATACGTCAGGCAGCGCACCCAGTTCGGTGTCCCCGTCGGGTCGTTCCAGGCGGTCAAGCACCGGCTGGCCGACGCGAGGATCGCCCTGGAGTTCGCGCGCCCGCTGGTGTTCGGCGCCGCGCTGACCATGGAGCCCCGCGACGCCGCCGCCGCCAAGGCCGCCGCGTGCGAGGCGGCGTACGCCACCGCCCGGACCGCGCTGCACCTGCACGGCGCGATCGGCTACACCGCCGAGTACGGCCTGTCGCTGTGGCTGACCAAGGCCCGGGCCCTGCGCACCGCCTGGGGCGCGCCCGAGGAGTGCCGGGCCCTGGTGCTCAGTGCCGGTGATCGCCGCCGGTGATCTCCCGGTATTCGGCCACCGTCGGCTTCTCGATCCGCGCGTCGGGCCCGTACATGGCGTGCGCGAGGCGGGCGCGCAGCCGCTCGGACCGCTTGACCTTGCGGCGGACACCCCCCGCGTCGACCTCGCGCCCGATGTCGTACGGCGGGTGCTGCTCGTGCTGGGTGAGGGTGTGCAGTTCGGCCTGCGCGAGGGGCTCGTGGACCTCGATGTACTCACCGGTCGGCAGCCGCTTGACGGTGCCGGTCTCCCTGCCGTGCAGCACCTTGGCGCGGTCGCGGCGCTGCAGGCCCATGCAGATCTTCTTCGTGACGATGAAGGCGGCGACCGGCAGCACGAAGACGCCGATCCGCACGAACCAGGTGATCACGTTGATGGACAGATGCAGATGGGTGGCGACGATGTCGTTGCCGCCGCCGATCAGCAGCACCGCGTACAGGGTCAGCCAGGCCACGCCGAGGCCGGTGCGCACGGGCGCGTTGCGCGGCCGGTCCAGGATGTGGTGCTCGCGCTTGTCGCCGGTGATCCACGCCTCGAGGAAGGGGTAGAGGCCGAGGGCGAGCAGGATCAGCGGGAAGAGCGAGAAGGGGATGAACACGCCGAGGACGAGCGTGTGCCCCCAGAAGTTGATCTCCCATCCCGGCATCACCCGGATCAGGCCCTCGGAGAACCCGAGGTACCAGTCGGGCTGGGCGCCGGTGGTGACCAGGTCGGGGCGGTAGGGGCCGAAGGCCCAGACGGGGTTGATCTGGGCGATGGCGCCCATCACCGTCAGGACGCCGAAGACGAGGAAGAAGAAGCCGCCGGCCTTGGCCATGTAGACGGGCAGGAAGGGCATCCCGACGACCGACCGCTCCTTGCGTCCGGGGCCCGGGAACTGGGTGTGCTTGTGGTAGAAGACCAGGATCAGATGGGCGGTGACCAGGCCCAGCATGATCCCGGGCAGCAGCAGGATGTGGACGGGGTACAGCCGCGAGATGATGTCCTCGCCCGGGAACTCCCCGCCGAACAGGAAGAACGACAGGTACGTCCCGACGATCGGGATGGACAGGATCGCGCCCTGCGCGAAGCGGATGCCGGTGCCGGACAGCAGGTCGTCGGGGAGGGAGTAGCCGGTCAGGCCGGTGATGATGCCGAGCATCAGCAGGGTCCAGCCGAAGAGCCAGTTCAGCTCGCGCGGCTTGCGGAAGGCGCCCGTGAAGAACACCCGCATCATGTGCACCAGCATGCCGGTGATGAAGACCAGGGCCGCCCAGTGGTGGATCTGGCGGATCAGCAGCCCGCCGCGCACATCGAAGCTGATGTCCAGCGTGGACTCGAACGCCTTGCTCATGAGCACGCCGTTGAGCTCCGTGTAGGAGCCGTTGTAGACGACCTCCTGCATGCTGGGCTCGAAGAACAGGGTGAGGTAGACGCCGGTGAGGATCAGCACGACGAAGCTGTAGAGGGTGACCTCGCCCAGCATGAAGGACCAGTGGTCCGGGAAGACCTTGCGCATGTTGGCCTTGGCCAGGCCGTAGAGACCTAGCCGCCCGTCGGCCCAGTCGGCGAGCTTCTCGCCCTTGCCGACGGGAGGTCTCCGGTCGGCGTCCGTCCCGTACACCCGTCGTGCGCCGTCGTCGCCCATACGTCGTCGCCTCCCCGTCGGATCCTTCCAGCGTGGCACGGCGTCGCGGCCGTGCAAACGGGGCGTGGGCCAAGGGGCGGGGCGGCTGGGCCAGGGGAGCGAGCCCCGGTCAGCGGCTGCCGGGGTCCCTGACGATGCCCTGGGTCCGCGCGGCCACCAGCCACTTCGGGAACTCGTTCACCAGACGGTCGTACAGCTCGGTGTCCGAGACCTTCCCGGGATCCTCCCCCGCGTGGAAGAACCCCGCGTTGTCGACGACCCGCTTGCCCTGCACGGCCAGCTCGCCGGCGCAGTTCCAGCAGCTCGCTCTCGCCGAGCGCGGACAGGTCGGTGCCGTCCACCACGACACGGCCGTACTCGGGAGCGGGAGCGGGAACGGGAACGGGAGCGGGAACGGGAACGGGAACGGGAACGGGAACGGCTGAGGATGTGCGACGGCGCCCGCCCATTCGTCCGGTCGGGGACAAGGGGCAGGCGCCGTCAGTGTTCCGCACGCCTTTGTGCGGGACGTCCTGTGAGGTGCGGTCGGGCCACGGGTGAGGTGGCCGGACCGCGGTTGAGGTGCGGTCGGACCACGGATGAGGTGGCCGGACCGCGAGTGAGGTGCGGTCAGACCATCAGCGCGCGGTCCGTCGGGCGGATCGGCGCCGGCAGCTCGCTCGCACCCGTCAGCGCACGGTCCACACCGCGCGCCGCCGAGCGGCCCTCGGCGATCGCCCAGACGATGAGCGACTGGCCTCGGCCGGCGTCACCGGCGACGTACACGCCGGGCACGTTGGTCCGGAAGTCGGCGTCGCGGGCGATGTTGCCGCGCTCGTCGAGCTCCAGGCCGAACTGCTCGACCAGGCCGTTCTCCCGGTCGGTGCCGGTGAAGCCCATGGCGAGGGTGACCAGCTGCGCGGGGATCTTGCGCTCGGAGCCCGGCTTCGGGGTCAGCTTGCCGTCGATGAACTCCACCTCGGTGAGGTGCAGCCACTGGACGTTGCCGTCCTCGTCGCCCTCGAAGTGGGTCGTCGAGACGGAGTAGACCCGCTCGCCGCCCTCCTCGTGGGCCGAGGTGACCTTGTACAGCATGGGGAAGGTCGGCCACGGCTGGGAGGCCGGGTTCCGCTCCTCGCCCGGGCGGGGCATGATCTCCAGCTGTGTGACGGAGGCCGCGCCCTGACGGTGGGCGGTGCCCACGCAGTCCGCGCCGGTGTCGCCGCCGCCGATGACCACGACGTGCTTGCCCTCGGCCGAGATCGGGGGCGCCACGAAGTCGCCCTCCTGCACCTTGTTGGCCAGCGGCAGGTACTCCATGGCCTGGTAGATGCCCTTGAGTTCGCGGCCGGGCACCGGCAGGTCACGTGCCATGGTCGCGCCGACGGCCAGGACGACCGCGTCGTAGCGCTTCTTCAGGTCCGTGGCCTTCAGGTCGCGGCCGATCTCGATGCCGGTGCGGAAGCGGGTGCCCTCCGCGCGCATCTGCTCGATGCGGCGGTTGATGTGCCGCTTCTCCATCTTGAACTCGGGGATGCCGTAGCGGAGGAGGCCTCCGATGCGGTCCGCGCGCTCGTAGACGGCGACCGTGTGGCCGGCCCGGGTCAGCTGCTGGGCGGCGGCGAGTCCCGCCGGGCCCGAACCGACGACGGCGACGGTCTTGCCGGACAGACGCTCCGGGATCTGCGGGGCGACGTCCCCGGTCTCCCACGCCTTGTCGATGATCGAGACCTCGACGTTCTTGATGGTGACCGGCGGCTGGTTGATGCCCAGCACACACGCCGCCTCGCAGGGAGCGGGGCACAGACGGCCCGTGAACTCCGGGAAGTTGTTCGTCGCGTGCAGACGCTCCGAGGCGGCCGCCCAGTCCTCGCGGTAGGCGTAGTCGTTCCACTCGGGGATCAGGTTCCCGAGCGGACAGCCGTTGTGGCAGAACGGGATGCCGCAGTCCATGCAGCGGCTGGCCTGCTTGCTGATGATGGGCAGCAGGGAGCCGGGAACGTAGACCTCGTTCCAGTCCTTGACGCGCTCCTCGACGGGGCGGGACTTGGCGAGCTCGCGCCCGTGGTTCAGGAAGCCCTTCGGGTCAGCCATTGATCGCCGCCTCCATCATCTTCTCGTGGGTCTCGGTCTCGGAGAGACCGGCTCGCTCGGCGGCTTCCTTGGCGGCGAGCACTGCCTTGTAGGTGCTGGGGATGATCCTGCTGAACCGCTCGACGGCGGTGTCCCACTCGGCCAGGAGCTTCTCGGCGACGGTCGAGCCCGTCTCCTCCTGGTGGCGGCGGACCACGTCGTGCAGCCACTGCTTGTCGGCGTCGTCCAGCGCCTCGACGGCGTCCAGGTTGCCGACGTTGACGTTGTCGCGGTCCAGGTCGATCACGTACGCGATACCGCCGGACATGCCGGCCGCGAAGTTGCGGCCCGTCTCGCCGAGGACCACCGCGTGGCCGCCGGTCATGTACTCGCAGCCGTGGTCGCCCACGCCCTCGGAGACGACCGTGGCGCCGGAGTTGCGGACGCAGAACCGCTCGCCGACCTTGCCGCGCAGGAACATCTCGCCGCCGGTGGCGCCGTAGCCGATGGTGTTGCCGGCGATGACGCTGTACTCGGCGAGGTGGTCGGCCGCGCGGTCCGGGCGGACCACGATCCGGCCGCCGGACAGGCCCTTGCCGACGTAGTCGTTGGCGTCGCCCTCCAGGCGCAGCGTGACACCGCGCGGCACGAAGGCGCCGAAGGACTGGCCCGCGGAGCCGGTGAAGGTGATGTCGACGGTGTCGTCGGGCAGGCCCGCGCCACCGAACTTCTTCGTCACCTCGTGGCCGAGCATGGTGCCGACCGTGCGGTTGATGTTGCGGATCTGGACCTGGGCGCGCACCGGCTGGGCGTCGGTGGCACCGGCCGCGGAGAGCGCGTCCGAGGCCAGCTTGATCAGCTGGTTGTCGAGCGCCTTCTCCAGACCGTGGTCCTGCGCGATGACCTGGTGGCGCACCGAGCCCTCGGGCAGCTCGGGCACGTGGAACAGCGGCTCCAGGTTGAGGCCCTGTGCCTTCCAGTGGTCGACGGCCCGCGTGACGTCGAGGGTCTCGGCGTGGCCGACGGCCTCCTCGATGGAGCGGAAGCCCAGCTCGGCGAGGATCTCGCGGACCTCTTCGGCGATGAACTGGAAGAAGTTCACGACGTACTCGGCCTTGCCGGAGTAGCGCTCGCGCAGGACCGGGTTCTGCGTGGCGATGCCGACCGGGCAGGTGTCCAGGTGGCAGACGCGCATCATGACGCAGCCGGAGACGACGAGCGGCGCGGTCGCGAAACCGAACTCCTCGGCGCCGAGCAGCGCGGCGATGACCACGTCACGGCCGGTCTTCAGCTGGCCGTCGGCCTGGACCACGATGCGGTCGCGCAGGCCGTTGAGCAGCAGCGTCTGCTGGGTCTCGGCGAGGCCGAGCTCCCAGGGACCGCCGGCGTGCTTCAGCGACGTGAGCGGCGAGGCACCCGTACCACCGTCGTGCCCGGAGATCAGGACGACGTCCGCGTGTGCCTTGGAGACACCCGCGGCGACCGTGCCGACGCCGACCTCGGAGACCAGCTTCACGTGAATCCGCGCTTGCGGGTTCGCGTTCTTCAGGTCGTGGATCAGCTGGGCGAGGTCCTCGATGGAGTAGATGTCGTGGTGCGGCGGCGGGGAGATGAGTCCCACGCCCGGCGTCGAGTGCCGCGTCTTGGCGACCCACGGGTAGACCTTGTGGCCGGGCAGCTGGCCGCCCTCGCCGGGCTTGGCGCCCTGGGCCATCTTGATCTGGATGTCGTCGGAGTTGACCAGGTACTCGGAGGTCACACCGAAGCGGCCGGAGGCGACCTGCTTGATGGACGACCGGCGGGCCGGGTCGTACAGACGCTCCGGGTCCTCGCCGCCCTCACCGGTGTTGGACTTGCCGCCCAGCTGGTTCATGGCGATGGCGAGGGTCTCGTGCGCCTCCTGGGAGATGGAGCCGTACGACATGGCGCCCGTGGAGAAGCGCTTGACGATCTCGGAGACCGGCTCGACCTCGTCGATGGAGATCGGCTGCCGGTCCGACTTGAAGCCGAACAGGCCGCGCAGGGTCATCAGCCGCTCGGACTGCTCGTTCACGCGCTCGGTGTACTTCTTGAAGATGTCGTACTTGCCGGAGCGCGTGGAGTGCTGGAGGCGGAAGACCGTCTCCGGGTCGAACAGGTGCGGCTCGCCCTCGCGGCGCCACTGGTACTCGCCGCCTATGTCGAGCGCGCGGTGCGCCGGGGCGATGCCGGAGGCCGGGTAGGCCTTGGCGTGCCGGGCGGCGACCTCCTTGGCGACGACGTCGATGCCGATGCCGCCGATCTTGGTGGCCGTGCCGTTGAAGTACTTCTCGACGAAGGCCTCGTCGAGACCGACGGCCTCGAAGACCTGGGCACCACGGTAGGAGGCGACAGTCGAGATGCCCATCTTCGACATGACCTTCAGTACGCCCTTGCCGAGGGCGTGGATGAGGTTGCGGATGGCCTTCTCGGGCTCGATGCCGGGCAGGAAGGTGCCGGCGCGGACCAGGTCCTCGACGGACTCCATCGCCAGGTAGGGGTTGACCGCGGCGGCGCCGTAGCCGATGAGCAGGGCGACGTGGTGGACCTCGCGGACGTCGCCGGCCTCGACCAGCAGGCCCACCTGGGTGCGCTGCTTGGTGCGGATGAGGTGGTGGTGGACGGCCGCGGTGAGCAGCAGCGACGGGATCGGCGCGTGCTCGGCGTCCGAGTGGCGGTCCGACAGGACGATCAGGCGGGCGCCGTTCTCGATGGCGGCGTCGGCCTCGGTGCAGATCTCGTCGATGCGCGCGGCCAGCGCGTCACCGCCGCCGTGCACCCGGTACAGGCCGGAGAGCGTCGCGGCCTTGAAGCCGGGCATGTCGCCGTCGGCGTTGATGTGGATGAGCTTGGCCAGCTCGTCGTTGTCGATCACCGGGAAGGGCAGCAGGACGCTGCGGCAGGAGGCCGCGTTCGGGTCGAGCAGGTTGCCCTGGGGGCCCAGCGACGAGCGCAGGGAGGTGACCAGTTCCTCGCGGATGGCGTCCAGCGGCGGGTTGGTGACCTGCGCGAACAGCTGGGTGAAGTAGTCGAAGAGCAGGCGCGGGCGGTCCGACAGCGCGGCGATCGGCGAGTCGGTGCCCATGGAGCCGATCGGCTCGGCACCGGCCTTGGCCATCGGCGCCACGAGGACGCGCAGTTCCTCCTCGGTGTAGCCGAAGGTCTGCTGGCGGCGGGTGACCGAGGCGTGCGTGTGCACGATGTGCTCGCGCTCGGGCAGGTCCTCGAGCTCGATCTCGCCGGCCTCGATCCACTCCGCGTAGGGGTTCTCGGCGGCGAGCTCGGCCTTGATCTCGTCGTCCTCGATGATGCGGTGCTCGACGGTGTCGACGAGGAACATGCGGCCGGGCTGGAGGCGGCCCTTGCGGACGACCTTGGAGGGGTCGATGTCCAGGACGCCGACCTCGGAGCCGAGGACGACGAGGCCGTCGTCGGTGACCCAGTAGCGGCCGGGGCGAAGGCCGTTGCGGTCCAGGACCGCGCCGACCTGTGTGCCGTCGGTGAAGGTGACGCAGGCCGGGCCGTCCCAGGGCTCCATCATCGTGGAGTGGAACTGGTAGAAGGCGCGCCGGGCCGGGTCCATGGAGTCGTGGTTCTCCCACGCCTCCGGGATCATCATCAGCACGGAGTGCGGCAGGGAGCGGCCGCCCAGGTGCAGGAGTTCGAGGACCTCGTCGAAGGAGGCGGAGTCGGAGGCGTCCGGCGTACAGACCGGGAAGATCCGGTCGATGGCCTTGTCGTCGGAGCCGAACAGGTCGGAGACGAGCTGCGACTCGCGGGCCACCATCCAGTTGCGGTTGCCCTTGACGGTGTTGATCTCACCGTTGTGCGCGACGAAGCGGTAGGGGTGGGCCAGCGGCCACGACGGGAACGTGTTCGTCGAGAACCGGGAGTGCACGAGCGCGATCGCGGAGGCGAAGCGGCGGTCGGACAGGTCCGGGAAGAAGGGCTCGAGCTGACCGGTGGTCAGCATGCCCTTGTAGACGATGGTCCGCGCCGACAGCGACGGGAAGTACACGCCGGCCTCGCGCTCGGCGCGCTTGCGCAGCACGAAGGCCTTGCGGTCGAGGGCGATGCCCTCCGAAGCGCCGTCGCCGACGAAGATCTGGCGGAACACCGGCATGGTCGACCGGGCGGTGGCTCCCAGCAGCTGGGGGGCGACCGGCACCTCGCGCCAGCCGAGGACGGTGAGGCCCTCGTCGGCGGCGATCGTCTCGATCTGCGAGACGGCGTCGGCGGTGGAGTCCTCCGGCAGGAAGGCGATGCCGACGGCGTAGGAGCCGGCGTCGGGCAGTTCGAATCCGGCCACGTCACGGAAGAAGGCGTCCGGGACCTGCGACAGGATGCCGGCGCCGTCGCCGGAGTCGGGCTCGGAGCCGGTGGCGCCGCGGTGTTCGAGGTTGCGCAGGACGGTCAGAGCCTGCTCGACCAGAGTGTGGGACGCCTCGCCGGTGAGGGTGGCGACGAAGCCGACGCCGCAGGCGTCGTGCTCGTTGCGGGGGTCGTACATACCCTGCGCAGCAGGGCGAGCATCCATGAAGGACCAGTTCTGGCCATTCGCGGAATGCTGGGACGGCTGGCGCGGCGTACGCATCGGCTCTCCCGTCGTCGTCATCTGGCATATACAAGTGCCGAGGGACGACGTTGGCCCTCGCGTGATCGCAAAATTTCGTGCAGGTTACATGATGGAGCGGTTCTCGGGAACCGGGATAATCCGTTCCAGCATGCGGACACCGCAGGTGTGCGGCGGGGGTACCGCGCCAGCGGTGGAAGCTATGGAGGGGCCGCACGGAACGATCGGGTCAGATCGCTTTCCATCGGCCCGAGGAGCGGGACGGGCGTCTTCGCCCACCCCGCCGGGGGTGCGCGGCGAGCGTCGTTGCCCGCAGCGCTTACGGCTCATGCCCGGTGGTTCCGCATTCGAAACCAGTGAGTAACGGCCACCTATGCAGTCCCTTGCATAGGTCCGGGTCGCGCTATCCTACGGCCGTTCCGAACAAGGTGCCCAGGGCGTACGTCACACCGGCCGCCGCGCCTCCCAGGAACAGCTGCCGAAGCCCGCTGTACCACCAGGTGCGTGCCGTCACCTTGGCCACCACGGCGCCGCACAGGAAGAGCCCCAGCAGCGCCGGCATCACCGCGGGCCACATGCTGCTCGCACCCAGCAGATAGGGCAGGACGGGTATCAGCGCGCCCAGCGCGAAGGAGCCGAAACTCGACACCGCGGCCACGGTCGGCGAGGGCAGATCGCCGGGGTCGATGCCCAGTTCCTCCCGGGCGTGGATCTCCAGCGCCTGCTCGGGGTCCTTCGACAGCTGCCGCGCGACCTCGCGGGCCAGCCCCGCCTCGACGCCCCTCGACTCGTAGAGCGCGGCGAGCTCGGCCTCCTCGTCCTCGGGGTGCTTGCGCAGCTGGCGCCGCTCCACGTCCAGTTCGGCCTCGACGAGCTCACGCTGCGAGGCGACGGAGGTGTATTCGCCGGCGGCCATGGAGAAGGCGCCGGCGGCCAGACCCGCCAGGCCGCTGAGGACCACGGTGTGCTGGCTGACCGATCCGCCCGCGACGCCGGTCATCAGGGCGAGGTTGGAGACGAGGCCGTCCATCGCACCGAACACCGCGGGGCGCAGCCAGCCGCCGTTCACGTCCCGGTGCGTGTGGTTGTCCCGGTGCGCCTCGTGCAGCGTCGCCTCGGTCTCGATGATGGCCATGGAAGGAACCCCACTCCCCGTCTTTTGGACACGTTCCAGACTTTTACAGCAACAAAACTACCCGTCGAATTCCGAGCTCGCCAGCAAGGAAAGGCTGCGCTAACCTGCGGTTTTACCGTTTCGCGCTCACTTGATCATCAGCACGCCCAGATGTCGACCGGGTGATGCTGGGACTCGTGAGGCTCGGCGGGGTCACCGGAGTGGGACACATGCCCTATGGCATCGATCGCCTGCATCCCCTCCGTCCCGGCGCCCGGGGACGCCACCGGTCTTTGCGCACGCGCGCGCGGCGCACTGCTGGGCCTGGCCGTCGGTGACGCCCTCGGGGCCCCGGCCGAGAACATGAAGCCCTCCGAGATCCGCGCCCGGTGGGGCCGCATCACCGGCTACGTCACTGATAACCCGTCCGGCACGGACGACACCGAGTACGCGATCTTCTCCGGCCTCCTGCTGGCCCGGCACGGCGCCGCGCTCACCCCGGCCCATGTGGAGGCGGCCTGGCACGAGTGGATCGCCGACCGCGACGAGGGCCCCTTCCGGGGCGCCGGTTTCAGCGAACGCGGCACGCTGGAGAACCTCCGCCGGGGGCTGGCCGCCCCGATCTCCGCGCAGCACCGGCACGCCTGGAGCGACGGCCTGGCCATGCGCGCGGCGCCCTTCGGGGTGTTCGCGGCGGGCCGCCCGGCGGAGGCGGCCCGGCTGGTCGCGATCGACGGTTCGGTGAGCCACGACGGCGAGGGCATCTACGGCGGCCAGGCGGTGGCGGCGGGCGTCGCGGCGGCGATGGCCGGCGCGCCGCCGACCGCGGTCGTGGCCGCTGCCCTCGCAGTCGTCCCCGACGACTCCTGGACGGCCCGCAGCCTGCGCCGCGCGGTGGCCGTCGCCCACCGCGGCGAACGCGCGGTCCGCTCCGCGGTCGTCATCGGCGGCTACCCCTGGACCGACCTGGCCCCCGAGGCCGTCGCCCTCGCCTTCGGCGCGTACGCGGCGGCCGACGGCGACTTCGAGCAGTCCGTCCTGACCGCGGTCAACATGGGCCGCGACGCGGACACCACGGCGGCGGTGGCAGGGGCCCTGGCGGGCGCGACCCGGGGCGTGTCGGCGATCCCGCAGTCCTGGACGACCCCCATCGGCCCGGTCCTCGGCAGATGCCTCCCGGCGATGGCGGGCTACCACGTCCTGGACGTGGCGGACCTGCTGACACCGGCAAAGGACGAGGACCGGCCGGCCGCGGGCGCCGAAGCCCCGGGCCCGACGGACTTCGCCCTGGTCGCCGGCGACGGATCGGAGACCCCCGCATGACAGCAGTCGAACCGGCACCGGCAGCCGATGCCCCAGCCTCGCAGGCACCACCCGCACCCGCCGACGGTGAACGCGCCCCACGGGAGACCGGGGCCCCTCGGGTGACAGTCACGGGCGGTGCGCGGGCGGGAGGCAAAAGGGCCGAAGGCGAAGCCGAGGCCCCGGGACGGGCCGCAGGACTCCTGCTCGGTCTGGCCGCCGGCGACGCCGCCGGCTGGCCCGCCGCCCGCCACAGAGCCGCCCGCATGCCCGACTGGACCCGCCGCCTCACCCGCGAACTGGACACCTTCGCCGAACACAACGCCACGACCACCCTTCCCGTCCCCATCGCCCTGAACCAGCCCCCCGAACCCCTCCGCCTCGGCCCCTCCGACGACGCCGAGTGGGCGGCCTTCGCGGCAGAAGCCCTCCTGCGCGCGGGCGTCGACACCGTCCGAGACGACCTCAGCCGCGAACGCCGCACCCGAGCCGCCATCGACCTCACCTGGAACGCCCTCGCCGCCGAGGTCGCCGCCGCGGCGAACCGCGCCCCCGAGATCGAGTCCGCCGTACTCCCCCTGCGCGCCCGCATCTCCGTCCGCGCCGGCCTCGGCAACCTCGCCACCGGCCTGCGCCCGCCCGCCACCGGCCACGATAACCCGCACTACTTCGACGACGCCGCCTGCGTACGCGCCTGCGTCCTGGCCGTGGCCCATCCCGGCGACCCCCGCAGTGCCGCCGACCTCGCCGAGTTCGACGCCCGCTACACCCAGGACGGCGACGGCGTCCACGGCGCCCGCGCGATGGCGGCGGCCCTCGCGCTCGCCCTGGCCGGCGCGGACGTCGACGCCTGCGTCACCGCGGCCCTCAGCGAGCTCCCCGAGGAGACGGAGATCGGCCGCAACGCCCGGCAGGCCCTGACGCTCGCCGCCGCCACGGACAGCGCCTTCGCCCTGGTCCCTCCCCTGGAGCACCAGATCGTCGACCACGTCTACAGCTACGGCATCGCCGCCGCCGAGACGGTCCCGGTCGCCCTCGCCCTGGCCACCGCCGCCCGCGGCCGCGTCGCGCAGGCCGTCCCGGCCGCGGCCTGCCTGTCCCGCGTCGCGGACTCCGCCCCTGCCCTGACGGGCGCCCTCACCGGCGCCCTCGGCGGCGGCGCCTCGATCCCCGCCACCTGGCGGGAGACCTGCCGCACCCTCTCCGGCTGCGTCCTCCCCCGCCTCACCGGCACCGACCTCGTGGAACTCGCCGAACTCCTGGAAGCGGTGCAACCGGCCCGCCCGGGTGGATGATGCGGCCATGCAGCCCAAAACCCACCAAAACGCCCCGCTGGACGAGCGAATCACCGGAGCCCTGGTCGGCGCAGCCCTCGGCGACGCGCTCGGCGGCCCCGTCGAGGGCTACTCGCCCGAGCAGATCCTCGAACGCCACGGCGGCCGCGTGCACGGCGTCGTCGGCCCCTGGCACGGCGACGACTGGCGCACCGCCCGCCCCCTCGCCCCGTACCACAAGGGCGACGGCCACGTCACCGACGACACCCTGATGACCCACGCCCTGATCCGCGTCTACGCCCGGGTCCGCGACCACCTCGATGCCTACGCCATCGCCGACCACCTGGTCCCGGACCTGATGACGCAGCCGCGCTGGATCCCGGAGCTGGAGAGCGAGGCCCTCCCCCTCCAGCGGATCTTCCTGGCGGAGAAGTGGCTGGTGACGAGGATCCACTACGGCCACGCCGACCCGCGCGAGGCCGGCACCGGCAACATCGTCAACTGCGGCGCGGCGATGTACATGGCGCCGGTCGGCCTGGTCAACGCGGCCGATCCGCGGGCGGCGTACGCCGAGGCCCTCGACATCGCCGGCGCGCACCAGTCGTCGTACGGCCGTGAGGCGGCCGGTGTCCTGGCCGCGGCGGTGGCGGCGGCCTGCTCCCCGGGCGCGACCCCGGACTCGGTCGTCTCGGCGTGTCTCGCCCTCGCGAAGGACGGCACCCGGGCCGCGATCGAGCGGGTCTGCGAGGAGGCGGCCCGCCACACGGACTTCGAGTCGGCGCTGCGCCCGCTGCGCGAGGCGGTGACCCCCTACGACACGGTCGGCCCCGACTACCGGGCCCCTTCGCTCGGCGCCCGCCGCCCGTCCCGCCTGCACGCGATCGAGGAACTCCCCGTCGCGCTGGGCATGCTGCTCGTGGCGCGGGGCGACTACCGCCACGCGGTCCTCGGCGCGGTGAACTACGGCCGCGACTGCGACTCCATCGCCACGATGGCCGGAGCCGTGGCCGGGGCCCTGGGCTCACCGGTCCCGGAGGACTGGGCCAAGACGGTCGCGGAGGCCAGCCGCCTGGACCTCTGGGAACCGGCGGCCACCCTCACCGCCGTGACCCGCGAGATCTTCGGCCGGGACGTGGCCCGCCGCCGCACCCACGAGCAGGCCTTCGCGTCCCTCGGAGGCCCGGCATGCTCCGACTGACCTGGGTCCAGCCGGAGGACCTGCTCGGCCACGAGCTCCGCCAGGCGGCCCAGGACGGCCGCGAGCCGAAGGCGGTCGCGGCCCGCTGGCGGGCGGCGGGCGGCCCCGAGGCCCCGGCCACCGCGGGCGCCTCCCCCACCCCGGCGTCCCGCTACCTCCGTCAGCTGGCGGAAGACCTCCTGGACGAACTGGCCGATCTGCCGAGCGCGTCGGCGGACGACGAACCCACGGACCTGGCCAGGATCCGGTCCGCCTGCCCCGACTGGCCGGAGCCGGTGGGCACCCCGGCCACCACCCCGCACGCCCTGGAAGCCGCCTGGCTCGGCCGCGCCACCGGCTGCCTCCTCGGCAAACCGGTCGAGAAGCTCCCCCTCGACGCCATCCGCCGACTCGCCCGGGCCACCGGCAACTGGCCCCTCACCACCTACTTCACCGCCCGGGGCGTCCCGGAGGAACTCCTCGCACGGCATCCCTGGAACCGCCGCTCGGCGCCCACCTCCCTCGCCGAGAACATCGACGGCATGCCAGAGGACGACGACCTCAACTACCCCCTGATCAACCTCGTCCTCCTGCAGCGCCACGGCAGGACGTTCACCACCACGGACGTGGCCCGCACCTGGCTCGACGAACTCCCCGCCGGCCGCACGTTCACCGCCGAACGCGTCGCCTACCGCAACCTCCTCTCCGGCCTGGAGCCCCCGCGCACCGCCCGCCACCGCAACCCGTTCCGCGAATGGATCGGCGCCCTGATCCGCGCGGACGTCCACGGCTGGACCAACCCCGGCCACCCGGCCGCGGCAGCCGAACAGGCCCACCGGGACGCGACCCTCACGCACACCGCCAACGGCGTCTACGCGGCGATGTTCACGGCGGCCACCATCGCCACGGCGGCGACCGGCGACCACGACGTCCACACCTGCCTGCGCACCGGCCTCGCCGTCGTCCCACCGCGCTCCCGCCTGGCCCGAGCCGTCCGGCAGGCCGTGCGACTCGCGCACGAGCACGCGGACTTCGAGTCGGTCGTCGACGCACTCCACGCCACCCACGCCGACACCCACCACTGGGTGCACGCCGTCCCCAACACCGCCCTGATCGCCGCCGCCCTCACCCACGCGCACGGCGACTTCGCCGGCTCCATCTGCCGTGCCGTCAGCGGCGGCTGGGACACCGACTCCAACGGCGCGACGGCCGGATCCGTCGCCGGACTGCTGGCCGGGCACCCCGCGGCGCTCCCCGACAGGTGGACGGCGCCCCTGAAGAACCGGCTGGCCACCTCCATCGGCGACTTCGACGGCATCGGCTTCGACACCCTCGCCCACCTCACGCACCGGGAGACCCGCCGCCCATGACCGCGTCCACGACCGCGCCCCTCACCGGCCTGCGCGTCCTCGACCTCGCCACCCTCTTCGCCGGCCCGATGGCCGCCACCCTGCTCGGTGACTTCGGCGCCGAGGTCGTCAAGATCGAGCACCCGGGCAAGCCGGACCCCTCCCGCGGCCACGGACCGTCGAAGGACGGCGTGGGCCTGTGGTGGAAGATGCTCGGCCGCAACAAGCGGACCATGACCCTGGACCTGTCGAAGCCCGGCGGCCGCGCCACCCTCCTGCGCCTGGCCGCGGTCACCGACGTGATCATCGAGAACTTCCGCCCCGGCACCCTGGAGAAATGGGACCTGGGCTGGCCGGAGCTGTCGGCCGTCAACCCCCGCCTGGTCCTGGCCCGTGTCACCGGCTTCGGCCAGTTCGGCCCCTACGCGCACCGCCCCGGCTTCGGCACCCTCGCCGAGGCGATGAGCGGCTTCGCCGCGATGACCGGCGAACCGGACTCACCCCCGACCCTCCCGCCGTTCGGCCTGGCCGACTCCATCGCGGGCCTGACGACGGCGTACGCGGTGATGACGGCGCTCGCCGCCCGCGAGCACACCGGTGAGGGCCAGGTCGTCGACATGGCCCTCATCGAGCCGATCCTGGCCGCACTCGGCCCCCAGCCCCTCTGGTACGACCAGCTCGGCCATGTGCAGCCCCGCACCGGCAACCGCTCCCCCAACAACGCCCCGCGCGGTGTCTACCGCACCGCGGACGGCAGCTGGGTCGCCGTCTCCACCTCGGCGCAGTCGGTCGCGGAACGCGTGATGCACCTGGTCGGCCGCCCGGAACTGATCGACGAGCCCTGGTTCGCCTCGGGAGCCGAGCGCGCCCGGCACGCGGACGTCCTGGACGAGGCGGTCGGCGGCTGGATCGCCGCGCGCACCCGCACCGACGTCATGGCCGCCTTCGAGAAGGCCGAGGCGGCGGTGGCCCCAATCCAGGACGTCCGGGACGTGATGGCGGACCCGCAGTACCAGGCCCTGGGCACCATCACCACCGTCGACGACCCCGAACTCGGCCCGCTGCGCATGCAGAACGTCCTCTTCCGGCTCTCCGCCACACCCGGCGCGATCCGCTGGGCCGGCCGCCCGCACGGCGCCGACACCGAGGAGATCCTGACCGAGCTGGGCCTGACCCCGGACGACGTCACAGCCCTGCGCGCGGAGGGCGCCCTGTGACGGCGTACCCGCTCACCTGGCTCTATGCCCCGGGTGACCGCCCTCAGGTGGTCGCGAAGGCCCTGACCTCCGGCGCCGACGTCGTCGTCGTCGACCTGGAGGACGCGGTCGCCTCCGACCGCAAGGACTACGCCCGCGCCGCCACCGCCGACCTGCTCGAACACCCGCCGGCCGTCCCGGTCCACGTCCGCGTCAACGCCCTGGACAGCCCCTGGGGCGAGCGCGACATCGCGGCCCTGGCCGCGGCTCCCGGCCTCTCCGGGCTCCGCCTCGCCAAGATCACTTCACCCGCCGAGGTCGCCCACGTGGCACGCCGGGCCGCTCGGGCCGACCTGTACGCCCTGCTGGAGACGGCCCTCGCCGTGGAGCAGGCGTACGCCATCGCCGGCGCCCATCCGCAGCTGCGCGGCATCGCACTCGGCGAGGCCGATCTGCGGGCCGATCTCGGTGTGCGCGACGACAGTGGCCTCGACTGGCCCCGCTCCCGGGTGGTCGTGGCGGCCCGGGCCGCCGGTCTGCCCCCTCCGCCCCAGTCCGTCCATCCGGACACCCGCGACCTGGACGGGCTGGCGGCCTCCTGCGCCCACGGCCGCGCCCTGGGGTTCCTCGGCCGGGCCGCGATCCACCCCCGTCAGCTCCCGGTCATCGAACGGGCCTATCTGCCCACCGAGGCGGAGATCGAGCGGGCGGAGACGGTGCTCAAGGCCGCCGCCACTGCCCGGGGCGCCCAGGCCCTGCCCGACGGCCGCTTCGTCGACGCGGCGGTGGTGACGGCGGCCCAGCGCACCCTGTCCCTGGCACGCCGGCGCTGACATGCCGAGAGCGCCCGGGGAGATCTCCCCGGGCGCTCTCGGCTCGTCACGTGTGCGGGTCGTCAGGTCTTCTTGCCCGACCCGGCCTCGTCCTTGGCGTCCGCCTCGGCTTCGGCCTCGTTCCCGTCGTCCTCGCCGGCGTCCGCGGACGTACCGGTGTCCTCGGAATTCTCGCCGCCGTCGGCGTCGTCACCGGAGGTCACGGCACCCGGCTCCACGACGTCCTCCCGCCCGGGCCGCTTCTTGGACGACACGACCAGGTAGGTCACCGCGAGCAGGAACACCACGATCGCGGTCCAGACGTTCAGCCGGAGCCCCAGGATGTGGTGGGCGTCGTCGACGCGCATGTACTCGATCCACGCGCGGCCCGTGCAGTACGCGGCGACGTACAGGGCGAACGCCCGGCCGTGTCCGAGGCGGAAGCGGCGGTCCGCCCAGATGACGAGGAACGCCACACCGATGCACCACAGCGACTCGTAGAGAAACGTCGGGTGGTACGTGCCCGGCACCCGCCCGTCCGACGAGGAGGTGATCTCCAGGGCCCACGGCAGATCGGTGGGCCTGCCGTACAGCTCCTGGTTGAACCAGTTGCCCCAGCGGCCGATCGCCTGCGCGAAGGCGATGCCCGGCGCGATGGCGTCGGCGTAAGCGGGCAGCGGGATGCCACGGCGGCGGCAGCCGATCCACGCGCCCACCGCGCCGAGTGCGATCGCGCCCCAGATGCCGAGGCCGCCCTCCCAGATCTTGAAGGCGTCCACCCAGTCACGGCCCTCGCTGAAGTACAGCTCGTAGTCCGTGATCACGTGGTAGAGCCGGCCGCCGACGAGACCGAAGGGCACGGCCCAGACAGCGATGTCGGCCACCGTGCCGGCCCGCCCGCCCCGGGCGATCCAGCGCTTGTTGCCGAGCCAGACCGCGACGAAGACGCCGATGATGATGCAGAACGCGTAGCCGCGCAGCGGAATGGGGCCGAGGTACAGCACCCCGCGTGACGGGCTGGGAATGAAGGCAAGTTCCATGGCAAGGTCGACGCTACCGTGCCGCACCGGGCCCGCGGCAGTCAGCCCGGCTACGGGTCCATAACGGGGGCGTGAGAAGACCCTTACTCCTTGTTCGCCTCCTGCACCATCTGCTTCAGCTTGGCCGGGGTCATCGTCCGGTCCTGGTAGATGTTCTCGCCGTCGAACAGCACGGTCGGCGTGCCCGAGAAGCCGCCCTTGTCGAAGGCCTGGTGGGACTTGGCGACCCAGCCGTTGTGCGTGCCCTTCTCGACGCAGGTGCGGAAGGCGGGGGTGTCCAGACCGTCGACCTTGCCGGCCAGCTCGATCAGTCTGGCGTTGTCCGCGAAGGCGTCGTCGACCTCCGTGGGCTGGTTGTCGAAGAGCACGTCGTGGTACGCGGGGAACTTCCCGGCGTCCTGGGCGCAGGCCGCGGCGTTGGCCGCGGTGCGGGAGCCCGTGCCGCGCATGTTGCCGTCGATGAGGGTGACCAGGTGGTACTCCACCTTCAGCTCGCCGGCGTTCGTCAGTTCGTGGATCACCGGCCGGTACGCCGTCTCGAAGGACTTGCACGCGGGGCAGCGGAAGTCCTCCCACACCGTGAGCGTGGGCTTGGCGCTGTCCTTGCCGACCGGGATGGCCAGGCCGTCCTTGCCCTGGGCCCCCGAGGGCGCCACGACCGGGCCCGAGGCCTCGCTGTCGTCGTCCTTGCCGGCGTTGGCCGCGACGACGCCGATCACGGCCGCGAGTCCCAGGACGGCGACGACGGCCCCGCCCACGATCAGCGCGCGCCGGCGCTTGTCCGCGGACTTCTGCTTCTCGCGCTCGACCGCCAGCTTCTCCCGGGCGGTGCGCTTTCCCTCACGGTTCTTCTCGCTCACACCCCGGAAACGAACCGGGGAGGCGCAGCGCGCCTCCCCGGCCTCAGGTCCACCCGTACGAGGGACCGGTCTGACTTCCGGCGTTCTTACGCCTGTCCGCGCACGCCCTTGGCGAGGTCACCGGCGAGCGCGCGCACGGCCTCGACACCGGCCGCGTCGTCCGGGGCGTCCAGCATGGCCTTGACGAAGGCCGAGCCGACGATCACACCGTCGGCGAAGTGCGCGACCTCGGCGGCCTGGGCGGGGTTGGAGACGCCGAGCCCGACGCAGACCGGCAGGTCCGTCCCCGTGGCCCGGGTGCGTTCCACCAGGTCCTGGGCCTGATTGCTGACGCTGGCGCGGGTGCCGGTGACGCCCATGAGGGAGGCGGCGTAGACGAAGCCGCTGCCCGCCGCGGTGATCTGCGCGAGCCGCTCGTCCTTGCTGCTGGGGGCGACGACGAAGACGGTGGCGAGACCGTGCTTCTCCGCGTGCTCCCTCCACAGCGCCGACTCCTGCACGGGCAGGTCGGGCAGGATGCACCCGGCGCCGCCCGCCTCGGCGAGCTCGGCGGTGAACCGCTCGACGCCGTAGCGGTCGATGGGGTTCCAGTACGTCATGACGAGGATCGGCTTGCCGGTGGCGGCGTGTGCCTCGCGGACCGTGCGCATCACGTCGGCGATCCGCACGCCGCCGCGCAGGGCGATGTCGTCGGCCGTCTGGATGACGGGGCCGTCGAGGACGGGGTCGCTGTGCGGCAGGCCCACCTCGACGACGTCGGCGCCGCCGTCGATGACGGCCTTGATCGCCTCGATGCCGCCGTCCACGGTCGGGAACCCGGCCGGGAGGTAGGCGATGAGGGCGGAGCGCCCTTCGGACTTGGCCGCGGCGAGGGTGTCGCTCAACAGCCTGATGTTGCCGCTCACTTGGCGTCCCCCTCGATCTCGGCGGTGCCGGAGGCGTCCTCGGCGACCTCGGCGTCGGTGTCGTACAGGCCGAAGTAGCGCGCGGCGGTGTCCATGTCCTTGTCGCCGCGGCCGGACAGGTTGACCACGATCAGCCCGTCCTTGCCGAGCTCCTTGCCGACCTCCAGGGCGCCGGCCAGCGCGTGGGCGCTCTCGATGGCCGGGATGATGCCCTCGGTGCGCGACAGCAGGCGCAGGGCCTGCATGGCCGCGTCGTCGGTGACCGCGCGGTACTCGCCGCGGCCGGAGTCCTTCAGATACGAGTGCTCCGGGCCGATGCCCGGGTAGTCCAGACCGGCCGAGATGGAGTACGGCTCGGTGATCTGGCCCTCGTCGTCCTGGAGGACGTAGGAGCGGGAGCCGTGCAGGATGCCGGGTTCGCCCGCGGTCAGGGTGGCCGCGTGTTCGCCGGTCTCGACGCCGTGCCCGGCCGGTTCGCAGCCGATGAGGCGGACGTCGGTGTCGGGGATGAAGGCGTGGAAGAGGCCGATGGCGTTGGAGCCGCCGCCGACGCAGGCGACGGCCGCGTCGGGCAGGCGTCCGGCGCGCTCCAGGAGCTGGCGGCGGGCCTCGACGCCGATGACCCGGTGGAAGTCGCGGACCATCGCCGGGAAGGGGTGGGGTCCGGCGACGGTGCCGAAGAGGTAGTGGGTGTGGTCGACGTTGGCGACCCAGTCGCGGAAGGCCTCGTTGATGGCGTCCTTCAGCGTGCGGCTGCCGGACTTCACGGCGATGACCTCGGCGCCGAGCATGCGCATGCGGGCCACGTTGAGGGCCTGGCGCTGCGTGTCGATCTCGCCCATGTAGATGGTGCAGTCGAGGCCGAACAGCGCACAGGCGGTGGCGGTGGCCACGCCGTGCTGGCCGGCGCCCGTCTCGGCGATGACCCGGGTCTTGCCCATGCGCTTGGTGAGCAGGGCCTGGCCGAGGACGTTGTTGATCTTGTGGGAGCCGGTGTGGTTGAGGTCTTCCCGCTTCAGGAAGATTCGTGCGCCACCGGCGTGTTCGGCGAACCTCGGCACCTCGGTGAGGGAGCTGGGGCGGCCGGTGTAGTTGACCAGGAGGTCGTCGAGTTCCTCGGCGAACTCGGGGTCGTGCTTGGCCTTGTCGTACTCGACGGCGACCTCGTCGACCGCGGCGACGAGGGCCTCCGGGATGAACTTGCCGCCGAAGGCCCCGAAGTAGCCTTCGGGGTTGGGTGATTGACCCTCGGGGTCGGGGATGAAGAACTGGCTGGGCATGCGAATACCTCACGGTGAGTGTGTGTGGAATGCACTGATCGCCGTGGGAGCGAGGACTACCTGTCGGCTGCGGGCCCGTTGGGGCTGGTCGCGCAGTTCCCCGCGCCCCTAGAGGGCGCGCTGCCATCGCATGCCGTTGACCTGCCCGGGTTCGTCGCCGATGACGTACCGGACGCGGCGGCCGTGGATCCGGCGGGCCGGCGCACGGCAGCCGCGGGGGCGGCAGCCGCGCGCGAGGCGGGCGTACCGGTCCACGGTCGTCATGGTGGGAGTCATCGGGGCGAGCCTAGCGGGTGATCAGCTCCGGCCGTGCCGGAGCGCGGGGTGCTCGCCTGCCGCCACCAGGTCCGAGACCGCCGTCCTCGGGTCCTTGCCCGTGACGAGGGACTCGCCCACCAGGACCGCGTCGGCGCCGGCGTTGGCGTACGCGATGAGGTCGTGCGGGCCGCGGACGCCGGACTCGGCGATCTTGATGATGTGGTCGGGGATCTCCGGCGCCACCCGCTCGAAGGTGCCCCGGTCGACCTCGAGGGTCTTGAGGTTGCGCGCGTTGACGCCGATCACGCGGGCGCCGGCGTCGACCGCGCGCTCGACCTCGTCCTCGTCGTGCACCTCGACCAGCGGTGTGAGCCCGATGGACTCGGCGCGCTCGATGAGGGACTCCAGGGCGGGCTGGTCGAGGGCGGCGACGATCAGCAGCACGACGTCGGCGCCGTAGGCGCGGGCCTCCCACAGCTGGTACGACGTGACGATGAAGTCCTTGCGCAGCACGGGGATGTCCACCCGGGCGCGGACCGCCTCTAGGTCGGCGAGCGAGCCGCCGAAGCGGCGCTCCTCGGTGAGGACGGAGATGACGGCCGCGCCGCCCGCCTCGTAGTCCGCGGCGAGTCCGGCCGGGTCGGCGATCGCGGCCAGCGCGCCCTTGGAGGGGCTGGAGCGCTTGACCTCGCAGATGACCTTGACGCCGTCGCCGCGCAGTGCGGCCGCGCCGTCCTTGGCCGCGGGAGCCTTCGCCGCGCGCTCCTTGAGCTCGTCGAGGCTGACGCGCGCCTGCCGCTCCGCAAGGTCGGCACGGACTCCGTCGATGATCTCGTCGAGCACACTCACGCGAGCGGCCCCCTTCCAGACTCTTGACAGTTCCAGCGACCGATCGAAAACCGATGGTCACTGCGATGGTATCCGCAGCGGGGCGTAGGCCTCACATCCGGTTGACGCCGGTCCCTCCCCCACCCTCGAACCAGCTTCGCATGCTCGGGCGGAAGGTGCCCTCATACTGGACATCCGCCTGTTGATCAAGGATGGAGCCCGCCACCGAAGGGCAGGTTCCGGACAACGGTGAAGACCAGCAGCAACACTCCGAGGCTCCACACCGGCCCCGGGCGCGGGTCGATCCGCAGGGGGCGCCCGCGGACCGCGTGGACCACCCATACGGTCCACAGCACCGCGAAGCCCAGATAGCCGAGGGTCGCGAGCGCGTTGGCGTGCAGCGCCGCGAGGAGATCCCCGTGGACGAAGGCGTGCGCGCTGCGCAGTCCGCCGCAGCCGGGGCAGTAGAGGCCGGTGTAGCGCAGCAGCGGGCAGACGGGGTAGTGGCCGGGCTCGTTGGGGTCCACGGTGCCCACGTAGGCGAACGCGGCGGCGACGGCCGCGAGCACCCCGGCGGGGACGGCCAGGCGGCTCGGGACGCTCTGCGTCACCCTTCGGCTGTCGGCGTTCACGGTATGCATTGTGCCCCGCACGCGCGTGAGGGGCGGTTCCGGCACTCGTGTGCCGGGCCGCCCCTCACGTGAGGACGTGCTCCGCGGATCGTGCCGCGCAGGTCAGCTCCCGGCGCCGGCCGGCTCGCGGTCGCCCGTGGTCCGGTGCGGCTGGTGCGCCTCCTTGGGCTGGCCCAGGCCCATCATCCGCATGATGCCGCCGACGACACCGCCGAGCAGTACGACCACCATGCCCGCCCAGAAGCCCACCGGCTGGTCCAGCACCATGAACGCGCCCGAGACGCAGAAACCGATGAAGGCGATCGTGACACCGGTCCAGGCGGCCGGGGTGTGACCGTGGCTGCTGCCCGCCATTGCTTGCTCCTCGTTGCTGTGTGCGTGTCTGAGCAGGACGCTCGGGGCCATTGTCCCGCACGCGCGCCCGCGGGGTGAGCGGGGGTGCTCCACCGCTCCCCCGGGTGGGCTCAGGCCCCGGTCGGGTCCTCGCCGCGGTCGAGTGCCTTCCACAGGTCCTCGGGCCGGTCGGGGTCGACGGCGGGGGCCTCGCGGCGCGGCTGGGGCGTCGCGCCGCGCTCGTAGCGGCCGGACATGGCGGGCCACAGCCGGCCGTAGCGCAGGGCGAGCAGTCCGGCCACGAGGATCAGGACACCGCCGACGACCGCGACGTACGGCCAGGCGGTGTGGCTGAGGGCGTCGACGGAGGCCGAGGCGTCGCCGGAGGCCTGAGCGGCCTGCTCGTCGAGCGCGGAGCTGTCGGAGGCGCCGAGCAGGGCCGCGGCGACGATGCCGACGCCGGAGAGCGCGAGCAGCCCGGCGACGACGAAGCGGCCGGCGCGGCGGACGGCGAACACGGCGACGAGCGCGGCGAGGCCCACTATGGCGAGCGCCGCGGGAACACCCGTGACGTCGCTGCCCTTGGCGGTCAGGGGGAAGGCGCCACCGGCCACCGTCGCGGTGCCCTGCGACCATTGCTGCCGGGTGGCGAGCAGCGCCACGGCGGCGCCGAGCGCGCCGCTCAGCAGCGCGACGGCGAGGCTCAGGCGGCCGGCCCGGGCGGATCCGGGGGCTTCGGAACGGGGGTGCGGTACAGCAGTCACGTGTCCCACTATCGCCTGAACCCCGGGCGAACCGTCACCCGGGGTTCATCTCAGGCCTTTCCCAGCCGGTTCGCCGTGTGCACGGCCCGCAGTACCGCGGCCGCCTTGTTGCGGCATTCGGTGTCCTCGGCGACCGGGTCGGAGTCGGCGACGATGCCCGCCCCGGCCTGGACGTAGGCGGTGCCGTCCCGCAGGAGGGCGGTGCGGATGGCGATGGCCGTGTCGGAGTCGCCGGCGAAGTCGAGGTAGCCGACGCAGCCGCCGTAGAGGCCGCGCCGGGAGGGTTCGAGTTCGTCGATGATCTGCATGGCGCGGGGCTTGGGGGCGCCGGAGAGGGTGCCGGCCGGGAAGCAGGCGGTGAGGACGTCGAAGGCGGTGCGGCCCGGGGCGACGCGGCCCGTCACCGTCGAGACGATGTGCATGACGTGCGAGTACCGCTCGACGGACATGAAGTCCACCACCTCGACCGAGCCCGGCTCGCAGACCCGCCCCAGGTCGTTGCGGCCCAGGTCGACGAGCATGAGGTGCTCGGCGCGCTCCTTGGGGTCGGCGAGCAGCTCCTCGGCCAGCGCCTGGTCCTCCTGCGGGGTGGCGCCGCGCCAGCGGGTGCCGGCGATGGGGTGGACCATGGCGCGGCCGTCCTCGACCTTGACCAGGGCCTCGGGGGACGAGCCGACGACGTCGAACCCGTCGAAGCGGAACAGGTACATGTACGGGGACGGGTTGGTGGCCCGCAGGACCCGGTAGACGTCCAGCGCGCTCGCCGTGCAGGGTGTCTGAAAGCGCTGGGAGGGGACCACCTGGAAGGCCTCACCGGCGCGGATGCGCTCCTTGATGTCCTCGACGGCCGCCTGGAAGTCGGGGCCGCCCCACAGCGCGGTGTACTCGGGGAGCTCGGAGGGCGGGAGGACGGCCGGGGGCTGGGCGACCGGGCGGGAGAGGTCGGCCTCCATGGCGTCGAGGCGGGCGACGGCGTCGGCGTGGGCCTCGTCGACGCCGGTCTCCAGGTCGTTGTGGTTGATCGCGTTGGCGATCAGCAGGACCGAGCCCTCCCAGTGGTCCATGACGGCCAGGTCGCTGGTGAGGAGCATGGTCAGCTCGGGCAGCTTCAGGTCGTCACGCTCGCCGGGGCCGATCTTCTCCAGGCGGCGGACGATGTCGTAGCCGAGGTAGCCGACCATGCCGCCGGTGAAGGGCGGCATGCCCTCCTGGTGGGGCGTGTGCAGGGCCTCGATGGTGGCGCGCAGGGCGGCGAGCGGGTCGCCGTCCGTGGGGACGCCGACGGGCGGGGCGCCGAGCCAGTGCGCCTGCCCGTCGCGTGCGGTCAGCGTCGCGGCGGACCGCACGCCCACGAAGGAGTACCGGGACCAGGAGCGGCCGTTCTCCGCGGATTCCAGCAGGAACGTGCCGGGGCGCTCGGCGGCGAGCTTGCGGTAGAGCGCGACCGGGGTGTCGCCGTCGGCGAGGAGCTTGCGGGTGACGGGGATGACCCGCCGGTCGGTGGCGAGCTTGCGGAAGGTCTCGAGGTCCATGGCCGCTGACCTTACTGATCCGTGGCGGAGCCGGCGGGACCGCCGTCCTTGAGGAGCACGTCCTCGTCGAAACAGGTGCGCGCGCCGGTGTGGCAGGCGGCGCCGACCTGGTCGACCTTGACCAGCACGGTGTCGGCGTCGCAGTCCAGCGCGACGGACTTCACCCACTGGAAGTGGCCGGAGGTGTCGCCCTTGACCCAGTACTCGCCGCGGCTGCGCGACCAGTACGTGCACCGGCCGGTGGTCAGGGTGCGGTGCAGCGCCTCGTCGTCCATCCAGCCGAGCATCAGCACCTCTCCGGTGTCGTACTGCTGGGCGATGGCGGGCAGGAGACCGTCGGGGCTGCGCTTGAGGCGCGCGGCGATCCCCGGGTCGAGGTGACTGGGCGTGCTGGTCATGCCGTCCATTGTGCCGCGCGCCGGCGACAGGTCAGGTCGAGTGTCCACTGGACGGACCGTCCCTGGACCGTCGACGGCACGTCCGCTGGGCTGACCGGCGGGCCGGTCGTAGGCTGGCCGCATGTCGACCCATGCCAAGCGTGAACGACTTCTCCTCGCCGACCTGTTGGAGACCGCGGGCCCGGACGCGCCCACCCTGTGCGAGGGCTGGGCCACCCGGGACCTCGCCGCGCACGTGGTGGTGCGCGAGCGCCGTCCGGACGCCGCCGGCGGGATGCTGATCAAGCAGCTCGCGTCTCGCCTGGACAAGGTGATGGCGGAGTACACCGACAAGCCGTACGAGGAGCTGATCCAGCTGATCCGTACGGGCCCGCCGCGTTTCTCGCCCTTCTCCCTCAAGCCGGTCGACGAGGCGTCGAACATCATCGAGTTCTACGTCCACACCGAGGACGTCCGCCGCGCCCAGCCCGACTGGTCCCCGCGCGACCTCGACCCGGTCTTCCAGGACGCCCTGTGGTCCCGCCTGGAGCGCACCGCCCGGCTGATGGGCCGCGGCGTCCCGACGGGCCTGGTCCTGCGCCGGCCCGACGGCCAGACGGCGGTGGCCCACCGCGGCACCCCGGTGGTCACCGTGACCGGCGAGCCGTCGGAGCTGGTCCTGTTCTCCTACGGCCGTCAGAGCGCGGCCAAGGTCGAGCTGGACGGTGACGAGAACGCGATCGCGAAGCTGCAGGAGACAAAGCAGCTCGGGATCTGAGGTTCCGAGGGACAGACGAGAGCCCCGGCCGCACCACGCGGCCGGGGCTCTCGGCAGACGGGGGCGTCACCGCACCGGGTGCCCCGCCTCCCGCAGCGTCTCCTTGACCTGGCCGATGCGCAGGTCGCCGAAGTGGAACACCGAGGCCGCCAGGACCGCGTCCGCGCCCGCCTCGACGGCCGGGGGGAAGTCGGTCAGCCTGCCGGCGCCGCCCGAGGCGATGACCGGGACGGTGACGTGCTCGCGTACGGCCCGGATCATCTCCAGGTCGTAGCCGTCCTTGGTGCCGTCGGCGTCCATCGAGTTGAGCAAAATCTCACCGGCGCCCAGTTCGGCGGCGCGGTGGGCCCACTCGACGGCGTCGATGCCGGTGCCCTTGCGGCCGCCGTGGGTGGTGACCTCGAAGGAGCCCGACTCGGTGCGGCGGGCGTCGACCGACAGGACCAGGACCTGGCGGCCGAAACGCTCGGCGATCTCGCGGATCAGGTCGGGGCGGGCGATCGCGGCCGTGTTGACGCCGACCTTGTCCGCACCGGCGCGCAGCAGCTTGTCCACGTCCTCGGCGGTGCGGACGCCGCCGCCGACCGTGAGCGGGATGAACACCTGCTCGGCCGTGCGGCGCACCACGTCGTAGGTGGTCTCGCGGTTGCCCGACGAGGCGGTGATGTCCAGGAACGTCAGCTCGTCCGCGCCCTCGGCGTCGTACACCTTGGCCATCTCGACGGGGTCGCCCGCGTCGCGCAGGTTCTGGAAGTTGACGCCCTTGACGACCCGGCCGTCGTCCACGTCCAGGCAGGGGATGACTCGGACCGCCAGGGTCATGAATCGTGCTCCTCTAGTGTTCCTCGGAAGGTGTCCCTCTGAATGCTTCCACTTCCACCGACACCAGGACCCGGGAGTCGATGAAGCCCTGCACGACCAGCAGGGTCGTGACCGGGCGCACGGCGTCGAACATCTCCTTGTGGGCCCGGCCCACCGCGTCGACGTCCCGGGCATGTGCCAGGCACACACGGGTGCGGATCACGGACTCGGGCGGGAGCCCGAACTCGGCGATCGCCTCCAGGGCGGTGGTGAAGGCCACCTTGGCCTGCTCGTACGGGTCGCCCTCGCCGTAGAGCACATCGCCCTTGAACGCGGTCGTGCCCGCGACCAGCACACGGTCGCCCGCCGCGACGGCACGTGCAAAACCGAAGGACTCTTCCCAGGGACTTCCGCTCTGCACACGCCGCACGGTCATGACGACACAGCCTCCAAGGCCTCTTCCAGGGTGAACGCCTTCGCGTACAGCGCCTTCCCGACGATGGCCCCCTCGACACCGAGCGGGACGAGGTCGGCGATGGCGCGCAGGTCGTCGAGCGAGGAGACCCCGCCGGAGGCCACGACCGGGCGGTCGGTGGCGGCGCACACGTTGCGCAGCAGTTCCAGGTTCGGGCCCTGGAGCGTGCCGTCCTTGGCGATGTCGGTGACGACGTACCGCGCGCAGCCCTCCCTGTCGAGGCGCTCCAGCGTTTCGTAGAGGTCGCCGCCGTCGCGGGTCCAGCCGCGCCCGCGCAGGGTCGTGCCGCGGACGTCGAGACCGACGGCGATCTGGTCGCCGTGCTCGGCGATGACCTTGGCGACCCACTCCGGCGTCTCCAGGGCCGCCGTGCCCAGATTGACGCGCTTGCAGCCGGTGGCGAGGGCGGCGGCGAGGGTCTCGTCGTCGCGGATGCCGCCGGACAGCTCCACCTTGATGTCCATGGCGCCGGCGACCTCGGCGATCAGCTCGCGGTTGTTCCCGGTGCCGAAGGCGGCGTCGAGGTCGACCAGGTGCAGCCATTCGGCGCCGGAGCGCTGCCAGGCGAGGGCGGCCTCCAGCGGGGAGCCGTAGGAGGTCTCCGAGCCGGACTCGCCGTGCACCAGGCGGACGGCCTGCCCGTCCCGGACGTCGACGGCGGGGAGGAGTTCGAGCTTGCTCACAGTGTTCCGATCCAGTTGGTGAGGAGCTGGGCTCCGGCGTCGCCGGACTTCTCGGGGTGGAACTGCGTGGCCCACAGGGCGCCGTTCTCGACGGCGGCGACGAACGGCTTGCCGTGGGTGGACCAGGTGACCTTGGGGGCCGTCATCGCCGGGTTGTGCGTCTGAAGCGACCAGTCGTGGACGGCGTAGGAGTGCACGAAGTAGAAGCGGGCGTCCGGGTCGAGGCCGGCGAACAGCTGCGAGCCGGGCGCCGCTTCGACGGTGTTCCAGCCCATGTGGGGCACGATCTCGGCCTGGAGCGGCTCGACCGAGCCGGGCCACTCGTCGAGGCCCTCGCTCTCCACGCCGTGCTCGATGCCGCGCGCGAAGAGGATCTGCATGCCGACGCAGATGCCCATGACCGGGCGGCCGCCGGACAGCCGCCGGTCGACGATCCAGTCGCCGCGGGCCTCGCGCAGGCCCGTCATGCAGGAGGCGAAGGCCCCGACGCCGGGCACCAGCAGGCCGTCGGCGTTCAGGGCCTCGTCGTAGTCGCGCGTGATCTCGACGTCGGCACCCGCGCGGGCGAGGGCGCGCTCGGCGGAACGGACGTTGCCGAAGCCGTAGTCGAAGACGACGACCTTCTTCCGCGTCTTCACCGGGCTGCTCAATTCCACACCTCCAGCCTCACCACACCGGCCGCCAGGCACATCGCGGCGCCGATCGACAGCAGCACGATGAGGCCCTTGGGCATCTTCTGCTTGACGAAGGAGTAGATCCCGCCGACGAGGAAGAGACCGACGACGATCAGCAGGGTCGAGGTGCCGTTCACAGGGCGCCCTTCGTGGACGGGAGGATGCCGGCCGCGCGCGGGTCACGCTCGGAGGCGTAGCGCAGTGCGCGGGCGAGCGCCTTGAACTGGCACTCCACGATGTGGTGCGCGTTGCGCCCGTAGGGCACGTGCACGTGCAGCGCGATCTGCGCCTGGGCCACGAAGGACTCCAGGATGTGCCGGGTCATGGTGGTGTCGTACTCGCCGATCATCGGCGCCATCTTCTCGGGCTCGGTGTGCACGAGGTAGGGGCGGCCGGACAGGTCGACGGTGACCTGGGCGAGGGACTCGTCCAGCGGGACCGTGCAGTTGCCGAAGCGGTAGATGCCCACCTTGTCGCCGAGGGCCTGCTTGAAGGCGGCGCCGAGGGCGAGGGCGGTGTCCTCGATGGTGTGGTGCGAGTCGATGTGCAGATCGCCCTCGGTCTTCACGGTGAGGTCGAACAGACCGTGCCGGCCGAGCTGGTCGAGCATGTGGTCGTAGAAGCCGACGCCGGTCTTGATGTCGGTCTTCCCGGTGCCGTCGAGGTCGATCTCGACGAGGACCGAGGTCTCCTTGGTCACCCGCTCTGTGCGGCCTACGCGGCTCATGTGCTCTGCTCCTTCTTCAACTCACGTACCGCGTCGAGGAACGCGTCGTTCTCTTCGGGGGTTCCGGCGGTGACCCGGAGCCAGCCGGGCACGCCGTTGTCCCGGACCAGGACGCCCCGGTCGAGGATCTTCCGCCAGGTCTCGTGGGAGTCCTCGAACCGGCCGAACTGCACGAAGTTCGCGTCCGACGCGGTCACCTCGTAGCCGATGGCGAGCAGTTCGGTGACCAGGCGGTCCCGTTCGGTCTTGAGCTGCTCGACGTAGCCCAGCAGCGTGCCGGTGTGCTCCAGGGCGGCCAGGGCGGTCGCCTGGGTCACGGCCGACAGGTGGTAGGGCAGCCGGACCAGCTGGACGGCGTCGACGACGGCCGGGTGCGCCGCGAGGTAGCCCAGGCGCAGGCCCGCCGCGCCGAACGCCTTCGACATGGTGCGGGAGACGACGAGGTTCGGGCGGCCCTCAAGGAGCGGCAGCAGCGAGTCGCCGTGGCTGAACTCGATGTACGCCTCGTCGACGACGACCATCGACGGCTTCGCCGCCTGCGCGGCCTCGTACAGCGCGAGGACCGTCTCGGGCGGGACGGCCGTGCCGGTGGGGTTGTTGGGGGTGGTGATGAAGACGACGTCCGGCTGGTTCTCGGCGATGGCCTTCTCGGCGGCGGCGACGTCGATGGTGAAGTCCTCGGCCCGCGGACCGGAGATCCAGCCCGTGCCGGTGCCGCGCGAGATGAGGCCGTGCATCGAGTACGACGGCTCGAAGCCGATGGCGGTGCGGCCCGGTCCGCCGAAGGTCTGCAGCAGCTGCTGGATGACCTCGTTGGAGCCGTTGGCCGCCCAGACGTTGGCCGGGCCGACCTCGTGGCCGGAGGTGTCGGTGAGGTACTCCGCCAGCCGCGTGCGCAGCTCCACCGCGTCCCGGTCCGGGTAGCGGTTGAGGTTCCGGGCGGCTTCCCGGACCCGCTCGGCGATGCGTTCGACCAGCGGCTCGGGCAGCGGGTAGGGGTTCTCGTTGGTGTTCAGCCGTACGGGGACGTCCAGCTGGGGCGCGCCGTAGGGGGACTTGCCGCGCAGCTCGTCCCGTACGGGGAGATCGTCGATGCGTACGTCGTTCACTTGCCCTGGGGAACCTTCCAGTCGAACCTCGCCTTGATCGCCGCGCCGTGGGCCGGCAGATCCTCCGCCTCGGCCAGCGTGACCACGTGGTGCGCGACGTCGGCCAGCGCCTGGCGCGTGTAGTCGACGATGTGGATGCCGCGCAGGAAGGACTGGACGGACAGGCCCGAGGAGTGGCAGGCGCAGCCGCCGGTGGGCAGGACGTGGTTGGACCCGGCCGCGTAGTCGCCCAGCGACACGGGCGCCCAGGGGCCGATGAAGATCGCGCCGGCGTTGCGGACCCGGTCGGCCACGGCGGCGGCGTCGGCCGTCTGGATCTCCAGGTGCTCGGCGCCGTACGCGTCGACCACCTTGAGGCCCTCGTCGATGCCGTCGACCAGCACGATCGCGGACTGCCGGCCGGACAGGGCCGGGACGATCCGGTCCTCGACGTGCCGGGTGGCCGCGACCTGCGGCTCCAGTTCCTTCTCGACCGCGTCGGCGAGCTCGACGGAGTCGGTGACCAGGACAGCGGCGGCCAGCGGGTCGTGCTCGGCCTGGCTGATCAGATCCGAGGCGACGTGCACCGGGTCGGCCGTGTCGTCGGCGAGGACCGCGATCTCGGTCGGGCCGGCCTCGGCGTCGATGCCGATCCGGCCGGTGAAGTAGCGCTTGGCGGCGGCGACCCAGATGTTGCCGGGGCCGGTGACCATGTTCGCGGGCGCGCAGGACTCGGTGCCGTAGGCGAACATCGCGACGGCCGTGGCCCCGCCGGCCGCGTAGACCTCGTCGACGCCGAGCAGCGCGCAGGCGGCGAGGATGGTCGGGTGGGGCAGGCCGCCGAACTCGGCCTGGGCGGGAGAGGCGAGCGCGACGGACTCGACGCCGGCCTCCTGGGCGGGCACCACGTTCATGATCACGGAGGACGGGTAGACGGACCGGCCGCCGGGCGCGTACAGCCCGACGCGGTCGACCGGCACCCACTTCTCGGTCACGGAGCCGCCGGGCACGACCGGGGTGGTGTGCGTGTCGCGGCGCTGCGCGCGGTGGACGGTGCGGGCGCGGCGGATGGACTCCTCCAGGGCCGCGCGTACGGCCGGGTCGAGCTCCTCCAGCGCGCGGGTGAGCGCGGCGGCCGGTACCCGTACCTGGTCCAGCCTGACCCCGTCGAACCGCTCGGCGAAGTCGATCAGCGCCGCGTCACCCCGATGATGCACGTCCTCGCAGATCGGACGCACCTTCTCGAGGGCGGCCGCTACGTCGAAGTCGGCTCGGGGCAGCAGGTCACGCAGGGCGGGGCCCTCGACGAGGGCGTCGCCGCGCAGATCGATTCGGGAGATCACGTGCTCAATTCTCTCAGACCCGGGTGAGACGTCGTCCGCGCGTATCAATGGCTGATACAGAACGCCGCGGGAGCCCGGAAGATCGCCTTCACGTCGTGTGTTCGGGTCGTCACACAGCGGGCATGAACTGGTGTACGAGGCAAGTGACCCGTGAGTACCTGGGGAGGGAGAAAAAGCTGTGACCGAGGGGGCCGGCATCCGTGCCGGGGATCTGCCCGACGACCTGACCGCCGCCGAGGCCGGTATGTGGCAGGCCTTCCGCAACGGCACCGTGTACGACCTGAGCTGCGGCGACGCCGTGGCCGACGATCCGCACGGCGGCCACCCGTGGGGCGGGGAGCGGACCGTCCGGGCCCGGATGGTGTGCTGGCTGCTCCTCGACGGGCCGCCCGCCCTGGCCGGCCGCGTGTCGTCGCTGAAGCTGATCGGAGTGCAGGTCAGCGGCTCCCTGGACCTCGCGGGCGGCACCGTGGTGCCGTACGTCGAGATGCGCCGGTGCCGGTTCGAGCAGGACGTGCTACTGCCGGAGGCCCGCTTCACGACCCTGCGCATGGTGGACTGCTCGGTGCCCCGGCTGGAGGCGGCCCGGGTGCACACGGAGGGCGATCTGCATCTGCCGCGCTGCCGCTTCCACCACGGCATCCGGCTCACGGACGCGCAGATCGGCACGGACCTGATGCTCAACCAGGCGATCGTGCACCGGGATCACAGCGGCCGGTCGATCGCCGCGGACGGCATGACCGTCGGCCAGGACTTGCAGGCGGAGCTGCTGGAGTCGCACGGCGAGCTGAGTCTGCGCGCCGCGACCATCGGCGTGTCGCTGAGCCTGCGCGGCGCCCGGCTGAGCAACCCGTTCGAGCGGCTCGCGCTGAACGCCCCGCAGCTGACCGTCGAGCGCAGCCTGTATCTGACGCCGGCGGGGGTCGGCGCCCAGGCGATGAGCGGGATGACCCCGGCGCAGGGGACGCGCATCCAGCGCTTCGCGTGCGAGGGCGGGATCCGGCTGGACGACGGCCGGTTCGGTGACGCCGTCGACTTCGAGGGGGCCCGGTTCACCCTCACGGACGACCAGGAGCTGTCGCTGCGCCGGGTGCAGACGCCGGAGCTGCGGTTCCTCGGACAGCAGCCGGTGCGCGGGCGGGTGGTGCTGTCCGGGGCGAAGGTCATCAACCTGATGGACCGGGCGGACGCCTGGCCCGGCCCGGGGCGGCTGCACATGGGCGGCTTCGCCTACGAGAACCTCGTGCCGCGCGGACCGTTCCCGCCGGCCGAGCGGCTGCGGTGGGTGGCGGCGGCGACCGCCGAGTACAACCCGGAGCCGTACGAGCGGCTCGCGGCCGTGCTGCGGGCCGGCGGGGAGGACGAGGACGCCCGTGAGGTGCTGCTGGCCAAGCAGCGCCGGCACCGCGAGAGCCTGCCGATGGCGGCCAAGCTGTGGGGCTACGCGCAGGACTGGACGGTCGCCTACGGGTACCGGCCGGGCCGGGCCGCGGTGTGGATGGCGGTGCTGTGGGCGGCGGGCTCCCTCGCCTTCGCGCAGGCCGGGCATCCGCCGATGAAGCGGGGCGAGGACCCGGAGTGGAACCCGACGCTGTTCACCCTCGATCTGCTGCTGCCCGTCATCGACCTGGGCCAGGTGGGGTTCTGGCAGCTGCGGGGGCCCTGGCAATGGCTGGCGGCGGCGATGATTCTGCTGGGCTGGGTCCTGGCCACGACGGTGGCGGCGGGGGCGACCCGGCTGCTGCGGCGCAACTGATGGTGCTGATGTGACCACAGTTGTCGAACTGTCACGATTTTACGTTCTCTTGAACATCGGATGTACAACTTTCCGCAGGTTCCATGAACAGTCTGGCGCCGCCATGACCAGCCGACTTTCAATGGTCGGCACCATGGCAATGCAGCTCCCGTTCATCCGCGCGAGCCGGATGGCAAGGACCTCCCCCCACCTCGCCGGCGAGCCGTGCGCCGACGACGAGGTGCTGCTCGACGCGCCCGACGCCCGGCTGAGCCCGGCGCTGGTCGCCGCCGCCCGGGGCGACCACGTCCCGGCCGCCTCGCTGCTCCTGGCCACCCGCGTGGCCTCGGAGTGGGAGCGGCGCGACCGGTACGTGACCCGGCTGGCCGCATTCGCCCGCTCCCGGCCCGAGTGGCTGGACGCCTGGCTCGCCACCGCCCCGCAGGACCCCGACGCGCTGCTGGTCGGGGCCCAGCTGGCGGTGGACCGCGCCTGGCAGTCACCGGCCCGGGCCGAGCTGCTGCGGGAGGTGAGCCCGCTGATCACGGCGGCGGCCCGGGGCGACCAGCGCGACCCGGTGCCGTGGCGGCTCGCGCTCGACCACGCCCGGGGCGCACAGGCCGGGCACACGTACTTCGAGGAGCTGTGGGCGGCTGCCGTCCGCCGTGCCCCGCACCACTACGGCTGTCATGTGGCGGCCCTGCGCTACCTGGCCTCCTCCTGGCACGGCTCGCACCGCGAGTGCTTCGACTTCGCCGACCGGGCCGCCCAGGACGCTCCCCCCGGCGCGCTCGTCCAGGCCCTGCCGCTGCGGGCCGCCTTCGGCTACCTCACCGACGACTGCGGGCCCGAGGTGCCGCGCGAGCGGCTGGACGCGGCCGCCGACCGGGCGATCGCGCTGTCCCCGCGACTGCCGGCCCACGACCCCTGGCCGGCCCGGATGCGGAACCTGCTGATCTTCGTCCTGGTGCGCCTGGAGCGCTGGCCGGACGCCGTCGAGCAGCTGCGCCTGAACGGCCCGTACGCCACGTCCTTCCCCTGGGACCAGGTGTCGGACGACCCGCTCGGGCACTTCCTGCGGGTGTGCGAGGACGTGCGGTCCGCGGTCGCCGGGGACCCGTCCTGGCATCCACGGAGTGAACGGGGCGGTCGAGTCCGTCCCGGCGACCATTAGGCTTTTGCGTCGTGACCACCGTCCGGCTCCCCCTCTTCCCCCTGAACACGGTGCTGTTCCCGGGGCTCGTGCTTCCGCTCAACGTCTTCGAGGAGCGGTATCGCGCCATGATGCGCGAGCTGCTGAAGACGCCCGAGGACGAGCCGCGCCGGTTCGCCGTCGTGGCGATCCGCGACGGCCACGAGGTGGCCTCGACCGCGCCCGGCATGCCCGATCCGACCGCCCTGCCCGAGCGGGGACCCTCGGCCGGTTTCGGCGCGGACCCGGTCAATGCGTTCCACAAGGTGGGCTGCATCGCCGACGCGGCGACGATCCGGGAGCGCACCGACGGCTCCTTCGAGGTCCTGGCGACCGGCACGACCCGGGTGAAGCTGCTGTCGGTCGAGGCGTCCGGGCCCTTCCTGACGGCCGAGCTGGAGCCGCTGGACGAGGAACCGGGCGACGAGGCCGCGCCGCTGGCCGAAGGCGTGCTGCGGTCCTTCCGCCAGTATCAGAAGCGGCTGGCCGGGGCGCGGGAGCGGTCTCTTGCGACGGAGGCCGACCTGCCGGACGAGCCGGGCGTGGTGTCGTACCTCGTGGCGGCGGCGATGATGCTGGACACCCCGACCAAGCAACGGCTGCTCCAGGCTCCCGACACGGCGTCCCGCCTGCGCGACGAGCTGAAACTCCTTCGCTCCGAGACGGCGATCATCCGTAGTCTGCCGTCGTTGCCCGCGTCGGAGCTGACGCGCGGCCCGATGAGCCTCAACTGAGCGGATCCGCATGGCGAAGAAGTCGAAGAAGCAGCACCAGCCGGGCGGCACCCCCGCGACGGTGGCCCTCACGGAGGCGGGCGTGACGTACACGGTCCACTCCTACGACCACGACCCCGCGCACCCCTCCTACGGCGAGGAGGCGGCCGAGGCCATGGGCGTCTCCCCCGACCGCGTCTTCAAAACCCTGGTCGCGGACGTCGACGGCGCCCTGACGGTCGCGGTGGTCCCGGTGGCGGGCCAACTGGACCTGAAGGCGCTGGCCGCGGCCGTGGGCGGCAAACGCGCGGCGATGGCCGACCCGGCGCTCGCGGAACGCACGACGGGCTATGTCCGGGGCGGCATCTCCCCGTTGGGCCAGCGCAAGAAGCTCCCGACGGTCCTCGACGAGTCGGCCTCGTCCCACCCGACGATCTGCGTCTCGGCGGGCCGGAGGGGCCTGGAGGTGGAGCTCGCCCCGGAGGACCTGGCCAAGCTGACGGAGGCGGTCCTGGCCCCCGTCGCACGCGCCTAGCCTGCAGGCGCCAAGCCACCCCAGCCCCCGCCACCCGCCGCACGCGCCTAGCCTGCAGGCGCCAAGCCACCCCAGCCGCAGGCGCCCCCGCCACCCGCCGCACGCGCCTAGCCTGCGGGCGCCCAGCCACCCCAGCCGCGGGCACCCCCGCCACGCCGGGCTGCGGACCCACCCGCCCCCGGCCGCCACGCCGTGCGCTTACGCGGCGGGCGGTGCCTGATGCGGCCCGTGGGGAAACTCCGGTTCCGGGTCGCGGGGCCCGAACAGCGCCATGAGCCCGAGGTGGAGCACCAGCGCGGCGAGCGGCCACGCCAGCAACGCGCCCTTAGCGCCCAGCTTCAGCGGCGCGGTGAAGGTCACGCCCCGCCCGACTTCGCGCGCGTGTGCGATCACGTCCTCGGCGGGCCCGAGCCACACCCCGACCCGCCAGGCGAGCAGCGACCCGAGCAGGCCTCCGAGGGCCAGCCCCACCACCAGCGGCACGCCCCCGCGCCGCCGCAGCAGGAAGACGACCAGCGCGCTGACGGCGCCGAAGCACAGGCCCAGCAGCGTGAACGTGCCGTCGACGCCGATGGCCTGCTCCCCCTCGGTGTCCTTGAGGTAGACGACCCAGTTCTTCTCGACCACGTCGCCGACCAGCGGCACGTGCGGCGCGAGCCACCACCACAGCACTCCGAGCAGCACCCCGCCGAGCGCCACGGCCACCGCGATCACGGCGGCCTCCCGCAGTTCCGTCCTCATTCCGGGGCCGTCCTGTCCGTACCAGCCGTGCCCGGCGTACTCGGCGTGCTGGGAACCGGGAGCCCGAGGCCCGTCGGCCGGCGGCTGCCACGCACCCTGTGCGGAGTGTTCATGCGGGGGCGGTGGCGGAGTCAGTGGTGCGGTCACCCTGCCATCGTGCCAGCCCCGCTCGTGCGCCGCGTCACCGGAGGACCGCTCCGCGCTCAACGGACGGCCGCCCGGCGGTACGCCCAGGTCGCCACGGCCAGCGAGACGACGCCCACGACCCCGCACACCGCGAGGTCACCGAGCACGAAGGCCCAGTCGGGGTGCGGCCCGAACGTCCGCGCGAAGGCCTCCACGCCGTACGTCGACGGCAGCAGGTCCCGCGTGAAACGCACGGCCTCCGGCATCCGGTCCGCCGGCAGCACGCCCAGCAGCAGCGCCGCCGACATGCCCAGCTGCCCGAGCAGCGTGGCCAGTTCCGGCCGGGGCGCGAGCAGCCCCAGCGCCGCCCCGAGCCCGGCGAGTGCGGCGCCCGCGAGCGGGATCACGGCCATGAGGACCCACAGATGGGCCATCGGCAGCCCGAACAGCACACAGCCGAACAGCGCGGTCACGACGGTCCCGGGCACGGTGAACGAGGCGTACGCGCCCGCCGCGCCCAGCACCACGGCCGCCGGCGGCACCGGCAGCGTGGCGTAGTGGTCGAGTCCGCCGCTGGCCCGCAGCTGCCCGAAGTACTGCGCGAGCAGATTCAGCGCGACGAAGGCGACCACCAGGACCGACGACCCGGCGACGACGGCCTGCGCCTCCGCCCCGTCGTCCACGACCCCGCGCATCAGGATCATGATCCCGACCGACTGGAAGGTCGCCACGAACAGCAGCGGGATCCGCGCCACCCGCGCCCGGGACAGCTGGGCCCGGTACACGGCCGCCAGCGACGGCCACAGCCGCGCCCGAGGCCCGAGCTCGACCGCACACGCGGCGGGCTCCTCCACGGCCAGGGCACTGCCCGGCAGGACATCGGCGGGTACGACACTCACGTCGCGCTGCTCCCCTTCGCTCGGGTCCACTGCGGCAGTCGTCTGTTCGGTACGTATGCGGCGGCAGGTCTGCTCACGGGCCGCGCGCCGGGTGTCCTCACGCTCATGCCTTCACCAGCCCCTGCTGCACGGCCCCGCCGAGGGCGAGGTACACGTCCTCCAGGCTGGGGGTGGTCAGGGTGAAGTCGTCCAGGGCGGCGAAGGCGGCCCCGCCGGTGACGGTCGCGACGACCGTCCGGGCCTCCTCGGGCCCGAGCCGCAGCGTCCAGCGGCGGCCCGACTCCACGACGCGGTCCTTCAGCGCGGCCACCTCGGGCACGTGCAGCGGAGCCGCGTCCCGCCACACCAGGTCGACACGCACCTCACCGGCGACCTGCTCCTTGAGCCCGGCGGGGGTGTCGCAGGCGATCACCCGCCCCCGGTCGAGGACGGCCACCCGGTCGAGCACCGTCTCGGCCTCGATGACGTTGTGGGTCACGAGCAGCACGGTCGTCCCGTGTTCGGCCCGGCGCCGGTCGACGGCGGACCACACGGCCCGCCGCGCCACCGGGTCCATGCCGGTGGTCGGCTCGTCGAGCACGAGCAGCGGCCGTTCCCCCACCAGGGCCGCCGCGAAGCACGCCAGGCGCCGCTGGCCCCCGGAGAGCTTCTTCAGCGGCCGCCCGGCGAGCGGCGCGAGGCCCAGCTCGTCGAGGACGGCGTCCCGCTCGGCCCGCGCGTGCCGTACGTCCAGGCCGCGCAGCCGCCCGGTGGTCTCGGCGGCGAGCGACACGGTCAGCTCGTCGAGGGCGGTCGACTCCTGCCCGAGGTAGGCGAGGATCCGCGCGGCCCGCTCGGGGTGGCGGACGATGTCGTGCCCGAGGATCTCCACGCTGCCGCGGTCGGGCCGCATCAGCCCGGTCATCTGGCGCACGAGGGTGGACTTGCCGGCCCCGTTGGGACCGAGCAGGCCGAAGATCTCGCCGCGGCGGATGTCCAGCGTCACGTCGTCCGTGGCCCGGACCTCGGGTGTTCCCGGGGTGCCGCGCCGGCCCCGGACCGCCGGATAGGTCTTGGTCAGCCCGCGCACCGCGCACACGACGTCACCATCGTGCCGAAATGCCTGTGCCGCGCGCTTACTCACAAGGGACGAGACTACGGGGTCGGCGACCCCGGTCCGCTCTCGGGTCGGTCCATACCGGGAAATCCGTCGGCAAAGAACTCAGGCGTCGAGGGGTGGGTGCTCCACGCCCGTGCGCACGCTGATCTCCCGCCAGAAGCCGGCCCGGATGGCGTAACGGTCCCGCTCGTCGATCTGGTCGTCCTTGTGGGCGAGCAGGCCGAATCGGGCGGCGTAGCGCAGCAGCTCCCCGTCGACGCGGTGCGGGACGCGGGGGTACATCCCGGACAGTTTCTGCAGGTGGCTCTGGTCGCCCAGGCGCTCGACCCAGCGCCGGGCGAAGACCTGCCCCACCTCGTACGGGTCACCGCCGACGGTGGTGATGTCCTCCTCGCGGTCGGCCCACCGCTGCTCGGCCGTGGTCAGCTGGGCGAGCGTCGGCATCGAGGCGGCCTCGGGAGGTTCGGCCGTGGGCCGGTCGACCCAGCCTTTGTCGGAGGACCACCGGAGGGTGGCGGAGGCGGGGGGCTGGGCGGGCTGGGTGCCGGGGGCGCGCAGGGCGGCCAGGTCTTTGGGCGTGGGGACGCCTTTGGCGGCGACCCGCTCCTCCGTGCCGTTCTGCCCGGGGCCGCCCCCCGGGTGGCGGGGCTGCGGGGCGGGTCGTTCGGCCGGGGCGCCGAGCGCGGACTCGGGCAGCGGCGCGGAGAGGATCGCGGCGATCTCGGGCCGGGGCGCGGGCTGCGGGGCGCACACCCCGGTGTAGTCCTTGGCGCGGACGGCCTTGGTGATCCACGTGCGGTCCAGGACGCGCCGCTCGTCGGCCTCGGCGACCAGGTCCTCGGACTGGTTGTAGTCACCGTCGGCGGCCTGGACGGCCCACAGGTGGACGGCGACGCCGTGCTCCTTGGCAGCCATCATGCCGGGCAGCAGATCGCCGTCGCCGGTGACGAGGACGACGTCGGAGCAGGCGCGGTTGCGGGCCAGTTCGGTGAGCTCGGCGTGCATCGCGGCGTCCACGCCCTTCTGCGCCCAGCGGCCGTCACTGCGGGTCAGGGCGCCGAGCCGGACGGTGACCCGGGGCATCACGCGCAGTCTGCGGTGCTCGGGCTGCGGGACGCGGTCGGGGGCGCCGTCGAACCAGTAGATGCGCAGCAGCGGCTGCTCGGTGTCGGACTCGGCGCGTTCACGCAGCCCCTGGATGAGGGCGGTGTGGTCGACGGTGATGCGGGACCGCGAGGGCTCCCCGGCGAGGAGACTCGCCGCGGCTCCCAGCAGATACCCAGCGTCCACCAGGACGATGCAGCGGTCCACGCGACTCACCCTCTTCCCAGGAGGTTTGCTTCGGGCCTGCTTCGAGTCTGCCCGACGGCACGGAGGTTAACGGCCGGAACTCGATCTTCGGCGTGGCGTTTCGGGACTTCCCGCTCCGACCACCCCTGTCACGCACGGTAATTGTCCGACATGCGATCGTTGTCGGCCTGTGTGAATCTGGTCCCGGCCCTGGCCCCTAGTCCCCCACAGGAGGCATCACCATGGCCAAGAACAAGAACCGTGACCGTAAGCAGCAGCGTCCGACCGAGCGTGGTCAGCGGGCGGACCGCAGCCCCGCCTCGCAGACGGAGCCCCAGGCCGAGGTCGAGGTGACCCCCGGCGAGATGGCACCGTCCGGCAAGCGAAAGCGCAGCTTCGGCCACAACTGACGTCTGCGTGACGGGCTGTTGAGCCCACACGACACGCATACGCACGAGGGGCGTACCCGATGCCGGGTACGCCCCTCGAACGCATCGAGATCCCTGCGTCACCCGGCCAGGCAGGACGGGCCGAGCAGCACCTTCAGGTCACCGAAGAGCGCCGGGTCCGGCTTCACCCGGTGCCGGTCCAGCCGCAGCACGGTCGTCTTGGTCGGCCCCTGGAGCTTGATCCGGACCTCGCTGTCGCCCTTGTGGTGACTGAGCACCTCACCGAGGCGGCTGACCAGCGGCGGGGTGACCCGGGTGGCCGGGATGGTGAGGATCACCGGCGCGTTGGTGCCCGCGTTCGACAGGTCCGGCACCATCAGCTCCATCGCCACGAGCCGCGGGATGTCCTCCCGCTTGTCGAGGCGGCCCTTGACGAACACCACGGCGTCCTCGACGAGTTGGGTCGAGACCAGCTGGTAGGTCGCGGGGAAGAACATGCACTCGATCGAGCCGGCGAGGTCCTCGACGGTGGCGATGGCCCAGGCGTTGCCCTGTTTGGTCATCTTGCGCTGCAGGCCCGAGATGATGCCCCCGATGGTGACGACCGCCCCGTCGGAGTGCTCACCTCCGGTCAGCTGGGAGATGCCCGCGTCGGCCTTGTCGGACAGGATGTGCTCCAGACCGAACAGCGGGTGGTCGGAAACGTACAGACCGAGCATCTCCCGCTCCTGGGCGAGCAGATAGGTCTTGTCCCACTCGTCGGGGGAGAACTCCACGTCGAGTCCGAAGCCCGGCTCGCTGGTCTCGGCCTCGCCCATGCCGCCGAAGAGGTCGAACTGCCCCTCGGCCTCCTTGCGCTTGACCGCGACCACGTTGTCGATCATCGGCTCGTAGTGGGCGGTGAGGCCCTTGCGGGTGTGGCCCATGGCGTCGAAGGCGCCGGCCTTGATCAGCGACTCGGTGGTGCGCTTGTTGCAGACCACCGCCTCCACCTTGTCGAGGTAGTCCGGGAAGGAGACGTACTTCCCCTTGGCCTTGCGGCACCTGATGATCGACTCGACCACGTTCGTACCGACGTTGCGGACGGCGGAGAGGCCGAAGAGGATCACGTCGTCGCCCTGGGCCGCGAAGTTGGACATCGACTCGTTGACGTCCGGCGGGAGCACCTTGATGCCCATGCGGCGGCACTCGTTGAGGTAGACGGCCGACTTGTCCTTGTCGTCCTTCACGGACGTGAGCAGCGCGGCCATGTACTCGGCGGGGTGGTTCGCCTTGAGGTAGGCCGTCCAGTACGAGACGAGTCCGTAGGCGGCGGAGTGCGCCTTGTTGAACGCGTAGCCGGCGAAGGGGACCAGCACGTCCCACAGGGCCTGGATGGCCTCGTCGCTGAAGCCCTTCTTGCGGGCGCCCTCCTGGAAGAGGACGAAGTTCTTCGCCAGCTCCTCGGGCTTCTTCTTGCCCATCACGCGGCGGAGGATGTCGGCCTCGCCGAGCGAGTAGCCGGCGATGATCTGGGCGGCCTTCTGCACCTGCTCCTGGTAGACGATCAGGCCGTAGGTGACGTCCAGGACCTCCTTGAGCGGCTCCTCCAGCTCGGGATGGATGGGCGTGATGTCCTGCTGGCCGTTCTTGCGCAGCGCGTAGTTCGTGTGGGAGTTCATGCCCATGGGGCCCGGGCGGTACAGGGCCGACACGGCGGAGATGTCTTCGAAGTTGTCCGGCTTCATCAGCCGGAGCAGGGAGCGCATGGGGCCGCCGTCGAACTGGAAGACACCGAGGGTGTCGCCGCGCTGGAGCAGTTCGAAGGTCGTGGGGTCGTCGAGCGGGAGGCTCAGGAGGTCGATGTCGACCCCCTTGTTGGACTTCACCATCTTGACGGCGTCGTCCATGATCGTCAGGTTGCGCAGGCCGAGGAAGTCCATCTTCAGCAGGCCGAGCGACTCGCAGCTCGGGTAGTCCCACTGGGTGATGGTGACCTTGTCCGTGTGCCTGACCCAGACGGGCACGTGGTCGGTGATGGTCTCGCTGGACATGATCACGCCGGCGGCGTGCACGCCCATCTGCCGGACCAGGCCCTCGACGCCCTTGGCGGTGTCGATGACCTTCTTCACGTCCGGCTCGTTCTCGTACATCGCCCGGATCTCGCCCGCCTCCGAGTAGCGGGGGTGCTCGGGGTTGGTGATGCCGTCGAGGTTGATGCCCTTGCCGAGGACGTCGGCGGGCATGGCCTTGGTGAGGCGGTCGCCCATCGCGTACGGGTAGCCCAGCACGCGCGCGGAGTCCTTGATCGCGTTCTTGGCCTTGATGGTGCCGTACGTGCCGATCATGGCGACCTTGTCGGCGCCGTACTTCTCCGTCACGTACCGGATCACCTCGACGCGCCGGCGCTCGTCGAAGTCGATGTCGACATCGGGCATGGAGATGCGCTCGGGGTTGAGGAACCGCTCGAAGATCAGGCCGTGCGGGATGGGGTCGAGGTCGGTGATGCCGAGGGCGTAGGCGACGATCGAGCCGGCCGCGGAGCCTCGGCCGGGGCCGACCGCGATGCCCTGCTTCTTGGCCCACATGATGAAGTCGGCGACCACGAGGAAGTAGCCCGGGAAGCCCATCGAGATGATGGTGTCCATCTCGTACTCGACCTGCTTCATGCGGTCGTCCGGGATGCCGTCCGGGAAGCGGCGGTGCATGCCGCGCAGGGTCTCCTCGCGGAACCAGCTGACCTCCGTGTACCCCTCGGGGATGTCGAACTTGGGCATGAGGTCGCGCTTCTCGAACATGCCCGTGGTGTCGACCATCTCGGCGATCAGGCGGGTGTTGGCGCAGCCCTCCTGCCAGGCGTCCGAGGAGTCGATGGCGTACATCTCGTCGGTGGACTTCAGGTAGTAGCCGGTGCCGTCGAACCGGAAGCGGTCGGGGTCGGAGAGGTTCTTGCCGGTCTGGATGCACAGCAGGGCGTCGTGGGCGCTCGCCTCGTGCGCGTACGTGTAGTGCGAGTCGTTGGTGACCAGCGGGGGGATGCCGAGCTTCTTGCCGATCTCCAGGAGGCCGTCGCGGACCCGGTGCTCGATCTCGATGCCGTGGTCCATCAGCTCCAGGAAGTAGCGGTCCTTGCCGAAGATGTCCTGGTAGTCGGCGGCGGCCTTCAGGGCCTCGTCGAAGTGGCCCAGGCGCAGCCGGGTCTGGACCTCGCCGGAGGGGCAGCCGGTGGAGGCGACGATCCCCTCGGACCACTGGGAGATGGTCTCCTTGTCCATCCGGGGCCACTTCTGCAGCCAGCCCTCGGCGTACGCGTCGGAGGACAGCCGGAAGATGTTGTGCAGGCCGGTGCTGTTCACGGCCCACATGGTCTTGTGGGTGTAACCACCGGAACCGGAGACGTCGTCCCGCTTCTGGTGCGGCTGGCCCCACTGGATCTTGCGCTTGTTGCGCCGGGACTCGGGCGCGACATAGGCCTCGATCCCGATGATCGGGGTCACACCGGCCTTCTGGGCCGTGTGGAAGAAGTCGTACGCGCCGTGGAGGTTGCCGTGGTCGGACATGGCGATGTGCGTCATGCCCATCTCATTGCACGCGTTGAACATGTCCTTCAGCCGCGCGGCACCGTCCAGCAGCGAGTACTGGGTGTGGACGTGCAGGTGCGTGAACGGCGGCTTTGACACGGCTGCGGCCTCCAGAGAAAACAGACGGCAAATGGGGCCCGGCAGGCTGCGGACAGTCTGGGGGACAGCGTCGAAGTCTATGCCTCGGCACTGACACCCGGAGGGCCGACCCGCGTACCTTCATGCGAGGGTTCGCGGGCACTCCCGCGGGCCGCCGCACGTTAGGCAGAGGGCGGACCTGCCGCCCCGAAACGCATGCACCAGGAGGCACCCAGCGATGTCGTTCCCGCAGCTCGACGACGAGCACCGCGGCGAGGAGATCCTCGCCGTCTTCGACACCGCCTTCGGCGAGCTCCTGGCCGCCGACCCGGCCGCGTTCCGCGTGAAGTTCCGCAAGATGGCGGCCTCGGCCTTCGCCTTCTACCGGGGGACGGCGGGCCTCTTCTACCACGACCTCCACGAGGAGAAGCGGGGCGGACCGTACCTGGACGAGCGCACCTCGCGCGTGTGGATCCACGGCGACCTGCACGCGGAGAACTTCGGCACGTACATGGACGCCAACGGCCGCCTGATCTTCAACGTCAACGACTTCGACGAGGCCTACGTCGGCCCCTTCACCTGGGACCTCAAGCGCCTCGCCGCCTCCATCGCGCTGATCGGCTACGCGAAGGCGCTCAGCGACGAGCAGATCTCCGAGCTGGTGACGATCTACGCGGTCGCCTACCGCGAGCGGATCCACGCCCTGGCGACGGGCGCGAAGAGCGACGAGGTGCCCCCGTTCACCCTGGACACGGCACAGGGTCCGCTGCTGGACACGCTGCGTGACGCCCGCTCGCTGACCCGCTTCGGCCTGCTGGACTCGATGACGGAGATCCGCGACTTCGAGCGCCGCTTCGCCTCGGGCGGCGGCTCCGTCGAGCTGGACGCGGCCACGCGCTACAAGGTCCTCGCCGCCTTCGACGGCTACCTGGAGACGCTGCCGGACAGCTCGCTGACGCGCCCGGACTCCTACCGCGTGAAGGACGTCGTCGGCCGGCGCGGCATCGGCATCGGCTCGGCGGGGCTGCCCTCGTACAACATCCTGCTGGAGGGGCACAGCGACGCCCTGGAGAACGATGTCGTGATCTACATCAAGCAGGCCCAGACCCCGGCGGTCTCCCGGCACCTCACGGACCAGGCGATCCGCGGGTACTTCCAGCACGAGGGGCACCGCACGGTCATCTCCCAGCGCGCCCTGCAGGCGCACGCCGACCCGTGGCTGGGCTGGACCGAGCTGGACGGCGCGGGCCAGCTGGTGGCCGAGGTCTCACCGTACGCGGTGGACCTCGACTGGGGCGACATCGACGACCCGGAGGAGATCGCCCAGGTGGTGGCCGACCTCGGCCGGGCGACGGCCACGATGCACTCGGCGGCGGACGACCAGTCCGGCGAGTCCCTGGTGCCGTTCTCCACGGAGCGGGCCATCGACGCGGCGATCGCGGCCGACGAGGAGGGCTTCGCCCCCCTGCTGGTCGACTTCGCGCACACCTACGGCGCACGCGCGCGTGCCGACCACCAGACCTTCGTGGACCTGTTCCGCAACGGACGGATTCCGGGGCTGTGACGGAAAGGCCTTTCACAGGCATCCTTTAGGGGTCTCTTACAGGCCTCCATGACAGACTCCTTTCGCTATGGACATATCCGGGATCCAGCTCAGAGCCGTGCGCGCGGCGCTGTTCACGGCCGTGGTCGTGACGCTCAGCACCGCGTCGCACGTCCTGCTGTCCCGGGCCCCGCTGCCGGTGGGCACGGTGGCCGCGGTCGCCACCGCCGTGTTCGTGATCGCGTTCGCCCTGGCGGGCCGGGAGCGCTCCTTCGGACGGATCGCGGCCCTGCTGATCCCGCTGGAACTGGCCGCGGACACGGTGTTCACCACGGGCCAGCACGCCTGTTACGGCCCGGCGGGCGGCCCGGTCACCGGTCCCCTGCGTGCGGTCGGCCTGGACGTGCTCTGCCGCGGGGGTGAGGTCGGCTCGCCGCTGGCCCGGATGGCCGGGGCCACCGGCACCGAGCGGCTGGCGGCCGCGGTCGTCCACACCGAGCCCGTCACAGCCTGGCTGCTGCTCGGCGCGCACATCGGCGTCGGGCTCCTCGCCGCCGTCTGGCTTCGCCGCGGCGAGCGGGCCCTGGGCCAGCTGCTGCGAGCGGTGACGGCGACCACGTTCCGTCCGCTGCTGCTGGCGGTCGCCGCGGTGACCGTGGAACGGGCCCCCGCCGGACGCCGGCCGTCCTCGCGCGCCGCGGACCGTACGCCCAGCGCCCGCGACCGGATCCTCACGTACTCCCTGGGACGGCGTGGACCGCCGTGCTCACCCGCCTTCGCGTAAGGCACTCGCCTCGTTGAGGCGACTCGCCTCCGCTGGGGCACGCGCCCTCGCGGCAGGCCCCGTGCCCCCTGCGGCCCTTTCGAGCACCGGCAGTCCCCCTACACATCCCGCACACACACGGCTGTGCGCTTCCCCCACGGAGAACATCACTATGAGCAAGCGGAACACCCAGGCTGCGAAGACGGCGGCCCGCGAGCGGCTGCGCATCGAGCGCGAGCGCGAGGCCAAGCGGGCGAAGACCAAGCGGCAGATCGTCGTCGCCTGCTCCATCGTCGGCGTCCTGGCGATAGCCGGCGGCATCGGCTACGCGGTCGTCCAGGCCAACAAGCCCAGCTACTGGGAGGGCCAGAAGGACGCCAAGGTCACCGCCCCGGCCAACACCACGGGCACCGACGGCACCACGGTCGTCATCGGCAAGGACGCGGCCAAGAAGACCCTGAAGGTCTACGAGGACCCGCGCTGCCCCATTTGCGCCCAGTTCGAGCAGGCCGTCGGCCCGACCATGAAGAAGGACATCGACGACGGCAAGTACAAGATGCAGTTCATCGGCGCCACGTTCCTCGACAACAAGGACAACGGCGAGGGCTCCAAGAACGCCATGAGCGCCCTGGGGGCCGCGCTGAACGTGAGCGACAAGGCGTTCCTCGACTACAAGGCCGCGCTGTACTCGGCCAAGTACCACCCGGAGGAGACGACCGACAAGTTCAAGGACGACAGCTACCTCATCAAGGTCGCGAACACCGTACCCGAGCTGAAGGACAACAAGAAGTTCCAGGACGCTGTCGAGAAGGGCACCTACGACGCCTGGGCGATGGCCATGTCGAAGACCTTCGACGACAACAAGGACGGCGTCCAGGGCACCCCGGGCTTCGTGATGGACGGCAAGCAGCTCGAAACCTCCAGCCCCAACCTGCCGTGGTCGGTGGAGGAGTTCAACAAGGCGGTGGACGCGGCCCTCAAGGGCTGACCCCTCGGGGGAATTTGACCCTCCGCATGAAGAGCGGGCGAACTTCGGGAGTTCGCCCGCTCTGGCGCATACCGACCAGTAACCTGATCGGTCGTGACCAGTCGATACAGATCATCGAATACGTCAGAGGGCCTCAACTCCCTCACCCCGCGCCGCCGTACGGTCGTCAAGGCCGCGGCGGCGACCGCTGTCCTGGCCGGGCCGCTGGCGGCGACCCTGCCGGCGCGCGCCGCCGACCAGGCCCCCGCCTTCCTGCACGGCGTCGCCTCCGGTGACCCGCTGCCCGACGGCATCCTGCTGTGGACCCGCGTCACCCCGGTCCCGGAGGCGATACCCGGCTCCGGAGCCGGCCCGGACACCGAGGTGAGCTGGACCGTCGCCGAGGACAAGGCGTTCACCACCGTCGTCGCCAAGGGCTCCACCACCGCGACCGCCGCCTCCGACCACACCGTGAAGGCCGACATCCGCGGCCTCAAGCCGGGCACCGACTACTGGTTCCGCTTCTCGGCCGGCAGCACCGACTCCCCCACCGCACGCACCCGCACCGCCCCCGCGCACGACGCGGCCGTCACGGGCCTGCGCTTCGGCGTCGTCTCCTGCGCCAACTGGGAGGCCGGCTACTTCTCCCCCTACCGGCACCTCGCGGCCCGCGGCGACCTGGACGCCTGGCTGCACCTGGGCGACTACATCTACGAGTACGGCACCGGCGAGTACGGCACCCGCGGCAAGGTCGTCCGCCCGCACGCCCCGGCCCACGAGATCGTCACGCTCGCCGACTACCGCACCCGGCACGCCCGCTACAAGACCGACCCGGACCTCCAGGCGCTGCACGCCACCGCCCCGGTCGTCGCGATCTGGGACGACCACGAGTTCGCCAACGACGCCTTCTCGGGCGGCGCGGAGAACCACACCGAGGGCGCGGAGGGCGCCTGGTCCGCCCGCCAGGCCGCCGCCAAGCAGGCCTACTTCGAGTGGATGCCGGTCCGCCCGGCGATCGCGGGCACCACCTACCGCCGGCTGCGCTTCGGCAAGCTGGCCGACCTCTCGTTGCTGGACCTGCGCTCCTTCCGCTCGCAGCAGGTCAAGGTCGGCAACGGCGAGGTCGACGACCCGGACCGCACGCTCACCGGCCGCGCACAGCTGGACTGGCTCAAGGCGGGGCTGAAGTCGTCCGACACCACCTGGCGGCTGGTCGGCAACTCGGTGATGATCTCGCCGTTCGCCGTCGGCTCGCTCTCCGCCGATCTGCTGAAGCCGCTGGCCAAGCTGCTGGGCCTGCCGCAGGAGGGCCTCGCCCTCAACACCGACCAGTGGGACGGCTACACCGACGACCGCCGCGAGATCCTGGCGCACCTGCGCACGAACGCGATCCGCAACACCGTCTTCCTCACCGGCGACATCCACATGGCCTGGGCCAACGATGTGCCGGTGGACGCCGGTACGTATCCGCTGTCCCCGTCCGCCGCCACGGAGTTCGTCGTCACATCGGTCACCTCCGACAACCTCGACGACATCGTCAAGGTCCCGGAGGGCACGGTCTCCGCGGTCGCCTCGCCGGTCATCCGCGCCGCCAACCGCCATGTCCACTGGGTCGACACCGACCGCCACGGCTACGGCGTCCTGGACATCACGGCCGAGCGCGCGCAGATGGACTTCTACGTCGTCTCCGACCGCGCGAAGCGCGACGCGAGCGCCAAGTGGTCCCGCTCGTACCGCACCCGCAGCGGCACGCAGAAGGTCGAGCGCACCTACGACCCGGTGTAACCGACGCTACAGGGTTTCGAGGAAGCCGAGCGCCACCCGCCAGGTGGCCTCGGCGGCCTCCTCGTCGTAGTCGGGCAGGTCGGGGTCGGTGTAGAGGTGGCCGGCCCCGGCGTACCGGTACACCTCCACGTCGGCGCCGGTCCGGCCCATCTGGAGGTACCAGGCGCTGAGCCAGTCGTCCGTCTCGAAGGGGTCCGGCTCCGCCACGTGCAGCTGGACCGGCAGGTCGTCCGCCGTGACGTCCGGCGCGATGTCCGACGTGCCGTGCAGGAGCAGCAGGCCGCGCGCCTTGTCGTCGCCGAGGGCGAGGGTCTGGGCGATGGAGGCGCCGAGCGAGAACCCGGCGTACACCAGCCCGCGCTCGGAGTAGGGAGCGGCGGCCAGCACGGCCCGCTTCAGCAGCTCCTCCTTGCCGATCTTCTCCTTGTGCTCCATGCCCTCCTCGACCGACTCGAACGTGCGCCCCTCGAAGAGGCCGGGCGTCCACACCTCGTGTCCGGCCGAGCGCAGCCGGTCAGCGGCCTGGAGCACCGCGGGCCGCAGCCCGAAGGCCGAGTGAAAAAGCATGATGTTCATGAGGCCATGGTGCCAGCCGGGTGTGACGAGCCGGGATCACGGCACCCCCCCCCGACGCAGCGGAAGTCACATGTTCATGCACCCCGGGAGCCGGTTAGGTTCGGGGGCATGGAGAACCTGCTACGACCGCTGATCGTGGTCGGTGGCTCGGTCGTGCTCACGCTGGTGATCGGCTGGGCCACCGACTTCCTGCTGCGCAAGGCCGACGAACGACACCACGAGACCCCGCTGTGGGGCCTGCTCCGCCGTGGCCGCATCCCCTACATGCTGGTCCTTTTCGCGGCCCTGCTGAGAGGGTCGTACGACGAGGCGGAACTGCTTCCGAGCCGCGACGAGGCCATCGGCCGGACGCTGACCCTGGTACTGATCGGGTCGGCCGCCTGGCTGATGATCCGTATCGCTGCCGCGATCGTCGAGACCTCGTACAGCCGGTACGCCAGCGCCCGGGCCCACCGTGACCCGGCCAGGGTCCGCCGGGTGCGTACGCAGGTGACACTGATCATGCGGGTGGTGTCCGCGGTCGTCGGTGTGGTGGCCGCGGCGAGCATGCTGCTGACGTTCCCGGCGTTCCGAGCGGCGGGTGCCTCGCTGCTGGCCTCGGCCGGCATCCTCGGCATCGTCGCCGGTGTCGCCGCGCAGTCCACGCTGAGCAACATGTTCGCGGGGTTCCAGATCGCCTTCGGCGACATGGTGCGCATCGGCGACACCGTGGTGGTGGACGGCGAGTGGGGCACGGTCGAGGAGATCACCCTGACCTTCCTGACCGTCCGCACCTGGGACGAGCGCCGCATCACCATGCCGGTGTCGTACTTCACGTCCAAGCCGTTCGAGAACTGGTCGCGCGGCACCCCGCAGATGACGGGCATCGTCTTCTGGCACGTCGATCACTCCGCGCCCGTGGAGGCGATGCGCGAGAAGCTCCGCGACATCCTGCGCGAGTGCCCGGCCTGGGACGGGCGCGCCTACAACCTGTCCGTCACGGACAGCACCCCGAGCACCATGGAGGTGCGGGCCCTGGTGACGGCCAAGGACGCGGACGACATCTGGACGGTGCGCGTCGCGGTCCGCGAGCAGATGCTCGGCTGGCTGGCCGACGAGCATCCGTATGCCCTGCCCCGGGTCAACACGGCGGACGCGATCCTGCCGCCCTCCCGCAACGGCAACGGACACCGTCCGTCCCAGGACGGCGTGCCGGCGCAGCAGCGCCGCTACCACGGCAACCACAACTCGGGACGTCCGGAGCGGTGACCACACGCTCGGACGGCAGGAGGGCTCCCCGCACTGCGGGGAGCCCTCCTGCCGTCCAGCGGTTCAGTGGCCGCGCTCGGCGCCGCCGTTGACCTGGATGATCTGCGAGGTGATGTGCCCGGCGCCCGGCGAGGCCAGCCAGTGCAGCGTCTCGGCGACGTCCCCCGGAGTCCCGGCCCGCCCGTTCGAGGTCTCGCCGATGAGCCGTGCCCGCCGCTTCTCGGCCATCGTGTCCCCGAAGAACTCGGTGTCCTCGATGTACCCGGGCGCGACCACGTTCACGGTGATGCCGCGCGGCCCCAGCTCCCGGGCCAGATCATGGGCGTACGGGTGCAGCCCCGCCTTGGCCGCCGCGTACGCCCCGCTCCCGGATCCCCGGTAGGCGGCGATGGAGCTGAGGAACAGCACCCGGCCGCCGGGCTCGGCGAGGCGCGGCTTCAGGGCCTCGGTGAGCAGCACGGCGGTGAGGGTGTTGAGCCGGAAGTTCACGCTCCAGGTGTGCGCGACGGCCGCGAGCGGGTCGTCGGCGCGGGCGTCCGGTTCGAGCAGCCCGTTGCCCCCGGCGCTGTGCACGAGCACGTCCACGGCCCCCAACTCCCGCTCCACGAAGGCGGCGACCCCGTGCACGTCCTCCGGCTCGGCGAGATCGGCCGCGTACGTCAGCGCGCCGGGCACCCCGGCCTTCTCCAGCACGTCGGCGCGCCGCCCGAGCAGCAGGACCCGGTCCCCGCCGGCCGCGAAGACCCGAGCCGCCGCGAGCCCGATCCCCGTTCCTCCACCACTGATCACTACATTCCGTGCCATACGGACGACCCTACGACGCCCCGACCGCCCGGGGTCAATCCGGCGGCCGGTGCCGCCGGCCTCATCGCAGGCTGCGCACGTCGAGGTGCCGCAGAACCCGGTCGACCACCTCGGGATCCGCCCCCGGCTCGCTGCGCGCCGCCAGCACCTCGTGCCGCGCCGCGCTCAGCATCTCCTGCTGGATCCGCCGCAACCGCTTGACCCGCCGGGCGCCCTCCCGGTACGCCTCCCGCCGCTCGTCCTCCGCGAGTTCGGGACTGATCCGCACGCCGATGTCGTAGGCGCGCCGCAGCATCTGCTCGGACAGCTCCTCCGACAGCTCCTCGTTCTCCTCGATCTCCCGCAGCCTCTGCTTCGCCGCCTTGGCCGCCCGGATCGCCAGCGCCTTCGCCAACCCCTTCTCCCGGTCCGTGTCGGCCTTCACGCCGAGCCGCCGCACCAGCCATGGCAAGGTGAGCCCTTGGAGCACCAGCGTCGCCATGATCACGCCGAACGCGATGAAGATGATCTCGTCCCGGCTGGGGAACGGCGCACCCGTGTCGGTCTCCAGCGGGATCGCCAGCACCAGCGCGACCGAGGCCACCCCGCGCATCCCCGACCACCACATCACCACGGTCTCGCGCCAGCTCACCGGGATGTCCTCGTCGTAGTCCCGCCGGGCGTGCAGCCGTTTGGTCAGCCAGGTCGCCGGCAGCAGCCACAGCAGCCGCGCGAAGACGACAACGACCACCACGACCGCCGCCCACCAGAGCAGCTCGCCCCATCGCCCGGAGGCCGTGCGGATCGCGTTGTGCAGTTCGAGGCCGACCAGCCCGAACGCGACGCCGGTGACGAGTGTGTCGACGATGTTCCAGAAGGTGTGCCCGGCCAGCCGGGTCATGACGTCGTCGGCGTCGGAGCCGTACTCCGCGAGGAACAGCGCGGTGGTGAGCACGGCGAGCACACCGGATCCGTGCAGCTCCTCGGCCATGACGTAGGACGCGTAGGGCACCAGCAGGGTCAGCCCGATCTGCAGGGTCGCGTCACCGAGCACGTCCATCAGCTTGTTCGCGCCCCAGCCCAGCGCGAGGCCCACGGCCACCGCCACCACCGCCGACAGCACCAGATCGAGCCCGGCCTTCCAGGGCGAGAAGGTCCCGCTGACGGCGGCGGCGATCGCCACGTGGTAGAGGACGATGGCCGTGACGTCGTTGAACAGCCCCTCGCCCTCCAGGATCGACACCAGCCGGCGCGGCAGGCCCAGCTGCCCGGCCACGGCCGTCGCCGCGACCGGGTCCGGCGGCGCCACCAGCGCGCCCAGCGCGAAGGCCGCGGCCAGCGGCAGCCCCGGCACGATCGCGTCGGCGACGGCGGCCACACAGGCCATGGTGACGAACACCAGGGCCACGGCCAGCAGGAAGATCGGCCTCAGATTCGCCGTGAACTGCCGCCAGGACGTGCGCCGCACGGCGGCGTACAGCAGGGGCGGCAACAGCAGCGGCAGGATCAGGTCCGGCGGGATCTCGACGTTCGGTACGAACGGGAGCAGCGCGAGGACTATCCCCAGAAGCGTCATCAGCACCGGCGCGGGCACCTTGAACCGGTCACCCATGGGGACACTGATCACGGCCCCGAGCAGCAGCACGAACAGCAGGGCCAACTGATCCACGGTCAGCGCTCCACGAGGTCAGATATTCACACGACTGACCTCAAGCCTGCCACGCAACTCCCGGGACAAACCGTTTCGGCACCCGTCATGAAGGGCTAAAGCGAACGCCGCATCCCCTGGTGCGGAATGCCCGCCTCCAAGTACTCGGGCCCGTACGGCTCGTAGCCGAGCCGCTGGTAGAAGCCGAGCGCGTGCGTCTGCGCGTGCAGGTCGACGGCCGCGAGACCGCGCGCGCGTGCCGCGTCCTCGATGGCCCGCACCAGGGCGGCACCGACACCGAGCCCGCGCGCGGCGCCCGTCACGGCGAGCCGGCCGAGGCAGCCCACGGAGGGGTCGGCGCCGGTCTGCGCCACGGCCGCCTCCCCGTGCAGCAGCCGCCCGGTCCCGAGCGGCGCACCGTCCTCGCGGACCGCCAGCACATGGACCGCGCCGGCGTCGTACGCGTCGTACTCCAGGTCCTCCGGCACGCCCTGCTCGCCGACGAAGACCTCCTTGCGCACCGCGAAGCACGCCTCACGGTCGGCAGGATCCTCGGCGAGGCGCACCACGTACGGCGTGCTCACGCGTATGTCTCCTCGCGGACCTGGTCCAGGGCCTTCTGCAGGTCCTCCGGGTAGTCGCAGGAGAACTCGGCCCACTGCCCGTCCCCGGGGTGCTCGAAGCCGAGCCGCACCGCGTGCAGCCACTGCCGGGTCAGGCCGAGGCGCTTGGCGAGCGTCGGGTCGGCGCCGTAGGTGAGGTCGCCGACGCAGGGGTGCCGGTGGGCGGCCATGTGGACGCGGATCTGGTGCGTGCGGCCGGTCTCCAGCTTCACGTCGAGCAGGGAGGCAGCGCGGAACGCCTCGATGAGGTCGTAGTGCGTGACGGACGGCTTGCCCTCGGCGGTGACGGCCCACTTGTAGTCGTGCTGGGGGTGCCGGCCGATGGGCGCGTCGATGGTGCCGCTGGTCGGGTCGGGGTGGCCCTGGACGAGCGTGTGGTAGCGCTTGTCGACCGTGCGCTCCTTGAACTGACGCTTGAGCGAGGTGTAGGCGCGCTCCGACTTGGCGACCACCATGAGGCCCGAGGTGCCCACGTCGAGCCGGTGCACGATGCCCTGGCGCTCGGCGGCGCCGGAGGTGGAGATCCGGTACCCGGCGGCGGCCAGGCCTCCGATCACGGTCGGCCCGGTCCAGCCCGGCGACGGGTGCGCGGCGACGCCGACGGGCTTGACGATCACGACCACGTCATCGTCGTCGTGCACGATCTCCATGCCCTCGACCGGCTCGGCCACGATCTGCACCGGCGCGGGCGCCTGCGGCATCTCGACCTCCAGCCAGGCGCCGCCGTGCACACGCTCCGACTTGCCGACCACCGACCCGTCGACCGTGACCTTCCCCGCGGCGGCGAGCTCGGCCGCCTTGGTACGGGAGAAGCCGAACATGCGGGAGATGGCGGCGTCGACGCGCTCGCCCTCCAGGCCGTCGGGCACGGGCAGGGTACGGATCTCGGGAAGCGTGCTCACCCGTCGAGTATGCCGGACGGCTACGACAGGGCTGTACGCGCGCTCAGTCCTTGTGGACGGTCCCGTCCGGGTCGAGGCCCCGGAAGGACAGCAGCACGATCAGGATGCCGCCGCACACGATCGCCGAGTCGGCCAGGTTGAAGACGGCGAAGTGCTTGGGCGCGATGAAGTCCACGACCGCGCCCTCGAAGACGCCCGGCGCCCGGAAGATCCGGTCGGTGAGGTTGCCCAGCGCACCGCCGAGCAGCAGGCCGAGCGCGATCGCCCAGGGCAGGCTGTACAGCTTGCGGGCGAGACGGGCGATCACCACGATCACCGCCGCCGCGATCATGGTGAAGATCACGGTGAAGGCCTCGCCGAAGCCGAAGGCCGCGCCCGCGTTGCGGATCGCCTCGAACTTCAGCCAGTCCCCGACGATCTCGATGGGCGGGTGGTGCTCCAGCTTGGCCACCACGATCAGCTTGCTGATCAGGTCGAGGGCGTAGGCGAAGGCGGCGACGGCGAACAGCACCGCGATCCGGCGCCTGCCCCGGGGCGGTGCGGCAGCGGCCTCCGCCTCGCCGGTACCGGACTCTCCCGCCGCGGCCGCCGGGCCGGTGCCGGGCTCGCCGGCCGCCGGGGTGCCCTCGGCGTCGGGCCGCTCCTTGCCGCCCCCGGCCGCGTCCGGTGTGTCCGGCGTACCGATGATGCGCTCCGCCTCTGCCACGTGAGTCCCTCAACCTAGGTGCCTGACTGAGGACGAGGGTACGACACACCCCGTACGTCGCACGTGCTCAGGAGGCATTCGGCGGCCGGTCGGTGGGGCCGGTCAGTACCGGCGCTCCTGCTTCTGCTTGCACTCCACGCAGAGTGTGGCCCGGGGGAAGGCCTGCATGCGGGCCTTGCCGATGGCGTTGCCGCAGTTCTCGCACAGGCCGTAGGTGCCCGAGTGCAGGCGGTCCAGGGCGCGCTCGGTCTGGATGAGCATCTCCCGCGCGTTGGCGGCCAGGGCCAGCTCGTGCTCGCGGGTGATGTTCTTGGTGCCGGTGTCCGCCTGGTCGTCGCCGGCGCCGTCCCCGGAGTCCCGCATCAGACCGGCCAGCGACCGCTCCGACGACGTGATCTCCTCGCGCAGCCGGGTCTCCTCGGACGTCAGCTCGGACCGGGCCTCCTCGACCTCCTCCTCCGTCCAGGGGTCCTCGCCCGGGCGTACCGCCAGTTCACCGGGCTCCGCCGCGGCGATCCGCGCCTTCGGAACGGCGGTCTTCGCCGCCGTGGCCGTGCCAGGAGTCTTCTTGGCAACCACCGTCGTCGCTCCCGTCTGCCGGGCGGCCTCGGCCGCACCCGCCTTCTTGGCCGTGCTGCTCGCGGCCGTGTCCTGTGTGACCGCGCCGGTCCGGGCAGCGCCCTTGCCGACCGCGCTCCTGGTGGTGCTCTTGCCTCCGACGACCTTCTCGGCCGGGGTCCTCTTGGCGGCGGTCCGCTTGCCGGCCACTTTCTTGGCCGCGGCCTTCTCACCGGCGGCCTTGCCGGCCGGAGAGGTCTTCTTGGCCGTGGCCTTCTTCCGGGCGGCGGTCCCGGCGGCCGGAGCCGCCTCCACCGGCGCCACGGCCGGTGCCTTGCGGGCCGAGGCCCTGTGTGCCGATGCCGTGGCCGCCGGTGCCTTGCGGGCCGAGGCCCTGTGTGCCGATGCCGTGGCCGCCGGTGCCTTGTGGGCCGAGGCCCTGTGTGCCGATGCCGTGGCCGCCGGTGCCTTGTCCGCCGTGGCGGTGGCCTTGGCCTTGGCCTTGGCCTTGGCCGTCGGCGCCTTCTCCGTCGCAGCGTCGGCCGGTGACCTTTCCGCCGCAGCCTTGGCCGACGCCTTGGCCGATGCCTTGGCCGGTGACCTCTCCCTCGCAGCCCTGGCCGATGCCCTGGCCGGTGCTGCCCTCTCCGCCGAAGCCCGGGTCGATGCCTTTCCCGCCGGCGCCTCGGCCGTGGCCTTCCCGGCCGACGCGGATCGGGCCGGTGCCGATCGGGCCGCCGCCTTGGTCGCCGCCTTCGCAGCCGCGCCCTTCCCAGCCACGGTTCCCTCCGCCGCGACGTCCTCGGTGCCGGCTCCCTTCGCCACGACCTTCCGGGTCACGGCCTTCCTGGTCACGGCCTTCCTGGTCACGGCCTTCCTGGGCGTCCTCTGCTTCTCGGTCGCCTTCGTCCCGCCGGCGGCCTTCCTCCCGCCCTCCTTCGCCGACCGCCGCGCCGAGCCCCCCTGCGTGGACTTCTTCCCGCCCACGTCCTTGGCCGCGCCGCCGGAGGCCTCCGCGGACCTGCCGGACGCCGACTGCTGTACGGCGGTCTTCTTCGCCACCATGGCCGCGGCCCCTTCACACATTGTGACCTTGCTCGCGAATCGTGCTGGGACGATAAATCGACTCGAGTCCCGCGGCAACGGGGCACACCACCCGATTCGCCCGCCTCGCGCACGCCCGCGCGGCGACCTGCATCCGTTGTGCCCAGCTCCCCGCCCGGTAATCCGCCGAGCCGGACGTCCCAGGATCCGAACACGTATACCGTGCCATTCGGGTCATCAAACCCATATCGCACCCCACCTGGCACGAACACCGCACCCCACGGGACACTCCACCCCCACCGGCCCCGAAACCCGGTCGGCCGCCGTTCGCCCGGCGCCGTACACTGGGCGGAGCGAAAAGCGTGGATGGGGACGAGTAGCGGCGTACGCAGCCCAGAGCGACCCGGGGACGGTGGAAGCCCGGGGGCGAGCGCGACGTGAAGATCACCCCGGAGCCGCCGGAAGAACGCCGTGGACAGTGGGCTGCGCCCACGGGCCCCACGGCCGGTAGACCCGGCATCGCGACCCCAATGAGGGGGCTCGCCGGCGCACACCCCGTGCCGGAGGGCCAAGGAGGGTGGTACCGCGGGAGCGCGCCGAAGAAACGGCGCAGGCAGACGTAGCTCTCGTCCCTCCGGACGGAAGGCAGCAAGTCCGCCGGAGGAAGCCCGCTGATGACATCGCCGACGTATCGCCAGGTACCCGCCCAGGTCGACCTGCCCGCCCTCGAGCACGCCGTGCTCGACTTCTGGCGCGAGCAGAAGATCTTCGCCAAGAGCCTGGAGCAGTCCGAGGGTCGCCCCGAGTGGGTGTTCTACGAGGGCCCGCCCACCGCCAACGGCATGCCCGGTGCCCACCACATCGAGGCGCGCGTCTTCAAGGACGTCTTCCCCCGCTTCCGGACCATGCGCGGCTACCACGTGGCCCGCAAGGCCGGCTGGGACTGCCACGGCCTCCCGGTCGAGCTCGCCGTCGAGAAGGAGCTCGGCTTCTCCGGCAAGCAGGACATCGAGGCGTACGGCATCGCGGAGTTCAACGCGAAGTGCCGTGAGTCGGTGACCCGGCACACGGACGCCTTCGAGGCGCTCACGACCCGCATGGGCTACTGGACCGACCTCCAGGACCCGTACCGCACGATGGACCCCGAGTACATCGAGTCCGTCTGGTGGTCGCTGAAGGAGATCTTCAACAAGGGCCTGCTGGTCCAGGACCACCGCGTCGCCCCCTGGTGCCCCCGCTGCGGCACGGGCCTGTCCGACCACGAGCTGGCGCAGGGCTACGAGACGGTCGTCGACCCGTCGGTCTTCGTCCGCTTCCCGCTCACCTCCGGCCCGCTCGCCGGCGAGGCCGCCCTCCTGGTGTGGACGACCACGCCCTGGACCCTGGTCTCCAACACGGCGGTCGCCGCGCACCCCGAGGTCACCTACGTCGTCGCGACCAACGGCGAGGAGAAACTGGTCGTCGCCGAGCCGCTCCTCGCCAAGGCCCTCGGCGAGGGCTGGGAGACCACCGGGCAGTCCTTCACGGGCGCCGAGATGGAGCGCTGGACGTACCAGCGCCCGTTCGAGCTGGTGGAGTTCCCCGAGGCGGCCCACTTCGTGGTCACCGCCGAGTACGTCACCACCGAGGACGGCACGGGTCTGGTCCACCAGTCCCCCGCCTTCGGTGAGGACGACCTCAAGGTCTGCCGCTCCTACGGCCTGCCGGTCGTGAACCCGGTCCGCCCGGACGGCACCTTCGAGGAGGACCTCCCCCTCGTCGGCGGCGTCTTCTTCAAGAAGGCCGACGAGAAGCTCACCGAGGACCTCGACAACCGCGGCCTGCTCTTCAAGCACATCCCGTACGAGCACAGCTACCCGCACTGCTGGCGCTGCCACACCGCGCTCCTCTACTACGCGCAGCCCTCCTGGTACATCCGCACCACCGAGCTCAAGGACCGCCTCCTCGCGGAGAACGAGGGCACCAACTGGTTCCCGGACACGGTCAAGCACGGCCGCTACGGCGACTGGCTGAACAACAACATCGACTGGGCCCTGTCCCGCAACCGCTACTGGGGCACCCCGCTGCCGATCTGGCGCTGCGAGGACGACCACCTCACCTGCGCCGGATCCCTCGCGGAACTGTCCGAGCTGACCGGCGCGGACCAGTCGGGCCTGGACCCGCACCGCCCGTTCATCGACGAGGTGACCTTCGCCTGCCCGCAGGGCGGTTGCGGCAAGACGGCCACGCGCGTGCCCGAGGTGATCGACGCCTGGTACGACTCGGGTTCGATGCCGTTCGCGCAGTGGGGCTACCCGTACAAGAACAAGGAGCTGTTCGAGGCCCGCTACCCGGCGCAGTTCATCTGCGAGGCCATCGACCAGACCCGCGGCTGGTTCTACACGCTGATGGCCGTCGGCACGCTCGTCTTCGACAAGTCGTCGTACGAGAACGTGGTCTGCCTCGGGCACATCCTGGCCGAGGACGGCCGCAAGATGTCCAAGCACCTGGGCAACACGCTGGACCCGATCCCGCTCATGGACCGGCACGGCGCCGACGCGGTCCGCTGGTTCATGGCGGCCGGCGGCTCCCCCTGGGCGGCCCGTCGCGTGGGCCACGGCACGATCCAGGAGGTCGTCCGCAAGACCCTCCTGACGTACTGGAACACGGTCGCCTTCCAGGCCCTCTACGCCCGTACGTCCAACTGGGCCCCGTCCGTGGCTGACCCGGCCCCGGCCGACCGCCCGGTCCTGGACCGCTGGCTGCTGTCCGAACTGCACGCGCTCACCGACCAGGTCACCCAGGCGCTGGACGCCTACGACACCCAGCGCGCCGGCAAGCTGCTGTCCGCGTTCGTCGACGACCTGTCGAACTGGTACGTGCGCCGCTCCCGTCGCCGCTTCTGGCAGGGCGACAAGGCGGCCCTGCGCACGCTGCACGAGGTCGTCGAGACGGTCACCCAGCTGATGGCCCCGCTGACCCCGTTCATCGCCGAGCGGGTGTGGCAGGACCTGATCGTCCCCGTCACCCTGGGCGCCCCCGAGTCGGTCCACCTGTCGTCCTGGCCGGAGGCGGACCTCACCGCCATCGACCCGGAGCTGTCGAAGCAGATGGTGCTGGTGCGCCGCCTGGTGGAGCTGGGGCGTGCCACGCGCGCGGAGTCGGGCGTCAAGACGCGTCAGCCGCTGTCCCGCGCGCTGATCGCGGCGACGGGCTTCGACGCGCTGGGCACCGAACTGCGCACGCAGATCACGGAGGAGCTGAACGTCGAGTCGCTGGCGACACTGAGCGAGGTCGGCGGCAGCCTGGTCGACACCACGGCGAAGGCCAACTTCCGCGCGCTCGGCAAGCGGTTCGGCAAGCGCGTCCAGGACGTGGCCAAGGCCGTGGCGAACGCGGACGCGGCCGCCCTGTCCCTGGCCCTGCGCGAGGGGACGGCGTCGGTCGAGGTCGACGGCGAGACCATCACGCTGGCTCCCGACGAGGTCATCATCACGGAGACCCCGCGCGAGGGCTGGTCGGTGGCCTCCGACTCGGGTGCGACGGTCGCGCTGGACCTGGAGATCACCGAGGAGCTCCGCCGCGCGGGCCTGGCCCGTGACGCGATCCGCCTGATCCAGGAGGCCCGCAAGAACAGCGGCCTCGACGTGGCCGACCGCATCGCACTGCGCTGGACGGCCACGGACCGGGCGACGGTCGAGGCCCTCACCGACCACGCCGGCCTGATCGCCGACGAGGTTCTGGCCACGGACTTCGCCCAGGGCGAGGCGGACGGCACCTATGGCGAGCCCTTCACCGACGAAGGCGTGTCCCTGACGTTCCGCCTGCGCAAGGCGTAACCCTCAGGCCGAACAGCCCGAAGGCCCGGTCCCGCCAAAGATCTTGGCGGGACCGGGCCTTCGGCGTTGCGTGCGCACGACCGCGACTGTGTACGCACGAACGCGTCTGCGCGGACACGAACGCGCGTGGCAGCGGACACGAACGCGCGTGGCAAAAGGGCGAGGCCCCGGGTGGTCACCCGGGGCCTCGCCCTGAACGCTGCCGACGTCTATGCCGTACTACTGGCCATCAGGCCGTCAGTTGTCATCCTCGTCGATCAGGAAGCCCCGCATGGGCGAGGGTGCCTGACCCATCGGCGACGGGCCCTGCGGACGCACCGGCGCCATCGGCTGGGTCATCGCCGGCGACATCTGCTGCTGGCCGCCGTAGGACGGACCGGACGGCGACGGGGCGCCGCCCATCGTCTGGTTGCCACCGCCGTAGGACGGGGCGCTCGCGCCGGCCGGAGCCATGGAAGGCGCCGGGGACGGCGGGAGGGACGCGGCAGCCGGAGTGCGCGGCGGGGCCAGCGAGTCGTCGGCCTGGGTCTCCAGCTGGCGCAGCTGCGACTCCAGGTACGACTTCAGGCGTGTGCGGTATTCGCGCTCGAAGCCGCGCAGGTCCTCGACCTTGCGCTCCAGGGTGGCGCGGGCGGACTCCAGGGAGCCCATCGCGACGCGGTGCTTCTCCTGCGCGTCCCGCTCCAGGGCGTCGGCCTTGGCACGGGCGTCACGCTCCAGACCCTCGGCACGCGAACGCGCCTCGCCGACGATCTTGTTGGCCTCGGAACGAGCCTCGGCGATCGCCTGGTCGGCGGTCTGCTGGGCCAGCGACAGGACACGGGCGGCGCTGTCGCCACCGGGGCCGCCCTGGCCGGGGCCGCCCATCGGACCGCCCATCGGGCCGGGGCCGCCCATGGGGCCGCCCATCTGCTGCTGCATCGGGGGCTGGCCCATCGGACCCGGACCCTGGCCCATCGGACCGGGACCCTGAGGTCCACCCTGACCGCCGGGACCGGCGGGCAGCTGCGGGGCACCGCTCGGCAGCTGGGGCGGGCCACCCATGGGGCCACCCATCTGCTGCTGCGGCGGGCCCGATATGCCGGCGGGTACGGGACCACCCGGACCTCGCATGCCCTGCTGCTGCTGTTGCTGCTGCTGGTCCTGCTCCGGCGGCTTGCGCATGTTCTGCTGGTTCTGGGCAGCAGCGCGCGTGGCCGCGGCCAGTTTGGCGCGCAGGTCCTCGTTCTCGCGGAGCAGGCGGGTCAGTTCGGCTTCGACCTCATCGAGGAAGGCATCGACCTCGTCCTCGTCATAGCCTTCTCGGAGGCGGACGGTCGTGAACTGCTTGTTCCGCACGTCCTCGGGGGTCAACGGCATCTCTTCACCTCAACGTAGTCGTCGGCATTCGGCAAGACGGTAGGTCACATCGCTCATCACAGCCGGCTCACGATCGAGATCAGGATGTAGACGATGATCATCAGTACGAAGAAGGACAGGTCTAGCGCCACGCCCCCGAGACGCAGCGGCGGAATGACCCGCCGCAGAAGCTTGAGCGGTGGATCAGTGACAGTGTAGGTGGCCTCCAGAACGACCACCATCGCCTTGCCGGGTTGCCACGAGCGGGCGAACTGGAAGACATAGTCCATGACCAACCGGAAGATGAGCACGACGAGGAAGCACATCAGCGCGATGTAGACGACATCCAAAACCACGCTCATGACCTCTTGCTTCCCTCTCCCCTGTGCCCTGCTCGGTACTGCTGTTCCGGTGGTGCGTCTCAGCTCTGGTTGAAGAACCCGCCCTCTGCGATGCGGGCCTTGTCCTCCGCCGTGACATCGACGTTAGCAGGCGACAACAGGAACACCTTCTGCGTCACCCGCTCGATACTGCCGTGAAGACCAAACACCAGACCAGCCGCAAAGTCGACAAGTCGCTTCGCATCTGTGTCATCCATCTCAGTCAGATTCATGATCACCGGAGTGCCTTCACGGAAGTGTTCCCCGATGGTACGGGCCTCGTTGTAGGTCCGTGGGTGAAGCGTGGTGATCCGGTAAGGCTCTCGTTCGGACACGACCTTGGGCATGATCACCGGTGCGTTCTTCTCCAGACTTGCGCGTTCTTGTGTGATGGATGCCACGGGCGCGATGCGCGCCGGGCGGTTCGATTCCGCGGGGAGCGAAGCGGAACGGGCGGCCGGTTCGCGAGGCGCGGGCGGCTGTACGACTCGTACCTCTTCGTCCCTTTGAGGCCGATGTGAGACGTGCGGCTGGTGGGACGGCTCGTGCCGTCGGTGGTCCCGCTCGGGCTCCGGGTCCAGTTCGGGTTCGAAGTCGTCGTCGGGGTCGAATCCGCGGCCGTCATACCCATCGTCCTCCACGAGGCCGAGGTAGACCGCCATCTTGCGCATCGCGCCGGCCATGCTCTGAGTCCTCCGCTCTGTGGTGGATCGGCTGACGACTGCCAAGTGCCCGCGATCCACGAGGTCCTTGAATCCGCCTATCGGCGACAATGACCATATTTTCTGCTGTGGTCCGACTTCTTGGCGACGTTACCCGAGCCTGGGGCGGACTCCGAGTACCGCGCTGCCGACGCGCACATGTGTCGCTCCGGCCGTCACGGCCTGTTCGAGGTCCGTACTCATCCCTGCCGAGACCATGGTGGCAGCCGGATGACTCCGGCGCAGGTCGGTCGACAAATCCATCAGCCGCTCGAAGGCCACCCGCTCGCGTCCCGCGTACTCCCCGGTGAGCGGCGCGACGGTCATCAGTCCGTCGAGCCGGAGGCCCGGGGCGTCGGCCACGAGACCCGCCAACTCTCCGATGCCGCCGGGCCCGACACCTCCGCGCTCGCCCCGGCCGCTCTCCCCGGCGTCGAGTGCGACCTGAAGCAGACATCCCAGTTCGCGCCCGGCCCGGACGGCCTCCTTCGACAGAGCCGTGACGAGCTTGGAACGATCGACGGACTGCACGAAATCCGCGTAACCGACCACAGATCGCACCTTGTTTGTCTGGAGTTGACCCACGAAGTGCCAGGTGAGGGGCAGATCCGAGCAGGCCTCGGCCTTGGGGGCCGCGTCCTGGTCGCGGTTCTCGGCGACGTGCCGCACGCCGAGTTCCGCGAGGATGCGCACATCGCTCGCGGGGTAGGTCTTGGTGACCACGATGAGGGTCACCTCGTCGCGTGCCCGCCCCGCGGCCGCGCACGCGTCGGCGATGCGCCGTTCCACCTTCGCCAGATTTGTGGCGAGTTCGTCCTTACGATCCGTCATGCCCTATCAGTCCAGCCACACATAACCCGCGAGCCGACCGGTGGTGCGTTCGCGGCGGTACGAGAAGTGATCGTGCGACTCCAGCGTGCACACCGGCGACTGCTCCCGGTCGCGCACCCCGAGCCGTTCCAGCTGGGCGTGCACTCCGGCGTTCACGTCGACCGCCGGTGTGCCCCAACTCGTCTCGGCGTACGCCGCCGGCTCGACGGCGGACACCTCGGCGCGCATCGCCTCGGGTACTTCGTAGCACCGGCCGCAAACGGTGGGCCCGGTGCGGGCGACGATCCGGGAGGGCTCGGCGCCCAGTGCCGTCATCGCGCGTAGCGCGGCCGGGACGACTCCGGCGATCATGCCGGGCCGGCCCGCGTGGGCCGCGGCGGCGACCCCGGCGACGGGGTCGGCGAGCAGCACCGGCACGCAGTCGGCGGTGAGCACGGCGAGGGCGAGCCCCCGGCGCGTGGTGACGACGGCGTCGACCGACGGGATCGCGGTCGAAGAGCCCCACGGCCCGTCCACCACGGCCACGTCGGCCCCGTGCACCTGGTTCATCCAGACGACCCGGTCCGGCTCGACGCCGAGGGCCTTGGCGGCCAGGTCCCGGTTGGTGCGTACGGCGTCGGGATCGTCGCCGACCGCTCCGCCGAGGTTGAGCTCCTCATACGGAGCGGCGCTCACCCCGCCCCACCGGTCGGTGAAGCCGAAGTGCGCGCCGCTCGCGCTTTCGCGCTGTCCTATCACGACGGAAGGATCACTTGAGGAAGTCCGGTACGTCCAGTTCCTCGGCCGCGCTGTCCGAGTAGGTCCGCGGCGCCGGCGGGACCGGCGGGGCGACCGGGATGTCCTTGACCGGCTCCGGCGCGGGCTCCGGGTCCTCCTTCGGGGTCACGCTGCCGAGCGATCCGAAGGAGGGGCGGCTCTCGGTCTGCCGTACCGGGGTCGGCTCCTCGCGCTTGGCCGAGGACGAGCCGAGGACGTTGTCCCGCTTGGCGGGCGGCTGGCCGCCGTCGAAGCCGGCCGCGATCACGGTGACCCGGACCTCGTCGCCGAGGGCGTCGTCGATCACCGCGCCGAAGATGATGTTGGCCTCGGGGTGGGCGGCCTCGCTCACCAGCTGGGCGGCCTCGTTGATCTCGAACAGACCGAGGTCGGAGCCGCCGGAGATGGAGAGCAGCACACCGCGGGCGCCATCGATGGACGCCTCCAGCAGCGGCGAGGAGATCGCCATCTCGGCGGCGGCCACGGCGCGGTCGTCGCCGCGGGCCGAGCCGATGCCCATCAGGGCCGAGCCGGCCTCGGACATGACCGACTTGACGTCGGCGAAGTCGAGGTTGATGAGGCCCGGGGTGGTGATGAGGTCGGTGATGCCCTGGACACCGGAGAGCAGGACCTGGTCGGCCGACTTGAAGGCGTCCAGCACCGAGACCTGGCGGTCGGAGATGGACAGCAGCCGGTCGTTCGGGATGACGATGAGGGTGTCGACCTCTTCGCGGAGTTCGGCGATGCCGTCCTCGGCCTGGTTCGCCCGGCGCCGCCCCTCGAAGGTGAACGGGCGGGTGACCACACCGATGGTGAGGGCACCGAGCGAGCGGGCGATGTTGGCCACGACGGGTGCGCCGCCGGTGCCGGTGCCGCCGCCTTCACCGGCTGTCACGAAGACCATGTCGGCCCCCTTGAGGACCTCCTCGATCTCCTCGCGGTGGTCCTCGGCGGCCTTGCGGCCCACGGCCGGGTTGGCTCCGGCGCCGAGTCCGCGGGTGAGTTCACGGCCGACGTCCAGCTTGACGTCGGCGTCGCTCATCAACAGAGCTTGCGCGTCGGTGTTGATGGCGATGAACTCGACGCCCTTGAGACCGACCTCGATCATCCGGTTGATGGCATTGACACCACCGCCGCCGACACCGATGACTTTGATGACTGCGAGGTAGTTCTGCGGTGCTGCCACGTCGAAGGCCTCTCGCCTCGAGTTACGTGTCGCCGAATCAGCGTGACGCCCTGCGCCCCGCGACCCGACGACTGATGCCGAATGGGACGGTCCGTATCGCCGACCCGAACCCTAACCCTGAAGTTTAGGGTTACCAGTGTGTCTGTTCCTTGGAGTCTTCTGAACAGGACACTAAGTCGACAAGTGGCGCACGTTCAACGAACACGCCGAACCTCCCGTTTTTCTTTTCACCCTATGTGATCAGCCGTAGCGCTGCCCAACCAGGGTGCTGGCCTGCGCGGATGTGCGTCAACTCCCTGATGACGCGGGCGCGGTGGGGACGCTCACGTCGAAGTACCGCGCGCCGGGTGAGGCTTTCATCAGAGCGGTGAGTGTGCGAGCCTTCGCGGCGCCCTTCTCACTGCTCCCCCACAGGACCGTACGGCCGTCCCGCAACTCCAGCGAGATGTCGTCGTAGGAACGAACCTTGACGGTCCGTGTCTCGTGCGCGACGGCGGCCGGAACCGCGCGGGCGACATCGACCGCGGCGCGCAGCAGCCGGGACTCGCCGAAGCGGCGCAGGCTCGCTGCGGCGGAGCCGGTGCGGGAGAGCGTCAATTCCAGTGCGGGGGCGCCTTTCGGGGCCTCGGAAACCGTGGCGAAGCGGACACCGTCGTCGTCCACTTCAACGAACTTTTCGCCCTTTTGGACAATCAGAACCGGAGTCCGCTCTACCACTTTCAGGTCGATTCCGCGGGGCCAGGAGCGGACCACGTCAACCGAGTCAATTCGGGGCAATGTCCGGCGCAGTCGCGTCTCGATCGCATCGGTGTCGACGGAAATCAGCGGCTTCCCCAGCGGAACCTCGGCGGCCGCCTCGACCTGAGCCGGTGTCAGCACCCGGGTGCCGGACACCGAGACGTGCTCGGCGCGCAGCCAGTCGGAGCCGTAGAACAGCCAGATGGCCGGGATGCCGAGGAACACCAGGGCGAGGCCCAGGAGGACGATCGCGCGGAGCCGGGCCCGTCTCGACCTCAGGCGGGGCGGCGGGCCGGACGACTCCTGCTGGCGTTCACCGCGCTCGGCGGTGGTCGATCCGGCCACGCTCCCTGCCTTCCGTCATACAGTCCTATCGGTGTGCACGACTGGCGGCGATCGCCTCGTACACCATGCCGACGAGCAGGTCGTCGGCGTCCCGGCGGCCGAACTCGGCGGCGGCACGGGACATCTGGTACAGCCGGTGCGGGTCGGCGAGCACGGGCAGAACGTGTCGCTGGACCCACTCGGGGGTCAGCTCCGCGTCGTCGACCAGCAGCCCGCCGCCGGCCTTGACCACCGGCTGGGCGTTGAGCCGCTGTTCGCCGTTGCCGATGGGCAGCGGGACGTAGGCGGCCGGGAGCCCGACGGCGGAGAGTTCGGCGACGGTCATCGCGCCCGCGCGGCAGAGCATCATGTCGGCCGCGGCGTACGCGAGGTCCATCCGGTCCAGATAACTTACCGGGATGTAGGGGGGCATCCCCGGCATCTGGTGGACCTGCGGCAGTTCGTTCTTCGGGCCGACCGCGTGCAGGATCTGGATCCCGGCCTGCTGGAGCCAGGGCGCGACCTGCTGGACGACCTCGTTGAGGCGGCGGGCGCCCTGGGAGCCGCCGGTGACCAGCAGCGTGGGCAGGTTCGGGTCGAGCCCGAACGCGGCCCGGGCCTCGGGGCGTACGGCGGCCCGGTCGAGCGTGGCGATGGAGCGGCGCAGCGGGATGCCGATGTAGCGGGCGCCCCGCAGCTTGCTGTCGGGCGTGGAGACGGCGACCTGGCTGGCGTAGCGCGAGCCGATTTTGTTGGCCAGTCCCGGGCGGGCGTTGGCCTCGTGGATGACGATCGGGACACCCAGGCGCTTGGCCGCGAGGTAGCCGGGCAGGGCGACATAGCCGCCGAAGCCGACCACGGCGTCCGCCTTGGTGCGCTCCAGGATCTGCTCGGTCGCCTTGATCGTGCCGCGCAGCCGCCCCGGGACGGTGATCAGCTCGGGGGTGGGCTTGCGCGGCAGCGGAACGGCGGGGATCAGCGCGAGTTCGTACCCGCGCTCGGGTACGAGACGGGTCTCGAGGCCTCGCTCCGTGCCCAGGGCCGTGATGCCCACGCTCGGGTCCTGCCTGCGCAGGGCGTCCGCGAGGGCGAGCGCGGGCTCGATGTGGCCCGCGGTTCCTCCGCCGGCGAGTACGACATGCACCGAAATTCACCGCTCTCCGGACGAGCGCGCCGCCGAGGCACGCCGTCGCATCGTGTTCCATCTCCGGGGACTCCGACCGGAACCGGTGCCCCCAGCCCCCCGCTTTCTACCAAAGCGGGGTTGCCGCATCGCAAGCGCCATCCGCGCAGCGGGGTCCTCACGCGCGAAGGCGATCAGCAACCCGATGGCGAACATGGTCGGCAGCAGGGCGGATCCCCCGTACGAGAACAGCGGGAGGGGGACGCCGGCGATCGGCAGCAGACCGAGCACCGCACCGATGTTGATCACGGCCTGGGCCGTGATCCAGGTGGTCACGCCTCCCGCGGCATACCTGACGAAGGGGTCCTCCGTGCGTCCGGCCACGCGGATACCCGCATAGCCTAGAGCCGCGAAGAGGGCGAGGACCGACAGCGTCCCCGCCAGGCCCAGTTCCTCACCGGTGACGGCGAAGATGAAGTCGGTGTGGGCTTCGGGGAGTTGGCCCCATTTCTCCACACTCGCACCCAGCCCGGAACCGAAGATTCCGCCCGAGGCGAGGGCGTAGATCCCGTGCACGGCCTGCCAGCAGTCGACGGGCCCCGACTGGGGTTCGGTGGCGCCCAGGCACTGCAGCCGGGCCATGCGGTTGGGGCTGGTCTTGATGAGGATCAGGCCGAGGACGGCGGCGATCGACAGCACCCCGGCGAACAGCCGCGTGGGGGCGCCGGCCAGCCAGAGCAGGCCGAACAGGATGGCCGTGAGGATGATCGCGGTGCCCATGTCGCCGCCGATCATGATCAGACCGAGCAGCATGAAGGCGGCCGGGACCAGCGGCACGAGCATGTGCTTCCACTGGTTCAGCAGCCTTCGGTCCTGCTTGCGGGCGAGCAGGTCGGCGCCCCACAGCACGAGGGCGAGCTTGCCGAACTCACTGGGCTGGATCTGGAAGGAGCCGCCCAGGGAGATCCAGTTCTGGTTGCCGTTGACCGAGACCCCTATCCCGGGGACCTGCACCAGGATCATGAGGCAGACGGCGCCCGCGAGGATCGGGTAGGCGAGCGCCCGGTGCAGTTTCACCGGCATCCGCGAGGCCGCGAGCAGCAGACCGGTGCCGATCCCCGCCGCGAGCAGCTGTTTGCGGAAGAAGTACGAACCCGGCAGCGACATCTGCAGCGCGGTGATCTGGGAGGCCGAGTAGACCATCACCAGTCCCAGCACGGTGATCAGCAGACTGCCGCCGAGGATCAGGTAGTAGGCGGTCAGCGGCCGGTCCCAGCCCCTGCGCGCGCGGATGTAGAGGCTCAGGACGCGGTTCTCACGCGCGAGCCGTGGCGGGGCGGGGCGTTTGGGGGCGCGCGGGGTCGGGGGCCGTCCGGTGCGGCTGGTGGGCATCGCCGCTCACCCTGCCGTGCCGGAGGGGAGCGTTGCGCGGTGAACGCCCCCAGGCCGCTCGGGCACCAGCCACATCCGTGTCACGCGTCCCTCCCAGGTACGCCCGGCACCGCCGCCGGGCGAGGCGGACCCGGGTCAGCCGTCGGCGGAGCCGAGCTCACGAACGGCGTCCGCGAAAGCGTCCCCGCGCTTGTTGTAGTTGGCGAACATGTCCATGGAGGCACAGGCCGGGGCCAGCAGCACCGTGTCGCCCGCCTGAGCGAGTCTCCGCGCCTCCTGGACCGCCGCGCGCATCGCCCCAGTGTCGGTCCGGTCGAGGTCGACCACGGGTACCTGCGGGGCGTGTCGCGCGAGGGCTTCCCGGATGAGCGCGCGGTCCGCGCCGATCAGCACGGCACCCCGCAGCCGCTTCGCCGACATGGCGACCAGTTCGTCGAAGGTCGCGCCCTTCGCGAGCCCGCCCGCGATCCACACGATCGGCTCGTACGCCGCCAACGAGGCTTGCGCCGCATGCGTGTTGGTGGCCTTGGAGTCGTCGACGTAGGCGACCCCGTCCACGTCCGCCACGTGCGCGATGCGGTGGGCGTCGGGGGTGAACGCCCGCAGGCCGTCCCGGACGGCCCTGGCGGGCACGCCGTAGGCGCGGGCGAGGGCCGCCGCGGCGAGGGCGTTGGCGATGTTGTGCGGGGCCGGCGGGTTGACGTCGCCGACCTCGGCGAGTTCCTGGGCGTTCTTGTGCCGGTCCTCGACGAAGGCGCGGTCGACCAGGATGCCTTCCACGACGCCGAGTTGGGACGGGCCCGGGGTGCCGAGGGTGAAGCCGACGGCGCGGCAGCCCTCCTCGACGTCGGCCCTGCGGACCAGGTCCTCGGTGGCCTTGTCGGCGACGTTGTAGACGCAGGCGACGCGATTGCCCTCGTAGATACGGCCCTTGTCGGCGGCGTACGCCTCCATGGAGCCGTGCCAGTCGAGGTGGTCGGGGGCGAGGTTCAGCACCGCGGCCGAGTGGGCGCGCAGGGAGGGCGCCCAGTGCAGCTGATAGCTGGAGAGCTCCACGGCCAGGACGTCGTAGCGCTCCTCGCCGAGGACCGCGTCCAGCAGGGAGACGCCGATGTTGCCGACGGCGGCCGTGCGCAGGCCCGCCGCCTTCAGGATCGAGGCGAGCATCTGGACGGTCGTCGTCTTGCCGTTGGTGCCCGTGACGGCGAGCCAGTCGGCGGCGTCGGGGCCGCGCAGGCGCCAGGCCAGCTCGACATCGCCCCAGACCGGGACGCCCGCCTGCTCCGCCGCCGCGAACAGCGGCTTGTCCGGCTTCCAGCCGGGCGCGGTGACGATCAGCTCGGAGCCCTCGGGCAGGGTGTCGCCGTCACCGAGGCGCACGGTGATGCCGAGCGCCTCCAGCTCGGCGGCCTGCGCCCGGGCGCGCTCGTCGGCGCCGTCGTTGACCACCGTGACGCTCGCGCCGAGGCCGTGCAGCACCTTGGCCGCCGGGACGCCGGAGACGCCGAGCCCGGCGACGGTGACATGCTTGCCCTGGAAGTCGAAGGGCTCCGAGGAGGTCACTTGTCCGCTGCCCATCCTGCGTAGAAGAGGCCAAGTCCGACGATCACACAAATGCCCTGGATGATCCAGAAGCGGACCACGACGAGCACTTCGGACCAGCCCTTGAGTTCGAAGTGGTGCTGGAGTGGCGCCATCCGGAAGACGCGCTTGCCCGTGAGCTTGAAGGAGCCGACCTGGATGACCACCGACATGGTGATCAGGACGAACAGGCCGCCGAGGAGGGCGATCAGCAGCTCGGTGCGGGAGCAGATCGCGAGGCCGGCGAGCACACCGCCGAGCGCGAGCGAACCGGTGTCACCCATGAAGATCTTGGCCGGCGAGGTGTTCCACCACAGGAACCCGAGGCAGGCGCCCATCAGCGCGGAGGCCACCACCGCGAGGTCGAGGGGGTCCCGCACCTCGAAGCAGGCGCCCGGGTTGGTCAGCGTCTGCGCGTTGGCGCAGGACTCCTGGAACTGCCAGACGCCGATGAAGGTGTAGGCGCCGAAGACCAGCACCGAGGCGCCGGTCGCCAGACCGTCCAGACCGTCGGTCAGGTTCACGCCGTTCGACATCGCGAGGATCATGAACAGCGCCCAGACCACGAACAGCACGGGGCCGATCGTCCAGCCGAAGTCCGTGATGAACGACAGCTTCGTGGAGGCCGGGGTGTTGCCGCGGTTGTCCGCGAACTGCAGCGACAGCACCGCGAAGCCGATGCCGACGATCAGCTGGCCGGCCATCTTCGCCTTGGCGCGCAGGCCCAGCGAACGCCGCTTGACGATCTTGATGTAGTCGTCGAGGAAGCCGACCAGGCCCATGCCAACCATCAGGCCGAGCACCAGCAGGCCCGAGAAGGTCGGCGCCGCGTCGACGTCCGGGTCCAGATAGCCCGTGATCACCTTGGCCAGGAAGTACGCGGCGACGGTCGCCAGGATGAAGGCGATGCCGCCCATGGTGGGCGTACCGCGCTTGCTGGCGTGCTCGCGCGGGCCGTCGTCGCGGATGTACTGGCCGTAGCCCTTGCGCGCGAGGAGCTTGATCAGCAGCGGAGTGCCGACCAGCGTGAGAAAGAGACCAATGACTCCTGCGAACAGGATCTGCTTCATCATCGGGCGGAAACCTCACCCTCGGCACCGGACTCGATGAGCGCCTGCGCCACGCTCTCGAGGCCGACCGAACGGGACGCCTTCACGAGTACGACGTCCCCCGGGCGCAACTCGCTGCGCAACAGGTCGACCGCCGCCTGTGCGTCGGACACGTGCACCGACTCCTCACCCCACGAACCCTCGTTATATGCGCCCAGTTGCAGCCAGGCGGCTTCCCTGCCGCCGACCGCGACGAGCTTGCTGACGTTGAGCCGGACGGCGAGCCGTCCGACCGCGTCGTGCTCGGCGAGAGCCTCGTCCCCGAGCTCGGCCATCTTGCCGAGCACCGCCCACGTACGGCGTCCCTTGCCCATGGCCGCCAGCGCGCGCAGCGCGGCCTTCATGGACTCGGGATTCGCGTTGTAGGCGTCGTTGACGACCGTCACGCCGTCCGGGCGCTCGGTGACCTCCATCCGCCAGCGGGAGAGGGAGCCCGCCTCGGAGAGCGCCACGGCGATCTCGTCAGCGGACATGCCCAACTCGTGGGCGACGGCGGCCGCGGCGAGCGCGTTCGACACGTGGTGCTCACCGTACAGGCGCATGGTCACATCGCTTGCACCGGAGGGTGTGTGAAGCCTGAACGAGGGCTGTCCGGTGTCCGTGAGTCGCACGTTCTCGGCAGAGACGTCCGCTTCGCCGGACTCTCCGAAAAAGATCACCTTCGCCTTCGTACGGGAGGCCATGGCCCGTACGTAGGGGTCGTCCGCGTTGAGGACGGCCGTCCCCTCCTCGGGGAGGGACTCCACGAGTTCGCCCTTGGCCTGGGCGATCTGCTCACGGCCGCCGAACTCGCCGATGTGGGCGGACCCGACGTTGAGCACCAGACCGATCTTCGGAGGGGTCAGTTCCGTGAGGTAGCGGATGTGCCCGATGCCGCGGGCGCCCATCTCCAGGACGAGGAACCTGGTTTCCTCGGTCGCGCTGAGGGCGGTCAGCGGCAGCCCGATCTCGTTGTTGAGCGAGCCGGGCGTGAACACCGTCGGTGCCTTGCGCCGGAGCACCTGCGCGATGAGGTCCTTGGTGCTGGTCTTGCCCGCCGAGCCGGTGAGGGCGACGAGGGTGGCGCCGAGGCGGGCCACGACGTGCCGGGCGAGGGCGCCGAGGGCGGTCTGGACGTCGTCCACGACGATCGCCGGTACGCCGACGGGGCGGGTGGCGAGCACGGCCACCGCTCCCGCCTCGACGACCGCCGCCGCGAAGTCGTGGCCGTCCACGCGCTCCCCGGCGAAGGCCACGAACAGGCTGCCCGGCCCCGCCTCGCGGGAGTCCCGGACGATCGGACCGGTGACCTGGACGGACGGATCCGGTATGTCGTGCATCTGCCCGCCGACGACTTCTGCGATCTCGGCGAGGGGTAGGGCGATCACAAGTTCATCCCCTGGGTCTTCTGGATGGCTTCGCGGAGCACCTGGCGGTCGTCGAAGGGACGGACCACCCCGGCGATGTCCTGGCCCTGCTCGTGGCCCTTGCCCGCGACCAGCACGGTGTCGCCGGGCTCGGCGCGGGCGACGGCGGCGGCGATCGCGGCGGCCCGGTCCTCGAAGACCTGCACCTCGCCGCGCTCGTGCGCGGGCACGGACGCCGCGCCCTGGAGCATCGTGGCGAGGATCGCGAGGGGGTCCTCGCCACGGGGGTTGTCGGAGGTCAGGGTGGCGGTGTCGGCGAGCCGGGCCGCCGCGGCGCCCATGGGCTCGCGCTTGGTCCTGTCCCGGTCGCCGCCGCAGCCGAGGACGATGTGCAGCTTGCCCTCGGTGACCTTGCGCAGGGCGCGCAGCACGGACTCGACGGCGTCGGTCTTGTGGGCGTAGTCGACGACCGCGAGGTAGGGCTGACCGGCGTCGACGCGCTCCAGGCGGCCCGGGACACCGGGGACGGCGGCGACGCCGTCGGCGGCGGCCTGCGGGTCCAGGCCGGCGACGGCGAGGGCGACGATCGCGGCGAGGGTGTTGGCCACGTTGAAGGGCCCGGGCAGCGGCGACTTGGCGCTGATCCGCTCGCCCTTGGGACCGACGACGGTGAACGTCGAGTCCAGCCGGCCGACCTCGACGTCCTCGGCGCGCCAGTCGGCGTCGGGGTGGCCCTCGGCGGAGTAGGTCACGACCGGGACGGTGGCTTCCTTCGCCAGCCTGCGGCCGTACTCGTCATCGACGTTGACCACGCCGAGTTTGCCCCGTTTCGGGGTGAACAGCTGCGCCTTCGCCTGGAAGTAGTCCTCCATGTCGGAGTGGAACTCCATGTGCTCCGGGCTGAGGTTGGTGAAGACGCCGATGTCGAAGACACAGCCGTCGACCCGGCCGAGGACCAGGGCGTGGCTGGAGACTTCCATGGCGACCGCGTCGACCCCGCGCTCGCGCATGACGGCGAACAGGGCCTGCAGGTCGGTGGCTTCGGGGGTGGTGCGCTCGGACTTGATGCGCTCGTCGCCGATGCGCATCTCGACCGTGCCGATCAGGCCGGTGGACCTGACCGTCTTCAGGCCGCCCTCGACGAGGTAGGCCGTGGTGGTCTTGCCGGAGGTGCCCGTGATGCCGATCTGGAGCAGGTCCCGGCCGGGGTGGCCGTAGATCGTGGCGGCCAGCTCGCCCATCTGCGCGCGCGGGTCGTCGACGACCAGGACGGGCAGCCCGGACGCGGCGGCGCGCTCGGCGCCGGTCGGGTCGGTCAGCACGGCGGCGGCGCCGAGGCCCGCGGCCTGGTTGACGAAATCGGCACCGTGCAGCCGGGCCCCCGGCAGGGCGGCATACAGGTCGCCGGGGCGCACGGCCCGGGAGTCGTGGGTGATGCCCGTGACCTCGGCGGCGTTCTGCGGTGTGGAAGCACCCAGCTGATCGGCGAGTTCCGCGAGGGGTGTGGCGGAGACTCGCACCGGCCTGGGCGGCCCGGGATATGTCACGGGATGGCCCTTCTGGGTGGTTTGGGACTGATCAGCGTGTGGCACGGCGGTGAGCGTACCGGGCGTACCCGCCTCCGGGCGAAGTGAGGGGCCGGAGCTGCTCTGGTTGCCGGGCTCGGGGGTGATCGTTGTCACGGAGGCGGTCCTGGTGGCTCGGTGGGGCTGAGTGCTGATCAGGGCGGTCGGCGCTGATCACTGCTGGGCTGGTCACTGACGGAAGGAGACGGGCAGCTTCGCGGCCTTGGCGCCGGTCGGGGGGACCTGGAGGGACTTCAGTGCGAACTCCATGACCTTCTTGTAGACGGGTCCGCAGATCTGACCACCGAAGTAGCTGCCCCGGGTGGCGTTCTGGATGGCGCAGTAGACGGTGACGCGGGGCTTGTCGGCGGGTGCGAACCCGGCGAACGACGAGGTGTAGCCGTGGTACTTCCCGGTGGCCGGATCCACACGGTTGGCGGTACCCGTCTTGCCCGCGACGCGGTAGCCGGGGATGCGCGCCCTGGTGCCGGTGCCCTCCTCGTCATCCACGACGGACTCCAGCATCCGGGCGAGGGTCTTCGCCGTCTTCGCGTCGACGACCCGGTTCTTCGCGGGCTTCGGGGCGGGTGTGAAGCGCCCGTCGGCACCCTTGGTGCCGCGCACGAGGGTGGGTTCGATGCGGACCCCGCCGTTGGCGATGGTCGAGTACACCGAGGCCGCCTGCATGGCGTTGATGGAGACGCCCTGGCCGAAAGGGATCGTGTACTGCTGCGAGGTGGACCACTTGTCGGGCGGGGCGAGGATGCCCTTGGTCTCGCCGGGGAAGCCGAGCCCGGTGTAGCTGCCGAGGCCGAACTCGCGCAGGTAGTCGTAGAGGACCTTGTTGGCCTGGGCCTGGGTCTTTCCGAGCTGTCCGGTGGCGAGGATGGTGCCGATGTTGCTGGACTTGGCCAGGACGCCGTTGAGCGTCAGGTACCAGGTCGGGTGGTCGATGTCGTCCTTGAACAGCCGGTCCCCGCGGTGCAGCCGGTTGGGCACGACCACGTGGGTCCCGGGGGTGGCGGCGTTCTCCTGGAGGACGGCCGCCATCGACATGACCTTGGCGGTGGAGCCGGGCTCGAAGGCGTCCTGGAGGGCGGCGTTGCCGAGGGCGGCCGGGTCGGCGTCGGACAGGTCGTTCGGGTCGAAGCCGGGCGAGTTGGCCATGGCCAGGATCTGCCCGGTGCGGGTGTCCTGGACGATGACGTAGCCGCGGTCGGCGGCGGACTCCTTCACCTGGTCGCTGATGGCGTTCTGGGCGGCCCACTGGATGTCACGGTCGATGGTGAGCTCGACGTCGCTGCCGGGGACGGCGGGTGTCTCGGTGGAGCCCGCCGTGGGCACGAGACGGCCGCCGGACTGGGCGTAGCGGATCTTGCCGTCCTTGCCGGCGAGCTGCTTGTTCAACTGCAGTTCGATGCCGCCTCCGGGCTTGCCCTCGGCGTTGACCCAGCCCAGTATCCCGGCGGCCAGGTCGCCGCCCGGGTACACGCGCTTGCTGGTGGCCACGGAGAAGACGCCCGACAGGACGTTGGGCGTGGACTTGTCGGCCTCCGCCTTCTTGGCGAGCGCCGACTTGAGGTCCTTGATCTGCTTCCAGACCTGCGGGGTCTGGCGGGAGGCCAGCTTCACGTAGCGCAGGGCCTTGTTCTCCGGTCGCAGCTTCTTGACCAGGTCCTCCTGCTCCTGGCCGAGGATCGGCGCGAGGAGCGCGGCCGCCTGCTCGGGCCCGTCCCCGATCTTCAGCATGTCGGGGGCGAACATCGTGGGGTCGGCGGTGATGTCGTAGGCGTCCTCGCTGGTCGCCAGGGCCACGCCGGACCGGTCGGTGATCTCGCCCCGGTCCGCGGCCAGCACCTGCCCGACGTAGCGGTTCTGCTCGGCCTTGGCGGCGTAGGTGCTCGCGTCGACGGCCTGCACCTGGAAGAGCCGCACGACGAAGGCGGTCAGGACCAGGGTCAGCGCGAGTCCGACCAGGCGCAGGCGGGGGCGGGGGCTGCCGAGCCGCAGCGGCTTGGGCACCGCCGGACGGGCCTGCCCCGGCCGCCGGGCCCGACGGGCACCGGGGCCGGGACGGCGCCGGGCGTCGGGGCGGGCGGGCCTGGCGGGGCCGGGCACACGGCGACGTGGCGGTTCCCTGTCGGACACTTCCGTCACCTGCCGGTCGGAGTAGGGCCGTCGGTCATGGCCTCGGGGGCGAGGACCAGGGGGGTGGAGGCGGCGGGCTGCCGGACGCCGGGGGCGGGGCTGGGGACGCCCTTGACGGTGCCGTCGGGGTCGAGGAACGCGGGGTCGCCGCCGGGCACCATGCCGAGCTCGCGGGCGCGACGCTGCAGGGCGTCGGGGGCGGAGTAGGCATCGATGTCCCGCTGGAGTGCCTGCTCCTCGTCGGTGAGGTTCTTGGTCTCGCGCTGGAGGTCGTCGAGTTCGAACGCGCCCTCGCTGAGGGCCGAGTTCAGCACCAGGAGGCAGATGAGACCGCCGCCGAGGAGGAGGACGACCAGCAGGACGAAAGGTGTGCGGGCCGCCTGCCCGGGGCCGGTCGGGAGGAGCCGCGCGAGTCGGGCGGCCCTCCCCTTCAGTTCGGGTTTGCCGCTCACGCACGCTCCCTCGGTCCGGCCTGCTCACGCCTCACTCGACGTCCTCCCTGATGCGCTGGGCGCCACGCAGCCGCGCCGGTGCCGCCCGCCGGTTCTCGGCGATCTCCTCTTCGGTGGGGAGTTCGGCACCGCGCGTGAGGAGCTTGAGCCGCGGCTGGTAGCGCTCGGGGACGACGGGCAGCCCGGGGGGCGCGGTGACGGCGGCGCCCGCCGCGAAGACCTGCTTGACCAGCCGGTCCTCCAGCGAGTGGTACGACAGCACGGCGATCCGTCCGCCTACGTCGAGTGCCTTCACCGCGGCGGGGATCGCCCGCTCCAGGACGGAGAGCTCGCCGTTGACCTCGATGCGCAGGGCCTGGAACGTGCGCTTGGCCGGGTTGCCGCCGGTGCGCTTGGCGGCCTGCGGAAGCGCGTCCCGGATCAGTTCGACGAGCCGCGCGCTGTTGCCGAACGGCTCCTTCTCCCGCTCCCGCACGATCGCGCTCACGATCCGCTTGGCCTGCTTCTCCTCGCCGTAGGCCCGCAGGATGCGCACGAGTTCGCCCGGCGGGTAGGTGTTGAGGACCTCGGCGGCGCTGACGCCGGTCGTCTGGTCCATGCGCATGTCGAGCGGGGCGTCCTGGGCGTAGGCGAAGCCGCGGTCGGCCTCGTCGAGCTGCATGGAGGAGACGCCCAGGTCGAACAGGACGCCCTGCACGCGCGCGATGCCGAGCCGGTGCAGCACCTCGGGGAGCTCGTCGTAGACGGCGTGCACGAGGGTGGCGCGCTCGCCGTGGGGCGCGAGGCGCTCGCCGGACAGGCGCAGGGCCTCCTTGTCGCGGTCGAGGGCGACGAGCCGGGCGTCGGGGAACCTCGCGAGGAGCGCTTCGCTGTGGCCGCCGAGGCCGAGGGTGCAGTCGACGACCACGGCGTCCGGGCCCTCCAGGGCGGGTGCCAGCAGATCCAGGCACCGCTGGAGCATCACCGGGACGTGTCGACTCTCGCTCAAGGGGCCCTCTCAGATCCGGCACGGCCATGCGCACCACCGGGTCCCCGTCCGCTCGTGGACATGAGGCCTGCCGGCGCCGGAAGCGTCAGCCGACCGGGAGCGGGAGGAGGCCGAGCCGTACGTACGCGCCGCGCACGCGGGGAGATCACCGGTCGTCGCCGGGATCTTTCGAAGAACATCAGTCCAGCGGGGAGAGTCTCGCCTCCCGCTTCGCGTCACTTTAGTCCACCCTGTCGCCCGGTCAATCAACCGGCCTGCGCGTCGCCGCCGTTCGCACGGCGACCGGGACATCGCCCTTGTGGGTTACCTCACACGCCTCACCCGGCGGCATTCTTTGTTCACTTCCACAGGAGGCCTGGACGGGGTGTGACCAGTAACGTCATATCTATGACGACTTCTGCATCGGTTCCCACAGGTTCGGAGAGCGCCATGACGGCCGGCGACACGGTCACGGACCGTCTCGTGGCGGCGAACGCCCGGTACGCCGAGGCCTTCACCGACCCGGGGATGGACGCCCGGCCCGTGCTGCACGTCGCCGTCGTGGCCTGCATGGACGCCCGTCTCGACCTGCACGCGGCGCTCGGGCTCGAGCTCGGCGACTGCCACACGATCCGCAACGCGGGCGGCGTCGTCACCGACGACGTGATCCGCTCCCTCACCATCAGCCAGCGCAAGCTCGGCACCCGCAGCGTGGTGCTCATCCACCACACCGGCTGCGGCCTGGAGAGCCTCACCGAGGACTTCCGCAACGAGCTGGAGGCCGAGGTCGGCCAGCGTCCGGCGTGGGCCGTGGAGTCCTTCCGGGACGTCGACCAGGACGTGCGCCAGTCGATGCAGCGGGTGCGCACCTCGCCGTTCGTGCCGCACACCGACGACGTGCGCGGATTCGTGTTCGACGTGCACACCGGCCTGCTGCGGGAGGTCGACCCGGCCTCCTGATCCCGGCCCGCCGACCAGTGCGCCGCGGGCCGCCCGCCCCGGAAGGCCACCTCCTGCAGCTGTCGGCATCCTGTCAGTCACGCGTTCGAATGGCTGCAAGACCGACATATCGCGGCCAGTTGTCCACAGTCGAGTGACACGAAACGGTAACGGCAGCAAGAATGCGGGAGTGACGTCGCGCGGAACTTTCCACGCGTGGTGTCCGTGGTTCGGGGTGGGCCGGCCTGCGTCATGCGGCGTCGACCCGGGGAAATGGGGTATCCCGTGCTCCTTGGGGGCACGGGAAAGGCCGAGGAGGGCCGGGTGACGACCTATGACGATCGAGGGAGCCATGGGGGTCCCCCCGCCCGAGATTTTTCGAGGGTGGGGGATGATCTGACCGCCGTGGTGGAGCGCGTGCGGGAGTCGGTGGAAGGCGTCATCGAGGGCAAGCCCGAGGTCGTACGGCTCTCGCTGACCGTGCTGCTCGCCGAGGGACATCTGCTGATCGAGGACGTCCCCGGAGTCGGCAAGACGATGCTGGCCAAGGCGCTGGCGCGGTCCATCGACTGCTCGGTGCGGCGTATCCAGTTCACGCCGGACCTGCTGCCGTCGGACATCACCGGTGTGTCCATCTGGGACCAGCAGCGCCGCGACTTCGAGTTCAAGCCGGGTGCGATCTTCGCGCAGGTGGTGATCGGCGACGAGATCAACCGCGCCTCACCCAAGACGCAGTCCGCGCTCCTGGAGTCCATGGAGGAGCGCCAGGTCACCATCGACGGCAAGACCTACGAACTGCCCAGCCCCTTCATGGTGGTGGCGACGCAGAACCCGGTCGAGATGGAGGGCACCTACCCGCTGCCGGAGGCCCAGCGCGACCGCTTCATGGCCCGGGTGTCGGTCGGCTACCCGAGCGCGGACGCCGAGCTGCAGATGCTGGACGTGCACGGCGGCGTCTCGCCGCTGGAGGACCTCCAGCCCGTGGCCCACGCCCACGAGATCCTCAAGCTCGTCGAGGCGGTGCGCGGTGTGCACGTCGCCGAGCCGGTCCGGCGCTACGTGGTCGACCTGGTCGGCGCGACGCGCACCCACCCCGACCTGAGACTCGGCGCCTCTCCGCGCGCGACGCTGCACCTGCTGCGCGCGGCGAAGGCGTCCGCGGCCCTGAGCGGCCGGGAGTACGCGCTGCCGGACGACGTGCAGGCCCTCGCCGTCGCCGTCCTGGCCCACCGGCTGCTGCCCACCGCCCAGGCCCAGCTCAACCGGCGCACCGCCGAGCAGGTCGTCGAGGAGATCCTGCAGCGCACCCCGGTGCCGGCGACGCAGCAGCAGAGCGGCTTCGGCGGCCTGGGCCGTACGGCGCCGGCGTATCCACAGCAGCCGCCGCGGAGGCTGTGATGACCACCGCGGGGGCGGGGCGGGCGGAGGCCGACCGGGGCGAGAAGAGCGGCATCCGCACCGCCCTGGCCGGTCTGACCACCCGCGGACGCTCCTTCCTGGCCGCCGGCGTCGCGGCCGCGATCTGCAGTTACGTGCTCGGCCAGAGCGACCTGCTGCGCGTGGGTCTGCTGCTGGCGGTGCTGCCGCTGGTGTGCGCCGGGGTGCTGTACCGCACGCGCTACCGGGTCGCGGGCAGCCGCCGGCTCTCCCCCGCGCGCGTGCCCGCCGGCAGCGAGGCCCGGGTCCACCTGCGGATGGACAACGTCTCGCGGCTGCCCACGGGCCTGCTGATGCTCCAGGACCGGGTGCCGTACGTGCTCGGCCCCCGGCCGCGTTTCGTGCTCGACCGGGTGGAGGCGGGCGGCCGGCGCGAGGTGTCCTACCGGGTGCGGTCCGACCTGCGCGGCCGCTACCCGCTGGGGCCGCTCCAGCTGCGCCTGACCGACCCGTTCGGCATGTGCGAGCTGACCCGCTCCTTCTCGACGTACGACACCCTCACGGTCATCCCGCGCGTGGAGCCGCTGGCGCCGGTGCGCCTGAGCGGCGAGGCGAAGGGGTACGGCGACGGACGGCAGCGTTCGCTCGCCCTGGCCGGCGAGGACGACGTCATCCCGCGCGGCTACCGCTACGGCGACGATCTGCGCCGCGTGCACTGGCGCTCCACGGCCCGCTACGGCGAGCTGATGGTGCGCCGCGAGGAGCAGCCGCAGCGCGCCCGCTGCACGGTGCTGCTGGACACCCGCGGCATCGCCTACGAGGGCGCGGGACCGGACTCGGCCTTCGAGTGGGCCGTGTCGGGCGCCGCGTCCGTGCTGGTGCACATGCTCGAACGGGGCTACTCGGTACGGCTGTTGACGGACACGGGCAACGCGGTGCCCGGCGAGGGCGGGGACGGCTTCGCCGGCGCGAGCCAGGAGTCGGCGGACGCGGCCGGACTGATGATGGACACCCTCGCGGTGATCGACCACTCCGACGGCGCGGGCCTGTCCCGGGCCTACGACGTGCTGCGCGGTGGGAACGAGGGGCTGCTGGTGGCCTTCCTCGGCGACCTGGACGAGGACCAGGCGGACGTGCTGGGCCGGATGCGGCAACGCAGCCCGGGCGCGGTCGCCTTCGTGCTGGACAGTGACACCTGGGTGCGGGAACCGAGCGATGTGCCCGGCCCGTTGGACGGGAGCGGAGAGCGGTTGCGCATGCTGCGCGAGGCGGGGTGGACGGCCCTGCGCGTGCCGCGGGGCGCCTCCATGGACGAGCTGTGGCGGCAGGCCGACCGGGAGCGCAGGGGCGTGGCCGCCGCGAGCGGCGGGGAGGGACCGTGATGAGCGGGCGGGTACGACTGACGCTGGGCGCCTGGGCGGCCACGCTGATGGCCGCGTGCGCCCTGCTGCCCCTCGTCAAGCCGGCCACATGGATCGTGCAGGTGGCCTTCCTGCTGGCTCTTCAGTCGGGCGTGGGGGTCGCTGCCCGCAGGGTGCCGCTGGCCCGGCCGCTGACGGTGGCGGCGCAGGCCGTGGTCACCGTCGCGCTGCTGACCTTCGTCTTCGCCCGCGAGCAGGCCCTGGCCGGGCTGGTTCCGGGGCCCCAGGCCATCGACCGCTTCGCGGTGCTGCTCCAGCAGGGCGCGGACGACATCGCGCGGTACGCGATCCCGGCACCCCTGGAGTCCGACGGCATCCGGCTGATGCTCATCGGCGGGGTCCTGATCATCGGACTGCTGGTGGACACCCTCGCGGTGACCTTCCGCAGCGCCGCTCCGGCCGGGCTGCCCCTGCTCGCGCTGTACTCGGTGGCCGCGGGGCTGTCCGACGGGGGCATGGACTGGCTGTGGTTCGTGGTGGCGGCGGCCGGCTATCTGATGCTGCTCCTGGCCGAGGGGCGGGACCGGCTCTCGCAGTGGGGCCGGGTCTTCGGCGGTGCCCCGCGCTCGGGCGGCGGGGAGCCGAGCGGGGCGGTCGCCCCGATCCGCACCGGCCGGCGCATCGGCGTGGTCGCGCTGGGCATCGCCCTGGTCGTGCCGCTCGGCCTGCCCGCGATGAACGGCGGCCTGCTGGACTCCGTGGGGGCGGGCGCGGGCGGCGGCCCGGGCGGCGGGGGCACGATCTCCGCCGTGAACCCGCTGGTGTCGCTGCGGGACAGTCTGAACGCGGACGAGGACCAGCAGGTCCTGTCCGTGCGGACCAAGATGGAAGACGTCTCGGACCTGTATCTGCGGATCGTGTCCCTGGACGACTTCGACGGCACCACGTGGAAGCCGTCCCGGCGGTCCATCACCGCCGTCCCCGACGGCACCTTCCCGGCCCCGGTCGGCCTCAGCCCGGACGTCAGGCGCACGGAGATCGACACCACGATCGCGGCGGCCGACTGGTACGCCCAGGACTGGCTGCCCATGCCGTACCCGCCGAGCGGCGTGCGCATCAGCGGCAACTGGCGGTACGAGCCGCAGGGCATGACCCTGGTCGGCGACCACGGGCAGAACACCCGCGGCCTGACGTACCAGGTCAAGAGCCTGGACGTGCGGCCTACGGCGGAGCAGCTCGCCTCGGCGGGGCCGCCGCCCGCGGACATCGAACGCGACTTCACCGAGCTGCCCGACTCGCTGCCGTCGGTGGTGGGCCGCACCGCCCGCACGGTCACCGCGGGCGCCGCCGACCCGTACGACCAGGCGGTCAAGCTGCAGGACTTCTTCGCCGTGAACGGCGGCTTCGAGTACGACACGCAGGTGCAGGTCGGCAGTGGCTCGCAGGCGATCGCCCGCTTCCTGAAGGACAAGCAGGGCTTCTGCGTGCACTTCTCCTTCGCGATGGCGGCGATGGCCCGTTCCCTGGGCATACCGGCCCGGGTCGCGGTGGGCTTCGCGCCCGGTTCCCCGCAGGCGGACGGCTCGGTGTCGGTGGGGCTGCGGGACGCGCACGCCTGGCCCGAGCTGTACTTCGAGGGCGTGGGCTGGACCCGCTTCGAGCCCACTCCGAACCGCGGCTCGATCCCGTCGTACACCCTGCCCGACAACCCCGACAGCTCGGCGCCGGACCAGGCGCGTCCGTCCCGGTCGGCGTCCACCGCGCCCTCGGCTGCGCCGTCGGCGAGCGAGACCTGCACGCCGGAGCAGAAGAAGCTGGACGGCGGCTGCGCGAGCGAGTCGCCGCAGGCGGCGCTGCCCACGGACGACGACGGTCCGAAGTGGTACGCGTTCCTGGTGTGGGCCCTCGCCGGTCTCGCCGTCCCGGTGCTCCCCCTGGCACCGATGCTGTGGCGGCTGCGGACGCGCACGGCTCGGCTCGGGGCGCACGGCCGCAGCGAGGCGGAGGCGGCCCTGCACACGCTGGCCGTCTGGCAGGAGCTGACCGACACGGCGTGGGACTACGGGATCACGCCGGACGAGTCGCAGACCCCGCGCAAGGCGGCCGCCCGCATCGTCCGCCTCGGCGACCTGGAGGCGCCGGCCGCGGCTTCGGTGCACCGGGTGGCGAACGCGGTGGAGCAGGTCCTGTACGCACCGCACCCCCGCCCGGTGGCGGGCCTCACGGACGACGTCCGCCGTGCGACGGCGGGCCTCGGCGCGGCGGCCGGCCGCGCGGCGCGGCTCCGCGCGCTGCTGGCCCCCCGCTCCACCGTGCGTGTGGTGTGGTCGGCGTCGGCCTGGTGGACGAGGGTCCGGGAGCGCACGCTGGCGCTGCGGCCGACGTGGCGGAAGGCGTCGGGGCAGCAGGGCTGAGGGGGCGGGGATACACGCGGCTGAGGCCGGCCGGTGGTGCGGGTGCACCGGCCGGCCTTGCTGTGTCCGTGTCCGGCGGGAGCTGTCCGCGGCCTGCACACGCATACGTCAGGGGGTGACCACCGGATCGGTGGTCACCCCCTGACGTACGTGTTCACGTAGTCCTGGAGAAGCTGCGTGGAGGGCTAATGGCCACCCTGTTCGTCGCGGCGCTTCTGCCAGCGCTGCTCGATGCGGTCCATCACCGAGCGGCGCTGCCGACCCTGTCGGCGAGCCTGGGGCCCCGCGGCACCGCCGGCCTGTTCGCCCGGCTTGGGGGCCTTGCGCCAGCCGGTCACGGCGAGCACCGCACAGCCCAGCATGACGAGGAAGCCCACGACGCTGAGCCAGACCTGCTTGGCGACCATTCCAGCCATGAGGAGCGCGATACCTACGAGGAAGCCTGCAACCGCCTGGTAGACCCGTCGCCGGGTGTACGTGCGCAGCCCGCTTCCCTCAAGCGCTGTCGCGAACTTGGGATCTTCGGCGTACAGCGCTCGCTCCATCTGCTCGAGCATGCGCTGCTCGTGCTCCGAGAGCGGCACGGAGTCCTCCTCATCGTGCAGTCGCCGGGGCGACCCGGGGGGTCCCTTCAGGATAGGCAGGGAATCGCCCCCGTGAAACCCGCCCCTCTGCGCCAATTGACCAACCGGAACCCGCCATGGCCGGTCCCGGCTCGCTGAGGCTTCCATTCCCCGGCGGCCGACCCGTCATGCCGGAACGGTCTCCCTCGATCATACGGCGCGCCGTACCCGTTCGGGGGGCCTGTGGCGTACTCCATGCACAGCCAAGGCGCTGATCAGCGGCGGTACCTCACGAAGCGGCTCAGGCCTCGGCAGCCCCATCGGTCTCGTCGGCCCCACCGGCCCCACCGGTCCCAGCGGCCCCACCGGTCTCACCGGTCTCACCCAGCACATGCAGCTGCGTGGCCACCGAGTGGAACGCGGGGAGCTCGGCCGCGGCCTCCTCCAGCTTCAGCAGTGCTTCCAGGGCTCCCGGCTCGGTGTCCACGAGGACGCCGGGCACGAGGTCGGCGAAGACCCGGACGCCGTGCACGGCACCGACGCGCAGGCCCGCGCCCTCGACCAGTCCGGTGAGCTGCTCGGCGGTGAAGCGGCGCGGCACGGGGTCACCCGTGCCCCATCGTCCGTTCGGGTCGTCGAGCGCCTGCCGGGCCTCCTTGAAGTGCCCGGCGAGGGCGCGGGCCAGCACGGCACCGCCGAGGCCGGCGGCGAGCAGGCTGAGAACACCCTCCGCGCGCAGGGCCGCCACCGCGTTGCGGACACCTTCCGCCGGGTCGTCCACGTACTCCAGGACGCCGTGGCACAGCACCACGTCGTAGCCACCGCGCTCAGCCACGTCGAAGAGGCCGTGGGCGTCACCCTGGACGCCCTTGACCCGGTCGGCGACGCCGGCCTCGGCGGCGCGGCGCTCCAGGGCGAACAGCGCGTTGGGGCTCGGGTCGACGACGGTGACCCGGTGGCCGAGGCGGGCGGCGGGCACCGCGAAGTTGCCGCTGCCGCCTCCGGTGTCGAGGACGTCCAGCGACTCCCGACCCGTGGCCTTGACCCGGCGGTCCAGGGCGTCCTGGAGGACCTCCCAGACCACGGCGGTACGGAGTGCGGCGCGGGGGCGCATCGGGTCCGACACGGCAGTTGACTCCTCGGCGCGGCACCGCCTCTTGCCGGCGGCGCGAATGGTGCGTCTCCCCCGGCCCCGGCCTCGGGGAGGGAAGACTTCAGGCGTCCCCCACCCTATTGCCTCGGCCACGGCGTCCGGATGACCCGGTCCCGGGATTCCCCGCGGGTCAGGCGGGCCCTGGCCGCGTTCAGCCCGCGTCCGGCATGTCACTCCCCGCGTCGGGGCCCTCCGGCCGGTCCTGGTCCGGACGGGGCTGCGGGAGGACCGGCTGGAGGACCAGCATCCGCTCGACGAGGCGCAGGAACATCGCCACGTCCCGTATCAGGTCGTCCGCGTCCCGGCCGGTGGCCGCGTCCTGGATGCCGGCCTCGGCCCGGGCGCGGCGGCGGGCACCGGAGGCGAACAGCGCGCTCCACTCGGTCAGTTCGGGCGCGATCTCCGGGAGCACTTCCCAGGCGCTCCGGATCCTGGCCCGGGCCCGGGGCGAGGTCTCCGGACGCCCTCGGGCGGCGAGCACAGCGGCTGCGGTACGCAGGGCGGCGAGGTGGGCCGTGGCGTAGCGCTCGTTGGGTGTCTCCAGGGCGGTGGCCTCGTCGAGGCCGGCGCGGGCCTGGGCGAGCAGGTCGAGGGCGGCGGGAGGGGCCGAGGCCCGGCGCAGGACGGGATGCACGTCGCTCGTTGGGCCGGTCAGTGAGGGGGCAGGGCCGGTGGCGCGGCGCCGACGGGCGGCTGCTGCGTGATAGCTGGCCATGACGAACCTCCTGTCGTCTGGGTGACGGCACGTCCGGTCACGGAGTGCCGTATGTGACCCATCGTGAGGTATGGCACTGACAATCCGTTCTGACCTGCTGTTTTGCGTCGCTCGTAGGTTCGGAGTAGTTTTGCACTGACCAGTCAGTTCAAATTCAGGGGAGACTCGTGGGGGAACAGGCGGGAGGGGTGCGGATCGTCACCGACGGCCTCGGGGTCAAGGGGCCACGGGGGTGGGCGGTCCGCGGGATCTCCGTCGACGCCGAGCCGGGTGCGCTCATCGCGGTGGAGGGCCCGTCCGGGTCCGGCCGTACGTGCCTGCTGCTCGCGCTGACGGGGCGGATGAAGGTCACGGAGGGCACGGCCGCCGTGGGCGACGCGCGGCTGCCGAAGCAGATGGCGGCGGTGCGCGGCATCAGCGCGCTGGCGCACGTCCCGGGGGTCACCGACCTCGACCCGGCGCTGACCGTCGCCGAGCACCTACGGGAACGGGCGCTGCTCCAGAGGCGGTTCGGCGCGTCACTGCGCGGACTGCTGCGGCCAAGTGGCGAGCGGGCGGCCGAGGCCGGGCGGCGCGTCGAGGCCGCGCTCGAAGCCGCCGGGCTCGACGTCGAGGCACTGCCCAAGGGGCCGCGCACGGCCGTCCGGGACCTGGAACGCCTGGAGGCGCTGCGGCTGTCGGTGGCGCTCGCCCTCGTCGGCGAACCGCGGCTGCTCGGCATCGACGACACCGACCTCAAGCTCTCGGACGGTGAACGCGGGGAGGTCTGGGCGCTGCTCAGGTCGCTGGCCGACGCCGGGACGACGGTCGTGGCGGTGTGCAGCGAGGCTCCCGAGGGAGCCGTCAAGGTCTCCACCGCGGAGAGCCACGAGGAGCCGCCCGCCGAAGACGAGACCGACCGGGCCGACGAGACCGACAAGGCGGACAAGGCCGACCAGGCCGACCAGGCCGACCAGGCCGAACGGGGAGAGGAGAAGGCCGGTGCGCTCACCGAAACTGGCCGCGCTTGAGCTGCGCCGCTTCGGGCGGGGGAAGCTGCCGCGCGCCGCGCTCGTCGCGCTGCTGGTGCTGCCGCTGCTGTACGGCGCGCTGTACCTGTGGTCGTTCTGGGACCCGTACGGCCGCCTGGACAAGATCCCGGTGGCGCTGGTGAACGCCGACAAGGGGGCGACCGCCGACGGGAAGAAGATCACGGCGGGCGACGACATCACGAAGGGCCTGCACGACAGCAAGACCTTCGACTGGCAGGAGGTGAGCGCCGACGAGGCCCGCAGGGGCGTCGAGGACGGCAGCTACTACCTGTCGCTCACCCTGCCCGCCGACTTCAGCGAGCGGATCGCCTCCAGCTCCGGGAACACCCCGGAGACCGGCGCCCTCCAGGTGCGCACGAACGACGCGAACAACTACATCGTCGGGCAGATCTCCCGGACGGTCTTCGGCGAGGTGCGGCAGGCGGCGTCCACGAAGACGTCCCGGTCCTTCCTGGACAAGATCTTCGTGTCGTTCTCCGACATCCACGGCAAGACCGTGAAGGCGGCGAAGGGCGCCGACCGGCTCAACGGCGGCATCGGCAAGGCCGAGAAGGGGTCCAAGGACCTCGCCGACGGCCTGGAGGACGCCAAGGACGGCAGCGGCAAGCTCTCCACGGGCCTGAAGAAGCTCCACACCGGCGCGGGCGACCTGGAGGACGGCTCCAAGCAGGTCGCCGAGGGCACGCAGAAGCTCGCCGACCGGGTCAACGGCACCGCCGACAAGGTCGGCCCCTTCCTGAAGGGCAACGAGAAGACCATCGGTGACACCGCGCAGCTGGTCGCAGACTCCTCCGGGGTGATCCGCAAGCACCTGGACACCCTGGTGAAGACGGCCCCGACCGCCGCCAAGGGCGCCCGCGCCGCGTCCGGCACGCTGACCGACGTCTACGCCCGGCGCTGCGACGATCCCGTCCTGCCCGACGCGGCCTGCTCCGACCTGAAGAAGGCCAAGGACGCCGCCGACGACGTGACCCTCATCGCGGACGACCTGAACACGCTGATCGCGGACCAGGACGGCGACCTGGACAAGCTCGACAAGAACCTCGCCACCCTGCAGAAGCAGTCCCAGGCCCTCGCGAACCGCGCACCGCGCCTCTCCGAGGACCTCGCCGACGCCGTCAAGAAGATCAACAAGCTGAACGACGGCGCGGCCGAGGTCGCCGCGGGCGCGAAGAAGCTGCACAAGGGGATCGGTACGGCCAAGACCGGCGCCGTCGACCTGGACAAGGGCGTCGGCAAGCTGAAGACGGGCGCCGACGACCTCAACGGCGGCATCTACAAGCTCGTCGACGGCTCCGGAAAGCTCGCCGGCGGGCTGCACGACGGGGCGGAGAAGATCCCCGACTACGACGAGCAGGACCGCGACCGGCGCACCGAGGTCATGGCCGACCCCGTGCGGCTCGCCTCGCACGACATGCACAAGGCGCCCAACTACGGCACCGGCTTCGCCCCGTACTTCATCCCGCTGTCCCTATGGGTGGGCGCGATGGTGGCGTACATGCTGATCGCGCCCATGAACCGGCGCGCGCTCGCCGCGGGCGCCTCGGCGTGGCGGATCGCGCTGGCGGGCTGGCTGCCGGTGGTGGCGATCGGAGTGCTCCAGACCGTGGCGCTGATGTCGGTGCTGCACTGGGCGGTCGGCCTTCAGATGGCGCGAGCGGCCGGGACGGTGGGATTCCTGTTCCTGGTGACGGCCTGCTTCGCGGCGATCGTGCAGTGGCTGAACGCGCGCTTCGGGGCGGCGGGCCGGATCCTCGTCCTCGCGCTGCTCATGCTCCAGCTGACCTCGGCGGGCGGCACGTACCCCGTCCAGACCAGCCCCGGGTTCTTCAACGCGCTCCACCCGTTCCTGCCGATGAGCTACGTCGTCGAGGCCCTCAGGCGGCTCATCACCGGCGGTGGACTCGAACCGGTGTGGCACGCGTGCGTGGTGCTGACGGCGTTCACCGCGGGCGCGCTCGCGCTGACCGCCGTGGCGGCCCGCCGGCGCCAGGTGTGGACGCTGGACCGGCTGCACCCGGAGCTGAGCCTGTGAGCCCCACCGTCACCTCCCCCGGAGAGGTTCCTGTGACAATCAGGGCCATGGAAAGCAGCAGTGCCGCGTCGGGCGGCAGCACGCGCCGCGAGGCCACCCGGCAAAAGCTCTACGAGGCGGCCGTCACGCTCATCGCCGAGCAGGGGTTCTCCGCCACCACCGTGGACGAGATCGCCGAGCGTGCCGGGGTCGCGAAGGGCACGGTCTACTACAACTTCGCGAGCAAGTCCGTCCTCTTCGAGGAACTGCTGCGGCACGGAGTGGGTCTGCTGACCGCCTCCCTGCGGGAAGCGGCCGACCGCACCGCGCGGGAGGGCGGCAGCAAGGTCGACGCCCTGGACGCGATGATCCGGGCGGGGCTGGTCTTCATCGACCGCTACCCGGCCTTCACCCAGCTCTACGTGGCCGAACTGTGGCGCACCAACCGGACCTGGCAGTCCACGCTGATGGTGGTCCGGCAGCAGGCCGTCGCGGTCGTGGAGGAGGTGCTGCGCGACGGCGTCGCGGGCGGTGAGTTCAGCGAGGAGATCGACATCCCGCTGACGGCGTCCGCGCTGGTCGGCATGGTCCTGGTGGCCGCGCTCGACTGGAAGTCCTTCCAGGCGGAACGCTCCCTGGACGACGTCCACGCGGCGCTGTCCCGGCTCCTCCAGGGGCGGGTCAGCGGCTGCCGCTGAGCGAACCCGCGCCGCACATGTGAAAGCGCCGGTCCGATGTGGCCGCGTCCCCCGCGGGCCACCTCGAACCGGCGCCTTCCGTGCTCCCCCGTGCGTCCCCCGCACGACCCCCGTTCGGTCGTCCCCCGGTTTCCCCCGTGCCTCGCTCCCGCCGACACCCGCCGGCGGAAGGAGCGGATCGTGGGCCGGCTCCGTTCCGGCGCCCCGTGTCGCCGGTGCCGGAGCCGTGCCCCTCTCCGTGCCTCCACTCTCTCGTCCGCGCGGCTCGTCCCCCATCCGCGCGCGTACTCAACTCCCCGGCTAGGTATGCGTACTCAGTCCTGCGCACGGGGCCTCACGACGCATGGCCGCCGCCTGGTCACGTTCGCCTCCGCGCCCGTACTCGCAAGGCCGCGGGCCGGGGTTGTCGGTGGCGGCCGATAAAGTCGCCGGCATGGCACGGATTGCGGTGATCGGCGCAGGGATGGGCGCGCTGGCGGCTGCCGCCCGGCTGGCCGCGGCGGGCCACCGGGTGGCGGTGTACGAGCGGACGGACACATACGGCGGAGCGCTGCGCCGCTTCGAGCACGAGGGGTTCTCCTTCGACACGGGCCCCGGCCTGCTGCCGCTGCCGGCCGTCTACCGCGACCTGTTCGTCAAGACGGGCAAGGAGCCGCTGGAGTCCTGCGTCGAGCTGGTCCAGGTCGACCCGTCGTCCCGGCACGTGTTCGCGGACGGCACGCAGGTGTCGCTGCCGAACGCCTCCCGCGCGGGCGTCGTGGCCGCCCTGGACGAGGCGCTGGGCGCGGACGCCGGGAAGCGCTGGGGCGACTTCCTGGTCCGGGCCCGCGAGGCCTGGGACCGGACCCGCCGACCGCTGCTGGAGGAGCCGCTGTGGCCGAACTGGCAGGTGCTGGCCGAGCGTGAGCCCTATCCGTCGGTGCCCCACAAGCGGCTGCTGCGCACCCGCCGGGCCGCCACCCTCGCCGAGATCGGCGCCTGGGAGCTGCGCGACCCGCGGCTCACGGCGCTTCTGGAGAGTCACGCCCTCGGCCACGGCCTGGATCCCCGGGTCACCCCGGCGAGCGCGGTCGTGCTGCCGTACGTGGAGCACGCCTTCGGCACCTGGTACGTGCGCGGCGGCCTGCGCGAGCTGGCGCGGGCGGTGTACGAGCGGTGTCTGGCCCGGAAGGTCGAGTTTCACTTCGGCGCCGAGGTCACCGGTGTGCTGGAGAAGGACGGCCGGGCGTCGGGGGTGGAACTCGCCGACGGGGCGGTCGCGGAGGCGGACTTCGTGGTGGCCGGTGTCGCGCCGGGCGTCCTGGACCGGCTGACGGAGGGGACCCCGGTGCGGGGCGACGGAGAGGTGCCGCCACAGCCCGCCGCGGCCAGCCGGCTGACCGTGCTGCTCGCCCTGCGCGGCGCCCGCCCCGAGGGCACGGCACACCGCACGGTGGTCCATGCGCGCGACCGTGACGCGGAGCTGGACGCCCTCTTCGGCACGGCGGCGCGGGACCCGCACCCCACGGTCACGGTTCTGCGGCCCGACGACCCGCGACTCGCTCCGGAGGACCACGAGTCGGTCACCCTGACGACGGTGGTGCCCGTCCGGCTCGACCGGTCCGGCGACGACCTCACCGACGACGTGATCACCGTCGCCGAGCGGGCCGTCCCCGGCCTGCGGGACCGCCTCCTGTGGCACGAGGTGCGCACCCCGGCCGACATCGCGGACGCGACGGGCGCGGAGGGCGGGGCGGTGCCCGTGCCCGCCCTGGCGGCGGCCGGGGGACGGCTGCTGCACCCGTCCAACAGCACGCGGGTGCCCGGTCTGTTCACCGTGGGCGGCTGGACCCACCCCGGCGGCGGACTGCCGCACGCGGGCATGTCGGGCGCGCTGGTCGCGGGACTGATCGTGGAAGGGCCGGAGTTCCGCGGCTCTCAGTGAGCGCGCCGTCCCGGCGTGGGCCGGGCTTCAGAAACGGTACTGCTCGTCGAAGCCGTTCCCCTGCGGCTGCTGCCCGCCGCCCTGGTACGGGTACGGCTGCTCCGGCGGCAGTTCCTGCCCGTACTCGTCGGTGTTGCGCTGCTGCGGGACCCACACCCCGCCGGGCGGGGTCTCGCCGGGGTAGGTGCCGGTGTACTGCTCCTGCGTGTAGCCCTGCTGGGCGTAGTACTGCTGGTCGCCGTACGTGGCGTCGTAGCCCTGGCCGTAGTTCGAGGAGCCGATGTACGGGTCGGAGTAGGCGGCGTACTGCTGCCGGCCCGTGGCGTCGTAGCCCTGCTGCTGGCCGTAGCCGGAGTAGTCGTAGGAGTACGACTGGTCCGCAGCCTGGGCCGCGTACTGGTCCTGGGCCTGCTGGCCCCCGGCCTGGTACCCGTTGTCGTAGGAGCCGTAGGAACCGGTGTCCTCGGGCACGGGCTGCGGCTCGTGGACGGCCGTGGTCTCGGCGGCCGTCGGGTCGTGGGCGGGGCGGGCGGGGGTGAAGACGTCGTCGCGGTCGTAGTCGTCGTCCTGGCCGTAGGCGGCGGGGTCGCGGCGGTAGGCGCCGGCGGCCCCGTCGTCGTAGCCGCCCTCGGCCTCCAGGCCGGAGACCTCGAGGGTCGGCTCCTGGCGGACCCGCTGACCGCGGCGGCGCTTGCTGCCGCCCAGCGCGGGAGCGTTCATCGCCCAGCCGGCCGCGAAGCCGCTGCGGAACGACAGGGTCACGTACGTCTGCCCGACCGCGAAGGCGGCCGCGCCCAGTCCGATCACGACGACCGACGGGATCAGGACACCGACGACGACACCGAGGAACCCGACGAAGGCCAGCAGGCGCCAGCGCAGCCGCGCCTTGTACTGCAGCAGCACCTCGCCCAGCAGCCACAGCGCGACGATGCCGAACGCGATGTAGAGGACCGCCCAGCCCATGTACGCCCCTCTCACAGTGGCCGTTACGCAGTGTGTCGTATACCGGTGCGAACGGTCTAGGCCTGCGGTGAGTGGTGCAGGCCCAGGTTCTCGTAGATCTCGAGTGTTGCGGTGGAGTTGTTGAGCGTGATGAAGTGCAAGCCGGGCACGCCCTCGGCGAGCAGCCGCGCACAGAACTCCGTGGCGAATTCGATCCCAATGGAGCGTACAGCGGCCGGATCGTCTTTTGCTGTGAGGATCCGCTCTTTCAGGGCAGGCGGGAACGCGGCGTTGGTGAGCGACCCGATCCGCTCCAGCGTCTTCACGCTCGCGATCGGCATGACCTCGGGAATGATCGGGGTGTCACAGCCGGCGGCCGAGACCCGGTCGCGCAGCCGGAGGTAGTCCTCCGGCTGGAAGAACATCTGCGTGATGGCGTAGTCCGCGCCCGCCCGGCACTTGTCGACGAAGTGGCGCACGTCGGCGTCCCAGTCGGCGGAGCGCGGGTGCATCGCCGGGAAGGCGGCGACGCCCACGCAGAAGTCGCCGGAGGCCTTGATCAGCTCGACGAGTTCGGCGGCGTAGGCCAGGCCCCGGGGGTGCGGCACCCAGTCGCCCATCGGGTCGCCGGGCGGGTCGCCGCGCAGGGCGAGCATGTTGCGGATCCCGGCGTCGGCGTACTGGCCGATGATGTTGCGCAGGTCGGCCACCGAGTGGTCGACCGCGGTGAGGTGGGCGATCGGGGTGAGAGTGGTGTCGGAGGCGATCGCCTCGGTCGCCTTGACCGTGCCTGCGCGGGTGGAACCGCCCGCGCCGTAGGTGACGGAGACGAAGTCGGGCGCCACGGCCTCGACCCGGCGCAGCGCGTTCCACAGGTTCCGCTCGCCCTTCGGGGTCTTGGGGGCGTAGAACTCGAACGAGTACGTCGTTTTGCCGCCTGCGAGCATGTCGCGGACGGTGCGAGCGTGGTCCGACCTGATGGATGCGGTGCCGAGGGCCATACCGGCAGGTTAGCCAGGGGCGGTCGGTCCCCCAACCGGGGGCCGACATTTGCCCGGATTGTCCTCTTGTTGTCCATCCCTTGGACAAACCGTCGTAACTACGCCCCCCGCAGCCGCTTCGCGAACTCGGCCGCCGCGGACCCCGGGTCGTCGGCCTCGGTGATCGCCCGTACGACGACCACGCGCCGGGCGCCCGCTTCCAGCACCTGGTCGAGGGTGCCGAGGTCGATGCCGCCGATGGCGAACCAGGGGCGGTCGGTGCCGAGGCCGGCGGTGTAGCGGACGAGGTCCAGGCCGGGGGCGTGGCGGCCGGGCTTGGTGGGGGTCGGCCAGCACGGGCCGGTGCAGAAGTAGTCCACGCCCTGCTGGACGGCGGCCGCGGCGGCCTCGGACTCGGCGTGGGTGGAACGGCCGATCAGGACGTCGTCGCCGAGGAGCGCGCGGGCCGCGGGGACCGGGAGGTCACCCTGGCCGAGGTGCAGGACGTCGGCGCCGGCGGCGTGGGCGACGTCCGCCCGGTCGTTGACCGCGAGCAGCTTGCCGTGCCGGGCACAGGCGTCGGCGAGGACGGCCAGGTGCTCCAGCTCCTCACCGGCCTCCATGCCCTTGTCCCGCAGCTGCACGATGTCGACGCCGCCGGACAGCACGGCGTCGAGGAAGTCCCCGAGGTCGCCCTGCCGCTTGCGCGCGTCGGTGCAGAGGTAGACGCGGGCGTCGGCGAGCTGGGCCCGTGCGGTGGCGGCCGCGGTGCCGGTCATGCGTGTCCCCCAGGGTGTCGGTGGCGTGCGGGTGCGGACGCGCCCGCGGGTCGGTGGGTCCCGGGTCCGGAGCACCTGGCTGCCGGGCAGGCGGCTCCCGGGTGCTGGAGCACCCGGCTGCCGGGCGTGCGACGCGGGAGCTCCTCTGCCCTTGGGCGAACGCCTTGGGCACCTTACGTCTCCCCACCGGGCCGGAACGGGCGCGAGTCACCCCCGGGCCGTGACCTCTCGGGTCACGGCCCGACATCGGGCGGTTGTTCAGGTCCGGCCCCGCTCGCACGGCACCGGACGGTTGTCCCGTCGCGGCCGGGTCAGACCGCGAGCGCCTGGGCGCGGCGCTTCACCTCCGTGCCGCGGTTCTCGCTGAGCGCCTGCGCGGGGGTGCCGGGCAGGCTGTCGTCCGGGGTGAAGAGCCACTCCAGCATCTCTTCGTCCGTGAAGCCGTCGTCCCGCAGGAGCGTCAGGGTCCCGGACAGGCCCTTGACGACCTTGTCCCCGTCGATGAAGGCGGCGGGGACGTGCAGCGCGCGGTTCTCACCACGGCGTACGGCGATGAGCTGGCCGTCCTTGACCAGCTGCCGCACACGCGTCACCTCGACGCCGAACTGCTCGGCGATGTCGGGGAGGGTGAGCCAGGCGGGGACGAGAGCATCGATCTTTGCGTCAATCTCGGTCACGGCACCAGCCTGCCATTTACCACTGACAGTCGGAAGTCGGCTCGGTCCGGCCGGGTTGCCGCGCCCCTCCTCATCAGCGCCGCCCGGCGGCCCCGCGACGGCCCGGGCACCTACGCCGTGGCCGCTTTCAGGGGCCTGGCCGGATCCGTCAGCAGCACCGGGTTCATCGGGACACCCGACTCGATCAGGCGGCGGCCCTGCGCCAGATCCCGTGGCCGGCCGACCGCCAGCAGCGCGACCAGCCGCTCCCCGCGCAGCCAGCACACCGTCCAGGCCGGTCCGCAGGGGTCGCCCCGCCACAGGGTCGTGTCCGCGTGCGCGTGGTGCCCGGCGTACTGGACGAACCGCCCGAACTGCTCGGACCAGAAGTACGGCACCGGGTCGTACACCGCCGGCGCCTCCCCCGCGGCCCGGCCGACGATGTTCAGGGCCACCGTGCGCGGCCCCTGGAGTGCGTTGTCCCAGTGGTGGACCAGCAGACGCTCGCCGTAGCGCCCGGAGGGGAAGGAGGCGCAGTCGCCCACCGCGTACACGTCCACAGCGGTGGAGCGCAGATGCTCGTCGGCCACGATCTCGCCGTGGGTGCCCAGCTCGATCCCGGAGCCGGCCAGCCAGGCCGTGGCGGGGCGGGCGCCGATGCCGACGACGACCGCGTCCGCGGGCAGTCGCGAGCCGTCGTCGAGGACAACGGCACCGGGCTCCACGTGCGCCACGCGCGCGTGGGTGCGCAGGACCGCGCCCGCGTCGGCGTACCAGCCGGCCATCGGGGCGGCGACCTCGGCGGGCAGTGCCCCGGCGAGGGGCCGTTCGGCGGCCTCGACGACGGTCACCGCGCAGCCCGCCTCGCGCGCGGCCGTGGCGAATTCCGCGCCGATCCAGCCCGCGCCGACGACCACGATGTCGTGCGGGCGGGCCAGCACCGGCCGCAGCCGCTCGGCGTCGTCCAGGGTGCGCAGCAGATGCACGCCGGGCACGCCTTCCGCGCCCGGCAGCCGGACCGGTTCGGCGCCGGTCGCGACGACCAGGACGTCGTAGGGCACGGGCCCGTCCTCGGTGTCGAGCTCGTGGTCGGCGGGGCGCAGGCCCAGTACCTCGCAGCCCAGCCGCAGTTCGATGCCGAGGGCTTCGAAGTCGACGTCGAAGGCGGAGCCCTCGGACTTGCCGAGCAGGACGGCCTTGGACAACGGGGGCCGGTCGTAGGGCTGGTGGGGCTCTGCGCCGATCAGGATCACGTCCCCGGCGAATCCCTGCTCGCGCAGGGCGACGGCGGTCTGCACCCCGGCCATGCCCGCGCCCGCCACGACGACGCGCCGCGGCGCGGACGAACCTGGTTGCTGCGTCTGCTCGCTCACCTGATCACCATAGACACCTGACGCATTGTCAGTCAGTGCTCATGCGCCGTGACCTGCTCCACAACGCTCGTGCCCTCGCCCCGCTGGGACTCCCACTCCCAGGTCTCCTCCAGCCGCACCCGCCCGTCGGGCAGCTCCACGACCGTCGAGACGCAGTGCCCCGAGGAGGTGGTGCCGTCCCGCTTGAGCTGGACGTACCGGAAGTCCAGCCGGTCACCCTTCCGGGTACCCACGAGATGCCCGCGTACGACGTCGCCGCCCGTGTACTCGGCCCAGATCTCGCCCTGCCGCTCGTGGTACGTGAACCGGGTGCGGGTGCCCACCTGACCAGGTGCCTGGTCGGCGACCGGGGCGAGGACGAGACCGTCGAGGGATCGGGCCATGGACGGAGGCTCCCTTACTGCGGGCTACGGCATCGGGCTAGGGTGGCCAACGTAAAGCACTCGCGGGAGCCCGGACGCACCGGGCTGAGAGGGAGGCTGGCGGCCTCCGACCGTACGAACCTGATCCGGGTCATGCCGGCGAAGGGAGGGGCTGGACGCCCATGTCGCCTACGTCCACGTCCACACCATCAGATGTTTTGGTCATCGGGGGCGGGATCATCGGCCTGGTCACGGCCTGGCGGTCCGCGCAACGCGGGTTCACCACCGCCCTCGTGGACCCCGAGCCCGGCGGCGGAGCCGCACAGGTCGCGGCCGGCATGCTGGCCGCCGTCACGGAACTGCACTACGGCGAGCAGACCCTGCTCGGCCTGAACCTCGCCTCGGCCCGCCGCTACCCGGACTTCGCCGCCGAGCTCACCGAGCTGACCGGCCAGGACCTCGGCTATCGCCGCTGCGGCACGCTCGCCGTGGCCCTGGACGCCGACGACCGGGCCCACCTGCGCGAACTGCACGCCCTGCAGCAGCAGTCGGGGCTGGAGTCGCAGTGGCTGTCGGGGCGCGAGTGCCGGCGCCTGGAGCCGATGCTCGCGCCGGGTGTGCGCGGCGGGCTGCGGGTCGACGGCGATCACCAGATCGACCCGCGACGGCTGGCCGGGGCGCTGGTCGCCGCGGGCGAGCGGGCGGGCGTGGTGGTCCACCGGGCATGGGCGGAGCGGCTGACCGTCGTCCGGGACCGGGCCACGGGTGTCGTCCTGGCCGACGGGACCGAGGTGGCCGCCGGGCAGGTGGTGCTCGCCGGGGGCAGCCTCAGCGGGCGGCTCGCGGGAGTCCCGCAGGACGTGCTGCCTCCCGTGCGACCGGTGAAGGGGCAGGTCCTGCGGCTGACCATGCCGCAGCGGCACGGGCCGTTCCTGAGCCGGACCGTGCGCGCGATGGTGCGCGGCAGCCACGTCTACCTGGTGCCGCGCGCGAGCGGCGAGCTCGTCGTCGGGGCGACCAGCGAGGAGCTGGGCTGGGACACGACCGTGACCGCGGGCGGCGTGTACGAGCTGCTGCGGGACGCGCACGAGCTGGTCCCGGGCATCACCGAGCTGCCGCTCACCGAGACCCGGGCCGGTCTGCGGCCCGGCTCCCCCGACAACGCGCCGCTGCTGGGCCCGACCGGTCTGGAGGGGCTGCTGCTGGCCACCGGCCACTACCGCAACGGCGTCCTGCTCACGCCGGTGACCGGCGACGCCATGGCGCACGTCCTGGCGACGGGCGAACTCCCCGAGGAGGCACGCCCCTTCACCCCGAAGCGCTTCAGTCCCGCCACCGCACTCTCGGAGCAGCCCGCATGAACATCTCCGTCAACGGCGAGCCCCGGGACGTCCTGCCCGGCACGGCTCTCGACACCGTCGTGAGGTCGCTCACCGCCTCGCCCTCGGGCGTGGCCGCCGCCCTCAACGAAACCGTCGTCCCGCGCACGCGGTGGCCCGCCACGCCCCTGGCCGAGGGAGACCGCGTGGAAGTCCTCACCGCCGTCCAGGGAGGCTGACCATGGCCGACGATCCGTTCGTCCTCGGTGGTACGTCGTTCTCGTCCCGGCTGATCATGGGCACGGGCGGGGCGCCCAGCCTGGATGTGCTGGAGCGGTCGCTCGTCGCCTCGGGGACGGAGCTGACGACCGTCGCGATGCGCCGGGTGAACGCCTCGGTGCACGGCTCGGTGCTGTCCGTCCTCGACAAGCTCGGCATCCGGGTGCTGCCCAACACGGCGGGCTGCTTCACGGCCGGCGAGGCCGTCCTCACGGCCCGTCTCGCGCGCGAGGCCCTCGGCACCGACCTGGTCAAGCTGGAGGTCATCGCCGACGAGCGCACGCTGCTGCCGGACCCGATCGAGACGCTGGAGGCGGCCGAGACCCTGGTCGACGACGGGTTCACGGTGCTGCCGTACACCAACGACGACCCGGTGCTGGCCCGGAGACTGGAGGACGTGGGCTGCGCGGCGATCATGCCGCTGGGTTCGCCGATCGGCTCCGGGCTGGGGATCCGCAACCCGCACAACTTCCAGCTGATCGTGGAGCACGCGCGCGTGCCGGTGATCCTGGACGCGGGCGCGGGTACGGCCTCGGACGCGGCACTGGCGATGGAGCTGGGGTGCGCGGGTGTGATGCTCGCCTCGGCGGTGACGCGGGCGCAGGAGCCGGTGCTGATGGCCGACGCGATGCGGCACGCGGTGGAGGCGGGACGGCTGGCCTATCGGGCCGGGCGTATCCCTCGGCGGCATTTCGCGGAGGCGTCGTCGCCGACGGAGGGCATGGCCGCCCTGGACCCGGAGCGACCCGCTTTCCAATAGGGGCCCGTCCACACGTCACAGGTCGGCTGCAGTCGCGCCCCGAAAAAGAGCGGGGCGGGAGAGCTGTCGGTGTCGGCTCGTACACTCGCCTGCGTGGACACGACCCTTCAGGACCCCTTGGTCGGGCAGGTGCTCGACGGCCGGTATCGCATCGATTCGCGGATCGCGGTCGGCGGGATGGCCACGGTCTACCGGGCCGTGGACACCCGGCTCGACCGGGTCCTCGCGCTCAAGGTGATGCACCCCTCGCTCGCGGTCGACGCCTCGTTCGTCGAGCGGTTCATCCGCGAGGCGAAGTCCGTGGCCCGGCTGGCCCACCCGAACGTGGTGCAGGTCTTCGACCAGGGCAACGACGGCTCGTACGTGTACCTGGCGATGGAGTACGTGGCGGGCTGCACCCTGCGGGACGTGCTGCGCGAGCGCGGGGCCCTGCAGCCGCGGGCCGCGCTGGACATCCTGGAGCCGGTGCTGGCCGCGCTGGGCGCCGCGCACCGCGCCGGGTTCGTGCACCGCGACATGAAGCCCGAGAACGTCCTGATAGGGGACGACGGCCGGGTCAAGGTCGCCGACTTCGGCCTCGTCCGGGCCGTGGACACGGTGACGAGCACCACCGGCACCGTCCTCGGCACGGTCTCGTACCTCGCCCCGGAGCAGATAGAGGACGGCACCGCCGATCCCCGCGTCGACGTGTACGCCTGCGGCGTGATGCTGTACGAGATGCTGACCGGCGACAAACCGCACGACGGGGACTCCCCCGCCGTGATCCTCTACAAGCACCTGCACGAGGACGTGCCCCCGCCCTCGGCCGCCGTGCCCGGCATGGCGTACGAGCTGGACGAGATGGTCGCCTCGGCGACGGCCCGCACCCCGGCCGTCCGCCCGTACGACGCGGTCGCGCTGCTCGCGCAGGTCCGTGACGGACGCGGCCGGCTGAGCGAGGACCAGCTGGACGCGGTGCCGCCGCAGGCGCGCGCGGTGGACCACGACAACGGCGACGACCGGACGACCGTGATCCCACGCGCCCTGACCACGCCGCGGCCCCTGCCGGTCAACGAGGACGACGAGGCCATTGGGGCCGCCCTCGACCGCACCAGCCGCTTCGCGTCCCCGCCGCCGCCCCCGCCGACCCGGCGCCGCTCGGGCTCCCGGCGCGGCCCGGCGGCGATCGTCGTCGCCGTCCTGCTCGTGCTCGGCCTCGGCGCCGGCATCTGGTACATCAACTCCGGCCAGTTCACCGAGGTCCCCCCGCTGCTGGCGAAGACCCAGCAGCAGGCGGAGGACCGGCTGCAGGACGCCGGTCTCGAGCTCGGCAAGGTGAAGCACGCCTACAGCGACACCGTGGAGCGCGGCCAGATCATCAGCAGCGACCCGAAGGCCGGGACGCGCATCCGCGGCAACGACGCGGTGGGCATCACCGTCTCCGACGGCCCCGAGACCGTGCGGGTGCCCGCCCTGGCCGGCCGGAAGCTGGACAAGGCGCGGAGCCTGCTGAAGGAGGACGGGCTGGAGCCGGGCATGGTCACCCGGGAGTTCAGCGAGGACGTGCCGCGCGGTTCGGTGATCACCGCGCGCCCGGCGGACGGCACGAAGGTGCGCGCGGGCACGGGTGTCGCGCTGGTCGTCAGCAAGGGCGCCCGCATCGACATCCCCGACGTCACCGGCTCGGACGAGGCCGACGCGAGGTCGGAACTGACGGAGGCCGGCCTCAAGGTGAAGATCGCCACCGAGCGGATCACCTCCTCCGAGTACGACAAGGGCCAGGTCGTCCGCCAGTCGCCGACGTCCGGCGGCCCCGCGGCCGAGGGCGACACCGTGACACTGACGCTGTCCAAGGGCCCCGAGATGATCGAGGTCCCGGACGTGGTCGGCGACAGCGTCGACGATGCCAGGCAGGCGCTGGAGGGCGCCGGGTTCGAGGTCGACGAGGACCGCGGGCTGTTCGGCATCTTCGGCGACGAGGTCAAGAGCCAGTCCGTGGAGGGCGGCCGGACCGCGCCCAAGGGCTCGACGATCACCATCAAGATCAGGTGACGACGGCGGGCGGGAGCCCGTGGACGGAGCAGGGCCGGACACATGACACCCTGAACGGGTGAACAGTCAGCTGTCCGGCGCCTCCCGCAACCCGGTGGGCGGCCACGTCCCCGTCGCCGGTGGGCTCCATTCCGTAGGCCTGTCGTACGCCCGTGACCTGAAGGCGGAGGCCGTCCAGGTCTTCGTCGCCAATCCGCGCGGCTGGGCCACGCCGACCGGAAACCCCAAGCAGGACGAGGCGTTCCGCGCGGCGTGCGCGGCCGAGTCGGTCCCGGCCTATGTGCACGCTCCCTACCTGATCAACTTCGGCTCGCACACCGAGGCGACCGTGGAGCGGTCGGTGGAGTCGCTGCGGCACTCGCTGCGGCGCGGGCGGGAGATCGGCGCGCTGGGCGTGGTCGTGCACACCGGCAGCGCGACCGGTGGCCGGGAGCGGTCGGTGGCGCTGAAGCAGGTGCGGGAACACCTGCTGCCACTGCTGGACGAGCTGACCCACGACGACGACCCGTTCCTGCTGCTGGAGTCGACCGCGGGCCAGGGCGCCTCCCTGTGCTCGCGGACGTGGGACTTCGGCCCGTACTTCGAGGCGCTGGACGCCCACCCGATGCTCGGGGTGTGCCTGGACACCTGCCACATCTTCGCGGCCGGGCACGACCTGACCGGCCCCGCCGGCATGCACCGGACGCTGGACCTGCTGGTGGACACGGTCGGCGAGGGCCGGCTGAAGCTGATCCACGCCAACGACTCCAAGGACGTGGTGGGCGCCCACAAGGACCGGCACGAGAACATCGGCGTCGGCCACATCGGCGAGGACCCGTTCCGGGCCCTGATGACGCACCCCGCGACCGAGGGCGTGCCGCTGATCATCGAGACGCCGGGCGGCAAGCAGGGGCACGCGGCCGACGTGGAGCGGCTGAAGAAGCTGCGCGAGGGCTGAGCCCGCCCCTCGCGACCGGGGTCCGTCGGCGACGGCCGGTCCGTCAGAGGTCGGGCCCGTCCCCGGGCAGCTCCTGGTACGAGTAGCGCTGCTCCTGCCACGGGTCGCCGATGTTGTGGTAGCCCCGCTCCTCCCAGAACCCACGCCGGTCGGCGGTCATGTACTCCACACCGCGCACCCACTTGGGGCCCTTCCAGGCGTAGAGGTGGGGAACGATCAGGCGCAGGGGGAAACCGTGCTCGGCGGTGAGCAGCTCACCGTCCTTGTGGGTGGCGAAGATGACCTGATCGCCGGCGAAGTCGGAGAGCCGGAGGTTGGAGCTGAATCCGTACTCGGCCCACACCATCACATGGGTGACGTCGTCCGCGGGCGGGGCCAGCTCGAGGAGCGTGCGCGCGGGGATGCCGACCCACTCGGCGCCCAGCATGCTGAACTTCGTGACGCAGTGCAGATCGGCCACGACGGTGGTGTGGGGCAGGGCCGTGAACTCCTCGTGGGTCCAGCAGTGCTTGCCGCCGTCGGCGGTGGCGCCGAAGACCCGGAACTCCCAGCGCTCGGGCCGGAACTTGGGGACGGGGCCGTAGTGCGTGACCGGCCAGCCGCGTTGCAGCCGCTGTCCCGGGGGCAGGTCGGGCTGCGTCGCTCCTGCTGGATCGCGCCCTTCTCCCGATTCGTGTTCCAGCGGCTGACCCATGACTCCATCCTGACAGACCCCGGGTGATGCCCCTGACCCGGCCCACTCCAAAACGGGACAAACTCAACTAAGCATGCCCTTACTTACTAAGTGGAGACTTACTGGACGATCTTCTTCACCAGTGGAATCATGCGGCGCAACCTGCCAGTTCCCCCGCGCGGAAGGAGCCTCTGCGATGCAGGGCGACCCCGAGGTCCTCGAATTCCTCAACGAGCAGTTGACCGGCGAGCTGACGGCGATCAACCAGTACTGGCTGCACTACCGGATCCAGGACAACAAAGGCTGGACCAAGCTCGCCAAGTACACGCGTGAAGAGTCCATCGATGAGATGAAGCACGCGGACAAGATCACCGAGCGCATCCTCATGCTGGACGGCCTGCCGAACTACCAGCGACTTTTCCACGTACGGGTCGGCCAGACGGTCACCGAGATGCTCCAGGCGGACCGGCAGGTCGAGGTCGAGGCGATCGACCGGCTCAAGCGCGGCATCGAGGTGATGCGCGCCAAGGGCGACATCACGTCCGCGAACCTCTTCGAGTCGATCCTCGAGGACGAGGAACACCACATCGACTATCTGGACACGCAGCTGGAGCTGATCGACAAGCTCGGCGAGGCGCTGTACATCGCGCAGCAGATCGAGCAGCCGAGCTAGCCGGGGTCAGGCGGCGTCTTCGAGGTCCGAGAGCACCGGCCGGCCCTGGTCGGCCAGGTCACGGCGAGGGCAGGCTCCCCTGCCCAGGATCGCCTGGATGCGGCGCACACAGGACCCGCAGTCCGTACCCGCCTTGCAGGCGGAGGCTATCTGGCGGGGGGTGCAGGCGCCGCCGTCCGCGTGCTGCTTGACCTGCTGCTCGGTGATCCCGAAACAACTGCAGACGTACACGCGGTTCACCTCCCGACGGGTCGTTCTTTCTCGGGTGCGCCGTCCCCGTTGATCGGTGAGGCTAACCTAACCTTACCCGCCGGGTCCGGAGCGGAAAAGTGGAGAGGGGCGCGGATCGTGTGATCCGCGCCCCAGTCCATGCTCCGGTAACAGGCGGACCCGTTACTGGTCCCTGTACATCTCGGCCACGAGAAACGCCAGGTCGAGCGACTGGCTGCGGTTGAGCCGCGGGTCGCAGGCCGTCTCGTAGCGCTGGTGCAGGTCGTCGACGAAGATCTCGTCGCCGCCGCCCACGCACTCGGTGACGTCGTCGCCGGTGAGCTCCACGTGAATGCCGCCCGGGTGGGTGCCGAGGGCCTTGTGGACCTCGAAGAAGCCCTTGACCTCGTCGAGCACGTCGTCGAAGCGGCGGGTCTTGTGCCCGGACGCCGCCTCGTAGGTGTTGCCGTGCATCGGGTCGGTGATCCAGGCGACGGTGGTACCGGAGGCGGTGACCTTCTCGACCAGCTCGGGGAGCTTGTCGCGGACCTTGTCGGCGCCCATGCGGACGATGAAGGTCAGCCGGCCCGGCTCGCGGTCCGGGTCGAGACGGTCGATGTACTGAAGCGCGTCCTCGGCCGTCGTCGTCGGGCCCAGCTTGATGCCGATCGGGTTGCGGATCTTCGAGGCGAACTCGATGTGCGCGTGGTCCAGCTGCCGGGTGCGCTCACCGATCCACACCATGTGCCCGGAGACGTCGTACAGCTGCCCCGTGCGCGAGTCGACCCTGGTCAGCGCCGACTCGTAGTCGAGCAGCAGCGCCTCGTGCGAGGCGTAGAACTCGACCGTCTTGAACTCCTCCGGGTCGGTCCCGCAGGCGTGCATGAAGTTCAGCGCGTTGTCGATCTCGCGCGCCAGCTGCTCGTAGCGCTGACCCGACGGGGACGACCTCACGAAGTCCTGGTTCCAGGCGTGCACCTGGCGCAGGTCGGCGTAACCGCCGGTGGTGAAGGCGCGCACCAGGTTCAGCGTGGAGGCGGACGCGTGGTACATCCGCTTCAGCCGCTCGGGGTCCGGGACGCGCGCGGCCTCGGTGAAGTCGAAGCCGTTGACGGAGTCGCCGCGGTAGGTCGGCAGCGTCACGCCGTCGCGGGTCTCGGTCGGCTTGGAGCGCGGCTTGGAGTACTGGCCGGCGATCCGGCCGACCTTCACGACCGGCACGGACGCGGCGTACGTGAGCACGGCGCCCATCTGGAGCAGCGTCTTCAGCTTGTTGCGGATGTGGTCGGCGGACACCGCGTCGAAGGCCTCGGCGCAGTCGCCGCCCTGGAGGAGGAACGCCTCTCCCTTGGCGACGGACGCCATCCGGGCGCGCAGCTGGTCGCACTCGCCCGCGAAGACGAGCGGCGGATACGACTCCAGCTCCGCGACGACTGCGCGCAGAGCCTCGGTGTCGGGGTACTCGGGCTGCTGCGCCGCGGGCAGGTCTCGCCAGGTGTTGCCAGCACTCGCGCTGGTCTTAGCGTTCACGGTCACGACCTCAACATTACGGGGTCGTGTCGGGCGCCCTGACCCATGCCCAGCAATTGAGACACGGCGTACGCTCCTCGAACGTGGGGTAGGGTGCGTCGCATGTTCGCGCATTCGACCCAGACCTGGTGGTGGACCGCTCATCCGGCGGCCCGCTGACTGCGCGTACTCAAGACTTCGCGAAGGCCGCCCGAGGGGCGGCCTTCGGCGTTTCCCGGGGTCCGTTCCTCTCTCACCGAGATGGAGTACGGACCCATGAACCTGCTCGGCTTGCTGGACGACCCCCGTCCGTTCGCCCTGCTGCGCCGCCGCACCCCGGGCCACGACCAGGACCTGGTGGAGGTCCTGGTCGGCCCGGTCGCCCCGCACGACCGCCTCGCCGACCTGCCCGACCGGAGCCTCGCGCTGGTGCCCTTCCGGCAGATCCGTGAGCGCGGCTTCGACGTCCGCGACGACGGCACGCCCCTGCTGGCCCTCACGCCCGAGGAGTCGTACGGCGTCCCGCTGGCCGAGGCCCTGGAGCAGCTCCCGGCGCACGAGGTGCGCGTCGAGGACGGCGCCTTCGATGTCGCCGACGAGGAGTACGGCGAGATCGTCGGGCGCGTGCTGCGCGAGGAGATCGGGCGGGGCGAGGGCGCGAACTTCGTGATCCGGCGGACGTACGAGGGCGAGATCCCGGGGTTCGGGCGGGCCGACGCGCTGGCGCTGTTCCGGCGGCTGCTGGAGGGCGAGCGGGGGGCGTACTGGACGTTCGTCGTGCACACCGGGGACCGCACGCTGGTCGGGGCCAGCCCCGAGGTGCATGTGCGGATGTCCGGCGGCACGGTCGTCATGAACCCGATCAGCGGCACCTATCGCTACCCCGCCGAGGGGCCCACCCCCGAGCACCTGCTCGGCTTCCTCGCCGACGCCAAGGAGACCGAGGAGCTGTCGATGGTCGTCGACGAGGAGCTCAAGATGATGTGCACCGTCGGTGACATGGGCGGGGTCGTGGTCGGGCCCCGGCTGAAGGAGATGGCGCATCTCGCGCACACCGAGTACGAACTGCGCGGCCGCTCCTCGCTGGACGTGCGGGAGGTGCTGAAGGAGACCATGTTCGCGGCGACCGTCACCGGCTCGCCGGTGCAGAACGCCTGCCGGGTGATCGAGCGGCACGAGAGCGGCGGGCGCGGCTACTACGCCGGGGCGCTGGCCCTGATCGGCCGGGATCCGGGCGGGTCCCAGACCCTCGACTCCCCCATCCTGATCCGCACCGCCGACATCGACGCGGGCGGGCATCTGCGGGTGCCGGTCGGCGCGACCCTCGTGCGCGGCTCGGACCCGGCGGGCGAGGTGGCCGAGACGCACGCCAAGGCGGCGGGGGTGCTGGCGGCGCTGGGCGTACGGCCGGGAAGGCCGCGTGAGGAGTCCGTGCGGCCCCGGCTGGCCGACGACCCCCGGGTGCGTGCCGCCCTCGACGGACGCCGGGCGTCGCTCGCGCCCTTCTGGCTGCGGATGCAGGAGCAGTCCGAGAGGCTCACCGGACACGCCCTGGTCGTCGACGCCGAGGACACCTTCACCGCGATGCTCGCGCATGTGCTGCGGTCGGGCGGCCTCGAGGTGTCCGTCCGGCGGTACGACGAGGACGGGCTCCGGGAGGCGGTGCTCGCGCACGAGGGGCCCGTCGTGCTCGGCCCGGGACCCGGGGACCCGGCCGATCTCACCGATCCGAAGATGCGGTTCCTGCGCTCGCTGACCGCCGAGGTGATCCGCGGCGAGAACCACGGCGTGCTCGGCGTCTGCCTCGGGCACGAGCTGATCGCGGCCGAGCTGGGGCTGGACATCATGCGCAAGGACGTGCCGTACCAGGGGGCGCAGACGGAGATCGATCTGTTCGGGCGGCGGGAGACCGTCGGCTTCTACAACAGCTTCGTGGCGTGTTGCGACGACGAGACGGCGCAGGAGCTGGCGGCGCACGGTGTCGAGGTCAGCAGGGCTGCGGACGGGGAGGTGCATGCCGTGCGCGGTCCGGGGTTCGCCGGCGTGCAGTTCCACCCGGAGTCGATCCTGACGCTGAACGGCACGGCTGTCGTGCGGGAGTTGGTGGGTCGGTTGCGCAACACGACCGTGTAGCCGTCCGGGGGCTGCCGCCCCCGGACACCCGTGTCCCGGTCAGCCGAAGAACACCCCGACCTCCTCGTACAGCGCCGGGTCCACCGTCTTCAGGCGGGCCGTGGCGTCCGCGATGGGGACGCGGACGATGTCCGTGCCGCGCAGGGCGACCATCCGGCCGAAGTCGCGGTCGCGGACACAGTCGATGGCGTGCAGCCCGAAGCGGGTGGCGAGCCAGCGGTCGAAGGCGCTGGGGGTGCCGCCGCGCTGGACATGTCCGAGGACGGTCGTGCGGGCCTCCTTGCCCGTGCGCTTCTCGATCTCCTTGGCGAGCCACTCCCCGACCCCGGACAGCCGGACGTGCCCGAAGGAGTCCAGCGACTGGTCCTTGAGGACCATGTCGCCGTCCTTCGGCACGGCGCCCTCGGCGACGACGACGATCGGCGCGTACGACGCCCGGAAGCGGGAGGTCACCCAGGTGCACACCTGCTCGACGTCGAAGCGCTGCTCGGGGATGAGGATGACGTTGGCGCCGCCGGCCAGGCCCGAGTGGAGGGCGATCCAGCCGGCGTGCCGTCCCATCACCTCGACGACCAGGACGCGCATGTGGGACTCGGCGGTGGTGTGCAGCCGGTCGATGGCCTCGGTCGCGATGCCGACGGCGGTGTCGAAGCCGAAGGTGTAGTCGGTGGCGGACAGGTCGTTGTCGATCGTCTTGGGTACGCCCACGCAGGGCACGCCGTGCTCGTCGGACAGCCGGGCGGCCACGCCCAGGGTGTCCTCGCCGCCGATGGCGATGAGCGCCTCGACCTCCAGCTCGGCGAGGTTCTCCCTGATACGGCGGATGCCGTTCTCCACTTTCAGCGGGTTGGTCCGCGAGGAGCCGAGAATGGTGCCGCCTCGGGGCAGGATGCCGCGCACGGCGGGGATGTCGAGACGGACGGTGTCGCCCTCCATGGGTCCTCGCCAGCCGTCCCGGAAGCCGGTGAAGTCATAGCCGTACTCCTGCACGCCCTTGCGGACGATGGCCCGGATGACGGCGTTGAGGCCGGGGCAGTCGCCGCCTCCGGTCAGTACTCCGACGCGCATGGAACAGTCCCTTCGCCGCAGGTGCCTGACGAAGGGTCAGTGTGACGTGCGCCTCACTCGTCGTCGAGCCCGCGCTCTATCGCGTACCTGACGAGTTCCACGCGGTTGTGCAACTGGAGCTTGCCGAGGGTGTTCTGGACGTGGTTCTGCACCGTACGGTGGGAGATGACCAGGCGTTCGGCGATCTGCTTGTAGCTCAGGCCCTTGGCGACCAGACGCAGCACCTCGGTCTCGCGGTCGGTGAGCCGCGGCGCCTTGGGTTCGTCGGTGTCGGGGGCGGGGCCCGGTTCGGAGGCCAGGCGGCGGTACTCGCCGAGGACCAGCCCGGCGAGGCCGGGGGTGAAGACCGGGTCGCCGACGGCCGTGCGGCGGACCGCGTCCTGGAGTTCCCCGGTGGAGGCGGACTTGAGCAGATAGCCGGTCGCGCCGGACTTCACGGCCTCCAGGACGTCGGCGTGCTCACCGCTCGCGGACAGCACGAGGACGCGCAGGGCGGGGTTCCCCGCGACGACCTCCTTGCAGACCTGGACGCCGGGCTTGGCGGGCAGGTTCAGGTCGAGCACGAGGACGTCGGGTGCGGCGGCCTTGGCGCGGCGTACGGCCTGGTCGCCGTCGCCGGCGGTGGCGACGACCTCGAAGCCCGACTCGGCGAGGTCGCGGGCGACGGCGTCGCGCCACATGGGGTGGTCGTCGACGACCATGACCTTGATCGGGTCCTGCCGGTCTGAGCTGGTCTCCGTCATCGCTGCTCCGCCTTCCCCCGTGTGTCCGTCACGTCCTTCGGTACCTTCAGCTCGACCTCCGTGCCCTGGCCGGGCACCGTGATCAGTTCCGCGCTGCCGCCCAGGTCGCGCAGCCGGCCGCGGATCGACAGGGCGACGCCGAGCCGTCCCTCGCCCTCGGCCTGGACGAGCCGCCCCTCCGGGATGCCGGGTCCGTCGTCCCGGACGGTGACGATCACCTCGTCCGGCTCGTCCTCGACCAGGATCCACGCGCGTGCGTCCTCACCGGCGTGCCGGCGGACGTTGTCCAGGGCCGCTCCGACGGCGGCGGCCACCTCCCGGGCGGCGGCCGGGGCCAGCGGCACGGGCGCGCCGGGCTCGGCGAGGCTGACCATGGCGCCCGCGTACGGCGCGAGCAGGGCGCGCAGGTCGACGGCACCGCCCGGCTCCGACTCCTCCTCGACGGCCCGGACGAGGGCGCCCTCGGCGGCGTCCTCCGAGACCCTCGACACCGGGACGAGCCCGCCGGAGACCAGGGTGCGCAGCGCGACCTCCTGCTCGCCGGCCATCCGGCCCAGCTCGGCCGCCTCCCCCCCGATCACGGCGCCGCGGCGCTGCACCATCGCCAGCACCTGGAGCACGCTGTCGTGGATGTCCCGGGCGAGGCGCTCCCGCTCGCGCGTCGCGGCCTCGATCTCCAGGGCGCGGGCGAGGGTGCGCTCGGAGGCCCGGGCGACCTCCACGACGTAGCCGATGGCGACGGAGGCGATGCAGACCAGGATGACGTTGTGGACGGTGTCGCGGGCCGGGCTGCCGCGCTCGACCAGGTTGGCGACAGCCACCAGCAAGGAGGCGAGGGCCGCCCAGCGCCAGCCGCCCTTGATGGCGAAGGCCAGGACGGAACCGGCGGTCCATATCGACGGCAGGGTCGGGCCACCGGCCTGGACCCGCTCGTGCGCGTCGGCGACGGTCGTGAGCAGGATGCCGGTGACGGCGATGGTGAGGTCGGCGGCGAGGAACCGCTTGGTGCAGCGGGCCGCGTTCGCGACCCGGGGCAGGGTGGCCAGGGTCCAGCCGCACAGCACGGCGTAGTAGGCGACGGCGACCCAGGGGCGGACGAACTCGTCGTAGGCGGTGGCGAACAAGCCGACCGCGTACAGCATCGTGAGCACCCGGTAGGCGGTGAGCGCACGCCACAGCGGCTGCTCGACCGACATCCTCAGGACACGCTCGCGCTTGGCCATTCCCTCCTGCCCCCCCGGCGAAGCCCCGCTAGGGCTCGGACCGCCGCTGCTCCGTCTGCTGTTCCTTCTCGGCCTGTGCCTTCTGGGCCTTTTCCTTCTCGGCCTGTTCCTTCTCCGCCCGCGCGAGAGCGGCCTTGGCCGCCTTCTCGGCTTCCTTCTCCGCCTTCGCCGCATCCGAGAGCTGCCGCTTCATGGCCGTCGCGTACATGTCGACGTACTCCTGGCCGGAGAGCTTCATGATCTCGTACATGACCTCGTCGGTCACCGCGCGCAGCACGAACCGGTCGTGCTCCATGCCCTGGTAGCGGCTGAAGTCCAGGGGCTTGCCGATGCGGATGCCGGGGCGCATCAGCTTCGGCATGACCTTCCCGGGCGGCTGGATCTTCTCCGTGTCGATCATGGCGACGGGGAGCACGGGGGCACCGGTCGCGAGCGCCACGCGCGCGAGGCCGCCGGGCTTGCCCCGGTAGAGCCGTCCGTCGGGCGAGCGCGTGCCCTCCGGGTAGATCCCGAACAGCTCACCGCGCTCCAGCACGTCCATGCCGCTCTTGATGGCGGCCTCACCCGCGCCGCGCGCTCCGGAGCGGTCCACGGGGAGCTGCCCGACCCCCTTGAAGAAGGCGGCCGTCATCCGGCCCTTCACGCCGGGCGTGGTGAAGTACTCGGCCTTCGCGATGAAGGTGACCTTGCGGTCGAGCACGGCGGGCAGGAAGAAGGAGTCGGAGAAGGACAGGTGATTGCTCGCCAGGATCGCAGCGCCCTCGGCGGGTACGTTCTCCAGGCCCTCCACCCAGGGCCTGAAGGCGAGCTTCAGCGGACCCCCGATGGTGACCTTCATCGCGCCGTACAACAACCGAGTGCCTCCTGTATGTGTCGATCAGACCTTAACCCGGAGCGCTGTCAAAGGCTCCGACGGCCCTGGTCGGTGTCAGTGCGGTCGCGTACGGTGAAGGTCCCGCGAACGACGTGCGACCCCTTCCATGACGTTCTGTGACATTCCGTGATCGTGTCAGTCCCTTCTCACGACCAGGAGGCCGAAGGTGCCGGTCCTTGCCGGAGCCGAGCCGTTTCACCACGAGGGCGGAGAGGTCGCCGTCCTCCTCTGCCACGGCTTCACCGGATCACCGCAGTCGCTGCGCCCCTGGGCGGAGCACCTCGCCGAGCACGGCATGACCGTCTCCCTGCCGCTGCTGCCCGGGCACGGCACGCGCTGGGAGGACCTGCGGATCACGGGCTGGCAGGACTGGTACGCGGAGGTGGACCGGCAGCTGCGCCTGCTGTGCGAGCGCCGCGAGACGGTCTTCGTCGCCGGCCTGTCCATGGGCGGCGCGCTGGCCCTGCGGCTGGCCGCGAAGCACGGCGACGCCGTCCGCGGTGTCATGGTCGTCAACCCCGCGAACAAGGTGCACGGCCTGGCCGCGCACGCCCTCCCGGTGGTGCGCCACCTCGTCCCCGCGACGAAGGGCATCGCCAGCGACATCGCCAAGCCGGACGGCAGGGAGCTCGGCTACGACCGGGTGCCCCTGCACGCGGCGCATTCGCTGCGCCGATTCTTCCAGGCCACGGACCGCGAGCTGCCGCAGGTCACCCAGCCGGTGCTGCTGATGCGCAGCCCGCAGGACCATGTGGTGCCGCCCGTCGACTCCGCCCGGATCCTCAGCCGCATCTCGTCGACGGACGTGAAAGAGGTCATCCTGGAACAGAGCTACCACGTCGCCACGTTGGACCATGACGCGGACCGGATCCACGAGGAGAGCCTCGCGTTCATCGGCCGCATCGTGTCCGGCCTCGGCAAGGAGCCCGGGCTCGGCAAGGAAGGGACGACCGCAGGTGGCTGAGCACGACTCCGACCGCGAGGGCCGGGAGCCGGACGAGAAGGGCGTCCCCTTCGACGAGGAGGCCGCCTGGGCGGCGATCGTCGCCGGGTACGGCGAGGAGCCGCCGGACCCGCCGGGCGCCAAGCCGTTCAAGTCGGTCGAGGACCTGGCCCTGCCGGCGGGCGGGCCCAACGACTCCGGGATCGACGGCGACCGGGGCGACACGGCCGTGAAGTCCGGGGACGCCGTCAAGCCCGCCGAGCCGCAGGAGGCCGAGGGCCCCGGGGACGCGCCCGTGAAGCCCCTGGGCGGGTCGGTGTCCTTCGCGCCCGGCGTCGGCCCGCGTGACTACACCACGCCCGAGCCCGCCGAGGACGACTTCGACGAGGACGACGAAGGCCACTTCGTGCCCCCGGAGCCGCCCCCGCTGCCCACCGCCGACCCGACCTCGAAGTTCGCCTGGCTCGGCGTGCTCGGCGGTCCGGTGCTGCTCCTGCTGGCCGTGCTGCTCGGCTGGGACATGACGTGGTGGCTGACCACGCTGGGGATCGGCGGGTTCCTCGGCGGGTTCGCGACGCTGGTGATGCGCATGCGGACGGACGACGAGGAGGACGACGACCCCGGGCGGGGTGCGGTCGTCTAGGAAGCCGGCACCCTGAGGGCGGCCAGGACCGGAAGGTGGTCCGTGGCCGCCCTCAGGTCTGCGTCGGACACCCCCGGCTGTCCGGTCGGCACGCCGCAGCCCAGCACCTCGATGCCGCCGGTCGCGAAGATCGCGTCGATGCGCTGGTAGGGGTCGGTGGGGGTCCAGGTGTACTCGCCGCCCCAGGGGGCCGCGGCCCGGCAGTCGGTCAGCCGGCCGGCCAGCCGGCGGAAGGCCGGGCCCTCGGGGCGTTCGTTGAGGTCGCCGCCGGCGATCGCGTGCTCCACGCCCAGGCCGGCGAGCCGGTCCAGGAGCATGCCGGACTGCTCGTAGCGCTCGTCCTTCTGGAGGGACAGATGGCAGCTGAGCACGCCGAGGCGGGCGCCGGCGAATCGCACGACCGCGGTGGCGAAGCCGCGGCGGTGCAGGCCGGGAGTGGGCGGCAGGAGGATGTCCTCCGTGCGTTCCACGCTCGCGCGGAGCGAGCTGAGGATGGCCGGTCCCGTGGTGGTGGCGCCGCCGGTGACGATCACCAGGTCGGAGGCGAGGGCGAGGCGGGCGAGTTTCTTGCGCCAGCGGAAGAAGCGGGGGGCTTCCTGGATGAGGACGAGGTCGGGTGCGCAGGCCTTGATGACGCGGGCCAGGGCCTCGGTGTCGTCGCGCATGCTGCGGATGTTGTAGCCGAGGACCCTGATGACTGCGGAACCGTCGGGCTCTGTACGCGAGTTGGGGAGCAGCGACATGTGATCAATTTACGCCCAGAGGGGCGGGGCGCGGGGTTGTGTACGCCTGCCGGTCGTTCGTGGCTGTTCGCGCCCACGCGGCGGAGCCGCACATGGATACAGCCCCGCGCCCCCGGCGCCCGACAGCTCGGGGCGCGGGGTACGTGCGCGAGTGCCGGTCGTTCGTGGCTGTTCGCGCCCACGCGGCGGAGCCGCACATGGATACAGCCCCGCGCCCCTCAGAGCGCACGGCGGTTTACATGATCGGGTCGGGTTCCCTCGCCAGGTCCGCCGCGCCCACCAGGCCCGCCTTGTTGCCCAGTTCCGCCGCGCGGACCTCGGCCACCGGGCGCCAGTTGCCGCCGACCAGCCAGCGCTTGTAGGACTTGCGGATCGGGCCGAGGACCAGTTCGCCCTCGTCGGAGAGGCCGCCGCCGACGATGAACGCGGACGGGTCGAAGAGGGAGGCCAGGTCGGCGAGGCCCGCGCCGACCCAGCGGGCCAGTTCGCGGTAGGAGTCGACGGCCACCCGGTCGCCCTGGCGGGCGGCCATGGAGATGTGCTTGCCCTCGATGCCGTCGGGTGTGCCGTTGCCGAGGCCGAGCAGGGTCTCGGCGTTCTCGGGGGTGGCGTTGGCGCGCTGCTTGGCGTACCTCACCAGCGCCCGGCCCGACGCGTACTGCTCCCAGCAGCCCTGTGAACCGCAGCCGCACAGCAGGCCGTCCGGCACCATGCGGATGTGGCCGAACTCGGCGGCCACGCCGAAGTGCCCGCGGCGCAGCTTGTTGCCGATGATGATGCCGCCGCCGAGGCCGGTGCCCAGCGTGATGCAGATGACGTTGCGATGGCCCTTGCCCGCGCCGAACTTGTACTCGCCCCACGCCGCGGCGTTCGCGTCGTTCTCCACGACCACCGGGAGGCCCACGCGAGCCTCGACCTTTTCCTTGAGCGGCTCGTTGCGCCAGTGGATGTTGGGCGCGAAGTAGACCTCGGAGCGCTGCCGGTTCACGTAGCCGGCGGCACCGATGCCCACGCCGACGATGTCGTGACCGACGCGTGCGCCGTCCACCGCAGAGGCGATGGCGTCCACGATGCCCTCAGCCGTGCCCGGGGTCGGCACCTTGTGGGTCGAGAGGATGTTGCCTTCCTCATCGACCACGCCGGCCGCGATCTTCGTGCCGCCGATGTCGACGCCGATGGTGAGTCCCATGAATCCCTCAGTTTCGGTCGAGCCCCGCTACGGCCAACGGTACCCGAGCCCTGCCCCCGGGTTCGCTGTCGTCCGCACGGTGGGCACCCCGGGCGGCCGCACCGCGGCCGCCGCCCGGCCGGTGCCGGGGACTCAGTCCAGGTCGATGCGCTCCCCGGGGCCGGCGTCGTCGCCGCCGTCCCGGTGTCCGCCCTGGTCACGGGGATCGTCCTGGTCGTCGCGGCCGGTCCAGCGCCGCTCCTGGGCCTGCACGGCGGAGCGGTAGGCCGCGAGCAGTTCGTTCCCGGCTGCCGCCAGGTGGTCGAAGACGTCCGGATTGCGTTCGATGACGGGTTCGACGGCGTCCTTGGCCTGCTGGACGACCTGTCGTACGACCTGCTGGGCGGCGGGTCCCGCGACCGCGCCGAGCAGCGGGGACTGGGCACCGGACAGCTTCTCCGCGACGGCGTCGACGAGCTTCTTCAGTTCCTCGGCGGCTGAGCCCGGGGGCGTGCCGTGCTCGGCGCGGCGGCGGGCCTTCTCCGCCTTGAGGTCCTCGGCGCACGCGGTCGCCCAGGCGTCGGCGTCGCTCGCCCGCACCTCGTCCGCGGCCTCTTCGCGGGCGGCGTCGGACGGGGGGAGCTCTTCGCTCATGACGGACTCCTGACTACGGTTCGTCCCTCCGACGTTACCCGAACGGGCGTACCGGGTCCCCGGGCCGGGACCGGCCGTGTTCGCCCGGTTCCGCCCCGCTGTCTCACTTGTCCTGCGGCCACAGCTTCGGGTCGGGCGCGAAGCGGATCCGCAGCTCGCCGTCGCGCAGGGCGGCTCCGTCGACGGTGCAGCGGCGCAGCACGGAGGGCAGCGGGACGACCCGGCGGAACCTCCCCGCCGTGACGACGAGTTCGTCGCCGCGCCGGACGAGGTCCAGTTCCTCGCGTATGGCGCCGGGCAGCGGGATCTGCCAGACGAGCACGCCGTCCTCACCGAGCCGGTCGGTCACCGGCCAGTCGGCGGCGGGGGCCCCCTGTGCGACGCCGGGCACGGCGAGGGCGGTGAGGTCGTCCACGCCGCGTGGGTCGTGTCCGAGGTGGGCGACGGTGCGCACGTCGTACGACTCCCGCCACTCCTCCAGCGTCTTGCGCTGCTGGGCGACCGGGCCGGCGAGCCAGGTGTCCGGGGACGCCTCGGGCAGGACGCGGTTGGCGACCACGACGTCGGTGGCGAGACCGCGCAGGGCGAGGCCGAGGCAGGCGGTGCGCAGCGCGTCGGCACCGGCCGGGCCGGGCTCGGCGACCAGTCGTACGACGGTGCCGCGGTCGGCGACGACCGCCTCGACGGCGGCCAGTTCCAGGTCCCAGCGGGCCGCCGTCTCGTAGAGCCACTCGGCGGGCATGGGGACGCCGGCGAGGCGGCCGAGGACGGGGCGCAGGGCGCGGGCGGCCTGCCGTTCGGGCGGGAGGAGGCGGCGCAGACAGCGGCGGAGTTCCTCGGGCAGGGCGAGGAGGGCGAGGGCCTGCGGGGCCGGGGGGAGGTCGACGACGAGGGTGTCGTACTTCTCGGACAGCGCGGCGTCCCGCAGGGCCCGCAGCAGGGCGAGTTCCTCGGCGCCGGGCAGGGGGGTGAGTTCCTCGGGGTCGAGGCGGGAGGCGCCGAGCAGGTCCAGGGCGGAGGAGGCGCGGTCCTGGAGGGCGACGAGGTCCCTGCGGAAGTCCTGCGCGGCGTCGGGACGCCAGGCGGTGAGGTGCGGGGCGGCCTGGACCGGGGCCGGGCCGGTCGCCACCCCCAGGGCGGCACCGAGGCTGTCCGCGCGGTCGGTGCCGAGGACGAGGGTGCGGTCGCCCTCGGCCGCCGCGGCCAGGGCGGTCGCGGCCGCGAGGGTGGTACGACCGCTGCCGCCGGGGCCGGTGATCAGGATGGTGCGCATGGGGCTGAACGGTACCGGGAGTCGCCGGAGCACCCGGTGCTGCCGACGGGTGACTGCGCGGCCAGGGCTACTTGCCCGCTTCGACCCGCTTCTTCAGCCCCGCCAGCGCCCGGTCGATGATGACCTTCTCGGCCTTGCGCTTGATCATGCCGAGCATGGGGATCTTCACGTCGACGGTCAGGACGTATGTGACCTCCGTGCCGCCCGCGCCGGACGGCTTGAGGAGGTAGGAGCCGTCGAGGGACCGGAGCATCTGGGACTTCACCAGCGTCCAGGACACCTCGTTCTCCCCGGTCCAGGTGTAGCCGAGGACCTGGTCGTCCTTGATGGCGCCCGCGTCCATGACGAGACGGACCTGCTCGGCGCGGCCCTGGGCGTCGGTCTTGAGGACCTCGGCCTCCTTCACCTCGCCGGTCCAGTCCGGGTAGCGGGCGAAATCGGAGATGACCGCCATGACGTCGGCCGGGGCCGCCTCGATGGTGATGCTCGAGCTGGTGTGTTCCGCCATCGCCGTGGCTCCTCCAGATACGGGCCGGTATGAGGCCGTGCGCAGGTGCGTGCAGCGTGAAGGCTACCGCGCACGGGACCCGCGGATCTCACCCGACCTGGGGCGTCCTCACCACTCCAGCGCCCAGGGCGTTCCGGTCGACGCGAAGTGGCCCACGTTCACGCACTCGGTCGCCCCGATCCGCATCCTCTTCACCAGCGGCTGGTGGACGTGTCCGAAGAGGGAGTAGCGGGGCCGGGTGCGGCGGATGGCGTCCAGCAGGGCGCGGCTGCCGCGCTCGAAGCGGCGGGCGACGGTGTCGTAGACCAGCTCGGGCACCTCGGGCGGGATGTGCGTGCAGAGCACGTCGACCTCGCCCACGGCCTCGATCTTCGCCGCGTACTCCTCGTCGCTGATCTCGTACGGCGTCCGCATCGGTGTGCGCAGGCCGCCGCCGACGAAGCCGAAGACCCGGCCGCCGATCTCGACGCGCTCGCCGTCGAGGACGGTCGTGCCGGGGCCCGCGTACTCCCGCCACAGGGGCGGCATGTCGACGTTGCCGTAGGTGGCGTACGTCGGAGTGGGGAGGGCGGCGAACAGTTCGGCGTACTGCTTGCGCACCGCCTTTTCGATCACCGTGGCGCGCTCCCCCTGGAGTCCGGCCCACAGCTCGGCCCCGAGCACCCGGGCCTCCTCGAATCGGCGGGCGGTGCGCAGCGCGACGATGCGGTCGGCGTTCTCGACGCCGAACAGGTCGGGGAAGATGCCGCGGGAGTGGTCCGCGTAGTCGAGGAAGAGGACGAGGTCGCCCAGACATATCAGGGCGTCCGCGCCCTCACCGGCCCTGGCCAGGTCGCGGGCGTTGCCGTGCACGTCGCTGACCACGTGTACGCGCGTCCGGTGGTTGCGGGCTGGTGTGGGTGCCATGACGATCAAGCGTAAGCGTGTGCGGCAAAGGTGAACAGTGGCGGCCGGACCTGCGGTTACTGGCCAGTCAGTTAGTCCGTGGACTACTGTGCGCGATGGAATACCCAACTGTGTGACGCAGCGAACATCTCGACGGGACCCCCTGTCGGAGAAGCCATACCGGCGGGTAACGTCCGGGCAGTCCAGTCGTGCTCTGCATTTCAACAAGTGAATGCCTGAGTACCTCCCCGAGCCTTGGACCGCACCGTCGCAGCACACACCGTCGTGGCGCCGGCGCCCTATGAGGAGCAGCAGTCTTGCGCGAGTTCAGCCTTCCGGCTTTGTACGAGGTCCCTGCGGACGGAAATCTGACCGACATCGTCCGCAGAAACGCCGCGCAGCACCCGGACGTCGCCGTCATCGCCCGCAAGATCGGTGGCAACTGGCAGGACGTCACGGCCACCGAGTTCCTCGCCGAGGTGCACACGGCCGCGAAGGGGCTGATCGCCGCCGGGGTGCAGCCGGGCGACCGGGTGGGCCTGATGTCCCGCACCCGCTACGAGTGGACGCTGCTGGACTTCGCGATCTGGAGCGCGGGCGCGGTGACCGTGCCGGTCTACGAGACCAGTTCGCCGGAGCAGGTGCAGTGGATCCTCGGCGACTCGGGCGCGACCGCCTGTGTCGTGGAGTCGGACGCCCACTCGGCCGCGATCGAGTCGGTGCGCGACCGGCTTCCGGCGCTCAAGCACGTGTGGCAGATCGACGGCGGCGGCCTCGACGAGCTGGGCCGGCTCGGCCAGGACGTCACGGACGAGACGGTCGAGGAGCGCGGCTCGTTCGCCAAGGCCGACGACCCGGCGACCATCGTCTACACCTCGGGCACCACCGGCCGCCCCAAGGGCTGTGTGCTTACCCACCGCAGCTTCTTCGCCGAATGCGGCAACATCGTCGAGCGGCTGCGTCCGCTGTTCCGCACGGGCGAGTGCTCGGTGCTGCTGTTCCTGCCGCTCGCGCACGTCTTCGGCCGGCTGGTGCAGATCGCGCCCATGATGGCGCCGATCAAGCTGGGCACGGTCCCTGACATCAAGGACCTCACCGACGAGCTGGCCGCGTTCCGTCCGACGCTGATCCTCGGTGTGCCGCGCGTCTTCGAGAAGGTCTACAACTCGGCGCGCGCCAAGGCGCAGGCCGACGGCAAGGGCAAGATCTTCGACAAGGCCGCCGACACCGCCATCGCCTACAGCAAGGCGCTGGACACCCCCTCGGGCCCGTCCTTCGGCCTGAAGATCAAGTACAAGACGTTCGACAAGCTCGTCTACAGCAAACTGCGCGCGGTCCTCGGCGGCCGGGGCGAGTACGCCATCTCCGGCGGCGCCCCGCTCGGCGAGCGCCTCGGTCACTTCTTCCGCGGCATCGGCTTCACGGTCCTGGAGGGCTACGGCCTGACCGAGTCCTGCGCGGCCACCGCGTTCAACCCCTGGGACCGGCAGAAGATCGGCACGGTCGGCCAGCCGCTGCCGGGTTCGGTGGTGCGGATCGCCGACGACGGCGAGGTGCTGCTGCACGGCGAGCACCTGTTCAAGGAGTACTGGAACAACCCCGGCGCGACCGCGGAGGCGCTGGCCGACGGCTGGTTCCACACCGGTGACATCGGCACCCTCGACGAGGACGGCTACCTCAGGATCACCGGCCGCAAGAAGGAGATCATCGTCACCGCGGGCGGCAAGAACGTCGCCCCGGCCGTGATCGAGGACCGCATCCGGGCGCACGCCCTGGTCGCGGAGTGCATGGTGGTGGGCGACGGGCGGCCGTTCGTGGGCGCGCTGGTCACCATCGACGAGGAGTTCCTGGGCCGTTGGTGCTCCGACCACGGCAAGCCGGCGGGTTCCACCGCGGCGTCGCTGAGCGAGGACCCGGACCTGCTGGCCGCGATCCAGGCGGCGGTCGACGACGGCAACGCCGCGGTGTCGAAGGCGGAATCGGTGCGGAAGTTCCGCATTCTGTCCTCCCAGTTCACGGAGGAGTCGGGCCACCTGACCCCCTCGCTGAAGCTGAAGCGGAACGTGGTGGCGAAGGACTACGCGCACGAGGTCGAGGCGATCTACGCCAAGTAGCGCGCGTGCGGCGTCATGGCGCGGTGTCCTCGGCGAGGACCCGCGCCATCGTGCGTTCGGCGAGCGCGGTGATGGTCACGAAGGGGTTCACCCCGAGCGAGCCGGGCACGAGCGAGCCGTCGGTGACGTACAGCCGGGGGTATCCCTTGACCCGCCCGTAGTCGTCGGTCGCCCTGCCCAGCACGCAGCCGCCCAGCGGGTGGTAGGTGAAGTCGTCGGCGAAGACCTTGCTCCTCGAACCGAACAGGTCGTAGCGGTAGATCGTCGCGTTGGCCGCGTTGATCCGGTCGAAGAGCCTCTTGGCCATGGCGACGGAGACCGCGGAGTGCGCGGCCGTCCAGCCCAGCCGCAACCGGCCGGAGGCCGTGTCGTAGGACAAGGACGCCCGTTCCGGGTTCCTGGTGATCGCCAGGTAGAGGCTCACCCAGTGCTCCAGGCCCGTCGGCAGCGGGGCGATCTCGGCGAACACCGGGTTGGCGGTGTTCGCCCAGTCGTCGATGCCCATGACCGGCATGGTCGACTGGTTCGCTCCGACCGTGTCCCACAGGTGGTTGGCCCGGCCCAGCATCACGTTGCCGTTGGTGCCCCAGCCGGCGCCGACACTGGCGTCGAGGCCGGGCAGGGTGCCCGTCTCCCGGGCGCGCAGCAGCAGTTCGGTGGTGCCGAGGCTGCCGCCGCCGAGGAAGAGGTACGTGCAGCCGTACTCCTTGGTCTGGACGACCCGGCCGGTCTCGTCGATGCGGTCGGCCGTCAGGACGTAGGTGCCGTCCGGCGCGCGGCCGACGGCGCGCACCTTCTCCAGGGTGTGGATGGTGACGTTGCCGGTGCCGAGCGCGGCGGCGAGGTAGGTCTTGTCGAGGCTGCGCTTGCCGTGGTTGTTGCCGTAGATGACCTCGCCGCCGAGCGCCGACTTCGGGGCGGTGCCGGCCGCCTCGCGCTGCATGTGGCCGAAGTCGTAGACGCTCGGCACGAAGGTGGTGCGCAGGCCCGTCTTCTCGGCGTGCCTGCGGGAGACGCGGGTGAAGCGGTACCACTCCGTCGACTCGAACCAGGCGGGGTCGACGGTGTTCACGCCGAGGGCGGCGCGGGCGCGCGGGAAGTACGTGCCGTACATCTCGTCGGCGTCGACGGTGGGGAACTGCTCGGCGAAGTACGACCGGGGCGGGGTGACCGCCATGCTCCCGTTGACCAGGGAGCCGCCGCCGACGCCCCGGCCGACGTACACGGACATCTGGTCGAAGTGCACGCGGTCCAGGACGCCGGGGTAGGGGTCGATGTCCCGGTTGACCACGTCCAGCCACAGGAAGCTGGACAGGGGGGCCTCGGTGCGGGTGCGGAACCACATGGACCGCTGGTCGGGGGCGCTGGTGGTGCAGAAGACCTTGCCGTCGGGGCCGTTGGTGTTCCAGAGGCGGCCCATCTCCAGGACGATCGTGCGGATGCCGGCCTGGCCGAGACGGAGGGCGGCTACGGCGCCGCCGTAGCCGGAGCCGACAACGATCGCCGGGGCGGTGTCGACGGCGTCGGGCTGGGCGGCACGGGCGCTTTCGAGGCCGACGCGGGTGAAGCCGAGGGTGGCTGCGGTCTGGAGGGCTGCCATGCCCAGGATCTGACGTCTTGTCAGCTGACGCTGCATCAGTTTTACTGTCATGCGCGCAGCATCGGCGGAATTTTCGGTTCCGCCTAGTGGGGTGCGGCGTGATCCTTGGGGGCGGGTGCGGGTTGTCCGTGGCCTGTCGCGCCCACGCGACGGAGCCGCACATGGATACAGCTCCGCGCCCCGAGGGACGACCGCCCTACAGCAAGTCTTTGAGCCGCTCGGCGAGCAGGTCCCAGCGCCACTTCTCCTCGACCCACGCCCGGCCCCGCTCCCCCATCCTGCGGCGGAGCCCGGCGTCGCCGAGGAGGACGGTGATGCGGTCGGCGGCCTCCTCCGGGGAACCGCCCTTCACCACCCAGCCGGTCTCCCCGTCGAGGACCGCGTCCGGGGCGCCGCCCGAGTCGCCGGCCACGACCGGCAGGCCCGTCGCGGAGGCCTCCAGGTAGACGATGCCGAGGCCCTCGACGTCCAGGCCGCCGCGGCGGGTGCGGCAGGGCATCGCGAAGACGTCGCCGGCGCCGTAGTGGGCGGGCAGCTCCGACCAGGGCACGGCGCCGGTGAAGCGGACGGCGGAGGCGACGCCCGTCTCGTGCGCGAGCCGTCGCAGATCCTTCTCGTAGGGGCCGCCGCCGACGATCAGCAGGACGGTGTCCGGCTCGGCGGCGAGGATGCGGGGCAGGGCCCGGATCAGGGTGTCCTGCCCCTTGCGCCGCACCAGCCGGGAGACGCAGACCACCACGGGCCGGTCCATCAGGCCCAGCCGGGCCCGCACCTCGTCGCCGCCCGAGCCGGGGTGGAAGGTCTTCTCGTCGACGCCGGGCGGCAGCTGCGCCATCCGGTCGGCAGCCCCGGGCGTCAGGGCGGGGGCGATGCGCGAGCGGGTGTACTCGCCGAGGTAGGTGATCGTGTCCGTGGCGTCGCCGATCCGGCGCAGCAGCTGCCGGGCGGCGGGCAGCTGGGCCCAGCCGGCCTCGTGGCCGTGCGTGGTGGCGACCAGCCGCTCGGCGCCCGCACCGCGCAGCGCCGGGGCCATCAGGCCGAGCGGGGCCGCCGCCCCGAACCACACCGAGGCGCAGCCGTGCTCTCGCAGCAGACCGACGGCCCGCCGGGTGGCGCCCGGCGTCGGCAGCAGCATGGTCGTGCGATCCCGTACGACGGTGAAGGGCTGCTCGGCGTCGAAGGCGCGGGTCGCCTCGATGCCCTCCCGGGTCCGCTTCCAGGTCGAGGCGTAGACGACCAGCTGCTGCGGGTCCAGCCGCAGCGCCATGTTGTGCAGGAAGGCCTGGATGCCGCCGGGCCGGGGCGGGAAGTCGTTCGTCACGATCAGGGTCTTGCGCACGCCGCCGACCCTACCGAACCGCCCTCGTCGCCCTGTGCGCCGGCGCGTATGGCACGCTCACAGCTGGCGGGCCCATCATGGCCCCCTCGACACGGCAGGCGAACAGGCAGGGATCACGACGTGAAGACGACGGGCACGGGGCGGTCCCCGGCATGGCTGCCGGTGGTCTGGTGTCTCACGAGGCTGGTGCTGCTGCTGTTCGTCCTGAAGGTGTACGTCTTCCCGGGCCCGGACGTGACGAGCGACGTGCAGGTGATCTACCAGGGCTGGTTCGACGTCCTGAGCACCGGAACGTTCCCGCTGAACGACGTCACCTGGCAGTACCCGCCCGCCGCCGCGCTGGCGATCCTCTCCCCCGGCCTGCTGCCCTTCCTGGACTACGCGACCGCGTTCTACGTCCTGGTCTGCGTCACCGACCTGGCCGTGCTGGCCCTGATGACGTACGCGGGCCGCCGCCCGGGCCGGTCGCTGCGCGGCGCCTGGGTGTGGGTGATCGGCGTCCCGCTGCTCGGCCCGACGGTGTACGCCCGCTACGACGTGATGGTCACGGCCGTGGCGATGGCCGCACTGCTCGCGGGCGCCCGGCACCCCAAGGCGATGGGGGCCCTGGCCGCCTTCGGGGCGCTGCTGAAGGTGTGGCCCGCGATGCTGTTCCTCGCCGCCCGCCGGCGCAGCGCCTGGGTGTCGGCACTGGTGACCGGCGTCGTGGTGACGGGGGTGTTCGCGCTGACCATGCCGGGCGCGTTCGCGTTCCTGACCTTCCAGCGCGACCGGGGCACCGAGGTGGAGTCGCTGGGCGCGCTGGTCTTCCACGTCGCGCGGCACTTCGGCTGGCAGGGCGAGGTGAAGCTGAACTACGGATCGATCGAGTTCCTCGGGCCGTACGTGAGCGAGGTGAGCACCGGCGCGCTGTTCCTGACCGGGGCGGCCTTCGGCTGGCTGGTGCTGTGGCGACTGCTGGCCCGGCACTTCGAGGAGCACACGCTCGCCGACGCGGCCTTCGTCGCGGTGCTGATGTTCACCACCACCAGCCGGGTGATCAGCCCGCAGTACATGGTGTGGCTGGTCGGGCTGGCGGCGGTGTGCCTGTACTTCCCGGGCAGCCGGATGCGGCTGCCCGTCACGCTGGTACTGGTGGCGTGCTTCGTGACGGTGCTGGAGTTCCCGTACTACTTCGCAAACGTGGTGGCCAGCGACGGTCTCGGCCTCACCCTGCTGTTCCTGCGCAACGGCCTGCTGGTGGCCGCCACCCTCCTCGCGGCCCGCGCCCTGTGGAAGGCGACCGTGCCGCGCACGGTCCCCGCCACCCTGCCCTCTCAGCCGGCCGCCCGTGCCGGGGAGACCCCCGTCTCCTCCTGAGCCGGGGCGCGCCGGAACAGCACCCCCGCCAGCGCGCACTGCACCGCCACCGCGAGCGCCAGCGCGACACACACCCCCGGCAGCCCGAGCCCCGTCAGGCTGTACGCCAGGGCCAGCTGCACCGCGGTCCCGAGCAGGGTCACCCGCAGCAGCACCGAGGCGCCCCCGCTGCCCGAAGCAGACCGAGATCACCGACCAGGTCCGCTTCAACACGGTCCTCGCCTTCCTGCGCCACCTGCCCGACCGGCACGAGCAGGCCGCGGTGCTGCGCCGGAGGCTGGAGTTCCTGGAGACCCCGACGAGCTTCTTCTACGCGTCCGGCAAGCCGGTCCGCGCCGAGGAGGCCGAGGACCTGTTCCGCCACGGCATGCTCCGGGTGGCCCGGGCGACGGGCGAGGCGGAGAGGGCGTGGCTGCGGGAGGCCGTCGACCGCCTCGACCGGCCGGAGTGAAGCGGAGACCGGCCGGAGCGAGGCCCTCGGCGGCTCGGACCCGGACCAGCCCAGCGACCACGGGGCGCGCGAGACCCTCGGCGGTCCGGACCCGGACCAGCCCAGCGACCACGGGGCGCGCGAGACCCTCGGCGGTCCGGACCCGGACCAGCCCAGCGACCACGGGGCGCGCGAGACCCTCGC
>NZ_JACHCX010000005.1:425348-492398 GCF_014207295.1 Streptomyces sp. AK010
TCGGCGGTCCGGACCCGGACCAGCCCAGCGACCACGGGGGGCGCGAGACCCTCGGCGGTCCGGACCCGGATCAGCCCAACTGATCCCGCAGATAGCTCCGCCACTCCTGCGTAAAGGCATCCGGCGTCGTCCCCAGCACCTTCCGCATCGCCTCCTCCACCGCCCCGGCCCGCTCCCGGTGCTCCCCGACGGCCCGGTAGAACGCGCCGAGCCGGGCCTCCCCCCAGCGGTCGGAGATCATCCGGCAGGCCGTCCAGCCGCTCTCGTAGGAGCGGGCCAGGCGGCTCGCGTCGCCGGTGAAGCCGAAGTCCTCGTCGTCCGGGAGGGCGGTGGGGAGCCGGTCCTCGGCGACCGCCCGGGACAGTTCGGGGGCGGCCTCGACGGGGGTGCGGCCGGCGGCGCGGTAGCCGACCCAGTCGGCGTACCCCTCGGAGAGCCACAGGGGCGTGGCGGCCGTGGTGCGGGCACGGGTGGCGACATGGGTGGTCTCGTGGGTGACGACGACCTGCTCGCCGAGGCCCCCGAGGAGCGCGAACGCGTCCGGGTTGACGATGATCCGGTCCGCCGGCGCCCGGGTCCGGGTCCCCGTCTCTCCGGTGGTGACCGCCGCGATCCCGCGGTAGGACGAGGCGGGCGAGCCGAGCAGCCCCGCCATCCCCTCCAGCGACTTCGGCACGACCAGGACGACCCGCCGGCTCCAGTCCGTGCCCCACGCGTCCGACACGGCCGGCACCGCACGGTCGGCCAGGTCCGCGAAGTCCCGCAGCGACTGCCCGGACTGCCCCACGCCGAGCACGAGACTGTGCCGGCCCCGCACGAGGTGCACCGCCCCCTGGTCCCACAGCTGCTGCGCGGACTTCTTCGCGGGCCGGTCGGTGACGACGGACCACCGCCCGTCGGCGTCCCGGCTCAGCCGCAGGGTGCGTCCGGTGGCCAACGGCGCCTGGTCGTACCCGGCGACGCGGTAGCGCAGTTCGGCGTCGGCGGTGGCGGTGTCGCCGGTGCGGCGCACCGCGGTCACCCGGTACGACCAGGCGGCCACGGGCACCGCGCGCAGGTCGGCGAAATCCGTCCCCGCGCCCGTCCGTTCGTAGGCTCGCGCGTCGCGGTCGACGACCGCCTCGGCCCGCCGGTCCAGGAGCCGCTGCACCTCGGCCGTGGCGCTGTCGGCCGCGGGCCGCCCGCCGCATCCGGCCAGGGCGACGAGCAGCACGAGGAGCGCCGCCAGCGCGGACCCCGACCTTCGACCAGCCACGTTCCCGATCGTACGGGGGCCGGGGCCCTGCCGGTCAGACCCTGGTGACCGACGAGACGGGCATCATCCCGACCGGGTCGTAGCGCACGGGCGCGCCGGGGTAGGGGGCGTGGATGACCTGGCCGTTGCCCATGTACATCCCGACGTGGCTGGCGTCGCCCCGGTAGACGACCAGGTCACCGGGGCGCGCCTCGGACAGCGGGACCTGCCGGCCGGCGTACCGCTGGGCCTGCGAGGTGCGCGGCAGAAAGACCCCGGCCTGCGCGTACGACCACTGCATCAGGCCCGAACAGTCGAAGCCGGAGGGCCCGTTGGCGCCCCAGACGTAGGGCTTGCCGAGTGCGCTGCGGGCGGCGGCGACGGCGGCCGAGCCGCGTGAGGAGGCGGCGGTGGCGCCGCCGAGGTCGGGCATGCCGGGGCGGCCGGAGCGGGAGGCCCGGCCGTAGGCGTCGCGCTCGGCGTCCGGCAGGGAGTTGAGCAGCCGCCGGGCCGTGGCGAGCTTGTGCTCGACGGTCTTCTTGTGGGCCGCCACGGCCTTGCGGCTCTTCTCGAGTTCGCGGAGCTTGCCGGCGGCCTCCTCGCGGTCCTGGGCGAGTTCGCGCATGGCGCCCCGGAGTGCCTTCAGCTCACCGGCCTGGCGGGCGGTGAGACGGTCGAGCCGGGACGCGTGGTCGAGGTAGTCCTCCGGGTCGTCGGACAGCAGCAGGGCGAGGGACGGGTCGATGCCGCCCGAGCGGTACTGGGCGCCGGCGAGCGAACCGAGCGACTCCCGCATGGAGTTGACGCGCTCCTGCTGGCGGGCGACGCGGTCCTGGGCGATGCCGACCTCGGCACGCAGCTCGTCGGCACGCTCGTCGGCCTCGCTGTACGCCTCGGTGGCCTTCTCCGCCTGCTCGTAGAGGCGGTCCACCGTGGCCCGGGTGTCGTCGTGCGGTGCGGCGGCGGCCGGTACCGCGCCCAGGGCGGCGGCCGTGACGGACAGGATGCTGACCGCGGCACCGGCGCCCCGGTCGAACCCGGACGGTGCAAGGCGGCGATGGGACCCCACGGGAAGCCGCTCTCCTTCCGCTGGCGGACTTGGAACGCGGCAGACAGTAGCCCCGCGACAGGGGGGAGCCAACGACCATCCGTGGGTATCCAGCAGTGCGCCCCGCCGCTGACGCAGGTCAATGGCGGGGCGTGGGCTCACTCGGGGCTGCCGTAGTTCGCCCGAACGGCGGACACCGTGTCCTGATCCCGGGCTCTCCGGGAGCCGGTCGTCAGACCCGGACGCCGAACATGAACGGGCCGCCGATCGTGCTCATCGACTCGTAGCGGACGACGGTGCCGGTGCGCGGGGCGTGGATGATCTGCCCGTTGCCGGCGTAGAGGCCGACGTGGTGCAGGTCGTTGAAGAAGAAGACCAGGTCGCCGACCTTGAGCTGGCTGGTGGAGTAGATCTTGGTGCCGATCTGCGACTGGGCCTCGGAGGTGCGCGGGATCTGCATGCCGGCGGCGGCGTAGGCCCGGGAGGTGAGGCCGGAGCAGTCGAAGGAGCTCATGCCGGTGGCGCCGTAGACGTAGGGCTTGCCGAGCTGGCTCTGGGCGAAGGCGAAGGCGGAGGCGGCGCGGCCCGAACCGGGCGGGACGTTCACGTCGAGGGCGTCGCGCTCGCTGGCCCGGCTGGCGCGGCTCTGCTCGGCGGCGAGTTCGGCCTTCTCGGCGGCGGTGAGGCTGTTGAGCAGCTTCTGCGCAGAGGAGAGCTTGCCCTGGACTTCCTTCTTCTTCTTGCCGAGTTCGGTCCGGGTGGAGGCGAGGTCCTTGAGCTTCTCGGAGGCCTCGGCGCGCTCCTGGGCCAGCTCGCGCTGCTTCTCCTGGACCTTCTTCAGCGCCTCGACCTGCTGGCTGCTCAACTGGTCGAGCGTGGAGGCCTTGTCGAGGTAGTCCTCGGGGTTCGCGGAGAGGAACAGCTGGACGGAGGGGTCGATGGAGCCGGTGCGGTACTGCGACGCGGCGGCGAGGCCCAGGCTGTCGCGGAGCTCGTTGAGCTCCTCCTGGCCGCGGGCCACGTTGTCCTGGATGGTGGAGATCTCCTTCTGGAGCTTCTCCTGCTTCTCCTTGGCCCCGTTGTACTTCTCGGTGGCCTGCTCCGCCTCTTCGTAGAGCTTGTCGACCTTGGTCTTGACCTCGTCCTTGCTCGGCTTCTCACTGGGGGCCGCGTTGGCGGCCTGCGAGCTGAAAGCGACGGCAGCGGCGGCGGCGGTGGTCAGCACGGTCACACGTGCGCGGCTCGGCTGCTTAGGACGACGGTGGGACGCCACGGGTGAAAAGCTCCTTCTGGCCCCTCCGCCGTCTCTCCCTATGAGTGATCACCCGAGCGGAGGTTCGGCCCGACCCTAGTGACCTTCCTGTGATCAGTTCAAATCCTCAGATGAAAATTGCGTCACGGTAGGCCATCTTTTCATCTGGACTCACAGGCGGTGAGACCCACTTGACGCAACGTGGCTCACAGATCCCATCAATTCGGGCATCACACCCGGAGGTTACGCATGGTGCGTAAGGCCCCTAGGCCCGTGAAAGCCGCCTGAGCAGCATCGCGGAGGCGACCGGGCGGGCGCCGGCCCGGGCGACGCCGTCGGCGACCTCGCGGTCGGTGGACGCGACGATGACCGGACGGCCGGGCGGTTCGGCGCGCACCAGCTGGCGGATGAGCTCGTCGGCGGTGACGCCCGGCTTGGAGAACAGCACGCGCACACCGCGTGGCGGGGCCAGCAGCACCGGCGCGGCCAGCTCCGCGCCGTCGAACACGCAGGTCACCTCGGCGCCGCTCTGCGCGGCCAGTTGGGAGAGCTGCCCGAGCAGCCGCAGGCGCTGCTTCTCCAGCGGCATCTGCGGATAGCCGGTCTTGGTGACGTTGTAGCCGTCGACGACCAGATGGGCCTGCGGCAGCGCCAGCAGCTGGTCGAGGACCTGCGGGTCGTCCTCCGACAGGGCGCGGGCGGCGATGTCCTTCGGGGTCATCCGGCCCGGCTCGACGGCGTCGACGGTCTCGGCGGGCCGCACCGACACCGGGGGCAGGGCCAGTTCGCGGCGGAGCCCCTGGGTGGCGTCCAGCAGGGTGTCCAGCAGCAGCCGGACCCGCATGTCCTCGACGCTGCGGCCCTCGCGGGCGGCCCGGCGCGCGGCCTCCAGGGCGGCCTCGCTCTCGCCCAGCCGGGACTTGAGGCGCCGGGTCTCGCTCTCGGCGGCGGACACCTGTGCGTGCCCCTCGGCACGGACGGCCTCGATCTCGGCCTGCGCCTTGCGCAGGGCGGCCTCGCCGCGCTTGACGTCACTGAGGGCGGCACGCAGCTTGCGGTGCAGCGACTCGGCTTCCTTCTTGGCCGATTCCAGCTCCGTGCGCAGCCGCTCGGTCTCGGCCCGGGTGTGGTCACGGGCCCGGTCGAGCTCGGCGCGCAGCCGCTCCAGCTCGGCCCGGCTCTCCTCGTCGGCGCGCTCGGCGTCGGCCCGCTGGGCCTCCTCGCCGGCGGCGGTCACGAGCTTCACCCAGCCGAGGGGCCGCAGTACGTAGGCCGCGGCCGCCACATCGAGCGGGTCCGCGGCCGGGGGCGGGGAGCCTGAGTCGAGGGCGCCGGTCAGCTCCGGCTGGGTCTCTCTGAGCTTCTCCCCGATGCGCTGCCGGAACAGCGGATCGGTCTCCAGCGCGGCCGCCATCGCGTTGCCGGCGAACTTCGCCCGCCGGTTCGGGGCGAACCGGGCGTACTGCCTGAGCTGCGCGGGCAGCTCGCCGACCGTCAGCGAGCCGAAGCCGTCGGAGACGATCTGCACCACTCTGCGGCGCACGCCGTCGGGCAGCGGACGGTCGAACACCTCGGCGGCGCCGTCGCCCGGCCCCCCGCCCGTGGTCTCCACCATCCGTCACACCCCAATCCGTGCGGGGCCCTCCCCCACTCTCGACTTCGCTCGAGCGGGGGGACCCCCATCCTCAGGAGCCGGCGCCCGGCCTGTCCACGAGTTCCACCTGGTCCACCGCGTTACACCAGCGGCAGCGCACCGACTCGATGGTCTCACTGAGGACGTCGCGCTCCTCGACCTTCGGCTCTCCGGCCAGGTCGAGGTGGACGTACTCGACGACCTTCGACGAGCGGGTCACGTCGAACCTCGTGAGGTTGCCGCAGAGGGTGCAGCGCCAACGCGTCTCGGCGGTCGGCAGGGGAACCGTCATCGTGACCTGTTCTCTTTCCTTCTAGTGTCCGTGACGCGACCGGCATCCCCGGTGCGTGTGGTCCGTAACCCTACGGCCTGGCGGGTACCCGCCGCCCGCGTGTCCACGGCGGCGAGGCGGTCTGGGTGGTTGCGTCCGGTTACGTCATGCTCTGTATTCATGATCCGCAAGTGGAGTGCGTCGATCGTCCGAGCCGGCAGATCGGTCAGGGGGTCGTCGGCACCGGCGACGTACACCCTGATCGCCCTGTGCTGCCTGGCTTTCCTGGCCGGACCCGCCTCGGGCCTGAACCCGGCGTACGGCACGGGCGACGAGCTGCTCGCCGTGCAGCGGGCCTACTTCCGGCGCTGGGGCGTGATCCCCGCAGAACTGTTCGAAGGGTCCGGGAGGCCGGCCCTCACCCCCGTGACCGCGCTCTTCGTCCACGGCAGCTGGGTCCACCTGCTCGGCAACATGCTCTTTCTCTACGTCTTCGGGGCGATGACCGAGGAGCGGATGGGCCGGGTGCGGTTCACCCTGTTCTACGTCGGCTGCGGCTACCTGGCCCTGCTGGGCTACGCCGTCGCCAACGCGGACTCCGAGCAGTCCCTGGTCGGTGCCTCGGGGGCGATCTCGGCGGTCCTCGGCGCGTTCCTGTACCTGTTCCCCCGGGCCCGGGTGACCAGTCTCCTGCCGTTCCTCTTCTTCCTGCCGGTGCGCTTCCCGGCGTGGGTCGTGCTGCCGTTCTGGGCGGCGCTGCAGTGGCTGGCGGCGGGGCGGGCCCCGGACGGTCCAGGGGTGGCCTACCTCGCCCACCTGATCGGATTCGGTCTGGGCTTCGGCTACGCGTCGGTCCGCTACGGCCGTCCCGCCCGCCCCACTAGAGTGAAGGCCGCCCCTGCACCGGCCCCCGAGGGAGAGAACCAGCCGTGATCACCGCGATCGTCCTCATCAAGACCAGCGTGGACCGGATCCCCGAGATCGCCGAGTCGATCGCGGCGCTGGACAGCGTCAGCGAGGTCTTCTCGGTCACCGGCACCTATGACCTGATCGCGATGGTCCGGGTGAAGGAGCACGAGGACCTGGCGGAGGTCATCCCGGGCCGGATCAGCAAGATCCCCGGAGTGGAGGGCACGGACACGCACGTGGCGTTCCGTACGTACTCGCAGCACGACCTGGAGGCGGCCTTCGCGATCGGGCTGGACAACTAGCGGCCCCCTCCTGCCCGCCGGGTCCCGGATGAGGAGTTCTTCAGCCGGGCTTCATCCCGCTCCCCCGGGTTCGGCCCGCAGGATCGGGCCCATGGTCTTCTCTCGCCGGATGGCGGCCCTGTCCGCCGTCGCGCTGATCCCGCTGGGCATCGCCGCGACCAGTTGCGCGCTCGCGGACAGCCCCGAGCCGCCCAGGGTGCCCTCCCAGAAGGTCGAGCTGGACCACGGCTCGCCCACGCCCACCTCCACGCTCCGGCCCGGCCAGAAGGCCACACCGCCCGGCGCCGCACCGGGTGACGAGGTCGTCTCGCGGCCTCCGGTGCCCGGCAGCTCAGCGAGTGACGATGACGGCGACGACCGCGGCCAGGGCACCGGAGAGGACGGACCGGGCGACGACGACGGCCCCGGCTCCGACGGCTGACACCGGCCGCCGGCGGGTCTCCGCCCGGGTCCGGATCCTGATGGGACTGCTGCTCGTGATGGCGCTCGCGCTCGCCTCGGTGGCCATGACCACCCGCTCCTTCCTGCTGCGGGACGTCGACCACCGCATCGACCGCCTGCTCACCCAGGAGGCCGGCGAGTTCGCGAACGCCGTGGAGCGCGGCGGGGATCCGCGGACGGGCCGCCCGTTCACCGACGCGGACCGGCTGCTGACGGTGTTCCTGGAGCGGGCCTTCGCCGCACAGCGCGAGTTCGTCGACGACGCCGGCCACGAGCTGCGCCCCCCTCACCATCGTGCGCGGGCACCTGAAGGCCATGGCGACGACCCGGCCGAACGCGAGGAGACCGTCCGGCTGGTCACCGACGAGCTGGACCGGATGAGCCGCATCCAGACGCCGCGCGGCGAGTGGCCCGCCGCGCCAAGCGCCACGGGCGGCCCGTCCCGGCCCTGGCCGGCACGCTCGGCGAGGGTGCGGGCGAGGTGCCGGGCGTGGACGCCTGCCATGGCATCCTGCCCGCCCCGATGGAGCTGGCCGAGGCCCTGCTGCGCGCGGGCGAACTCCTCACAAACGCCACGGGACGCGCCCTGCGGATGATCGTCCTGGGCACCCGGCCGCCGGCTCAGGCGGAGGTGTCCGGCACGCAGCGCCCGTCCTCCGTGCGGTAGTTCCACTTCGCCCCGTCCGCCACGAGCTCCTTCACCGCCCGGACGAACCGCTCCACGTGCTCGTCCGGCGTGCCCGCGCCGAAGCTGACCCGGATGGCGTTGAGCGACTTCTCCCCGGGCGCGGCCTCCGGCGCCCCGCACTCCCCCTGCGCCTGCGGGTCGCTGCCGAGCAGGGTGCGCAGCAGCGGGTGGGCGCAGAACAGCCCGTCCCGTACGCCGATGCCGTACTCGGCGGACAGGGCTGCGGCGAAGTGGGAGCTGTTCCAGCCCTCGACGACGAAGGAGAGCACCCCGACCCGCGGCGCCTCGTCCCCGAAGAGGGACAGGAACCGCACCTCGGGGACGTCGGCGAGTCCGTCGCGCACCTTGCGGACCAGGTACTGCTCGCGGGCGACGAGGGTGTCGAAACCGGCCTCGGTCAGCGCCTTGCAGGCCGACGCGAGGGCGTAGGCGCCGATGACATTGGGCGACCCGGCCTCGTGGCGGGCGGCGCTGTCGTGCCACTCCACGTCCACTCCGCCGTCCTCCCGCCGGCCGACCTTGCGGCTGGCGCCGCCGCCCGCGAGGTACGGCTCGGCCGCGCGCAGCCAGTCGGCCCGCCCGGCCAGGACGCCCGAACCGAAGGGCGCGTACAGCTTGTGCCCGGAGAAGGCGACCCAGTCGACGTCGAGGTCGGCGACGGAGACCTGGTGGTGCGGGGCGAGCTGCGCGGCGTCCAGCACGATGCGCGCACCGTGGGCGTGCGCGGCCGCCGTGAGCTCCCGCACGGGCCACAGCTCACCGGTGACGTTCGAGGCGCCGGTGACGCACACGAGAGCCGGTCCGTGGCCCCCCTCGATCGACACGGCGCGGTCGGCGAGGGCGCGCTCCAGGGTCTCGACGGCCTCGCGGGGGCTGCGCGGGGCGTCGAGGTAGGTGACCTGGGCGCCGCGCCACGGCAGCAGCGAGGCGTGGTGCTCGGTCTCGAAGACGAAGACCCGGCAGCCTGCGGGGAGCGCGGCGGCGAGGAGGTTGAGGGAGTCGGTGGTGGACCGGGTGAACACGACCTGGTCGCCCTCGCGGCAGTCGAGGAACTCCGCGACGGTCCGGCGGGCGTTCTCGAACAGGTCGGTGGAGAGCTGGGAGAGGTACCCGGCGCCGCGGTGCACGCTGCCGTAGTACGGCGCGTAGGCGGCGACGTCGTCCCAGACCCGCTGGAGCGCCGGGGCGCTGGCGGCGTAGTCGAGGGCGGCGTAGGTGACCTCGCCGCCGGTCACGAGCGGCACGGTAACATCCCGGCCCAGAACGGGCAGCGGGGCACAAACGGACGGGACGGCGGCAGCGGTGGAGACGGACATGGTGAACTCCCGTGAAGGCAGGTGGAATCCGCCCGCGAGCCGGTACGGCTACCAGCGGGGGTGAAGGAAAGAGGGATGCGGAGGCGGGGCTCTGCGGCCCTATCGCATTCGCTGATTCACGGGAGGACTCCTCGACGACCAGGACCCCTGGCCCCACACTTTTCAAAGCGTGCGAGGGGTCCGCGCTTGCCGCAGACCTCGCTGCCTGCGGCCTGGTCTTCACCCGGGGCACCCCGCCACGGACGGAGGGTTGCCGGACAGTCGGCCGGGGCCTCATGACTGTCACTCATGACCTGATCAGGAACGTACGCGAAAGGATCGGCGTCCCGCAACCCGAGTCCGGATCGCGGGACGCCGTCCGTGGTGCCCTACCTGTTGCTGGCGGCCACCCAGCGCTCCAGCGTGCGCTTGGCCGCGCCCGAGTCGATCGACTCGGCCGCCTTCACCATCCCGGCGCGGATCTGCTCGGCCAGCGGCGCCTGCGTCGGCTCCAGGGCCACCAGGGCCGCCGCCGAGTTCAGCACCACCGCATCCCGCACCGGCCCGGTCTCCCCGTCCAGGAGCTGCCGCGCGACCTCGGCGTTGTACGAGGCGTCCGCGCCGCGCAGCGCCTCCACGGGGACCAGTTCGAGGCCGACGTCACGCGGGTCGAAGGCCTCCTCGGTCACCTGGCCGCCCCGGACGATCCACACCCGGGAGGTGGCCGTGGTGGTCAGCTCGTCCAGGCCGTCGTCGCCCCGGAAGACCAGGGAGGAGTTGCCACGCTCGGCGAAGACGCCCGCGACGATCGGCGCCATGCGCGGATCCGCCACACCGACGGCCTGGGCGCGGACCCGGGCCGGGTTGGTGAGCGGGCCGAGGGCGTTGAACACCGTGCGGATGCCCAACTGGCCGCGGGCGGCGCCCGCGTGCCGCAGCGCCGGGTGGAACTTCACCGCGAAGCAGAAGGTGATCCCGGCCTCCTCGGCGACCTCCGTGACCCGGTGCAGGGGCAGCTCCAGGTTGACGCCGAGCTTCTCCAGCACGTCGGAGGCCCCGGACGCCGAGGACGCGGCGCGGTTGCCGTGCTTGACGACCTTCGCGCCGGTGCCGGCGACGACGATCGAGGACATCGTGGAGATGTTGACCGTCTTCGCGCCGTCACCGCCCGTGCCGACGATGTCGACCGTCGCTCCGGGCACCTCGATCACGTTGGCGTGCTCGTACATCGTGCGGACGAGGCCGTTGATCTCCTCGACGGTCTCGCCCTTGGCGCGCAGGGCCACCACGAACCCTGCGATCTGCGCCTCGGTCGCCTCGCCGCGCATGATCCGGTCCATCGCCCAGGCGGTGTCGTCGGCGCTCAGGTGCCTGCCGTCCAGCAGGCCGTTCAACAGCAGGGGCCAGGAGCGGCCCGCCGCGGTGTCGCCTCCAGCGGGGGTCACAGCGCTCATAAGCCGCTCCAGGGTCAGGCGTCCCGCACTGCGGGACGAGAGTCTCAACGGGGTCCACCCTATCCAGCCCCGGGCACGGCGAAGGGCCCCGTCCGGCTGGGGGTACCCCCTGCTCTTTTGAGCTTGGGGGACGGACGGGGCCCTTCGTGTGGCGTGGCGAAGCAGTGATCAGTGGTGGCCGTGGCCGCTGGTGATCTCCCGGTACTCCTCGGCGGTGGGCTTCGGGATCTGGGCACCCTCGCCGTAGTAGGCGTCGCTGAGCTTGGCGCGCAGCTTCTCGGAGCCCTTCACCTTGCGCTCGACACCGTTCTCGTCGACCGTCGGGCCGATCTCGGCCGGCTTGTACTGCTCGTGGGCCGTGAGCGTGTACATCTGCTCCTGGCTGAGCGGCTCGTGCACCTCGATGAACTCACCGTGCGGCAGGCGCTTGATGATGCCCGACTCGCGGCCGTGCAGCACCTTCTCCTTGTCCCGGCGCTGCAGGCCGAGGCAGATGCGCTTGGTGACGACGAAGGCGAGGACCGGTCCGAGGAAGAACCCGATCCGGACGAACCAGGTCACCGAGTTGATCGACAGATGGAAGTGCGTGGCGACGATGTCGTTGCCACCGCCGATCAGCATGATGATGTAGCCGGTCACCCACGCCACACCGACACCCGTACGGGTCGGGGCGTTGCGCGGACGGTCCAGGATGTGGTGCTCGCGCTTGTCCCCGGTGACCCACGACTCGATGAACGGGTAGAGGGCGATGATCCCGAGGAACACGCCGAAGAGCACCAGCGGGATGAACACACCCAGGACGAGCGTGTGACCCCAGAGGTTGATCTCCCAGCCGGGCATCGCGCGGATGAGACCCTCGGCGAAGCCCATGTACCAGTCGGGCTGCGCACCGGTCGACACCTGGTCGGGCCGGTAGGGGCCCAGGACCCAGATCGGGTTGATCGTCGCGATGCCGGCGAGGGCCGCGATGGCACCGAAGACCAGGAAGAAGAAGCCTCCGGCCTTGGCCATGTAGACCGGCAGCAGCGGCATGCCGACGACGTTCTTGTTGGTCCGGCCGGGACCCGCGAACTGGGTGTGCTTGTGGTAGAAGACCAGGATCAGGTGGCCGACCACGAGCCCGAGCATGATGCCCGGCAGCAGCAGGATGTGGATCGAGTAGAACCGGGCGACGAAGTCGGTACCCGGGAACTCCCCGCCGAACAGGAACATCGAGATGTACGTGCCCACGATCGGCACGGACAGGATCGCGCCCTGCGTGAAGCGGACACCCGTACCGGAGAGCAGGTCGTCCGGGAGCGAGTAGCCGGTGAAGCCGGTGAACATGCCCAGGACGAACAGCAGGAAGCCGAACATCCAGTTGATCTCACGCGGCTTGCGGAACGCGCCGGTGAAGAAGACGCGCATCATGTGCACGAACATGCCGGCGAGGAAGATGATCGCCGCCCAGTGGTGGATCTGCCGGATCAGCAGACCGCCGCGGACGTCGAAGCTGATGTCCAGCGTGGAGGCGAACGCCTCCGACATCAGCTGCCCCTGGAGCGGGACGTAACTGCCGTGGTACTCCACCTCGTTCATCGACGGGTGGAAGAACAGCGTCAGGTACACACCCGTGAGGATGATGATGATGAAGCTGTAGAGGCAGATCTCACCGAGCATGAAGGACCAGTGGTCCGGGAAGATCTTGCGCATGTTGGCCTTGGCCAGGGAGTAGATCCCGAGGCGGCCGTCGGCCCAGTCGGCGACCCGCTCACCCGCGGGCGCCTTGCGGCGTGTCTGTGCAGTGCTCATCCGCGCTCCCAGAAAGCAGGGCCGACGGGCTCTTCGAAGTCGCCGAGCGCCTCGAGGTAGCCCTCGTCGTTCACGCCGATGCGGAGCTGCGGCAGGGCGTGACCGGCGGGACCGAAGATCACTCGGGCACCGTCGGAGAGGTCGAAGGTGGACTGGTGGCACGGGCAGAGCACGTGGTGCGTCTGCTGCTCGTACAGGGAGATCGGGCAACCGACGTGGGTGCAGATCTTCGAGTACGCGACGATGCCCTGGTGCGACCACTCGAGTTCGCGCTTGTCCTTGATGTTCTCCGGCTGGATCCGGACGATCATCAGGGCGGCCTTGGCGATCTCGTTCTGGAAGTCGTGGTCGTGCTCCTCCAGGCCCTCGGGCTTGGCGAAGGTCAGCGAACCGACCGCGACATCGGACGGACGCAGCGGCTCGTTCGTGTTCATGTTGACGAGCAGCTTGCCCTTGGACCACAGCGTGTGGCGGAGCTTGGTGCCCGGCAGCGGGCCGAGGTCGCGCAGCAGCACGACGCCGGAGAGCGGCACCAGCGTGAGCGCGCCGAGCATCGTGTTGCGGATCAGCTTGCGCCGGCCGATCGCCGACTCCTTGGCGCCCTGCTTGAAGTCCGCGAAGACCTTCTCGCGGACCTCGGGCGACGCCTCGATCGCGTGCCGCTCGTCGGCGACCTCCACGTCGGACATCAGGGTGCGCGCCCAGTGGACGGCGCCCGCGCCGATGCAGAACAGCGCGATGCCGAGCGTCATGCCCAGAGCGAAGTTCAGCGCGCTGATGTGACCGAGCGGGAAGATGAAGACCGACTTGTCGACCGGGATCGCCACGAAGGAGGCGATGAAGCCGACCGTCGCCAGCATCGACAGGGTGAACAGGAAGGCGACCGACCGCTCGGACCGCTTGGCGGCCCGCTCGTCGACGTCCTGGACCCGGTGCTCGTGGGGAGGCAGGCCCGGGTCGGCGAACGGGTTCTTGTCGTCCGCGACGCTCACCGCGCCGTGCCCGTGCTCGTCATGGCCTGCGGACTGCGCGGCAGGCAGGTTCTCTTCTGGAATGTCTTGGCTACTCATGACTTCTTGGCCTTTGCGGTCCGGGCGGCGACCCACACGGCGACGGCGATCAGACCGCCGAGACCGAAGATCCAGCCGAACAGGCCCTCGCTGACCGGCCCGAGGCCACCCAGTTCGAGGCCGCCGGGGCTCTCGGTCTTGCTGCCGTTGACCGCGTCGAGGTACGCGATGATGTCCTTCTTGTTCTTCTCCGACAGCGTGGTGTCGGGGAAGGACGGCATGTTCTGCGGGCCGGTCTGCATGGCCTCGTAGATGTGCTTCGGGGAGACGCCCTCGAGTTCCGGCGCGTACTTGCCGTGCGTCAGCGCGCCGCCCTTGCCGGTGAAGTTGTGGCACTGCGCGCAGTTGGTGCGGAACAGCTCACCGCCCTTGGCGATGTCGGCACCCTCGGGGCCGTACTGCTCCTCCGTCGGGACGGACGGACCGGCACCCAGCGAGGCGATGAACGCCGCGAGCTGGTCGATCTCGGCCTGCGAGTAGATGTTCTTCTTCGCCGGGACCTGGGGGCCCTGGGAGGTGGCGGCCGGCATCCGGCCGGTGCCCACCTGGAAGTCGACGGCCGCGGCGCCCACACCCACCAGGCTCGGCCCGTCGGAGGTGCCCTGACCGCCGGTGCCGTGGCAACTGGCGCAACCGACCGAGTAGAGCTTCTTGCCCTCCTCGATGGTGAGGGACTGGGCGGTTTCGTCGGCCTGCGCCTGGTCCGCGGGTGCGAACACGGCGTACAGCCCCCCGGTGCATGCCAGCGCGAGGAGTAGGACGACGAGCGCCGCCAACGGGTGGCGTCGTCGTGCGGAGAGCTTTTTCACGGATTACCCCGGTGTCAGGATCTTCTGCGTCGATGCTTCTGGGATGCGCGCTTCGTCGAGCACGCGTGGATGCGGGCCCTGCTACTTGATCATGTAGATCGTGGCGAAGAGACCGATCCAGACGACATCGACGAAGTGCCAGTAATAGGACACGACGATCGCGGCCGTCGCCTGCTCGTGGGTGAACCTCCGGGCCGCGTAGGTCCGTCCCAGGACCAGCAGGAAGGCGATGAGACCGCCCGTCACGTGCAGGCCGTGGAAGCCGGTGGTCAGGTAGAACACCGAGCCGTACGGGTCGGAGGACAGGGACAGGCCCGCGTCCTTGACCAGCTCCGTGTACTCGAAGACCTGACCGCCGATGAAGATCGCACCCATCACGAACGTGACGATGAACCACATCCGCAGCTTCTTCACGTCACCGCGCTCAGCGGCGAAGACGCCGAGCTGGCAGGTGAGCGAGGAGAGCACCAGGATGGTGGTGTTCGTCGCCGAGAACGGGAAGTTGAGATGGGCGGCCATCTCCTTCCAGTGATCGGGACCCGTCACCGATCGCAGGGTGAAGTACATCGCGAAGAGGGCCGCGAAGAACATCAGCTCGGAACTCAGCCAGATGATGGTTCCGACGCTGGTGAGGTTCGGCCGGTTGACCGACGGGTGCGCGTGCCCGGTTTCTACTGTCGTTGCTGTCGCCACGACCGACATTATGTCGGTCGCTTATCCCGCCCTCACTCCGGGGGGTGCCGTTCGGAGTGTCTTCCCCGGTCGTACCGGTGTTGACGTGGTGTTCAAGGGAGTAGCATCCGGCCCAACGGGCCTGTCCTTACGACGCTGACGTCACGGAGGAACAATGCAGCCGACCGCCACGGTGCTGGTCTACAGCGACGACTCCAACACCCGCGAGCAGGTGCGCCTCGCCACGGGACGGAGGCCGGCTCCGGACGTTCCCGTGGTGGAGTTCCTGGAGTGTGCGACTCCGGACGCGGTGCTGCGGGAGCTGGACCGGGGCGGGATCGACGTCTGCGTGCTGGACGGCGAGGCCGTGCCGATGGGGGGCATGGGCGTCTGCCGGCAGATCAAGGACGAGGTGTTCGACTGCCCGCCGGTGCTGCTGCTGATCGGGCGGCCCCAGGACGCGTGGCTGGCGACCTGGAGCCGTGCCGAGAGTGCGGTGACCCTGCCGGTGGAGCCGGTGGAGTTCGCCTCCGCGCTGGCCTCTCTGTTGCGGGAGAAGGCGGCTTTGAACGCCTGAGGGGTCGGGTTCGCCCGTAGTTCGGCGTGTGCGGGCGCGTGGGGGCTGTTCGCGCAGTTCCCCGCGCCCCTGAAGGGCGAAGCCCCTGAGGGCGTTCAGACGCTCTGCGGCCTCAGCCGGGCCCTGTCGGCCTCCGTCGGGCCGTCCGGGGTGCCGCCGACGAGCGCGCTGCCGGTGCGCCACTTCGCCCAGTCGAGGTTCCAGTCGCCGTAGCCGTTGCCGAACGGGGCCATCACGTCGCCGCCCGAGTTGACGACCTTGACGATGTCGCCCTCGCGGACGGTGTCGTAGAACCAGGCGGCGTTCTCGGTGCTCATGCCGGTGCAGCCGTGGCTGACGTTGGCGAAGCCCTGTGAGCCGACGGACCAGGGGGCGGCGTGGACGTACTCGCCGCTGTTGGTGACGCGGACGGAGTGGTGGACGATCAGGTCGTAGAAGTCCGAGGAGCCGATGCTGGCGCTGGTCATGCGGACGGTGCCCTCCTTGGCGAGGACGACCTTGACGCCGTTGCGGGTGTCGTAGCCGGGCTTGCCCGTGGTGACGGGTATCTGCCGGATGACCTCGTCGTTCTTGTAGACGGTCATCTGGTGGGCGGAGGCGTCCGTGACGGCTATGAGCTTGTCCGCGGTGGTGATGGTCAGCGGCTTGGCCTTGCCGCCCCACATCCGGTCACCGATCTTGATGCCGTCCAGGTTGCTGCGGACCTGGACGGTCGCCTGGGTCGGCCAGTAGTCCTTCGGGCGGTAGTGGAGCTTCTTGTCGTCCACCCAGTGCCAGGCGCCGTCCGTGGCGGGCGTGGAGGAGACCTTGAGGGCGCGCTCCACGACGGCCCGCTGGGCCTTGTCCGCGACGGGCTGGCTCAGTTCGGCCGTGATGGGCTGGCCGACGCCGTAGGTGCCCGTCTTGGGGCCGAAGGCGACGTCCAGGCGCTTCTTGGCGGTGGGCTTGCCGGTGTCGAAGGTGACGACCTTGCGGCCGGGCGCCCCGTCCTCGTCCTCGGTGCTCACACGGACCGTGTAGCTGGCGTTGGCGGCCAGCGGGGTGGTGCTGTGCCAGCGGCTGCCGTCGGCGGCGAGTTCGCCCGCCACGTAGCGTCCTGAGGCGTCGTGGGCCGTGACGTCCGTGATGCGCCCGTCGGAGTCCTCGACGATTTCCAGGGGCTTGTCCGGGTCGGCCTTCTCGCGGCCCCCGTCGGGGGCGTTGAAGGAGATCTGGTCCGCCGCGTCGTAGGGGCGGGCGGCGAGCGGGTTGCCGTCCGAGCCGCAGGCGGTGACGCCCACGCAGAGGGCTGTCACCAGCAGCGTGCAGCTGACGGCGGTGCGGGGGCGGGATATCGCTGTGTGGCTCATGACCTCACGCTAGGAAGCCCTGTCAACGGCGGCACGCCGAGCGACTCATACGAGTGACATACATTGCTGCAAAAAGCGGAGGCCCGGACACTCCTTTCGGAGTGTCCGGGCCTCTGAACGCTCGGCGCGTGTTACTGGGTGCGGCTCTCACCGCGGTAGTACTCGAAGACCCAGCCCCAGATGCCGATCAGGATGATCGGCAGCGAGAAGTACATCAGCCACCAGCCGATGGCGACGGACAGGAAGGCGAGGGCGCCTCCGATGCCCAGGGACAGCGGCTGCCAGCTGTGCGGGCTGAAGAACCCGACCTCGCCGGCGTCGTCCGCGACGTCCGCCTCCTTGTTGTCCTGCGCACCGGCGTCCACCCGCTTGGCCGTGAAGCCCAGGTAGAAGCCGATCATGATGCACAGGCCGAAGGCCAGGAAGAGGGCCGTGGTACCGGCCGGCTCCTTCGACCACACGCCATAGACCACAGCCATGGCGAGGACGAAGACGCTCAGCCACATGAACATCTTGCCCTGGATCTTCACTTGCCGGCCTCCTTGCCACCAGCGATGGCCTTCTCGCCGTGACCGGCGTTCTCGAGCTGGTCGAGAGCCGCGATCTCCGGGTGGTGCAGATCGAACGCCGGGGATTCACTGCGGATCCGCGGCATGGTGATGAAGTTGTGCCGCGGCGGCGGGCAGGAGGTCGCCCACTCCAGGGAGCGGCCGTAGCCCCACGGGTCGTCGACGCCGACCGGCTTGCCGTACTTGGCCGTCTTCCACACGTTGTAGAAGAACGGCAGGATCGACATGCCGAGCAGGAACGAGCTGATCGTCGAGATCGTGTTCAGCGCGGTGAAGCCGTCGGCCGCCAGGTAGTCGGCGTAACGACGCGGCATGCCCTCGGCGCCCAGCCAGTGCTGGACCAGGAACGTGCCGTGGAAGCCGATGAACAGCGTCCAGAAGGTGATCTTGCCGAGGCGCTCGTCCAGCATCTTGCCGGTCCACTTCGGCCACCAGAAGTGGAAGCCGGAGAACATCGCGAACACCACGGTGCCGAAGACGACGTAGTGGAAGTGCGCCACCACGAAGTACGAGTCGGAGACGTGGAAGTCCATCGGCGGCGAGGCCAGGATGACACCGGTCAGACCACCGAAGGTGAAGGTGATCAGGAAGCCGGTCGCCCAGAGCATCGGTGTCTCGAAGGACAACGAGCCCTTCCACATCGTTCCGATCCAGTTGAAGAACTTCACACCGGTCGGTACGGCGATGAGGAACGTCATGAAGGAGAAGAACGGCAACAGCACGCCGCCGGTGACGTACATGTGGTGCGCCCACACCGTCACGGACAGACCCGCGATCGCGATGGTCGCGCCGATCAGACCCGTGTAACCGAACATCGGCTTGCGGGAGAAGACCGGGATGACCTCGGAGATGATGCCGAAGAACGGCAGGGCGATGATGTACACCTCTGGGTGGCCGAAGAACCAGAAGAGGTGCTGCCACAGCAACGCGCCGCCGTTGGCGGAGTCGAAGATGTGGGCGCCGAACTTGCGGTCCGCCTCCAGGGCGAACAGGGCCGCGGCCAGGACCGGGAAGGCGAGCAGGACCAGGACACCGGTCAGCAGCACGTTCCAGACGAAGATCGGCATGCGGAACATCGTCATGCCGGGGGCGCGCATGCAGATGATCGTGGTGATGAAGTTGACCGAGCCGAGGATGGTGCCGAAGCCGGAGAAGGCCAGACCCATGATCCACATGTCGGCGCCGATGCCCGGGGAGCGGACGGCGTCGGAGAGCGGGCTGTAGGCGAACCAGCCGAAGTCGGCCGCGCCCTGCGGGGTGAGGAAGCCACCGACCGCGATGAGCGAGCCGAACAGGTACAGCCAGTAGGCGAACATGTTCAGCCGCGGGAACGCCACGTCCGGCGCACCGATCTGCAGCGGCATGATCCAGTTCGCGAAGCCGGCGAACAGCGGCGTCGCGAACATCAGCAGCATGATCGTGCCGTGCATCGTGAACGCCTGGTTGAACTGCTCGTTCGACATGATCTGCAGACCCGGACGGGCCAGCTCGGCGCGCATGAGCAGCGCCATCACGCCGCCGATGACGAAGAACGCGAAAGACGTGGCGAGGTACATCGTGCCGATCGTCTTGTGGTCCGTCGTCGTCAGCCACTTGACCACGACACTGCCGCGGTTCTGGCGCCTGACCGGCAGCTCGTCCTGGTAGTGGGACCCTGCTGCCGCGGCACCCTGGGGTTCGTTGAGGATGCTCACAGGTTGTTCGTCTCCCGGTTCTTCTCGTGGCTCGTCTGCGCGATGCCGGCAGGAACGTAACCGTTCTGCTGCTTGTCCACGAGGTCCTTGAGGTGCTGCTCGTAACGCTCCTGGGAGACGACCTTCACGTTGAAGAGCATCCGGGAGTGGTCGACACCGCAGAGCTCGGCGCACTTGCCCAGGAAGGTGCCCTCCTTGTTGGGGGTCACCTGGAAGGAGTTGGTGTGGCCCGGAATGACGTCCTGCTTCATCAGGAACGGCACCACCCAGAAGGAGTGGATGACGTCACGCGAGGTCAGGACGAAGCGGACCGTCTTGTCCTTGGGGAGCCAGAGCGTCGGGCCCGGGTTGTTGGTCTGAGGGTTCCGCGTACCGGGGGTGCCGCAGTCGTAGACGCCGCCGGCGTTGGCCGGGAAGTCCTTCTTGAAGCGGTCCGGGATCGCGTCCAGGTCCTTCGAGGTCTTGGCGTCCCCGGTGGAACCGGCGACCGGCTCGATGTAGTTGAAGCACCAGCTCCACTGGAAGCCGACCACGTTGATCGTGACGTCGGGCTTCTTCTTGAGGCTGAGCAGCTCGGACTCGTCACGAGCGGTGAAGTAGAACAGCACCGAGACGATGATGAGCGGAACCACGGTGTACAGCGCCTCGATGGGCATGTTGTACCGGGTCTGCGGAGGAACTTCGACCTTGGTGCGGCTGCGCCGGTGGAAGAAAGCACTCCACAGGATCAGACCCCACACCAGCACGCCGACGGCGAGCGCAGCCGCCCAGGAACCCTGCCACAGGGAGAGGATCCGCGGAGCCTCTTCCGTGGTCGGGGTGGGCATACCAAGGCGGGGGAAGTCTTCCCAGTTGTACGAGCAACCGGTGGCTGTCGCCAAGACCAGGCCCGCGGTCAGTGCCTGCAGCAGCTTCCGCCGCATCGGGCGCCGCGGCGAGCGGTCGGAGCCGTTGGGACTCACGTAGCGCCTTCCCGAGAGTCTCGCCCGCGCGGATCGGCTGCGGCCTGGCCTTCTCGCTGGTCGGTCGCGGCCCTGCGTCGGGCAGGGGTTTGGATGTTTATGCGGACCAAACCCTAGCCGACGCCTTCCGGGGGTTCTCGGGGAGGGGTGCCCAACGCGCCGCGGGTTACGCCGGGCGCCCACCAGGGCGGGAGTTCGGCACATCGGCGGCCGCGGGTTGGTGGTGGTCGAGCGCGCGGTTCCCCGCGCCCCTTCGGGGCGCTTAGCGTTGAGGTGTGCCCTACTTCGACGCTGCTTCCAGTGCTCCTCTTCATCCCGTCGCCCGGCAGGCCCTGCAGGCCTCGCTCGACGAAGGGTGGGCGGATCCGGCCCGTCTGTACAGGGAAGGGCGGCGTGCCCGGGTGCTGCTGGACGCGGCGCGGGAGGCAGCCGCCGAGGCGGTGGGGTGCCGGCCGGACGAGCTGACCTTCACCTCGTCCGGAACGCGTGCCGTGCACACGGGCATTGCCGGGGCACTGGCCGGGCGGAGGCGGATCGGGCGTCACCTGATCGTGTCAGCGGTCGAACACTCCTCTGTACTGCATTCGGCGGAGCTCCTCGAGGCGGCCGGGGGGAGCGTCACCCAGGTCGCCGTGGACCGCACCGGGTTGGTGGACCCCGCGGCCTACGGTGACGCCCTGCGCGCGGACACCGCGCTGGCGTGTCTGCAGTCGGCCAATCACGAGGTGGGGACCGAGCAGCCCGTCGGGGCGGTGGCCGAGGTGTGCCGGGAGGCCGGGGTGCCGTTGCTGGTGGACGCGGCGCAGTCGCTGGGGTGGGGGCCGGTGGACGGCGGCTGGTCGCTGCTGACGGCCAGTGCCCACAAGTGGGGCGGGCCGTCCGGGGTCGGGCTGCTGGTGGTCCGCAAGGGTGCGCGGTTCGCGGCGCGAGGGCCGGTGGACGAGCGGGAGTCGGGTCGGGCGCCCGGTTTCGAGAACATCCCGGCGATCGTGGCGGCGGCCGCGTCGCTGCGGGCCGTGCGGGCCGAGGCGGCCGGGGAGGCCGCGCGCCTGCGGGAGCTGACGGACCGGGTCCGGGCGCGGGTGCCGCGGCTGGTGTCCGACGTCGAGGTGGTGGGCCATCCGGTGCGCCGGCTGCCCGGGGTCGTCACCTTCTCCTGTCTCTATGTCGACGGAGAGGCGCTGCTGCACGAGCTGGACCGGGAGGGTTTCTCGGTCTCGTCCGGATCGTCCTGCACGAGCAGCACGCTGACGCCCAGCCACGTCCTGCGGGCGATGGGCGTGCTGAGTGAAGGGAATGTGCGGGTTTCGCTGCCGTCGGGGACCGCCGAGGAGGACGTGGAGCGGTTCCTGGCCGTCCTTCCCGGTGCCGTGACGGCCGTGCGGGAGAAGCTGGGGGCGCCGGTGGCCTCGGACGTCGCCCGCGAGGAGGACGTCCTGGTCGTGGACTCCCTCGGCAAGCGCTGCCCGATCCCGGTGATCGAGCTGGCGAAGGTCATCGGTGACGTGCCCGTGGGCGGCCTGGTCCGGGTCCTGTCGGACGACGAGGCGGCCCGCCTGGACATCCCGGCGTGGTGCGAGATGCGGGACCAGGAGTACGTGGGCGAGGAGCCGGCGGACCGAGGGACTGCGTACGTGATCCGCCGGGTGAGCTGACCGGCCTCTTGGGGGTGCGGGGCTGTGTCGACATGCGGCTGCCGCCGCGGGGCGCGACCAGCCCCCACGCACCCGCGGCCGACGACGATCAGGCCAGATGCCCCCGCACTTCGGTAGCCGCCTCGTCCCCGTACGCCTTGGTGAAGCGCTCCATGAAGTGCCCGCGCCGCAGCTGGTACTCCTGGGTCCCCACCGTCTCGATGACGAGGGTCGCCAGCATGCAGCCGACCTGGGCGGCGCGCTCCAGGGAGACGCCCCAGGCCAGGCCCGACATGAAGCCCGCGCGGAAGGCGTCGCCGACGCCCGTCGGGTCGGCCTTGCGCTCCTCGTCCGGCGTGCCGACCTCGATCGGGTCCTCGCCGGCCCGTTCGATGCGTACGCCGCGCGCGCCGAGCGTGGTCACCCGGTGGCCCACGCGGGACAGGATCTCCGCGTCCCTCCAGCCGGTCTTGGACTCGATGAGGCCCTTCTCGTACTCGTTGGAGAAGAGGTACGTCGCCCCGTCGAGCAGGATGCGGATCTCCTCGCCGTCCATCCGGGCGATCTGCTGGGAGAAGTCGGCGGCGAACGGGATGGACCGGGAGCGGCACTCCTCGGTGTGGCGGAGCATGGCCTCCGGGTCGTCGGCGCCGATGGAGACGAGGTCGAGACCGCCGACCCGGTCGGCGACGGTCTTCAGCTCGATGAGGCGGGCCTCGCTCATGGCGCCGGTGTAGAAGGAGCCGATCTGGTTGTGGTCGGCGTCGGTCGTGCACACGAAGCGGGCGGTGTGCAGCGTGTCGGAGATGCGGACGGAGTCGGTGTCGACGCCGTGCCGCTCCAGCCAGGCCCGGTACTCGTCGAAGTCCGCGCCCGCGGCGCCGACCAGGATCGGCCGGGTGCCGAGCTGCCCCATGCCGAACGCGATGTTCGCGGCGACGCCGCCGCGGCGGACGTCGAGCTGGTCGACCAGGAACGACAGCGAGACCGTGTGCAGCTGGTCCGCTACGAACTGGTCGGCGAAGCGGCCGGGGAAGGTCATGAGGTGGTCGGTGGCGATGGAGCCGGAGACTGCGATGCGCACGGCGTGGACTCTCCTGAGGGAGGCGAACCTTGACGGTTAACGCTATCGGGTGGGCGGGGCGGCTCTGAAGGCAACGAAACTACCCGATAGTAGATCTTTCTCGGTGACCTCGAGCGTGCATACGGTGCCGGTATGACGAACCTCGAGTTCCACGCCCCCGTTCCGGTCGATCTGGAGGGTGACCTGGCGTCGCTGCCGGGTGACGGGGCGCGGATGGCTCCGCACTGGGCGGTCCCCCGGATCGCTTCGCGGCCGGTCTCCCCGGCTCTGATCCACGGCGTGTCGGTACCCCCGGCGTCGGCGCGGCTGCTCGACGCCATGGAGGACTACGGGGACTGAACGGCGCACTCGCGGGAACCGTGTGCTCCCCCGCTGCGTCCCATCGCTGTCCCCCGTATAGGGGAGGCGGGATACGACCCACCAGCGGGCCCGTATGTGACGGGCCGGGTCCCATGGGACAGCTGTGCAGCCGAAGGAGCGATGCGGTGAACACCGAGCGACCCGACAAGGACGACGACGCCAGGGCAGCGGGCGTCGGCGCCGACGCCCCGGATGTCGAGGAGCCGGGTACGGCGGACGCCGGTACCTCGGCGGAGAACGGGGAGTCGCCGGAGGCTGCTGAGCCCGAAGAGACCGAGAAGGTCGAGAAGGCGGAAGCGACGGCCGAGACTCCCGAGACTTCCGAGGTGCCGGGGCAGGACACGCACACCGCTGACGCGAAGGCGGCCGAGGGCGTGGACGGCGAGCCGGCCTCCGAGGAGCCGGCTACCGAGGAGCCGGCTACGCCGGAGGCCGCCGAGACGGGTGGCGCCGAGGAAACCGCCGAGACGCCCGCGTCCGAAGACCGGCAGGCCGACGGCGAGTCGGCGCCCGCGCCCCCGGAACCGGCCGGCGACGTGCCGGATGAAGCCGACGACCTCCTCCGCCATGACAGCGACGTACGCGGCGACGAGAACCTGGTCCGCCACGACGGTGGCCGCCCCCGTACGCCCGCGATCATCGCCTCCGTCGCCGCCGCCGTGCTGCTGATCGGCGGTGGCGGGGCCTGGCTCGCCTCCAACGCGTCGAGCGGGTCGGGCGGCGGTACGACCTCCGGTGCGCCCGGTGGGGACGGCACTCCCCCGCCGCTCGCGCTCGACGGATACTCGGAGTCCACGGCGGGCGGCGGCAACGGCATCGCGCCCGGCGAGCCGAACCCCTACGGCGCCACCTACCGGGTCGGCGGCCCCCTGCCGGACGGCCCGGCCAAGGCGCCGGTGTACCGGGCGCAGGGCGAGGTCACGAAGGAGGACGTGGCCCGGCTGGCGAAGGCCCTCGGGGTCGAGGGGACGCCGGTGGCGCAGGGCGAGGCCTGGAAGATCGGGGGCCAGGACGGGTCGGGGCCGAGCCTCCAGGTGAACCGGCAGGCGCCGGGGTCCTGGACGTTCAGCCGGTACGCCCCGGGCACCGACACCTGCAAGGGCACCGACACCTGCACCACCCCGCAGTCCGGTGGCACACCGGTGAGCGAGGAGGTGGCCGAGAAGGCCGCGGCGCCCGTACTGAAGGCGGTGGGTCAGGACGACGCGAAGCGCGACGCGAGCCAGGTCATGGGGGCCCAGCGGGTGGTGAACGCCGCTCCCGAGGTGGGCGGACTGCCCACGCACGGCTGGACGACCGGGATCAACGTCGGCTCGGACGGCGAGGTCGTCGGCGGCAGCGGACAGCTGAGGACGCCGGTGAAGGGCGACACGTACCCCGTGGTCAGCGCCGGGAAGGCGCTGGAGCTGATGAACGGGCAGCCGAAGAACGACCACCGGATGGGCATCGGCGGCTGCGCCGGCCCCGTGCCGCTGAAGGACCGGCTGGAGCAGCCCTGCGAGCAGCCGGCGAGCGGTCCTGCGAAGCAGGACACGGTGACGGTCGAGAGCGCGGTGTTCGGGCTGGCCGCGCACGTCGTGGACGGGCGGCAGGCGCTGGTGCCGTCCTGGCTGTTCGAGGTGACGGCGCCGGGCGCGCAGGACCCGTTCACGGTGACGTACCCGGCGGTCGAGCCGAAGTACCTGGCCTCCCCGGAGCCGAGCGAGCCGAGTGACCAGCCGACCTCGGCCCCCGGGCCGCGCGAGGTGAAGGTGGACGGCTACCGGGCCGAGGGCTCGGAGCTGACGGTGACCTTCACGGGCGGGGTGTGCGCCGACTACGAGGTGAAGGCGAGCGAGAAGGGCGACGAGGTGACGGTCTCCGTGACGTCGACCCCGTGGCCGGGCAAGGTCTGCGTCATGATCGCCAAGCAGTTCCAGGAGACCGTGCAACTGGACGAGCCGCTCGGTGACCGGGCCGTGGTGAACACGGACGGCAAGGCGGTGCCGCTGGCCAAGGAGGGTGCGCGACTGCCGGCTCCCCCGACGCGGGAGCGGTAGGAGCGAGCCGCCGGCCAAGGAGGACGCGCGACCGCCGCCTCCCCCGACGCGGGAGCGGTAGGAGCGCCACACGGCGCGAAGGCGGCGGCCCCGTCGGAGGGGGCCGCCGCCTTCGTCGTGTCCGCGGCCGCCGGAGCGGCTCGGCAGGCTCAGCTGAAGGAGTCGCCGCAGGCGCAGGAGCCCGTCGCGTTCGGGTTGTCGATCGTGAAGCCCTGCTTCTCGATGGTGTCCACGAAGTCGATCGTGGCACCGCCCAGGTACGGGGCGCTCATGCGGTCGGTGACCACCTTCACACCGCCGAAGTCCTTCTCGACGTCGCCGTCGAGGGCGCGCTCGTCGAAGAAGAGCTGGTAGCGCAGGCCGGAGCAGCCGCCGGGCTGGACGGCGACACGCAGCGCGAGGTCTTCGCGGCCTTCCTGGTCGAGCAGCGCCTTGACCTTGGACGCGGCGGCGTCGGTCAGGATGATGCCGTCGGTGACGGTGCTGGTCTCGTCCGATACGGACATCTACATCTCTCCCGGGTTGTACGGAGACTGCTTGCCGACGGTTGCAACCGGCGGGGCCGCGGATTCATTCCGGACCGGGCGTCGATCCCGGCTCCTTTCATGCTCGCACACGCGCCCGGAACCGGAAAACGGCTCTTTCCGGGTCTTCCCGGGAATGAACGGGGCCCACCGGGATTCACGTCACACAGACGCTATGGCCGTCGTCAAAGTGACGTGAAGCGGTTATGATAGATAGCGTCAAATCGACGAAAAGTCGCAGAAACAGAAAGGGTGCGTGTCGTGACCACCGCCCAGACCCAGGAGCTCGACGTACAGCCGACGCCCCTCGCCCTGCTGCTCCTCGGCCGTGAGGCCGACCCGAAGAGCGAGCGCGGTGTGGAGTGTCCCGGCGACCTGCCCTCGCCGTCCGACCCGGACCTGGTGGAGCGCGCCCGCAAGGCGAAGGAGAAGCTCGGGGACAAGGTCTTCGTGCTCGGCCACCACTACCAGCGTGACGAGGTCATCCAGTTCGCCGACGTGACGGGGGACTCGTTCAAGCTGGCCCGGGACGCGGCCGCCCGCCCGGAGGCCGAGTACATCGTGTTCTGCGGCGTGCACTTCATGGCGGAGTCGGCGGACATCCTGACGTCCGACGACCAGAAGGTCGTCCTGCCCGACCTCGCCGCCGGCTGCTCGATGGCCGACATGGCGACGGCCGAGCAGGTCGCCGAGTGCTGGGACGTGCTGACCGAGGCCGGGATAGCCGAGCAGGTCGTGCCCGTCTCGTACATGAACTCCTCCGCCGACATCAAGGCGTTCACCGGCAAGCACGGCGGCACGATCTGCACCTCGTCCAACGCGAAGCGGGCCCTGGACTGGGCCTTCGAGCAGGGCGACCCCGCGACGACGAAGGTCCTTTTCCTGCCGGACCAGCACCTGGGCCGCAACACCGCGGTGCGGGACATGGGCATGTCCCTGGAGGACTGCGTCGTCTACAACCCGCACAAGCCGAACGGCGGCCTGACCGCCGACCAGCTGCGCGCGGCGAAGATGATCCTGTGGCGCGGCCACTGCTCGGTGCACGGCCGCTTCAGCCTGGACTCGGTGAACGACGTGCGCGAGCGCATCCCGGGCGTGAACGTCCTGGTCCACCCGGAGTGCAAGCACGAGGTCGTGGCCGCGGCGGACCACGTCGGTTCGACCGAGTACATCATCAAGGCCCTGGAGGCCGCCCCGGCCGGCTCGAAGTGGGCCATCGGCACGGAGCTGAACCTGGTCCGCCGCCTGGCGAACCGTTTCGCGCCCGAGGGCAAGGAGATCGTCTTCCTCGACAAGACGGTCTGCTTCTGCTCGACCATGAACCGCATCGACCTCCCCCACCTGGTCTGGACCCTGGAGTCCCTGGCCGAGGGCAACCTCGTCAACCGCATCGAGGTGGACAGGGAGACGGAGGCCTTCGCGAAGCTGGCCCTGGAGCGGATGCTGGCGCTGCCGTAATCCCGGTCCCGTCCGTCGTCACCCCGAGCGCGGTGTCCGCTCGGGGTGCGCGGGGTCGAGGCTGAAGACGCTGCCACCGGGGGTGGTGGCGACCAGGGCGCCGTCGAGGGTCCGCACCTCGGTGGCACCCCAGTCGGTGTCCGACGCCGGACCGGCCGTACGGGCGTCGACGAGCTGTTCGGGAGACATGAAGGGCAGCGTGCCGATCATCTGGCCGGTCTCGGTCAGCGTCTGGTGGCTCTCCGCCGCACGGGAGATGCCGAAGTCGATGACACGCGGGCCGTCCTCGGCCAGCAGGACGTTGGCCGGCTTCAGGTCCCGGTCCACCGCCCCGGCCCGGTGGACGTCGCGCAGGGCCGCCACCAGGCCCAGGGCCGGCCCGCGCAGTTCGGCGTCCGGCAGGCGCCCCGGTCGCGGATCCGCCGGGCGAGCGAAGGCCCGGGCACGTACTGGGTGGCCATCCAGGGCCGGGCCGCCTCGGGGTCCGTGTCCAGGACCGGTGCCGTGAAGGCTCCGCTGACCTTGCGGACCGCCGCGATCTCCTGCCGGAACCGGGCGAGGAAGACCGCGTCCGCCGCGTACTGGGCGTGCACGACCTTGACGGCCACGTCACGGCCCGAACGCGCCCTGGCCCGGTAGACGACGCCCATGCCCCGGCCCCGAGCCGGTCGAGCAGCCTGTAGCCGCCGACCGACTTCGGGTCGTCGCTGTGCAGCGGCCCGCCCGAATCCCCTTCCCCCGTAGAGCCGTTCGAGGGCCACAGGATACGTAACGGGACAAGGCGGTGGCCGGGCACCGGACATGAGGGTCCGGTGCCCGGCCACCGCCGGGTCAGGCCGTCACACGCTCGCGTGCTCCGGCTCCGTCGCGTCCTTCCGCTGGGCCGGGAGGCCCTTCTTCGCCGCGCGCTTCTTCGCCCGGCGCTCCTTGCGGAGCTCGACCATCGCGTAGAGCGTCGGGACGAGGAGCAGGGTGAGGAGCGTCGACGTCACCAGGCCGCCGATCACGACCACGGCCAGCGGCTGGGCGATGAAGCCGCCCTCTCCGGTGATGCCGAGGGCCATCGGCAGCAGGGCGAAGATCGTCGCCAGGGCGGTCATGAGGATCGGGCGCAGGCGGTGCCGACCGCCCTCGATCACGGCCTCGACGACGCCGTGGCCCTGCTTGCGGTACTGGTTGATCAGGTCGATCAGCACGATCGCGTTCGTCACCACGATGCCGATCAGCATCAGCATGCCGATCATGGCCGGGACGCCCATCGGGGTGCCGGTGGCGATCAGCAGGCCGATCGCGCCGGTGGCGGCGAACGGGATGGAGACCAGCAGGATCAGCGGCTGGACCAGCGACCGGAAGGTGCCGACCAGCAGCATGAAGACGATCGCGATGGCCGCCAGCATCGCCAGGCCCAGGTTGACGAACGCCTCGTCCTGGTCCGCGGAGACACCGCCGACCGACGCCGTGGCGCCGTCCGGGAGCTTCAGCGCGCTGATCTTCGACTGGAGCTGGGTGCTGACCGCGCCGGTGTTGTCGCCGGTCGGCTTCGCGGTGATGGTGGCCGCGCGCCGGCCGTCGATGCGGGTCATGGAGACCGGGCCGTCGACCAGCTCGACGGTGGCGATGTCGCCGAGCTTCACCGCTCCGCCCAGACGGAGGTCCTTCAGCTGCTTCAGGGTCTTGGCGGGCTTGGCCGAGCGGATGACGACGTCGCGCTCGGTGTCGTCCAGGATCGCCTTGGCCGCGGGGGTGCCGCGGACGGCCTGGGCGACGGCGCCGCCGAGGGTCTGGTCGTTGAAGCCGGCCGCGGCCGCCTTGTCGTTGGCCTTCACCGAGATGCGCGGCACGCTCTGCGACAGGTCGCTGGTGACGTCCGTGACGTCGTCGAGCGAGGCGACCGTCTTGCGGACCTCCTCGGACGCCGTACGCAGCACGTCGGCGTCGGCGGCCTTCACCACGACACCGAGGTCCTGGGCGCCGAATCCGTCGCCGGCGGTGATGGTGGTCGTGCCGATGCCCTTCAGCCCGGCCAGGCCCTTCTCGATGCCGTCCTGGACGTCCTCGGCCGACGCCGAGTCCTCCAGCATCACCTGGTACGAGGCCTGGTTGGTGTCCGTGCCGCCGCCGAAGGCGGCCATGAAGCCGGACGAGCCGATGGTGACCTGGTAGTCCTTGACGCCCTCGGTGCCGGCGAGCAGCCGCTCGACCTTCTTCGCCTGGACGTCGGTCGCCGTCAGGCTGGTGCCGGGCTTCAGCTCCTGCTTGACGGTGAGGACCTCGACCTCGCCCTGGTCGAAGAAGTTCGTCTTCAGCAGCGGCGCCATGGCGAACGTGCCGACCAGCACGACGATCGCGAGGGCCACGCTGGTGAGGCGGCGGCGGGTCGCGAAGCGCAGGACGGGGACGTAGATGCGCTGGAGGCGGCTCTTGGCCTCTTTCTCCTCGGCGATCCGGCGGGCCTCGGCCGCGTCCTCTGGGGTGCCCTTCGGCGGGCGCAGGAACCAGTACGACAGGACCGGCACGACCGTCAGGGAGACGAGCAGGGACGCCAGCAGCGCGGCCGTCACGGTCAGGCTGAACGAGCCGAAAAGCTCGCCCACCATGCCGCCGACCAGGCCGATCGGCAGGAACACCGCGACCGTGGTGAGCGTCGAGGACGTCACCGCGCCCGCGACCTCACGGACGGCCTGAAGGATCGCCGAGTGGCGCTCCTCGCCGTAGCCGAGGTGGCGCTTGATGTTCTCCAGGACCACGATCGAGTCGTCGACGACCCGGCCGATGGCGATGGTCAGGGCACCCAGCGTGAGGACGTTCAGCGACAGGTCGCGCGTCCACAGCACGATCAGGGCGAGGACCACGGACAGCGGGATGGACACCGCGGTCACGAGGGTCGAGCGGATCGAGGCCAGGAAGACCAGGATCACCAGGACGGCGAAGAGCAGACCGAGCGCGCCCTCGGTGGTCAGGCCCTTGATGGACTTCGAGACCGCCGGGCCCTGGTCGCTGACGACCGTGAGGGTGGCGCCCGAGCCGAGGTCCTCGCGCAGGTCCGGGAGCTTGTCGTGGACGGCGTCGGAGATGGCGACCGCGCTGCCGTCGCGGTCCATGGTGACGGCGACGGCGAGGCTGGGCCTGCCGTCGGTACGGGTGATGGAGTCGGCCGGGGCCTCCTGCTGCTTCACCGTGGCGACGTCGCCGAGGCGCACCGGCTTGCCCTTGCCGGGCTCGCCCGTGACCATCAGGTCCTGGATCTGCTTCAGCGAGGTGAGACCGCCGCCGACCTGGACGGTGCGGTTGGCGCCGCCCTCGTCGAAGGAGCCGGCCGGGACGGTCGCGCCGCCCGCCTTGAGCGCCTCGGAGACGGACAGCGGGGTCAGGCCCGCCTTGGCGAGCTTCGCGTCGTCGGGCGTGACGGTGACCTGGACGTCCCGGACCCCGTCGACGGTGACCTGGCCGACGCCGTCGATGCTCTTCAGGTCCGGCACGACGGTGTTGTCGAGCTGGTCGGCCAGGGCCTGCTGGTCCCGGCCGGAGGTGACGGCGAGGACGACGGTGGGGATGTCGTCCGTGGAACCGGCGACGACCTGCGGGTCGACATCGTCGGGGAGCTGGACGCGGGCCCGGTTGACGGCCTGCTGGACATCGGCGACCAGTTGCTTGGTGTCGTTGCCGTAGTCGAAGGACGCCATGATCACGGCGTTGCCCTCGCTGGCGGTGGAGGTGACGCCGCTGATGCCGTCGACGGCTTCGAGGGTGTCCTCGATGGGTTCGACGACCTGCTTCTCGACCACGTCCGGGGACGCGCCCTGGTACGGCGCCAGCACGGACACCATGGGCAGTTCGATGGTGGGCAGCAGCTGCTGCTTGAGCTGGGGTATCGCGATCGCCCCGAAGACGAGCGCGATGATCGACATCAGCCCGATCAAGGCCCGTTGCGCGAGGCTGAACCTGGACAGCCAGGACATGGGTGAGGTCTCTCTTCTGTTTAGCGGCAGAAGCGGCAGCGGACGCGCAGATGAGCGCCCGCCCCTACACCCTGAGCCATGCGGGAACCGGGTTTCGTAAGCCCCAGGTCCACATCCTTGTGCGGCGCATACTCCGGCCGCAGTACACCCGGGTCGAGCTCACTCCACCCTTGGACGGACCAGACCGGATTCGTACGCGGTGACGACGAGCTGGGCGCGGTCCCGGGCGCCGAGCTTGGCCATGGCCCGGTTGACGTGCGTCTTCACCGTCAGCGGACTCACTTCGAGGCGCTCGGCGATCTCGTCGTTGGAGTGCCCGCCGGCGACCTGGACCAGCACCTCGCGCTCCCGGACGGTGAGCGAGTCGAGCCGTTCGCCGCGGGCCGGGTCGCGGTCGGCGTCGGCCGGGTCGTCCGTGGCGAGGAACCGGGCGATCAGGCCCGTGGTGGCCGCCGGGGAGAGCAGGGCCTGCCCGCCGGCCGCGATCCGGATGGCGCTCAGCAGTTCCTCGGGCTCGGATCCCTTGCCGAGGAAGCCGGAGGCGCCCGCCCGCAGCGACTGCACGACATAGTCGTCGACCTCGAACGTCGTCAGGATGACCACCCGGACATCGGCGAGCCCGGGGTCGGCGCTGATCATGCGGGTCGCGGCGAGACCGTCGGTGCCAGGCATGCGGATGTCCATGAGCACGACGTCGGCGTGCTGCTCCTTGGCCAGCCGGACCGCCTCCGCGCCGTCGGAGGCCTCGCCGACCACCTCCATGTCGGGCTCGGAGTCGACGAGCACGCGAAAGGCGCTGCGCAGCAGCGCCTGGTCGTCGGCGAGCAGGACACGGATGGTCATGCGGGGTCCTCCCCGGTCGGTGCGCGGTTCTTGAGCGGCAGGATCGCATGGACGCGGAAGCCGCCGCCGTAGCGGGGACCGGTGGTGAGGGTGCCGCGCAGGGCGCTGACGCGCTCGCGCATGCCGAGCAGCCCGTGGCCGCCGCCGCTGTCCTGGATCTCGTTCTCGCCGCTGCCGTCGTCGAGCACGGTGATCTCGATGTTCGGCCCGACGCGTACGACGCTGACCTCGGCCTTGGCCTGGGGTCCGGCGTGCTTCTGCACGTTGGTGAGGGCCTCCTGGATGATCCGGTAGGCGGCCAGGTCGACGGCGGCGGGGAGGGTGGTGCCCTGGTCGGCGCGGGCGACCTCGACGTGCAGGCCGGCGCTGCGAAAGGTGCCAATGAGTTCGTCGAGGCGGTCCAGGCCCGGAGCGGGTTCGGTGGGGGCCTCCGGGTCGCCGGACTGCCGGAGCAGGCCGACGGTGGCACGGAGCTCGTTGAGGGCGGAGCGGCCGGCATCGCGGACGTGCGCGAGGGCCTCCTTGGCCTGGTCGGGCCGCTTGTCCATGACGTGGGCGGCGACCCCGGCCTGCACGTTGACCAGGGCGATGTGGTGGGCGACCACGTCGTGCAGGTCCCGGGCGATGCGCAGGCGTTCCTCGGCGACCCGGCGGCGGGCCTCCTCCTCGCGGGTGCGCTCGGCCCGCTCCGCGCGTTCGCGGATGGCCTGGACGAAGGCGCGGCGGCTGCGGACGGCGTCACCGGCGGTGGCGCCGATGCCGGTCCAGGCGAAGATGCCGAGGTTCTCCTGGGCGTACCAGGGCAGCGGTCCGGCGGCCATGGCGGCGCCGGTCAGCACGGTCATCGTGAGCAGGCCGACCCGCCAGGTGGTGGGGCGGTCGGTGGTGGAGGCGACGGTGTAGAGGGCGATCACCGCGGACATCGCGACCGGGGCGCGGGGGTCGCCGGTGACGGACTCGATGACGGACAGCGTGCCCGTGAGGGCGAGGACCGCCATGGGGGCGCGGCGGCGGAAGACCAGGGCCGTGGCGCCGAGGGTCATGAGGAGGAGGCTGAGGAGGTCGGGGGTGCGCAGGACCCAGTTGACGCTGTCGCGGTGCCGGGGTTCCACGAACGAGCCGGCGACCATGCAGACCAGGACGGCGAGGGCGAGGATGGCGTCCAGGGCCAGGGGGTGCGCCTTGGCCTGGTGTTTGGCCCGCGCGAGGGTGCTCACAGGTGTGTACGGTAGCCGGGCCGGCTGTGGCCGTGTGAGGTGCCCGGCGTCAGACCTGAGGTCGGGTGGGCCCGCAACCCGGCGGCGCGGGGTACCGTTGCGCCCCCCTCCCCCGAGCTGTCGGCTTCGCTCGAGCAGGGGCCCCATCGCCCCTGGCGGCACGCATGCCCGCATCCGGGTCAGCCCGGAATCAAACCGTCGTCGCTGAGGAGCTCCCGGACGTCCTCCAAGGTCGCGTCGGGGGACGGCAGGATCAGTTCCGACGGTTCCAGGGAGTCGTCCGGGAGGGGTTCGCCCAGGTCGCGGACCCTGGTCAGGAGGGCCTGGAGGGTGCGGCGGAAGCCCGGGCCGTCGCCGTTCTCCATTTCCGCCAGGAGTTCGTCGTCCAGCTTGTTCAGCTCGGCGAGGTGGCCGTCGGCCAGACTCACCTGGCCCTCCCCCATGATCCGTACGATCATGTCGCCCTCCTAGGAGTCGACCCCTACTGCTTGTCGAAGCGCGGAGTGTCCTGCGGCTGCTGCTGGGACTGCTGCCCGTTCGAGCCGCCTTCGATGGCCTGCTGCCCGCTGCTCGAGCCTCCCCCAGTGCCAATAGCCTGGGAGGTGCCCCCAGCCAGTTCGGCCTTCATGCGCTGCAGTTCCAGCTCTACATCCGTACCGCCGGAGAGCCGGTCCAGCTCGGCCTGGATGTCGTCCTTGTGCATGCCGGAGGGGTCGTCCAGGGCGCCGGAGGCGAGCAGCTCGTCGATCGCGCCGGCCCGGGCCTGGAGCTGGGCCGTCTTGTCCTCGGCGCGCTGGATCGCCAGGCCGACGTCGCCCATCTCCTCGGAGATGCCGGAGAAGGCCTCGCCGATCCGGGTCTGCGCCTGGGCCGCCGTGTACGTCGCCTTGATCGTCTCCTTCTTGGTACGGAAGGCGTCGACCTTGGCCTGGAGCCGCTGGGCCGCCAGGGTGAGCTTCTCCTCCTCGCCCTGGAGCGTCGCGTGCTGGGTCTCCAGGTCGGTCACCTGCTGCTGGAGGGCGGCGCGGCGGGAGAGCGCTTCCCGGGCCAGGTCCTCACGGCCCAGCGCGAGCGCCTTGCGGCCCTGGTCCTCGAGCTTGCCGGACTGCGACTGCAGCTGGTTCAGCTGGAGTTCCAGGCGCTTGCGGCTGGTCGCCACGTCGGCGACGCCGCGGCGGACCTTCTGGAGCAGCTCGAGCTGCTTCTGGTACGAGTAATCGAGGGTCTCGCGCGGGTCCTCGGCCCGGTCAAGGGCCTTGTTCGCCTTCGCGCGGAAGATCATCCCCATACGCTTCATGACACCGCTCATGGGCTTCGCGCGCCCCCTTCTGACCGACTCCGGCAGCTGCTCCTGCGACAGAACCCACACTACGGGCCCTGCATCCATTACCGCACTGTTCGGGGACGGATGCGCTCATCCCCAAGGACGACTGCGTACGCTCCCGCTCCGGCGTAGGGAGTAGGTGGTCCCCGGGGTTACCGGAGCCGTACACCCCGGGAAACATCCGGAGGCGTACGCAGCGTCCCCTCTGTCCCCTTACTGACGACTGGTGTTGCCGGATCGTTCCCCACGGGGCTGGGGTCCATGCCCGGAAGCCCTTACCCTTGGGTTTTGTGTTCCGTAGCCGTGCCAAAGACGAGAAGGCCCAGGACGCCGACAAGGCGCCGGTGAACTTCTCCAAGCAGCCCCGCGACCCCCAGGCCCCCAAGGGCCGCCCCACGCCGAAGCGCAGCCAGGCCCAGAGCCAGCGCCGCAGCGTGGCCAACACGTCGATGACGCGCAAGGAGGCCGCCAAGCGACAGCGCGAGGAGCGCCGTACCGCGATGGAGCGGCAGCGCCAGGCGCTGGCGAGCGGCGACGAGCGCTACCTGCCCGCCCGTGACAAGGGACCGGTCCGCCGGTTCGCGCGCGACTTCGTCGACTCCCGGTTCAACATCGCGGAGTTCTTCCTGCCGATGGCCGTGGTCATCCTCGTGCTGAGCATGGTGCGGGTGGCCTCGCTGCAGAACATCGCGCTGCTGCTGTGGCTCGTGGTGATCGTGCTGATCGTGCTCGACTCGTTCGTCACGTCCTTCCGTCTGAAGAAGCAGCTGAACGAGCGCTTCGCGGGTGAGAACAAGCGCGGCGCCGTCGCCTACGCCCTGATGCGCTCCCTCCAGATGCGTCGGCTCCGGCTGCCGAAGCCGCAGGTCAAGCGCGGAGAGCGGCCCTGACCACGACGCCGTTCTCCGGGGGTGCGGCGGATGCCTGGCTGGACAGGCTGGGCGGGCTGCGGGATGTCGTCCGTCAGGAGCTGGTGGCCCGCCAGCTGGACGAGCAGATAGTCGGCCGGTTCCCGGTCGGTCAGCGCCTGCGGGTGCTGGACGTGGGGATGGGCCAGGGCACCCAGGCGCTGCGGCTGGCCCGGGCCGGACACCAGGTGACCGGTCTGGAGCAGGACGCGACGATGGTCGCCGTGGCCCGGGAGTCCCTCGCCGGGGAACCGGAGGGCATCCGGGAGCGGATGCGGATCATCGAGGGCGACGGCCGCGACACCGGCGTGCACTTCCTGCCGGGCAGTTTCGACGTGGTGCTGTGCCACGGCGTCCTCATGTACGTCGAGGAGCCCGATCCGCTGCTGGCGGGTCTCGCCCGGATGCTCGCGCCGGGCGGGCTGCTGTCCCTGCTCGTGCGCAACGGGGACGCGCTCGCGATCCGGCCGGGCCTGTCCGGTGACTGGTCCGGTGCGCTGGCGGCCTTCGACACGACCGCCTATCGCAACCGGCTGGGTCTCGACGTGCGGGCCGACCGGCTGACGGACCTGACGTCGACGCTCGCGGGCATCGGGGCGCCGCTGTACGCCTGGTACGGGGTGCGGGTGTTCACCGACACGGCGGCGGACGGCGCGCAGGCCCCGGCCGACGTGGAGACGCTGCTCGCGGTGGAGGAGAAGGCGGGGCGGACCGATCCGTACCGCGGGGTGGCCGCGCTGCTGCACCTGTGCGGCGTGCGCGGCTGACCACCCGCGGAAGCGGGGGTGGTGGGCGGGAGCCGACGGCCCTCGCCCACCGGGCTCACGCCTCGGCCGCGTGCAGGCTCATCGGCCCGTAGATCTCCGTGACGTCCTCGAACAGCCGCACCTGATCGGCACCGCCCTCCTGGAGGGCCTTCCAGTGCTCCCCGATCCAGGACTCGGCGTCCCCCTGGGTGGGGAACTCCTCCGGCGTCACCGCGGGCTGGACCTCCGTCCCGTCGGTCTTCTCGAACCGCCACGTCCATGCCGCCATGTACGCCTCCCATGTGTGTGAGCACACTGCACAGCGAAAAGCCGGATCTTGGTCCGGCCCCTCTCAGAGCGTAAGCGCTCCGCCGGGTGGGGCGTTACAGGGCTTGCGGGGTGCGGGGCGTGGGGATTTGCGGGTCGTGTCCGGCCGGTCGCGCCCGCGTGGCGGAGCCGCACATCGACACGGCCCGCGCCCCCGTAGGGGCGTCTCGATCACGCATGTCCCATGCTCACGCGTCAGAATCGGGGCGTGGAACTTACTCTGCTCGGCACCGGTGCCCCCGCGGGTCTGCCCCGCCCCGACTGTCCCTGTGCGGCCTGTGCGGCCGCTCTCGGGCCGGACGCGCGGGCGGCCACCGCGCTGCTCCTGGACGGGGCGCTGCTGCTCGACCTGACGCCGGGCGCGGCGTTCGCGGCGGCGCGGGCGGGCCGTTCCCTGACCGGCGTGCGGCAGGTGCTGTTGTCGCATCCGCACAACGGGCCGGCGGTCGAGGTGCCCGCGGGGCTGCCGCAGCCCGGACGGGTGCCGGACGGTCGGGAGTTGACGCTGCTGACGGGGCACCGGGTGCGGGCGGTGGCGCTGGACGCGCCGGGCACGGGGTACGCGGTGACCGGGCCGGAGGGGCAGCGGCTGCTGTATCTGCCGCCGGGCGGGGCGCCGGCGGGTCTGGAGGAGCCGGCCGAGTCGTACGACATGGTGCTCGCGGACGTCGTGGGGCGGCCGGACGCGCTGGCGAAGCTGCGGGCGGTGGGGGCGATCGGGCCGACGACCGACGTGCTCGCCGTCCATCTGGACCACGACGTGCCGCCCGGCCCGGAGCTCGGGCGGCGGCTCGCGGCAGCCGGGGCGCGGGCCGTGCCGGACGGGGTGACGCTGGCGGTGGGGGCGTACGAGGACGTGCCGGACGTGCCGCGGCGGACGCTGGTGCTGGGCGGGGCCCGGTCGGGCAAGTCGGTGGAGGCCGAGCGGAGGCTGGAGGCCTTTCCGGACGTGCTGTACGTGGCGACGGGCGGGTCGCGCAACGGGGACACGGAGTGGTCCTCGCGGGTGGCGGCACACCGGGAGCGGCGGCCGGGGTCGTGGCAGACGGTCGAGACCTGCGATCTGGTGCCGCTGCTGGAGGAGGAGGGGCCGCCGCTGCTGGTCGACTGTCTGTCGTTGTGGCTGACGGACGCGATGGACTCCGTCGGGGCGTGGGACGACGCGGTGTGGGCGGAGCGGGGCGAGAAGGCCCTGCGGGAGCGGGTGGGAGAGCTGACCGAGGCGATGCGGGTCACCCGGCGGACCGTCGTCGCGGTGTCGAACGAGGTGGGGTCGGGGATCGTGCCGTCGACGGCGTCGGGACGGCGGTATCGCGATGAACTCGGGCGGCTGAACGCGGGGTTCGCGGCCGAGTGTGAGCATGTGCTGCTGGTGGTGGCGGGGCAGGCGGTGGTGCTGCGGGGCTGACCGGGGCCCCGCGGCTGCCCTCCTGACCGCCCGGGCTACGGAGCTGTGCGGGCGATCACCCGGTAGGTGTTCGCGAAGCGCGTGCGGCGGGTCACCGGGGCGATGAGGTGGTCGGCCAGCGCCGCCACGGCGACCAGGGGGATGCCCGCGCGGAGCAGGGCCGCGCGGGTGTGCCGCTGGACGGGGGGCGGGGGGATCGCCCGCCAGGGGGTGTCCGGGGCCGGCAGGGCGTGGGAGAGGGCCAGGGACGTGGCGCCCGCGAGGTCGTGGGGGACGTGGACCGGGCGGTGGTCGAGCGTCAGGATCGTGCAGCCGGCCGACTCCAGTTCCGCGCGGACGTTCTGCGGGGGCAGCAGGTGGAGGTGGCGCGGCTGGTCGTAGGGGAGCCACCAGCGGCCCAGCAGGGCGGCGAAGACGCTGCGGGGGCTCAGGGTCTCGATGAGCAGGTGGCCGCCCGGGCGCAGGACGCAGAGGGCGGCCCGGAGTTCCGCCCGGGGGTCGGGGGTGCCCTCCAGGTGGTGGAGCATGCTGACCACGTCGTAGCGGGCGCGCAGGGGGCCGGCGATCTTGGGGTCCGTCAGGCGGCCGACGTGGGCCTCCTCGACGCGCTCGGCCGTACGGGCGCGGACCACGCGCGGGGTGGGGTCCAGGCCGTCGAAGGCGGTGTAGGGGAAGAACTGCCGGGCCGTGCCCGGGAAGTGGGCGTGGCCCGTGCCGACGTCGAGCCAGCTCTCCGGCTCGCCGCAGCGCAGCATCGCGCGGGCGGCCGAGCGGTGCCGGCGCGGGCTGCTGCGCAGGGCGAGGAGGCCGTCGCTCGCCGGGTCCCTGGGCGCCCCGCGCACGGTCCGGTGGTAGAGGGCGAGGCCCTCCACGGTGAGGCGGGGATTCTGGAAGGTGTGGCCGCACTCCCGGCACGCGTCGACGGTGAAGCTGCCCGGCTTGTACTGCCGCAGGTCACCGGTGCGCAGCCGGTTGCGCAGCCGGTCGGAGCCGCACCAGGGGCAGTCCTCCCGGCGCGGTTCGTGGACCCGTGTGGTCGCTTGGGGGACGGGGGGTGCTGAGGAGGCGGGATGTGCGGGCATGGGCGGCTCCCGGGCGTGACGGCGTACGGCGGCTGTGGCGAGGACGTACGGCGGGGACGTCGCACCGACCACGTACGACAATCCGCTGCAAACGGAACGTATGGGATGCCGATCTTGGGTGCAACGATGTCGCCGTGACGGAGTGGTGATGTGGCGCCGTTCTGTTCGACCGGGGCCGGTACTGTTCGGCGAATGAGCTCGCTTAATCTCGACGACTTCACCGATCTGATCGAGCGTCCGGACGGCGGGATCCGCCGTGACGCCGAGGCACGCCGGGAGCGACAGATCGTGCCGCCCGGATCGCTGGGCCGCCTCGACGAACTGGGTGAGTGGCTGGCGGCGGCGCAGTCCGCCGTGCCGGTCCGGCCGGTCGAACGGCCGCGGGTGGTGCTCTTCGCCGGCGACCACGGCATCGCCGAGCTGGGCGTCTCGGCCCGGCCGGCGGGCGGCGCCGGGGAGTTGGTGCGCGAGGTGCTGGAGGGCGGCCGGCCCGTGTCGGTGCTGGCACGGCGGCTGGGCGTGCCGGTGCGGATCGTCGACATGGCCCTGGACTGCGACCCCGAGGGCCTGCCGGAGGACGTCGTACGGCACCGGGTGCGGCGCGGCAGCGGGCGGATCGACATCGAGGACGCGCTCACCCTGGAGGAGGCGGAGGCGGCGTTCCGGGCCGGGGTCGCGGTGGCCGACGAGGAGGCCGACTCCGGTACGGATCTGGTGGTGCTCGGCGATGTGAGCGTCGGCGGGACCACGGTGGCCGGCGTGCTGGTCGCGGCGCTGTGCGGGGTCGACGCGTCGGTCGTCACCGGGCGCGGCGGGCTGGCGATCGACGACCTGGCCTGGATGCGCAAGTGCGCGGCGATCCGGGACGCGCTGCGCCGGGCCCGGCCGGTGCTCGGGGACCAGTTGCAGCTGCTGGCGGCGGTGGGCGGGGCCGATGTCGCCGCGATGACGGGCTTCCTGCTGCAGAGCGCGGTGCGCAAGCTGCCGGTGGTGCTCGACGGGGTCGTGACGGCCGCGTGCGCGCTGGTCGGGCAGCGGATCGCGTTCCGGGCGCCGGACTGGTGGCTGGCCGCGCACGACAGCGGCGAGCCCGGGCAGGCCAAGGCGCTGGACCGGATGGCCCTGGAGCCGCTGCTGACCCACGGGGTGACCGTCGGGGAGGGGGCGGGCGGTCTGCTGGCGCTGCCGCTCGTGCAGGCCGCGGCCGCGCTGGCCGCGGAGCTGCCCGAGAAGCCGAAGGAGTCCGAGGAACTCGGGGAGCAGGCAGGGCCGGACGGGTCCGAGGCGCCGGCCGAGCAGTAGAGGCGCACCAGAGCAGGAGCAGCGCCGAGATCCAGGTCACGCACGCCTGGCTCAACTTCGTCCCGTTCCGGTCGGTCTTGGAACGTGGTGTCGGTTTGACTGAGTCGCAGACACCCTCAGACGTTTCGCCGCACGGACGAGGACGACCGCCGGATGACCACGCTCGCCCGCTGGGCCCGCGCCGAATGGGGTGTGCTGTACGCCGCGGTGCGCGGGCCGCTGGCCGCGCGGCGGTGGCGGGCCGTGCCGATGGCGGTCACGGCCGTGTGTCTCACGGCCGTGCTGCACTCAATGCACAACCGGTCGTGGGGCTACCAGGTCGTGCAGAACGTCGGCGCAGTGCGGGCCGAGGACCCGTTGTGGCCGGCGCTGCTGCGGACGCCGCTGTCGCTGTTCGTGCCCGCGCTGGATCTGCCGGTGTGGGGCGCGCTCGTGCAGATCCTGCTGGTGTTCGGCATCGCCGAGCTGTGCCTGGGCTGGTGGCGGACGCTGGCCATCGCCTACGTCGCGACGCTCGCGGGGACGCTGTACGCGCGCCTGGGCATCCGCCTTGGCCCGCGTTCCCCGCTCGGCCTGCCCGCCTCGGACGCCTGGGTCGTGGACACGGGGCCGTCGGCGGCGGTGGTGGGCCTGGCCGTGTTCCTGGGCTGGCGCTACCGGGCGTACGTCACGGCCTCGGTGGTGATCGTGGCGATGGTGGTCGAGGTCGCGCTCGAGGAGAACCTGGCGGGCAAGGAGCACCTCGCGGCGATCGCGGCGGTCCTGGTGCTGTGCGCGGTGGGCGAGCTGCGTCAGCGGCGTTCGAGGGAGCGGGCCGGTTCGGGGTCGGGCGCGCCGCCGATCCAGTCCTGAAACCTGCGCCGTGGGCCCGCCCAGCGACGGTCGTGGTGGTAGGCCCGCAGGCCGGATTTCGCTCGGGCACGGGGGCGGTTCCGGTAGAACCGCTTGGCCCACGGGGAGGTGGGGCGGGCCAGCCGTACGGCGCCGATCAGGGCGATGAGGGGGATGATCACGCCCAGCACGGCGATGCGGACCTTGCCCTTGAACAGGGCGATGAGGGCGAACGCGAAGTTCACGAGGATGTTCACGAGGAGGACGGCGCGGTTCTGCTGCTGGTCGTCGTTGAGGTCGTTGACGCCCAGCGGCGAGAAGCCGAGCAGGAGCAGGCCGACGAGGGACGCGGTGAGGACGACCATCTCGACGCTCTTGCGGCCGTCCGGGGTCCAGTAGACGTCGGCGAGGTGCAGCACCAGGGCGAACTCGTCCAGGACGAGGCCCGCGCCGATGCCGAAAATCACCGCGGCCAGCGCGGAGCCGAAGCCGTGCCGGCCACCGGCGACCGCGCCGAAGCCGCCGATGATCGTCAGGATGACGCCGGGCACCACGTGGTGGACGTGGACACCGTCGCCGGCGCTGATGTTGCGGAAGGGGCCCTTGCCCGCCCGGATGAGACGGGTGATGCCCCGGGTGATCACGAAGGTCAGGACGAAGGAGACGAGAGCGAGAAGCAACGGCAGCTTGCCGGGTTCCATGATGTTCCGCTCGAACCATCCCATATGCGCACTTTATCCTCGGCCGCCATTCCCGCCCTCCTGACCGGCCGGTAGCCTGCGCCGGTGCCCACCACCTCGCCCCTCGACGGCCTCCGCTTCGCCTTCGGCACCCTCACGGTGATCCCCGTCCGGGCGACCCGGTGGGACCGGGAGGCCGCACGCGGCGGCATGCTGTGCGCCCCGCTGGCCGGTCTCGCGGTCGGTGCCGCCGCCGCCGGGCTCGGGCTGGTGCTGCTGTTCCTCGGTGCGGGCGCCCCGCTGGCCGCCGTCGCCACCATCGCCGTACCGGCCGCCCTCACCCGGGGGCTGCACCTCGACGGGCTCGCGGACACCGCCGACGGCCTGGGCAGCGGCAAGCCCGCCGAGGACGCGCTGCGGATCATGAAGCAGTCGGACATCGGGCCGTTCGGGGTCATCACCCTCGTCCTCGTCCTGCTCGCGCAGGTCGCCGCGCTCGCCCAGGCGTACGACGCCTCCTGGGCCCGGGGCGCGTGCGCCGCCGTCGTCTCGGCGACGCTCGCCCGGCTGGCGCTGACCCTGGCGGCCCGGGCCGGGGTGCCGGCGGCACGGCCGGAGGGACTGGGGGCGGCGGTGGCGGGTGTGGTGCCGCTGCGGGGAGCCGCGGTGGCCGCCGTGGCCGTCGCCGGGGCCGCCGCGGCGGGCGGTGCCCTCTTCGGGCCGTACGACGTGATCCGGGTCGTGCTCGCGGTCGTCCTCTCCCTGGCCGCCGCCGAGGCCCTGCTGCGGCACTGCATCCGGCGCTTCGGCGGCGTCACGGGGGACGTCTTCGGCGGTCTGGCGGAGACGGCGGCGACCACGGCGCTGGTCGTTCTGTCACTGGGCTGAAACGATCTCCTCGTATCAAGAAATGGCCACTACGCCACCGACAGGTGAACGCCCGCAGGAATGAGCGAACGGGGCCACGCGCGTAGTCTCGTCGTCGAGTGTTCGCCGTACCGGGGAAGGCCCCGTGATCACCGGACCCTGAGGTCGCAATAGGGTCGGCTGTCGGGCCCGGTCGACCCACACCGTTCGACCACTGCAACTTCACATCGGAAGCGAGATTTCACCACCGTGACTGCTCTCACTCTCAGCACCTCCGCGGCGCCCGGCCTGCGGGCCGACGCGATCGTGATCGGTGTCGCCAAGGGTGCCAAGGGACCGGTCGTCGCACCGGGCGCCGAGGCCGTGGACAAGGCGTACGACGGCAGGCTCGCCGGCGTTCTGGAGACTCTCGGCGCCTCCGGCGGCGAGGGCGAGGTGACGAAGCTGCCGGCGCCGTCCGGCTTCAAGACACCGCTCGTCCTGGCGGTCGGACTGGGCACGGTCCCCGAGAAGGACGCCGAGTACGGCACCGAGGCCCTGCGCAAGGCCGCCGGCGTCGCCGCCCGCGCCCTGGCCGGGTCGAAGAAGGCCGCCTTCGCGCTGCCGCTGGACGACGCCGCCGACGCCGGTGCGATCGGGGAGGGCGCGCTGCTCGGCGCGTACTCCTTCGACGCCTACAAGGACAACGGCAAGGATCCCAAGGCGAAGAACGGCAAGGCTCCCCTCGCCGAGATCGTCCTGCTCGGCGGCAAGCCGCGCGACAAGGCGTACAAGGCCGCGGTCGAGCGGGCCGTCGCCGTGTCCGAGGAGCTCAACCGCTCCCGCGACCTGGTCAACACCCCGCCGAACGACCTGAACCCCGAGTCGTTCGCCGCGATCGCCCAGGCCACGGCCAAGGAACACGGCATCAGGATCCAGGTGCTCGACGAGAAGGCCCTGGCCAAGGGCGGCTACGGCGGCATCCTCGGCGTCGGCTCCGGCTCCGCGGCCACCCCGCGCCTGGTCAAGCTGTCGTACACCTCCTCCAAGGCGAAGAAGCACCTCGCCTTCGTCGGCAAGGGCATCACCTACGACTCGGGCGGCATCTCGCTGAAGCCGGCCGGTCACAACGAGACGATGAAGTGCGACATGGCCGGTGCGGCCTCGGTGTTCGCCGCGGTCGTCGCCGCCGCTCGTCTCGGCCTGGAGGTCAACGTCACCGGCTGGCTCGCCCTGGCCGAGAACATGCCCTCCGGGTCCGCGACCCGTCCGGGTGACGTGCTGCGGATGTACAGCGGCAAGACGGTGGAGGTGCTCAACACCGACGCCGAGGGCCGGCTGGTGCTGGCCGACGCGCTGTGGGCGGCGTCGCAGGAGAAGCCGGACGCGATCGTGGACGTGGCGACGCTGACCGGGGCGATGGTGCTGGCGCTGGGCAACCGGACGTTCGGGATCATGGGCAACGACGACGCGTTCCGCGCCGCGCTGTGCGAAGCCGCCGAGGAGGTCGGGGAGCCGGCGTGGCCGATGCCGCTGCCGGAGCACCTGCGCAAGGGGATGGACTCGGCCACGGCCGACATCGCGAACATGGGTGAGCGGATGGGCGGCGGGCTGGTCGCCGGTCTGTTCCTGCGCGAGTTCGTGGGCGAGGGCATCACCTGGGCGCACCTGGACATCGCCGGGCCGGCCTTCAACGAGAGCGGGCCGTTCGGATACACGCCGAAGGGCGGCACGGGGACGGCCGTGCGGACGCTGGTGCGGCTGGCCGAGCTGACGGCTGCGGGCGATCTGGGCTGAGCCTCGCCTGACAGCTCGGTCTCGCCCGTCGTGTGGCGCGTGCGGGGGCGTGGGGGCTGTTCGCGCAGTTCCCCGCGCCCCTCAGGTCTCTGCCCTCGCGCCCGCGCGGCGGAGCCGCAGATCAGACACAGCCCCGCGCCCCTTCGGGCGCTGTTCCGGCCTGGCTCATCTGAACGTGGGGCGTCTCACACCGCAGCCCGGCGTCTCCTTGTGTGCCGACAAGTGCGAAGATGGGGCTCGGCAGGACAGGGCCCCACCGAAGGGCCGAAGAACGAGCGGCCGGACACCAGCCGCCTGCCGGTCACTGAAGACCGGCTCACGGCGCACATGCATGGAGGACGTGACGTGGCGAACGACGCCAGCACCGTTTTCGACCTAGTGATCCTCGGCGGTGGCAGCGGTGGTTACGCCGCGGCCCTGCGCGGGGCGCAGCTGGGCCTGGACGTCGCCCTGATCGAGAAGGACAAGGTCGGCGGCACCTGCCTGCACCGGGGATGCATCCCCACCAAGGCCCTGCTGCACGCGGGCGAGATCGCCGACCAGGCCCGCGAGAGCGAGCAGTTCGGTGTGAAGGCCTCCTTCGAGGGCATCGACATCGCCGGGGTCCACAAGTACAAGGACGGCGTGATCGCCGGCCTGTACAAGGGGCTGCAGGGGCTCGTGGCCTCCCGGAAGGTGACGTACATCGAGGGTGAGGGCCGGCTGTCCTCCCCCACGTCCGTCGACGTGAACGGCCGCCGCGTCGAGGGCCGCCACATCCTGCTCGCGACCGGCTCCGTGCCGAAGTCGCTGCCCGGCCTGGACATCGACGGCAACCGGATCATCTCCTCCGACCACGCTCTCGTCCTGGACCGCGTGCCGAAGTCCGCGATCATCCTGGGCGGCGGTGTCATCGGCGTCGAGTTCGCCTCCGCGTGGAAGTCCTTCGGCACCGAGGTCACGATCGTCGAGGGCCTGAAGCACCTCGTCCCGGTCGAGGACGAGAACTCCTCCAAGCTGCTGGAGCGCTCGTTCCGCAAGCGCGGCATCAAGTTCAACCTGGGCACCTTCTTCGAGAAGGCCGAGTACACCCAGGACGGCGTCAAGGTCACCCTCGCCGACGGCAAGGAGTTCGAGGCCGAGGTCCTGCTGGTGGCCATCGGCCGCGGCCCGGTCTCCCAGGGCCTGGGCTACGAGGAGCAGGGCGTCGCCATGGACCGCGGCTACGTCCTGGTCGACGAGTACATGCGCACGAACGTGCCGACCATCTCCGCCGTCGGTGACCTCGTCCCGACCCTCCAGCTCGCGCACGTCGGCTTCGCCGAGGGCATCCTGGTGGCGGAGCGCCTGGCCGGTCTGAAGACCGTTCCGATCGACTACGACGGTGTCCCGCGGGTGACGTACTGCCACCCGGAGGTCGCCTCCGTCGGTATCACCGAGGCCAAGGCCAAGGAGATCTACGGTGCGGACAAGGTCGTCGCTCTGAAGTACAACCTCGCGGGCAACGGCAGGAGCAAGATCCTGAACACCGCGGGCGAGATCAAGCTCGTCCAGGTCAAGGACGGTGCCGTCGTCGGCGTCCACATGGTCGGCGACCGCATGGGCGAGCAGGTCGGCGAAGCCCAGCTGATCTACAACTGGGAGGCGCTGCCCGCCGAGGTCGCGCAGCTCATCCACGCCCACCCGACCCAGAGCGAGGCGCTCGGCGAGGCCCACCTGGCCCTGGCCGGCAAGCCCCTCCACGCGCACGACTGACCCCTCGGTCGACACACGCGACGACACAGACTTCCGCACTTTCCGTAAGGAGCAACCGAAACCATGGCGGTTTCCGTAACCCTTCCGGCGCTCGGCGAGAGCGTCACCGAGGGCACTGTCACCCGCTGGCTGAAGGCCGAGGGCGAGCGCGTCGAGGCCGACGAGCCGCTGCTCGAGGTGTCGACCGACAAGGTCGACACCGAGATTCCTTCGCCCGCCGCCGGTGTCCTGGCTTCCATCAAGGTCGCCGAGGACGAGACGGTCGAGGTCGGCGCCGAGCTGGCCCTGATCGACGACGGCAGCGGCGCGCCCGCTGCCGAGCCGGCCCCCGCCGCGGAGCAGGTCGCCGAGCCGGCCCCCGAGCCGGCCGCGGCCGCCCCGTCCACCGAGCAGGCCGCCCCGGCGGCCGCTCCCTCCGCCGACGCCGCTGCCGGCGGCGGCTCCGCCGAGGGCACGGACGTCGTCCTGCCCGCGCTCGGCGAGTCCGTCACCGAGGGCACCGTCACCCGCTGGTTGAAGTCGGTCGGTGACAGCGTCGAGGCCGACGAGCCGCTGCTCGAGGTCTCCACCGACAAGGTCGACACCGAGATCCCGGCCCCGACTTCGGGCACACTGCTGGAGATCGTGGTCGGCGAGGACGAGACCGCCGAGGTCGGCGCCAAGCTCGCCGTCATCGGTGTCGCGGGTGCGGCTCCGGCCGCCGCCCCGGCGCAGGAGGCCCCGGCCGCCCCGGCCCAGCCCGAGCCCACTCCGGCTCCGGCTCCGGCCCCGGCGCAGCCCGCCCCGGCCCCGCAGGCCCCGTCGGCTCCGGCCCCGCAGCAACAGACCACCCCGGCTCCCGAGCCGGCTCCGGCTCCGTCGGCTCCCGCGCCGGCCCAGGCCCCGGCCGCTCCGGCCGCCGCCAAGCCGGCCGACGACGGCGCCTACGTCACCCCGCTGGTGCGCAAGCTCGCCGCCGAGCAGGGCGTCGACCTGGCCACCGTCAAGGGCACCGGCGTCGGCGGCCGTATCCGCAAGCAGGACGTCGTCGCCGCCGCCGAGGCCACGAAGAGCGCCGCCGCCACCCCGGCCCCCGCCGCTGCCGCCCCGTCGGCCGCCAAGAAGGCCCCGGTGCTGGAGGCGTCCCCGCTGCGCGGCCAGACCGTGAAGATGCCGCGGATCCGCAAGGTCATCGGCGACAACATGGTCAAGGCCCTGCACGAGCAGGCCCAGCTGTCCTCGGTCGTCGAGGTCGACGTCACCCGCCTGATGAAGCTGCGCGCCCGTGCCAAGGACGCGTTCGCGGCCCGTGAGGGCGTCAAGCTCTCGCCGATGCCGTTCTTCGTCAAGGCCGCGGCCCAGGCGCTGAAGGCGCACGCGCCGATCAACGCCAAGATCAACGAGGCCGAGGGGACCATCACCTACTTCGACACCGAGAACGTCGGCATCGCGGTGGACTCCGAGAAGGGCCTGATGACCCCGGTCATCAAGAACGCCGGTGACCTCAACCTCGCCGGTATCGCCAAGGCCACGGCCGACCTGGCGGGCAAGGTCCGCGCCAACAAGATCACCCCGGACGAGCTGTCCGGCGCGACCTTCACCATCTCCAACACCGGGTCGCGCGGTGCGCTCTTCGACACGATCATCGTGCCGCCGGGCCAGGTCGCGATCCTCGGCATCGGCGCGACGGTCAAGCGTCCCGCCGTCATCGAGACGGAGGAGGGCACGGTCATCGGCGTCCGCGACATGACGTACCTGACCCTGTCCTACGACCACCGCCTGGTGGACGGCGCCGACGCGGCCCGTTACCTGACGGCGGTCAAGGCCATCCTGGAGGCGGGCGAGTTCGAGGTCGAGCTCGGCCTGTAATCGCCGACCAGCCGCACACCTCGGTGCCCCGTCCGGATTTTCCGGGCGGGGCACCGTCGTACCCCAGGGGCGCGGGGAACTGCGCGAGCAACCACAACCGACCGTCAGCCGAACGACCATCCCGAACCCCCGTGTAAGTCTCGTCTCACCTGCACCAAAGCGCCCTCACCCGCCCCACCGGCGGAGCGAACCGGCCGTATTGTCTAAACGTCGATCCCGCGTAAGGAGCCCTCATGACCGCGCCCGTCATCCACTCGCTCCGCGAGCAGATCCGCGAGCACATCCTGGAGGGGATCATCAGCGGACGCTGGCAGCCGGGCGAGCGGATCGTCGAGCGCCGGATCGCCACCGAGCTGGAGGTCAGCCAGACCCCGGTCCGCGAGGCCCTGCGCGAGCTGGAGTCCCTGCGCCTGATCGAGTCCGCTCCGAACAAGGGCGTGCGCGTGCGCAACCTCACGGCCGCCGACCTGGAGGAGAGCTACCCGGTCCGGGCCGGCCTGGAGGCCATCGCCGCGGAGCTGGCCGCCCAGGGCCTCGCGGAGGACTGCTCGGCACTGGAGCCCCACGTCAGCGCCCTGTACGAGGCCGACCGCAGCTCCGACGGCACGGGACAGGTCCGCCACACCGTCGCCTTCCACCGTGAACTGGTCCGCGCCGCGGGCAACTCCGTGCTGCTGCACACCTGGGAAGGCCTCGGCATCGAGGTGTTCACGGCCCTGTCGATCCGCTGGCTGGGCACCCGGCAGCAGTCGTACGCGGAGGAGCACGAGGAGCTCGTGGCCGCGTTCAAGCGCCGTGACCCCCGGATCGCCGAACTCGTGAAGGCGCACGTCCTGGGCTGCGCTCCCCGGGCGTGACACCCGAGCGCACCTTCGCTCAAACGCCTCCGACCTGCGAAAACCATTCGAAAATCGGTCACCGCGTGCCACCGTCGGAGGCACCGCGTGCCTATTTTCTCGTGATCAAGAGGTTTTGCCCCTCAACCCTTTGATCGATCATCGATCAGCGAGTTAGAGTCGCCGACGGGCCCACGCGGCAGAGCCGCATGGTGTTACAGCACCCAAGCCCCAGCCCTGTCCTGCCAAAGACAAAGGGCACCCCCGATCCCCTTATGTGAGGGAACCCCCTTCGACTGAGGAAGGCGGCGACATGACCGACCCCAACGCCATCCAGCCGAGCGAGCTCGACCAGCTCCCCGACCGGGACCCGGAGGAGACCGCCGAATGGCAGGCCTCCCTGGACGCGGTCACCAAGGCAGCCGGGCCGCACCGTGCCGCATATCTGATGCGCCGCACGCTGGAGCGCGCCGAAGGCGCCGGCATCGCGCTGCCGAAGCTCCTCGAGACCGACTACGTCAACTCCATCCCGACCTCCGCCGAGCCGGCCGTGCCCGGTGACGAGGCGATGGAGCAGCGGATCACCGCGTGGAACCGCTGGAACGCGGCCGCGATGGTGACCCGGGGCAGCAAATACGGCGTCGGCGGCCACATCGCCACCTTCGCCTCGGCCGCCTGGCTGTACGAGACCGGCTTCAACCACTTCTTCAAGGGCAAGGAGGCCGACGGCTCCGGCGACCAGCTCTACATCCAGGGCCACGCCTCCCCCGGCATCTACGCCCGCGCGTTCCTCGACGGCCGCCTGAACGAGGAGCAGCTCGACAACTTCCGCCGGGAGGCGGGCGGCAACGGCCTGCCCTCCTACCCGCACCCCCGCCGCCTGCCCTGGCTGTGGGAGTTCCCGACGGTCTCCATGGGCCTCGGCCCGCTCTCGGCGATCTATCAGGCGCGCTTCAACCGCTACCTGGCCAACCGCGGCATCAAGGACACCGCCGGTTCGCACGTGTGGGCGTTCCTCGGCGACGGCGAGATGGACGAGCCCGAGTCGACGGCGGCCCTCGCGCTGGCGGCCCGTGAGGAGCTGGACAACCTCACGTTCGTCATCAACTGCAACCTGCAGCGCCTCGACGGCCCGGTCCGCGCCAACTTCAAGATCGTGCAGGAGCTGGAGGCCCAGTTCCGCGGCGCCGGCTGGAACGTCGTGAAGACGCTGTGGGGCACGGCCTGGGACGAGCTGTTCCGGCTCGACACCACGGGCGCGCTCGTACGCCGCCTGCGCCGGGTACCGGACGCGCAGATCCAGACGTACCAGACCCGCGACGCGGCCTACATCCGCCAGGACTTCTTCGGCGGCGACCCGGCGCTCGTGGAGATGGCGAAGCTGCTGAGCGACGACAAGATCCTCGAGTGTTTCCACCTCTCGCGCGGTGGTCACGAGGCGCGCAAGGTGTTCGCCGCGTACAAGGCCGCCGTCGAGCACAAGGGCGCGCCGACCGTGATCCTGGCCCAGACGGTCAAGGGCCACACCCTCGGCGAGGGCTTCGCGTCGAAGAACGCCAACCACCAGATGAAGAAGCTCTCGGTGGACGAGTTCAAGAACATGCGCGACCTGCTCGAACTGCCGATCAAGGACAGCGACTTCGTCGACGGCGTGGTGCCCTACGGCCACCCGGGCGCCGACTCCCCCGAGGTCCGCTACCTCCAGGAGCGCCGCGCCGCCCTCGGCGGTCCGGCCCCGGCCCGGCGCGTGCACCCGGTCGCCCCGCTGCCCGCCCCCGCGGAGAAGGCGTTCGCCTCCTTCGACAAGGGATCCGGCTCGCAGAACGTGGCCACGACCATGGCGTTCGTCCGTCTGGTCAAGGACCTGGTCCGCGACAAGGAGACGGGCAAGCGCTGGGTGCCGATCGTCCCGGACGAGGCCCGCACCTTCGGTATGGAGAGCCTCTTCCCGTCCCTCGGCATCTACTCGCCCAAGGGCCAGACGTACGAGCCGGTCGACCGCGACCAGCTGATGTACTACAAGGAGGCCAAGAACGGCCAGATCCTCAACGAGGGGATCACCGAGGCCGGTTCGATGGCCGACTTCATCGCCGCTTCGACGTCGTACTCGACGCACGGCGAGGCGATGATCCCGTTCTACATCTTCTACTCGATGTTCGGCTGGCAGCGCACGGCCGACCAGATGTGGCAGCTCGGCGACCAGCTCGGCCGCGGCTTCCTCGTCGGCGCCACGGCCGGCCGCACCACCCTGACCGGCGAGGGCCTGCAGCACGCCGACGGCCACTCCCCCGTCATCGCGGCGACCAACCCGGCGGCGCTGTCGTACGACCCGGCGTTCGCCTACGAGGTCGCGGCCATCGTCAAGGACGGTCTGCGCCGGATGTACGGCGAGGCCGCCCCGGGCGAGGACCAGAACGTCTTCTACTACCTGACCGTCTACAACGAGCCGATGCCCCAGCCGGCGAAGCCGTCGGTGGACGGGGTCGACGAGGGCATCGTCAAGGGCCTGTACCGCTTCAACACGGCGGAGTCGGCGGGCATCACGCCCCCGGCCGACGCCCCGCGGATCCAGCTGCTCGGCTCCGGTACGGCGATCCACTGGGCGCTCAAGGCGCAGCAGCTGCTCGCCGAGGAGTGGGGCGTGGCGGCCGACGTGTGGTCGGCGACGTCCTGGAGCGAACTGCGCCGGGACGCCCTGGAGGCGGACGAGGCGCTGCTGCGCGGCGAGGAGCGGGTGCCGTTCGTGCGGCAGGCGCTCCAGGGTGCCGACGGCCCGGTGCTGGCGGTCTCCGACTACATGCGCCAGGTCCCGGACCAGATCGCGCAGTGGGTCGAGCAGGACTGGTCCTCGCTGGGCGCCGACGGCTTCGGCCTCTCGGACACCCGTGAGGCGGCCCGCCGCCACTTCGGTGTGGACGCGGAGTCGATCGTCGTCGCGGCCCTGGCCCAGCTCGCGGGGCGCGGCGAGGTCAAGGCGACGGCCGTGAAGGAAGCGCGCGAGAAGTACGGCCTGTAGGTTCTGGGCCCTCATCGGTCCCGGTCGTACATCGACCGCGGGCCGGTGGGGGCCTGTCGCGCAGTTCCCCGCACCCCAAGAAGGGGCGTGCCCGAGCATGCCTTTTCAGGGGCGCGGGTAACCGCGCGACCAGTCCCCACACACCCGCACCCGACCACACACCATGATGGCCCCATGCGTGCTGCCCGGCTGATCAAGATGGTGCTGTTGCTCCAGTCCCGGCCCTCCATGACGGCCGCCGAGCTCGCCCGTGAGCTGGAGGTGTCGGAGCGGACGGTCACCCGGGACGCGCAGGCGCTGTCGGAGGCGGGCGTGCCGGTGTACGCGGACCGGGGCCGGGTCGGTGGCTACCGGCTGGTCGGCGGGTACCGGACGCGGCTGACCGGGCTGCACCGCGGCGAGGCCGAGGCGCTGTTCCTGTCCGGCGTGCCGGGGGCGCTGCGCGAGATGGGCCTGGAGGACGCCGCCTCGGCGGCCCGGCTGAAGGTGTCGGCGGCGCTGCTGCCCTCCCTGCGGGACGCCTCCAGGACGGCCTCCCAGCGGTTCCACCTGGACGCCCCGAACTGGTTCAAGGAGCCGAGGACGCCCGAGCTGCTGCCGGCCGTGGCCGACGCGGTGTGGGACGACCGGCGGATCAGCGCCCGCTACCGGCGCGGTGAGGACGAGGTCGTCCGGGAGCTGGAGCCGTACGGGCTCGTGCTGAAGGCGGGCGTCTGGTACCTGTGCGCGCGGGTGGCCCGGGGCGCGTCCTTCCGGGTGTACCGGATCGACCGGTTCACGGCGGTGGACACGGACGGCGAGCGCTTCGAGCGGGAGCACGATTTCGACCTGCCCGCGTTCTGGGAGGAGCGTGCCGAGCAGTTCGCGCGGTCCATCCTGCGGGCGCGGGTCGTGGTGCGGCTGTCCCCCGACGGCGTACGCGCACTGCCGTACGCCCTCGACGCGCTGACCGCCGGGGAGGCAATGGCGGACGCGGACGCCCCGGACGAGGACGGCTGGGTGACGGTGGCCCTGCCGGTGGAGTCCGAGGAGGTCGCCCGCACGCAGCTGGCGGCGCTGGGACCGGAGGTGGAGGTGCTGGCGCCGGAGAGCCTGCGCGAGCGGTTCGCGGCGGACGCGGAGCGGCTGGCCCGGCTCTACCGGCCCGAGAACGGCGCATAACGATCCCGCGCACTCCGGGTGCGCCCCTGTGCCCCAGGGCCGATGCTTGACCCGTGATGGACGAGACGGAGTTCTGGGAGCTGGTGGACGACGCCCGGGAGGCCTCCGAGGGCGACCCCGAGGAGCAGGCCGACCTGCTCGTGGACCGGCTCGCCCAGCTGGACCCGGACTCGGTCCTGGACTTCGCCCGTCACTTCGAGTCCCGCTACAACCGCGCCTACCGCTGGGACCTGTGGGGCGCCGCGTGGGTGCTGCTCGACGGGGCGAGCGACGACGCCTTCGACTTCTTCCGGTGCTGGCTGATCGGCCAGGGGCGCGAGGTGTTCGAGGGCGCCGTGCACGACCCGGACGCGCTCGCCGATCTGCTGGGCGACTTCGACGAGGAGATCGACGGCGACGGCGAGGAGCTCGGCTACGCGGCGGACGAGGCCTACGAACAGCTCACCGGCGTGGTCGCGCCCGACCTGGAGATCGCGCCGGCGCCCCCGGAACCGGAGGGCACGCCGCTCGACTTCGAGAACGAGGAGCTGCTCGCGGAGCGCTACCCCCGGCTGTGGGAGCGCTTCAGGGGTTGATCAGGCGTCCCGGCGGCGGCTCGCGTCGGACGGGATGTACGCGTGCGTCGGATCGGCCCGCACCGCGTGGTGCAGCGGAGCGGCGTTGGCCTGGTCGAGCGCGCAGGCGGTGACCGCGGCCGGGCCCAGGACGACGGTCACGACCGCGCACAGCACCGCCCAGGGGCCGTGCGGGGCCACCGCCCGCGCAACCGGCTCCCCGGCGCTCCCCGCGTGCCTCGGGGCCTTCGTACGACCGTCCTTCATGGTCCCCACCTCCAGTCGGCTGCCTGTGGGGACGACCGTAGGAGACCGGGATCTCAGGAGGCTGCGCGTTCGCCGTGGCCTTGCTGTGGGCCGTCCGGCCGGCCCTGGAGCCGGGCCGCGAGCTGCCGGATCTCGGGCAGGCGCGCGTGCAGGGCGGCGCCCGGGCAGCTGGTCATGTAGCCGTCGTTGTGCCCGGCGAGGGCGGGCAGCCGGGCGGTGGACCCGGCCGCGTACCGGCTCAGGCCGTTGCTGGAGACCAGGCGGACGTCCGAGCGCGGGTCGGTGCCGGTCATGCCCAGCTTCCAGGCGGACAGCGCGGCGATCGAGCGGATCATGGCCTGCGGGACGGGCATGCCCTCGGTGAAGGTGCCGAGGGCGGCGATGCCCGCGGTGCGGTGGTTGAAGCCCTGGGTGTGGGCGCCGGTGACGGCGCGTTCCACGCCCCCGGCGCGGCCCTCGTAGATGGTTCCGCAGCGGTCGACGACGAAGTTGTAGCCGATGTCGTCCCAGTCGCGGGTACCGGTCTGGCCGGTGTAGAGGTCCCGGATGATGCGGGGCGCGTCGGCGCAGCCGTAGCCGTTGGGCGAGTCGGTGTGGTGGACGAAGACGGCGGCGACCCGGTCGTCGTAGCGCGGGCGCGGCTGGGCGCGTGCGGCGTCGCCCAGCCAGTGCGCTCTCGGCTCGATGGGCGGGCGCGGGGCGGTGTAGGAGGTGCCCGGGGAGCGGGGCGGGGCGGCGCGGGATCCGGTGTCGGCGGCCTTCTCGACGCCGTGGGCGCACAGGAACAGCGCCACGACGGCGGCGACGCCCGGCAGGCAGCCGAGCAGTACCCGGGCCGCGCGTGGCAGGCCGGCTATGCCGGGTGTCCCGTCGGCGGAGTGCCTGCGTGCGCCCCGCCGTCTTCGGAAGACACGCATGGTCCCACTGTCGGCCTGATCCGGTCCGTCCGCGATGTGTGATGTGCCACCCGGTGGAACCATCGTCACGGTCCGCGACGTTTTTCCCTGTGCACGCCCACGTGGCCGATTCCGATCAACGCGTGCGCGTGTGACTGATCACCGGGCCCTCGCCCCGCGTATTAGGGGTTCCGAGAGAAAGGCGGCGTGCGTGGACCTGCTCGACATCCTGCTGTTGCTGGTCGTCCTGGCCTACGCGGCGTCCGGGTACCGGCGCGGGCTGGTGGCCGGCTGTGTGTCGCTGGCGGGCTTCGTGGGCGGTGCGGTCGTCGGCGTGTGGGCCCTGCCGTGGGTCATGGACCTGGTGGAGCCGGGGACGACGCGGGCGACGCTTGCGGCGGTGTTCACGGTGCTGCTCCCGGCGGTGGTGGGGCACGAGCTGGCGGGGCGCCTGGCTCTGCGGCTGCGGCGGGAGCTGGACCGGGGGCCGCTGCGGGTGGCGGACGGCGTCGGCGGGGCCGTGGCCAACGCGGTGGCGGTGCTGATCGTGGCGTGGGTGGCGGCCAGCGTCCTGGGCGCGTCCTCGTCGCCGCTGGTCACCTCGGCGATCCGGGACTCGCGGCTGCTCGGCGCGGTGCAGCGGACGATGCCGGACACGACGCCGGCCTGGTTCTCGGGGGCCACGTCCGCGCTGACGCAGGCGGGCTTCCCTCAGGTCTTCAACCCCTTCGAGAACGAGTCGACGGCCGAGGTCGCCCGGCCCACCGGCGACAGCGTCACGGCCGCGGCGACCGACGCCGCCAAGCGGAGCACGGTGAAGGTCGAGGGCGTCACGGGCACCCAGGGCCGCGAGGGCAGCGGGTTCGTGTACGCGCGCGAGCACGTGATGACCAACGCCCATGTGGTGGCCGGCATCGACGAACCGACCGTGCAGATCGGCGGGGTCGGGCGGACGTACGAGGCGCGGGTGGTGCTGTTCGACCCGCAGAAGGACGTGGCCGTGCTGTACGTGCCGGGCCTGAAGGCCCCGGTGCTGCGGTTCGACGACGACGCCGAGCGCGGCGACTCGGCGGTCGTCGCGGGCTATCCGCAGGACGGCGACCTGAACCTCCAGGCGGCGACGGTCGCGAACCGGGTGCGGGCGACGGGCCAGAACATCTACAACGACGGGACGGCCACCCGCGAGATCTACTCGATCCGCTCCACGGTCCGCCCCGGCAACTCCGGCGGCCCCCTGCTCACCACGGACGGCCGGGTGTACGGAGTGGTCTTCGCCCGCTCCACCTCGGACGCCGAGACGGGTTACGTCCTGACGGCGGACGAGGTCGCCTCCGACGCGCGCAGCGCCGCGGGCGCGACGACACCGGTGGACACCGGCGAGCCGGCCGCCCCGTAGCCCCGGCTCACAGGAAGCGCCCCATGAACACGTCGTCCACGTAGGTCCCGTCGAGCAGGAACTCCTCGGGCAGGATCCCCTCGACCACGAACCCCTCGGCCTCGTAGAGCGCCCGGGCCGCGGTGTTGTGCCCGAGGACCCGCAGGGTGATGCGGCGGGCCCCGCGCCGACGGGCCTCGTCGACGGCGGCCCGGACCAGCGCCCGCCCCGCCCCACGGCCGCGCGCCTCCTCGGCGACGGCGAGGCCCTGGATCTGGCGCACATGCCGGTTCGAGTCGAGCGGGGTGGGGAAGCCGAGGTGGACATAGCCCGCGAGACGCCCGCCGAGCTCGGCGACCAGGCAGTCCTCGGGGGCGTGCCGCTCGCTGAAGAAGGGAGGGTACGGCGGCTGCGGCTCGGGCATCACCGCGTGCCGGTGCGACCAGGTGAGCCGGTCGAGCAGGGCCAGCTCCTCGCCGTCCTCGGGCCGGGCGACACGGATGCGCGGTGCGGGGAACTCGGGCATGGGCGCCACCCTACGGTGGGCGGATCAAGGCCTTGCAAGGGTTTTACGGAGCCACCCGACAGGATGGATTCATGGAACATTCAAGGATTGCGGTGGCGGGTGCCTCCGGTCTCATCGGCAGCGCCCTGGTGCGTTCCCTGACCGCCGACGGACACGAGGTGCACCGCCTGGTGCGCGGCACGCCCCGGGCGGCCGGGGAGATCCGCTGGGATCCCGAGGGCGGGCACGTGGACGCGGCCGGGCTCGCCGGCTGCCACGCCGTGGTCAACGTGGCGGGGGCCGGCGTCGGCGACCGGCGCTGGACGGACGCCTACAAGCGGCGGATCCGCGACAGCCGCGTGAACGGCACGGCCGCCCTCGCCGAGGCGGTCGCCTCGCTGGACGCGAAGGACCGCCCGCGGGTCTTCGTCAACGGCAGCGCCATCGGCTACTACGGCGAGACCGGCGAACGGACGGTCGACGAGAGCGCGCCCCCGGGAGAGGGTTTCCTGCCCTCGCTGTGCGTGGAGTGGGAGGGGGCGACCGCACCCGCCCAGGAGGCCGGGGTCCGCACGGTGTTCACCCGGACCGGGCTGGTCGTCTCCCGCGAGGGCGGCGCCTGGGCACGGCTGTTCCCGCTGTTCCGGGCGGGGGCCGGCGGGCGGATGGGCGACGGGCGGCAGTACTGGTCGTTCGTCGCGCTGCACGACGAGGTCGCCGCGATCCGGCACCTGATCGAGACCGACGGCCTGTCCGGGCCGTTCAACATCACCGCCCCGCACCCGGTGACGAACCGTGAGATCACGGCGGCGATGGGCCGTGTGCTGCACCGGCCGACCCTGTTCCCGGTGCCCGCGACCGTCCTGCGCACCGTGCTCGGCGAGATGGCCGGGGACGTCCTCGGCAGCGCCCGGGTGCTGCCGACGCGCCTGCTGGAGTCGGGCTTCCGCTTCGCCTTCCCGGAGATCGAGGGAGCGATCCGCGCGGCCCTGTGACGGCCTCCCAGCCCCGCCGGAACCCGGCCGGGCGGCGCACACCGGCCGCCTGTCCGGGATCCGACCGGCCGTTCCGAGACAGCTCCCCTGGGCGCACACCAGCCCCCTTTGACCACTTCATGCCCACCAGGTGCCCGTATGCGACCGCTGTGCGACCGTGCCCTGCCGATGCGCGACTCCCCCTGACCGATCACGGTCCTACCCTCGACCAGAACTCGCGTATCCCTGCGGCCTGTTGAGGGCATGACGTCTCCAGCGCCCGCGCAACATCGAGGAGGGGCACGTGCTTGAGCCCGCGTACCAGGCGGACGTGGTCGTCGTGGGAGCCGGGGTCGCCGGACTCTCGGCCGCGCACCGGCTGACCAGCGCAGGAGTGACGACCATGGTCCTGGAGGCCGCCCACGGGGTCGGCGGCCGCATGGCGACGGAGAAGGTCGACGGTTTCCGGCTCGACAGGATCGGCCAGTTGCTGTCCACGGCGTATCCCGAACTACGGCAGACACCCGGTCTCGACGGCCTGGTGCTGCGGCCCTTCACACCCGGTGTCCTGCTGCACGGCGACGGACGCCACCATCGCGCGGGCGTCCAACCGGGCGCAGGGGGCGCACGGGGCGCACTGCATGCGGTACGCGCGCTGGCGAGTGCTCCCCGCCCGTCGTCCGCGTCCAGGCCGTTGAGGAGGCCGGTGGCCGTGCCCGGGCGGCAGGTCTCCGTCCCGCGGAGCCGGTCCGGCGCCCCGCTCGGCACGGCCGTCGACCAGGCCCGGCTGGGGGCCGCCCTGACCCGGCTGGCGGGCACACCGGCCGAACGGCTGCTGGCCCGCCCGGAGTTGCCCGCCGGCCAGGCCCTGGCGGCCCGCGGGCTGCCCGCCCGTACGATCGACGGCTTCCTGCGTCCGCTGCTCGCCGCGCTGCTGTGCGACCCGGGCCTGACGACGTCCAGCCGGTGCGCGGACCTCGCGCTGCGCGCCTTCGCCCGGGGCCGGTTGTGTCTGCCGGAGGGCGGCGCCGAGGCCCTGCCGGAGCTGCTGGCGCGCACCCTTCCACCGGGCACGGTCCACACCGGCGTGCGCGTCACCTCCGTCTCGACGACGTCGGTGACGACCGCGGAGCACGGTGCGATCCGGTGCCGGGCGGTCCTGGTGGCGACGGGTGCGCGCGCCGCCGCCGAACTGCTGCCCGGGTTGCGGGTGCCGGACTTCCATCCGGTGACGGTGGTGCACCACACCACGGACGAACCTCCGGCGACGGGAGCGTCGTTGCTGCTCGACGCGGATCTCGGCGGGCCGGTCGCGCACACGGCGGTGGTCAGTGACGTCGATCCGTCCCGGGCGCCGGCCGGGCGGGCGCTGGTCTCCTCCACGGTGCTGGGGCGGCCGCCGGGTGATGTCGACACGGCGGTGCGGATGCATCTGGCGCGGCTGTACGGGGTGCCGACGGCCCGGTGGGAGACGCTGGCCGTGCACCAGACGGTGGATGCGGTGCCGGCGATGCGGCCGCCGCATGATCTGCGGCGGCCGGTGCGGTTGCTCGCGGGCCTGTACGTGTGTGGGGATCACCGGGACACCAGTACCGTTCAGGGCGCTTTGCACTCCGGGCACCGGGTGTCCGCGGCGATCTTGGCGGATCTGGGGGCGGGGCGGTCTCTGCATGTCGCCGAGCCCGTGCCGACTGCGCCCAGGGCCGCGTAGGTGATCTTTCGGGTGCGGGTGCGCTGTGGCTTGTCGCGCAGTTCCCCGCGCCCCTCAGAACCTCACCTCAAAGCCGCTACCTTGTCGCGGTACGTCCGCACCGGAGCCGCGTCCCTGTACGGTTCCAGTCTCCGTTCGAAGTCCCTCACGTATTCCACGGCCCTCACCGAACGCATCTCGGCGGCCTGGCCCGCCGCCTCCGCTCCCAGCTGGCAGGCCTGGTCGAGTTCGCCGAGGCCCAGGCGGGCGGTGGCGAGGACCACCCGGCAGAAGAGCCGGCTACGGGCGAAGGAGGGGGCCCGCAGCTGGAGTGAGCGTTCCGCGTGCTGGGCGGCGGAGCGGAACTGCTGCAGGTCGCGGTGGCAGTGGCCGAACTCGTCGGCGAGCTGGGCCTCGTCGAAGAACTTCGCCCAGTGCGGGACGTCGTCGCCGGGCCGGGCCGTCTCCAGGGCGCGTTCGGCGCGGACCAGGGCGGCGGTGCAGGCCCTGACCTCGCCGAGCACCCCGTGCCCGCGCGCCTCGGAGGCGTGCAGCAGGGCCTGCACGACGGGCGGCCCGGAGGTGCCGACGCCCTGCTGGGCCACGCGCGCGAGCTGGACGGCCTCGCGCCCGTGCCCGAGGTAGACGGCCTGGCGGCTCATGGTGACCAGCACATAGGCCCCGTACGTGCGGTCTCCGGCCGCCTGGGCGAGCCGCAGCGCCTGCACGAAGTAGCGCTGGGCGAGTCCGTGCGCGGCGATGTCGTACGACGTCCAGCCCGCGAGCTGGGTCAGGTCGGCGGCGGCCGCGAACAGCCGGCGGCCGGCCTGCTCGCCGTAGGTGCCGCGCAGCATGGGCTCGCACTCGTGCTCCAGGTAGCGCACGAGGGCCTGACGGGCGTGGCCGCCGCCGTAGGCGTCGTCGAGGGTGCGGAACAGCTCGCCGACCGAGCGCAGAGCCGCGATGTCGCCGGCGGTGACCTTCTGGCCGGGCCCGCGCTCGGCCTGGCCGCGCTGGCGGGGCAGGGACGGCACGCCCTGCTCGGCCGTGCCCGTGGGGTGCAGGGCGGGGCGGCCCTGGGCCGGGATGCGGGCGGGGGCCGGCTCGCCCCGGGCGACCTTCTCGTCGGCCCGGCCGATCAGCCAGTCCCTGCTGGGCACGACGAGCCCGGCCGGGGTGAAGGCGATCTTGCGGAGCTCGGCGTGACTGCCGGAGTCCTTGCGCCACAGCCCGCTGACGATGTCGACGGCCTCCTCGGGGGTGGCGGCGAACTCCAGCCCCGCGTAGACGGGGGCACAGGCGTCCAGGCCGAGGTCCTGGGCGGTGAGGCGGCGGCCCAGGCGCCGGGTGAAGACCTCGGCGATCAGGGCGGGGGTGGTGCCCCTGGGCTGCTGACCGCGCAGCCACCGGGTGACGGATGTCTTGTCGTATCTCAGGTCGAGCCCGTGTTCGAGACCGAGCTGGTCCACGCGACGGGCGAGTCCCGCGTTGGAGAACCCCGCTTCTGCGATGAGCGCGGCGAGCTGTCGGTTGGGGGTGCGCTGCGCGGGTCGTTCCGTCATGGTGCGGTGCGGTCTCCTGCCTTCCGGTGTCGGTGACGTGCCGGATTGCCTGTGAGCAGGCCTTTTGGCTTGCTGGACGGCGCGAATGTAGCGGAGAGTAAGCACCCCATCACACATTTTCACGGACATTCATCCGATCGTGTGAGGATTGGCCTCGGGACTGACGAGCCCGGGCCGGACGTACAGTGGCTTGGGCGCGTTACGTGCCTGACACACGCGTTCGAGGGAGGCGCTTGCCGTGAGTGAGTTGCGGTTCGTCCGCATGGGGTTCGGTGACGAGGCCGTCGAGTACCAGGAGGCGTGGGACGAGCAGCGCCGCGTGCACGCGGCGCGCTTCGCCGACGAGATCTCCGACACCGTACTGCTCCTGGAGCATCCCCCGGTCTACACGGCCGGACGTCGCACGGCGGACAACGAGCGCCCCCTCGACGGCACGCCGGTCATCGACGTGGACCGCGGCGGCAAGATCACCTGGCACGGCCCCGGCCAGCTGGTGGGCTACCCCATCCAGAAGCTCCCGCGGCCGGTGGACGTCGTGGCGCACGTGCGCCGCCTCGAGGAGGCCCTGATCCGCGCCTGCGCGGAGTTCGGCCTGGAGACGAGCAGGGTCGAGGGCCGCAGCGGCGTGTGGATCCTGGGCGACCCGGTCGAGCAGCGCCCCGCCTGGGGGTCCCCCCGGCCGGAGGCTGGAGGAGGGCTGTCGCTGGACTTCGACCCCCGGCTGCACGACGAGGAGTTCGACCCGCGCATGAACGGCCCGGAGTACGCGCCGTCCAACGCGGGGCAGCGCCGGGAGGACCGCAAGATCGCCGCGATCGGCATCCGCGTGGCCAAGGGCGTCACGATGCACGGCTTCGCGCTCAACGTGAACCCCGACAACAAGTGGTTCGACCGGATCATCCCGTGCGGCATCCGTGACGCGGGCGTCGCCTCGCTGGCCGGCGAGCTCGGCCGGGACGTCACGATCGAGGAGGTCCTGCCGGTCGTGGAGCGCCATCTGCGGGAGGTCCTGGAGAACGCGGACCTCAAGCCCCGGGAGATCGAGAAGACGCCGGCGGCATAAAGCGGCCCGTGGCGGTGCTGGAGGGGTAGCCACCCGCACAGGCTTTCAAATCAACGGGCGTACCCTTGAGGACGCCGAAGAATCAATCGCTAGGGAGCCGGTCGTGTCCGCAGTCGCACCCGACGGACGCAAGATGCTGCGCCTGGAGGTCCGCAACAGCCAGACCCCCATCGAGCGCAAGCCCGAGTGGATCAAGACCCGGGCGAAAATGGGTCCCGAGTACACCGCGATGCAGAAGCTCGTGAAGAGCGAGGGCCTGCACACGGTCTGCCAGGAAGCCGGCTGCCCCAACATCTACGAGTGCTGGGAGGACCGGGAGGCCACCTTCCTCATCGGTGGCGACCAGTGCACCCGGCGCTGCGACTTCTGCCAGATCGACACCGGCAAGCCCGAGGCGCTCGACCGCGACGAGCCCCGCCGCGTCGGCGAGTCCGTGGTCACGATGGACCTGAACTACGCCACGATCACCGGCGTCGCCCGCGACGACCTGGAGGACGGCGGCGCCTGGCTGTACGCCGAGACCGTGCGCCAGATCCACCAGCAGACCGCGGGCCGCGAGGCCGGCCGCACCAAGGTCGAGCTGCTGGCCCCCGACTTCAACGCGGTCCCCGAGCAGCTGGCGGAGGTCTTCTCCTCCCGGCCCGAGGTCTTCGCGCACAACGTCGAGACGGTCCCGCGGATCTTCAAGCGCATCCGCCCCGGCTTCCGCTACGAGCGCTCCCTGAAGGTGATCACCGAGGCGCGCGACTACGGCCTGGTGACCAAGTCGAACCTCATCCTCGGCATGGGCGAGACCCGCGAGGAGGTGAGCGAGGCGTTGCAGCAGCTGCATGACGCGGGCTGCGAGCTGGTCACCATCACGCAGTACCTGCGGCCCTCCGTGCGCCACCACCCGGTGGAGCGCTGGGTGAAGCCCCACGAGTTCGTGGAGCTGAAGGACGAGGCCGAGCAGATCGGCTTCTCCGGCGTGATGTCCGGACCGCTGGTGCGCTCCTCGTACCGCGCCGGGCGGCTCTACCAGATGGCCATGGAGCAGCGTCATTCGGCCGCTCCGCGGCAGGGGGACGGCCACCACATCGCGGCGCAGGCCGTCTGACGGACCGTCACCACCCCTGCCCCTCAAGGGGCGGGACAAGCGTGTGAACTCGCGCACAAGAGACTACCCACCGGTAGCGACCGATTTGACGCGGTCCTGACCGTCCTCGCAGATGAGGGCACATGTCAGGACCGCGTCGGCGTTCCACCACTCCCCGCCAGGGTTTCATGGGTGTTTGACCGGCCGGTCACGCCCTGGTAACACCAATCAGTGACGCTGAACTCACAGCACGTACACCCGCCACCCGAGGGGGGACCTCACCCATGCAGGCCGCGCCGCCCGTCCGCGCCACCGCGATTCCGTCCTTCACGACCGCACTGCGCGCCGTCGAGTCGCTGCTGATGAGCAGCGGTCAGCGCACCGCCCGCCGCAACGCCTGGACCTCCGTGCTGGAGGACCGCCGTCGCGCCAAGGACCGGGTCGAGACGCAGCGCGTCATCGAGCAGTCCCTGTCCGTCCGTTCCTGACCCCCGGCCCTCCCCCAGGGGCCCCCGCGGGCACTGCCGTCGTCGGCGCTTGTGGGGCCACGTAGACTTCGTGGCATGGCGAGGAAGGAACCTGCAGCGGACGCTGCGAACCCCGGGCGACTGAAGCAGATCGCTCTGACCTACAAGATGACCCGCAAGGCCGACAAGAAGATCGGTCTTGTACTCGCGGCAGTCGGAATCGTCACCTTCGGTGTCTTCCTCGCGATCGGTTTCTTGATCGGTCACCCCATCTATCTCGGCATCCTGGGCCTCCTGCTCGCCTTCCTCGCGTCGGCGATCGTGTTCGGGCGCCGGGCCGAGCGGGCCGCCTTCGGGCAGATGGAGGGACAGCCCGGCGCCGCGGCCGCGGTGCTCGACAACATCGGCCGGGGCTGGACGACGACCCCCGCGGTGGCGATGAACCGCAACCAGGACGTGGTGCACCGCGCGGTCGGCAAGGCCGGCATCGTGCTGGTCGCCGAGGGCAACCCGAACCGGGTGAAGACCCTGCTGGCCGCCGAGAAGCGGAAGATGAACCGCATCGTCGCGGACGTCCCGGTGCACGACCTGGTCGTGGGCACGGGCGAGGGCCAGGTCGAGCTGAAGAAGCTCCGGACGACCATGCTCAAGCTCCCGCGCGTGCTGACCGGCCCGCAGGTCACGGCCACCAACGACCGGCTGCGCGCCCTCGGTGACCTGATGAGCAACATGCCGCTGCCGAAGGGGCCGATGCCGAAGGGCATGCGGCTGCCGAAGGCTCGCTGACACTCCGCACACCGACATGAACGAGGGGCGCCCGGATCACACCGGGCGCCCCTCGTGGTGCATGCCGGATCTTCTTGGGCGGCGGCGCCGCAGGTCAGATGCATCTTCTTGGGCGGCGGCGCCGCAGGTCAGATGCGGGCCTCGACCGTGCCCGCCAGCCGGTCGTGCAGGCCGCGGCCGTCGCGGTCCCAGATCAGCGCGGGGATCGCGAGGAAGAGCAGGACCGTGCGCAGCGCGGCGCGCCAGGGGCTGACCCGGCCGGTGTCCAGGGCGAGCACCCGCAGGCCGAACAGGCGCTTGCCCGGGGTGAAGCCGACCGTACCGACCGTGAGGACCATCAGCGCGAACATGATGAGCGGCGCCCAGATCTGGGCCGCCTCGTTGTAGCTCTGCGTGATGAGACCGTATGCGATCAGGAGACAAAGGCCCCAGTCGACGGCGAGGGCGCCGATCCGGCGGCCCGGGCGGGCGATCGAGCCGGGTCCCTCCTCGGGCAGGCCGAGCTGCTCGCCCCGGTATCCGAAGTCGACACCGGCCTCTTCCGCGGCCGCGCGGGGCCCGGAGAGCCACGATCCCAGTGCTTGCCTGTTGTCCACCCGTCCACGGTACTGCGCCCGAAAACGACCAGGGCACGGAGGGGTGTGTCCGGGCTACGGTGGAAGGGGAGCCGGTTAACTTGTGCGAAACAAACGAGTCACGCCCGAGAAACCACCCGTCCCTAGGGTCGAGGTCAGCGTGTGCCACCCGCACCGGCCGCACGAACGAACTACCACCCCGGCGGGACGGTCGGGAGTAGGAGGAGCTGGATGTTCCAGAACGCCGACGAGGCCAAGAAGTTCATCGCGGACGAGGACGTCAAGTTCATCGATGTCCGCTTCTGCGACCTGCCGGGCGTGATGCAGCACTTCACGATCCCTGCCGAGGCCTTCGACCCGGCCGAGGAGCTCGCCTTCGACGGCTCCTCGATCCGCGGCTTCCAGGCCATCCACGAGTCCGACATGGCGCTCCGCGCGGACCTGTCGACCGCCCGGGTCGACCCGTTCCGCCGCGACAAGACGGTCAACATCAACTTCTTCATCCACGACCCGATCACTGGTGAGCAGTACTCCCGTGACCCGCGCAACGTGGCGAAGAAGGCCGAGGCCTACCTCGCGTCGACCGGTATCGCGGACACCGCGTACTTCGGTCCCGAGGCCGAGTTCTACGTCTTCGACTCCGTCCGCTTCGCGACCAGCGCGAACGAGTCCTTCTACCACATCGACTCCGAGGCCGGCGCCTGGAACACCGGTGCGGTCGAGAACAACCGTGGTTACAAGGTTCGCTACAAGGGCGGCTACTTCCCGACCCCGCCGGTCGACCACTTCGCCGACCTGCGTGCCGAGATCTCCCTCCAGCTGGCCGCCTCAGGCCTGCAGGTCGAGCGCCAGCACCACGAGGTGGGCACCGCCGGCCAGGCCGAGATCAACTACAAGTTCAACACGCTGCTCGCCGCCGCCGACGACCTGCAGCTCTTCAAGTACATCGTGAAGAACGTGGCCTGGCAGAACGGCAAGACCGCGACCTTCATGCCGAAGCCGATCTTCGGTGACAACGGCTCGGGCATGCACGTCCACCAGTCGCTGTGGACCGGCGGCCAGCCGCTGTTCTACGACGAGGCCGGTTACGCGGGCCTGTCGGACACCGCCCGCTACTACATCGGCGGCATCCTCAAGCACGCCCCGTCGCTGCTGGCCTTCACCAACCCGACGGTGAACTCCTACCACCGTCTGGTCCCGGGCTTCGAGGCGCCGATCAACCTGGTGTACTCGCAGCGCAACCGCTCCGCGGCCATGCGTATCCCGATCACGGGCTCCAACCCGAAGGCCAAGCGCGTCGAGTTCCGCGCGCCCGACTCCTCCGGCAACCCGTACCTCGCCTTCTCGGCCCTCCTCCTCGCGGGCCTCGACGGCATCAAGAACAAGATCGAGCCGGCCGAGCCGATCGACAAGGACCTCTACGAGCTGGCTCCCGAGGAGCACGCGAGCGTCGCGCAGGTGCCGACCTCCCTCCCGGCCGTCCTCGACCGCCTGGAGGCCGACCACGAGTTCCTGCTCCAGGGCGACGTGTTCACCCCGGACCTGATCGAGACGTGGATCGACTACAAGCGCACGAACGAGATCGCGCCACTGCAGCTGCGTCCGCACCCGCACGAGTTCGAGCTGTACTTCGACGTGTGATCGACGCCTGACCGAGGCATCACGCCCGCGCCCCCGCCGTCCTTTCCGACGGCGGGGGCGCGGGCGCTTGTTCTATTCTTGGGGGCAAGGACCACACGGGGGTGGAGCGGGAATGCCCGAGCACGAACAGGACGATCAGGGCCGCGAGTTCGACCTCAGATGGGCGGACGGAGCCGAGCACAAGGAGCCCTCGGCCCGGGCCCGTATGCTCACCGCGCGCTGGAAGCACGACCCGCCCGGACCGGTGCCGTTCCGTGCCGACCCGGACCACGTCGGTTCGCGCCGCCGCTCCTCCTGGATCTCGACGGCCGTGGTGCTGGGCTGCGTGGCGGCGGTGATCGTGCTGCTGGGGTACATCGACTTCAGGGTGCCGTACTAGTGCCGCGGCAGGCAACGTTTGCCCGTCAAGGAGCGGCGTCCGGTGCGTGCTCTCGGCGTGCCGGGTGCATGCCCTCGTATCTGGATGTACTTGGGTTTGTGCCCGGTGCGGCGAGAGTGCGTGCCGGGCGTCGCGACGGGGCGAACGTTGCCTGCCGCGGCACTAGATGAATGAGTCCGATGTCTTCAGTGGTCGTAGGCGATCAGTGATCGTTTGATTGCGGCGTTGGTGGTCCAGTTGTGCCAGATGCCGGCGGC
>NZ_JACHCX010000006.1:0-51945 GCF_014207295.1 Streptomyces sp. AK010
ATCTTCAGGAGTCCACACAACCCCCGATGATCACGCGGTGGCCGTACCCGTTCCCAGCCGGACCCGACTCAAGATCGCGAAGTCAGACTGGAGTACTAGGGCGTCTTTCGGACCGCGCCCGGCACGATCCGAAAGCACGCCCCTGGGTTCCCTCCGCCCGACGCCGGGCGCGCATCCCCCGGAGACCGACACCATGTCCCCGTACCCTCGCCCGCGCTGCCTCGTCACCGGTGCGTCCGGCATGCTGGGGCGCGAACTCACCTCCCTGCTGCTGCGCCGGGGTGCGGCGGTGACCGCGCTCGGCCGCGGCGCCCTGGACATCACGGACGGCGCGGCCGTGCGGGCCGCACTGGCACGCCACCGGCCGGCGGTGGTGGTCAACTGCGCGGCGTGGACCGCGGTCGACGCGGCGCAGTCGGAGCCGTCGAGGGCCATGGCGGTGAACGGCGACGGGCCGCGTCATCTCGCGGGGGCCTGCCGCGCCCTGCACGCCGTCCTGCTCCGGCTCTCCACCGACTACGTGTTCGCCGGGTCGGCCGCGCGGCCGTACCGGGAGGACGACCCCACCGCTCCGCACACGGTGTACGGCTACACCAAGCGGGCCGGGGAACGGGCGGTGCTGAGCACCCTGCCGGAGGCCGGCTACGTGGTCCGCACCGCCTGGCTGTACGGGGCGGGCGGGCCCAACTTCGTGGCCACGATGATCCGCCTGGAGGCCGAGCAGGACACCGTGCGCGTGGTGGACGACCAGCACGGCCAGCCGACCTGGACCGCCGACCTCGCCGACCGGCTGGCGGCGCTGGGCTCGGCGGCACTCGCCGGTGCGGCGCCCGCCGGTGTCTACCACGCGACCAACACCGACGGCACCACCTGGTACGCCCTGGCCCGCGAGACGTTCCGGCTGCTCGGCGCCGATCCCGACCGGGTCCGTCCCACCACAAGCCGGGCGCTGGCCCGGCCGGCCACGCGGCCCGGCTACAGCGTGCTGGACCAGCCGCGCTGGCGGGAGGTGGGCATGGAGCCGTTGCGGGACTGGCGCGCCGCGCTGGCGGAGGCGTTCCCCACGCTGTGCGGTGCGGTGGGCCGTTCGGCGGTGCCCCCGCGGTGAGGTGCCGCCTCCGGCCGGGGGCGCACGCGGACGACGGCCCACCGGTGGAGGTCCACCGGTGGGCCGTCCAGTCGTGCGCTCAGGCCACGGACCGCTCGCGCAGGGAGCGGTGGAAGGCGACGCACTCCCCGTACGCCGGCAGCAGGCCGCGCCGCTCCATCTCCGCGATGCCGGGGGCCTGCCGGTCCTTGTGCGAGAGCACCGGCTCGATGTCCTCGGGCCATGCGATGCCGAGGTCCGGATCGAGCGGGTGCACGCCGTGCTCCCGCCCGGGGGCGTAGCCCCGCGAGGTGAGGTAGACAACGACGGCGTCGTCGGTGAGCGCCATGAACGCGTGGCCGAGCCCGGCCTCGACGTACAGGCTACGGTGCGGGTCGTCGAGGCGGACGGCGTCCCAGGCACGGTAGGTGGGCGAGCCGACGCGGATGTCCACCACCACGTCCAGTACGGCACCGCTGAGACAGGTGACGTACTTGGCCTGGCCGGGCGGGACCTGGGCGAAGTGCACGCCCCGCAGCACCCCGCGCCGCGAGACGGACCGGTTGACCTGGGCGACGCCGGGTTCGTAACCGAGCACTGCGCTCAGCTCCCGGCCGCTGTACAGCTCCTGGAACTCGCCCCGGTCGTCGGCGAACGCACGGCTCTCGGCCAGCCAGGCGCCGTCCACACTCAGCGGACGCATCCGCTCTCCTCTCGTCAGAAGCGGTAGGTCTCGAGGGTTCCGGACCTGCGGACGTCGAGGGTGACGCCGTGGAAGCCCCCTCCGAGCATCCGGGCATGGGTGAGCCGCAGCGGCAGGACGTCCACGCCGTGCCGTTCCAGCACCCGCATCAGCCCCCGCTGCCTGCGGTCCACGACGACCAGGCCCGGCCGGAGCACCAGCAGGCTCATCCCGATCCACGGGGAGCAGTGCGGTACGTCTCCGGCGTAGCCGAGGCCGATGAGCTCGGGGCACTCGATCCGCTCCCAGGAGCGCAGCACGTGGGGCAGGTTGTCCTCGGTCACCCTGGCGGGGTTGACCAGGACGAGGCCCGGCCGCAGGGGGACGAGGGTGGAGTCGAGATGGGTGGAGGAGTACAGGCCGCGGCAGGGGTGGACGGTGTACGTCTCGCCGAGGGCCGACTGGAGCCAGCGGGCTCCCAGCTCGTTGCCGCTGTCGGAGACTAGGTACAGCAGGTCGGTGCCCAGCCGCAGCACATTTGCCGCGTCGAACACCGGCTCCAGCTCGCGCAGCCGCTCGCCGGGGGGCGCGCCCGGGTCGTACATCGTGTCGGCGAGCCGGGGCTTGGGCGCGGACACCCATCTGCTGCCGCTGGTGAAGTACTCCATCAGCAGCTCCCGGTAGGCCGACGACTCCAGGTACCGCGCGCGCAGTGCCATCGGGGCCTCGATGACTGTGTTCCCGACGGTGAGCAGCCCGTCGCGGGGGCAGTAGTCGTGGTACCCGTCGCTCTCCCAGTCGGGGGTCCGCACGCGGGCGGCGTGGTCGCGGGCGCGGGGGCGGGGGCGGCGGACGGTCACGCCGAGGCCGCGCAACTCCTCGCACAGCTCCTCCAGTTCGTCCTCGGTCTCCTTGACGACCCGGTCCGGGTAGGGGCCCGTGGGCACGTCCTGCCAGCGGCCGGGCCCGGCGTACTCGGCGTACTCGACGGCGAGCAGGCTCCGGTCGGCGACCGGCACCCGGGCGCCGAGGGCGGTGCCGACGACGGCCTCCTCCAACGGATCCCATTCGTTGTGGACACTGACCAGGCTCACGGCCAACCCTCCGGTACGAGTCGGTCACGGGACGCTTGCGGCGGTGTACGGGGCTTCAGGCGGCGGGCAGGTAGCGGGCCAGCCGGCCCCACATGGCGTCGTCGTCGGCGTCCCCGGTATGGGGGCCGGTGAAGCGGCTGGCGTACTCGGCGATCTCGGCGAGCGTCCAGCGCAGTTCGTAGAAGCGCAGGAACACCGGGCGGCCCTCGGGGGCGGCGTCGAACACCCGGGTCAGGGCGGCCCAGTCGCGTTCCGGCGGGGCCCACATCGCCCCGCCCCAGTCGATGATGTCCACGCCCCGCCCGAACAGGACGTTCGCCGGGCTGGGGTCGCCGTGGGTCAGCGCGGGGCGTTCGCCGCGCCACTGCGCGGTGCACCGGGCCGCCACCCGGGCGGCTTCCTCGCGCAGCGCGGTGAGGTGGTCCCACCGACGGGCCACCAGACCGGCCAGCCGACCGCCGTAGGGGCCGCACTCCGCGGCGCCGCCGTTCAGGGCCGCCTCCAGCGCCTTGTCGAGGTCGTTCTCGAAGGGGAAGCGGAAGTCCTCGGTGGGTACGTCGACGTGCCGGGTGGCGGGCGGCTCGAAGCCGTGCACGTCACGCAACTGGCCTTTCAGCAGGTCCAGTTGTGCGGGGCTGGGTGGCGCCGAGGAGGCGGTGGCACGCTCCACGTACGGGAAGACCACGACGGGGAAGTCGGCGATCCGGTGCACCACCCGTCCGTCCCGCCCGGCGAGCGGGGCGAGCACGTACTCCTTGCCGCTCTCGCGCAGCAGGAGCGCCACTTCGTACGCCCCGGGGAAATGCCCGTCCAGATCGCGGCGGACACTGATCCACAGGGGTCCGCAGCGGTAGGACCAACTGTCCTCGCCGAGCGGGAAGAATTCCGGCTCGGGCAATTCCCGGCCGCTCGGTATGTATTCCTGGAAGTTCTCCTCGACAAGCCGGACGAGGCTCCGGCGATCCACGAGCTTGTTCTCCAAGAGCATGCCAGAGGCTAACACCGGGAACGGCCACGGGACTTTTTCCACGCGGGTGTTCAACTGTCCGGTGCCGGGGAACGCCGGCGGGGAATGCGGCGCGCCGCCGGTAATCCATCCGTGGATATGGTGGGCCGATGGAGAATGACAGTGACGTACTGCTGGCGCACCGACTCGCCGATCTGGCGGGTGAATTGGCGCTGGGATTCTTCGGACGGCGGCCGGCCGCGCGGCACAAGAGCGACGGCAGCCCGGTCAGCGAGGCCGACCTCGCCGTGGAGCGGGCAATGCTGGCGGTGCTGGCGGCGGAACGGCCCGGGGACGCGGTGCTGAGCGAGGAGTGCGGCGCGCTGAGGACCACGTCCCGGCGCCGCTGGATACTGGACCCCATCGACGGGACGATCCCGTTCCTGGCCGGGGCGCGCGACTGGGGCACCCATGTGGCCCTGGAGGTCGACGGTGCGCTGCGGGCCGCCGTGCTGAGCCGGCCCACCGAGGGTGTGAGGTGGTGGGCGGTCCAGGGCCGGGGGGCGTTCGCGTCCACCGATGGACAGCCGTTGTCGGCGGCACGTCCGCTGCGCATCCCCGGGGCCGCGGTGCCGCTAGGTGAGGCCCGAGTGGGCGGCTTCCTGATGCCGGGTTCCCCCGTCGAGCCGGTGCGCGGCCGGGTCCGGTGGGTGGAGTCCCCGGTGTGCCTGGTCGCGGACCTGCTGGAGGGCCGGGCCGACGCGGTAGTCGACGAGGGCGGCCACGTCTGGGACCGCGCCCCGGCCGCCCTGCTGGTGCGGGAGGCCGGGGGGCGCGTCGACGACCTGTGCGGCGGCAGCCGGCTGGACGGATGCTGGCTGGTGTACGCGGCGGACGGCGTCGCGGACGGGCTGACCGGGCTGCTGCGGGACGCGGGGGTGTGACGTCACCGGCCGGCACCGCCGCCGGCCGGCCCCGGGCGGCCCGCACCGCTCAGGTCAGCGCCTCGCCCTTGACGGCGCGGCGGAAGGTGTCCGCCGCGCCGTCGATCTCGGCGTCCGAAGAGCCGGGGTGGACGCCGAATCCGGGGCCGAGGTAGCCGTCGGAGACGCCGGTGGCCAGGGCGAGGGAACGCGCGAGGACGCTGTCGGTGCGGGGCAGGGCGCCGGGCTCGAACGCGCGCGGGGCGGGGCGCCCTCCGGGGGCGCGGAAGGGCACGGTGGAACGGTCGCCGCGGCCGAACGCGGTGAGCGCGGGCAGCCCGCCGTAGTAGTGCGTCGGCGAGTCGAGGAGCGTCCGGGTGCCGAGCCGGGCGGCGACGTCCCGGGCGTGCGCGGCGTCGTCGAAGACGTACACGGCGGTCGTGCCGCACTCCCCCTCGGGGTCGTGCAGGTGCCTGCGGCGCACTCCGGGCAGTTCGCCGACGGCCCGGACCAGCCGCTGTTTGACGTCGCGGACCCGGCCGAGGATGCGGTCGAGCTTGCCGAGCTGGGCGAGCGCCACGGCGGCGTGCAGTTCGCCGAGTCCCAGGTTCATGCCGAGCAGTAGGTCGCCCCGGCCACTGTCCTGGCGGTAGGGGAACCAGCCCTGGTCGTGGAAGGAGTAGGCGCGCTGGAAGACCAGCGGGTCGTCGGTGAGCACGAACCCGCCCTGGAGCGAGGTGATCACCTTGTAGTGGTTGAGGGAGAAGGTGCCGGCGCTGCCCAGGGTGCCGAGCGGGCGGCCCCGGTGACTGCCGCCGGCGCTCTGGGCGCAGTCCTCCAGCAGGAGCAGGCCGTGTTCGTCGGCGAGGGCGCGCAGCGCGTCCATGTCCGAAGGGGCGCCAAGCATGTGCACGGGCATGATCGCCCGGGTGCGGGGGGTGATCCGGGCCCGTACGTCGACCGGGTCCAGGGTGAGGGACTCGTCGATCTCGGCGAGCACCACATCGGCACCGCAGTGCAGTACCGCGGCGATCGAGGCGACGAACATGTAGCCGGGCACGATGACCTCGTCACCCGGTCCGATGCCGAGGCCCACGAGGGCGGCGACCAGCGCGGAGGTCCCGCTGTTGACGCCGAGGCAGTGGGCGGCGCCGAAGCGCTCGGCCGCCGCCCGTTCGAAGCGGCGCACCCACTCCCCCTCGCCGGGGTCGTCGAACGCCTCTCGGCCCGCGTACCAGCGGTCGAGCACGGCCATCACATTGGCGCGCTCCTCGTCGCCAAAGAAGCGGTAGCCCGGTCCCGGCACTGTGGTTCCTCCTGGGTGTCGCCCCGTGGTCCGGGGTGCGGTGTCAGCAGGCCGCGAGCAGGGCGGCGAGCCGACGGGACAACGCGATGGTGGTCAAGGACGGGTTGGCGGCGCCCAGCCGGGGGAACACGGCCGGCCCGGCGGCGTACAGGCCGGGCAGCGCGGGGAAGGCCTGGCGCGCGTCGAGCAGCCGGCCGAGCGGCAGGCTGCCGCCCTCGTGGTCCTCGGTGCCGAGCAGGCTCGCCCAGGTCTCGGGCCGGCCGGTGGACTGGCCGCGGGTGTGGTCGGGCAGCACCCGGGTGTTGTCGCGGTCGGCGTCACCGAAGCCGGTGAACTCCAGCGGAGTGGCGGGCAGTCCCAGTTCCCGGGCGGCCGCCGCCCAGAAGTCGCGCAGCAGGTCGCGCTGTCCGCCGATCATCTTGCGGTCCTCGGGCAGCAGTGCGGTGCGGACGTGCGCCCGCCAGGGCTGTCCGGCGGACGGCCGGCACTCCACCACGCTGTCATCGCTGGGGAGTTGCTCGCCGGTGACCCGCACGTCCAGCAGCGCCTCGCCGTGACCCTCGTCGTACACGTCCATCCGCAGGTAGGAGCGCAGCACGGGATCCGCCGGGAGGTGGTACGAGCCGGGTGCGGGCAGTCGGCCGGCGGGCAGCCGGACCACGAAGCCCTGCACGATGTGGTCGGCGAGGCCGCCGAGCCGGGGGGCGCGCAGTGCGCCCGCCTCGGTGAGGGCGTGCGCGGCCAGCCGGGTGCTCTCCACGGTGCCCGCGCACAGCACCACGGTGTCGGCGGCGACCGTCGCCACGGTGCCGTCGGCGGCGCGCACCCGGACCCCGCGGGCCCGTCCGTCCCGCACGTCCACGGCGAGCACGTCGGTGTCGCAGCGCACCCGGACACCGGGGGGCGGGGCGGGGCGGCCGCCGGGCCCGCGCCAGGCGGCCAGCGCGGTGTACGCCTCCCAGCGGCCCGTGCCGGGCACGTGCCGGCAGGCCCGGGGCAGCGGGCGGAACTCCCAGCCGCCGAACGGGGTTCGGGCGGGCTGCGCGGGGTCCCACAGGACGCCGCCGCTCCAGGCGGTCAGGTCCGCGGTGACCCGGTCGTACCAGGACGGCCCTCCGGCGGCGGCGGTGGTCAGGTCGGCCACGACCTCGGCGGGCCACGCGGGCGGGCGCAGTGCCCAGTCCTCCAGCGGCAGGATGACGCCGTGCCAGTACAGGGACCGGCCGCCCAGCCGGCGTCGCAGCCCGGAGATGCCGGTGTAGTGCGGGGGCGCGTCGGACCGCCAGGGCCGGTGGAAGTGCGGGTCGCGCTCCGGCGCGAAGACGACCTCGGTGGCGGCCCCCCGCGGGTGGGTCATGTGGATGTGGGACAGGTCCTCCCCGGGGCCCGCCTCCAGCAGCAGGACGTCCTCGGCGCCGTGGCCGGCCAGCGCGGCGGCGAGTTCGACGCCCGCGAGGCCGCCGCCGACGATGACCGTCCGGGCGTGCCCCTGGAGGGGCCCCCACGGGCCCGGTCCATCGGCACGGGAGGCGGCCGGGTGGTGGTGCGACGGGGGACTGCCGGACATCTCTGACTCCTCGCCTGATTCTTCCCGCCTCCGGCCGCGGAGAGGCGACCTGATATCCGGGCGGCCGGTTTGCCGCAGCGTACCCATCCCGTTCGACTGCGTGCCTTCCCCGGTCGAACACGGCCGGGAGTTCCTGGTGGTCCGTGCGTGCCGTACGCACTGTGGCGTACGGCTGGTGGGGGTGCGTAAATTCCGATGCCCATCCGTCGCATTCTCGAAAGCGAGGGCAATCATGGGAAATGCACTGGCGATCTCCGGTGGACCGCGTCTGACGGAGCGGGAGTGGCCCCGCTGGCCACAGCCGGGCGAGCGAGCACTGAAAAGCCTCGAGGACGTATTGACCAGCGGCCGCTGGACCATCAGCTGCGCATATCAGGGGCGGCAGTCCTACGAGCGCCAATTCGCGGCCGCATTCGCGGACTACTGCCGTTCGGCGATGTGCGTGCCGATGGCGACGGGAACCGCCTCGCTGGCCATCGCGCTGGAGGCGTGCGGGGTGGGGGCCGGGGACGAGGTGATCGTGCCCGGGCTGAGCTGGGTGGCGTCCGCGTCGGCCGTGCTCGGCATCAACGCCGTACCGGTGCTGGTGGACGTCGATCCGGCCACGTACTGCCTCGATCCGGCCGCCGTGGAGTCGGCGATCACGGAGCGGACCCGGGCCATCACCGTGGTGCACGCGTACTCGGCCGTGGCGGACCTGGACTCGCTGCTGGACATCGCCCAGCGGCACGGTCTGCCCCTGATCGAGGACTGCGCGCACGCGCACGGCGCCGGTTACGGCGACTGGCCGGTGGGTGCGTTCGGTGCGGCGGGGGTGTTCAGCATGCAGGGCAGCAAGTTGCTGACCTGCGGCGAGGGCGGTGCGCTGGTGACCGATGACGCGGAGATCGCCAACCGCGCGGAGCACCTGCGGGCGGACGGGCGGGTGCTGCGCCAGGAACCGGTGGGTGTGGGCGAGATGGAGCTGGAGGAGACCGGCCGGCTGATGGGCAGCAACGCCTGCCTGTCGGAGTTCCACGCGGCTGTGCTTCTGGACCAGCTGGCCCTGCTCGACGGGCAGAACGCCCGCCGGGTGCGTGCCGCCGACCATCTGACCGGCCGGCTCACCGACATGGGGATGACGGTGCAGGACACCTCACCGGGGACCACCGCCCGGGCCTATTACCGCTACATGGTGCGGCTGCCCGACGAGGTGCTGGCGGTGGCGCCGGTGGACCGGATCGCCCGGGCGCTCACCGCCGAGCTGGGCTTCCCGGTGATGCTGACCCACCGGCCGCTGAACGACAATCCGCTGCACCGACCCGCCTCGCGCCGGCGGTTCGCCACCGACGCGCGTTACCTGCAGCGGGTGGACCCGGCGCGGTTCGACCTTCCGGTCGCCAAGCGCATCCACGAGAGCGTGGTGAGCTTCGGACACGAGGTGCTGCTGGCCCCGCTCGACGCCATCGACGACATCGCCCGGGCGTTCCAAAAGGTCTTGGACAACGTCCGGGAGATCCACCGCTGAAGGGGGTCACGGAATGGAAGGCAGCACGTCCCCACGGATCGCCGGGCCGAGCCGCTCGGCGAGGACCTCGGGGGTGGACACGTGCAGCGTGTGCATCCCCAGTTCCGCCCCCACCCGCAGCACCGTGACGCGGTCGTCGACGAGCAGCGTCTCGGCGGCCGCCACCCGGCAGCCCCGCAGGGCCTCGGTGAAGAACGACAGCGCCGGTTTCACCCGGCCCACGCGCCATGACGAGTACAGCGCGTCGAACAGGGCGAAGTGCCCGTAGGCGGCGTCCTTCATACGGTCCCAGTGCTCCGCCTCGTTGTTGGTGAGGACCGTCGTCAGGCCCGGTCGCTCCTGCCGCAGGCGGCGCAGGGCGCGGAAGTTGTCCCGGTGGGCACGGACGGAGTCCAGGTACGCGCGGTCCAGCCACCGCGCCTCCTCGGGTGTGCCGGCCGGTGGCCCCGCTCCGTCCGCGACGAGGCTTCTCAGCACCTGGTGCACATGGCGGGCGCCGCTCTCGTACCGGGGCGCCGACGCCTCGACGCGCCGGGCGAGTTCGGCGCGGTCCACGCCGTAGCGGTCGGCCACCCGGTCGAGGAAGTCCGTCTCCTCGTTGATGTTGTTGTAGAGCACGCCGCCGGCGTCCACGAACAGCGCTCGAATCATGCTTCAGACCCTTCCCCGGGGGCCGGTGACGGCCCCGCGGGCTCAACGCCCCAGCAGGGGGGCGTAATGACCGCCGTCAGTGTGCGCGCAGGCGACGAGCATCCGGTACGGCTCCCAGTCCTCGTAGGACTTCCTGCCGGGCTTGGCCAGCTCGCGCTCCAGCCCCCAGGTCTCCAGCTGGATGGAGTGGCCGATCAGCAGGTCGTCGTCCGCGTCGGTGCGCAGCAGGGGCCGGGCCAGTTCGGCCACCGCCTCCTGGAGCAGTGCCCGGTCGGCGCGTTCCCGGGCGGTCGGCCCGGCGCCGGCCGGCGGGGGCGCGAAGGCCAGCTTCACCAGTTCGTTCAGGTCCAGTTGTACGGGGGCAAGCACGGCGAACTCGAAGTCCAGCAGAGCCACCACGTCGGTGCCGTCCCACAGCGCGTTCACCGGGGAGAGGTCGCCGTGGTTGAGCACCCGGGGGGCGTCGGGCAGGGCCGCCCAGTGGCGGTCGAGCGCGGCACTCAGCCGTGCGCGTTCGTCCCGGGTGAGCACCCCGGCCGTGTGCAGCCGCAGGAGGGCGGCCCCGCCCTCGTCCGGGGAGCGCGCGTAGAAGGGGTTGTGGAGCCGGGCCACGGCCGCGGCGGCGGTCTGGTCGACCCGGTGCACCGCCCGGGCGCGCTCCCACAGCCGGCGGGCCGCGGCCACGCGCCGTTCGCCGTCCAGGGTGTCCCAGGCGTCGTCCAGGCTGGTCGCGGCGATCTCCCGGGTGACGACCCACTCGAAGCCGCGGGTCGCGCCGGAGTCCAGCACCGTCGGGTAGCCCACCTCGGGGGGCAGCAGAGCGGCCAGCCGGGTCTCGCGGACCAGGTCCCGGGCGCCGGCGGAACCGGCGACGCGTACGGCGAGCCCGCCGCCCAGCCAGGTGGCGTTCGTCCAGCCGGCCGCGCGGCGGGCGGCCGCGAAGTCCGCGCCGTGGCGCCGGAAGACCTCGGCGGCCACGGCGGCGGTCTCGGCGGCGCGCGCCGCGCGTTCGGCGCCGGTGGTGACGCCGGTCATCCGTGCGCCCTCAGTCGCAGCGACACGACCAGGCGCAGCGGGTCCGGACCGTCGGGCAGCCGGAGCAGCGGCGGTACCTCGTGCCACATGCGCGGGCCGAGGAGGCGGGCGTCGCCGTCGCGGTCGTACATCGGCTCCAGGAAGCCCTCGCGCAGGACGCGCATGGAGCCGACGGTGCCGTAGCAGAGCGGGAACTGGAGGTTGAACCGGTCGAGGTCGGTGTCCTCCTCGGCGCCGTGCGGGCCGATGTAGTCGCCCTCGCGGTAGACCAGGACGAACGCCCGCTCGTAGTGCAGTCGGCGGCCGGTGATGGTGTCGACGACGGGCAGCAGCTGGTGTGCCGCGTGTTCGGCCCAGTCGAGCAGGCCGTAGTCCCGCAGGACGGTGGTGACGCGTTCGGCGCGGGCCGGTGAGTCGGTCTTGGCGTCGATGCGCCGCAGCCGGAAGCCGTAGCCGAGCGCGCCGTCGGCGGAGGTGTGCTCCTGGGCGTCGAGCTCGACCTCGTCGCCCAGTTCGCGGTAGGCCGACAGGGCCGCCGCCTTGAGCTCGGTGACGTCGGTGACCCGCGGTATCTGGGCGCAGCGGTGGGCGGAGTAGTGGGCGCGCAGGGCGTCGACGCCGATGTCGGCGCCCTTGGTACGGAACCGGCTGGTCGAGGCCACGGGATGGGCGGAGTGGATGTCCACAAGAACCCCTCTTTCGCGGATGGTCGTCACGGTGGGCTGTCTTGGACGAGGCCGGGCACGCGTGACCCGGCGGGGACGGGCGCGGGGTGGGTCAGGCGGTGCCGAGGACCACCAGGCGGCGGCTGCTGACGGTGAAGGTGCCGCCGGACTCGTTCATGACCCGCGCTTGGGAGAAGCCGGCGGCCCGGAACCACTCGAGGATCTCGGGGGCGGTGAACATGCGGACGCTGTAGCGGGCCCGCTCCGCCTTGCCGTCGCGGATGGTGATTTTCTCCGCGTAGTAGCGGCTGGCCTCGGCGTCCAGTTCCTGGATGTCGACGGCCATGTCCGATCCCCGGCGCAGGATGTCGACGTGCATCTCGTGATTGGCGAGCACGCTCGGAATGTGCCGGTAGGGGGAATGCATGTCGAGCAGGAACCGGCCGCCGGGACGGAGTGCGCGGCGATAGCGCCGGAGTATGTCGCGGTCCGTCTCGTCGTCGAAGTAGCCGAAGGAACTGTACCAGGAGACGGCCGCGTCGAATTCCGCCTCGAAGGACATCTCCCGCAGGTCGACGTGCCGGTAATCGACCTGGATGCCCATTTTCCCGGCCTCGCTGCCGGCCATCGCGAGAAAGCGCTCGTCGCGGTCGATGCCGACCACCCGATAGCCGCGCGAGGCCAGCACGTTGGCGTGCCGGCCGTGCCCGCACGGGGCGTCCAGGAGGTCCATTCCCGGTTCGAATCCGCCGAGTGCGACCATGCTGGACGCTTCCTTCTCACTCAGTTCCGGTGTGAGATCGGGGAGATCGAAGTAGTCGTAGTCGTCGCCGAAAAGGGCGTCCCAATCCACATGCGGATTCCTTGGGTTCATATTCCTCAGGCTAGGACCGGAGCCGTATTCACCGCAACGATTTCAATCGCCGTCCGGGTACCGCTATTTCATTCGCTGTGCCAGGCGCGCCACAGTGCGGCGTAGGCGCCGCCGGCGGCCAGCAGTTCGTGGTGGCTGCCCAGTTCGGTGATACGGCCGTTCTCGACGACCGCGATCCGGTCGGCGTCCTCGGCGGTGTGCAGCCGGTGCGCGATGGCGATGACGGACCGGTCGCTCAGGACGGCGGCCATGGCTCGTTCGGTGTGCCGTGCCGTGGCCGGGTCGAGCAGCGCGGTGGCCTCGTCGAGCACCAGGGTGTGCGGGTCTGCGAGCAACAGGCGGGCCAGTGCCACCTGTTGGGCCTGTGCGGCGGTGAGGTCGTGCCCGGTGGAGCCGACAGGGGTGTCCAGGCCGTCCGGCAGGGCCGCCACCCAGTCGCCAGCGCCGACCACCTCCAGGGCGCGGTGCACCTCGGCGTCGTCGGCGACCGGCCGGGCGAGGGTGAGGTTCTCCCGCAGGGTGCCGCGGAAGATGTGGTGTTCCTGGGTGACCAGGGCGACGCGGCCGCGCAGGTCGCGGGTGCTCAGCTCGACCAGCGGTACGCCGCCGAGGCGGACCGTGCCGGAGCCGGGGTGGTAGATGCCGGCGAGCAGCTTGCCGAGGGTGGACTTGCCGGAGCCGGAGGGGCCGACCACGGCGAGCCGTTCGCCCGGCGCGAGTTCCAGGTCGACGCCGTGCAGGACGGGGCGCCCTGGCACGTAGGAGTAGGTGACCGCGCGGGCCGTGAGGTCCTGGCCCGCGGGCCGGGCGCCGGTGGGCTCGCGGTCGGCGGGCAGCTTGCTCACCCCGAGGACCCGGGCCAGCGAGGCCGAGCCGATCTGGAGCTCGTCCATCCAGCTCAGCACGTCGTCCAGAGGGAAGATCAGCTGCCGTACGTAGAGGGTCGCGGCGACCACCTGGCCCAGCGAGGCGAGGCCCTGGGTGTGGAGCAGCCCGCCGATGGCGAGAGTGGCGACCAGCGGGACGGCGTAGCTGAGCTCCACCAGCAGGTACCAGGAGCTGCGCAGCCACATGGTGTGCCGCTCGGCCCGGTAGGCCGTGCCCAGGTCGCGGTCGAGCGCCCGGCGGCGCCATTGCTGGAGGCCGAACGCCTCGGCGGTGCGGGCCCCTGGCACCGTCTCGGCGAGGCTGTCGCCGAGCGCCACGTAACTGGCCCCGCGCCTGCGGTAGGCGATGCCGGAGCGCCGCAGGTACCAGCGGGTGCCGATCCACAGGGGCGGGACGGCGAGAAGGCTGGGCAGCGCGGTGAGCGGGCCGGTCAGCAGCAGGGCACCGAAGGTGAACAGGCAGGTGAGCGAGGCGATCAGGGTCTCGGGCGCGGCGTAGCGGACGGTGTTGGTGAGGGCATCGGTGTCGCGCGAGGCGCGGGTGATCAGGTCGCCGGGTTCGGCGTCCTCGACGGTGGACAGAGGCAGGTCCACCACCCGGTCGACGAAGTCCTCGCGCACCTCGGCGGTGATCTTCTCGCCGAACCGGCAGGAGCGCTGCACCGCACCGTAGGTGAGCGCGGCCTGGGCGACCAGGGAGGCCAGCAGGCCGAGGGCGAGCAGGTCGACGGTGCCGGCCGTGGTGCCGCCGACCACCTCGTCGATGAGCCGGCCGATCAGCCAGGGGGCGACCAGGCCGCACGCCGCGGCCAGTCCGTGCAGCGCCAGCAGCCGTGCGAGGTCGCCGGTGTGGCGGCTGGCCAGGGCGCGGGCGTGCCGGCGTACCTCGGCCGTGTCAGCGACCGGCAGTGCTGCCCTGCTCATTCCGTGTTCTCCCGGGTGACGAGGCTGGTGGCGGGCGCGTCCCGGGTGGGCTCCGCGCCGGTCTCGCGCTGGATGACCCGGCGGTACGGGGCGCTGGTCGCGAGCAGGTCGCGGTGGCCGCCGGTGGCGACGACCAAGCCGTCGTGGACGAGGGCGACCTGCTGGGAGTGGTCGAGCAGCAGCGGGCTGGAGCTGACGAGGACGGTGGTGCGGCCCTCGCGGGCGGCCCGCAGCCGGCGGCCGATCCGGTCCTCGGTGTGGGCGTCGACGGCGGAGGTGGGGTCCACGACGACGAGGACGTCAGGGTCGGCGAGCACGGCGCGGGCGAGGACCAGCCGCTGGCGCTGGCCGCCGGAGAAGCGGCTCCCGTCAGCGGTGATCTCGGTGTCCAGGCCGTCGGGGAGTGCCTCGACGATGTCCTCCGCGGCTGCCACCCGCAGCGCGGCGAGCACCTGATCGTCGCCGGCGGTGCGGTGCGGGTCGAGGCTGTCGCGCAGGGGGCCGCGGAAGAGCCGGGAGCGGTTGTCGACCACGAGGACGCGTGTGAGGAGGTCGTCGCGTCGCAGCTCGGTCAGCGGCAGTCCGGCGTAGCGGACGGGCCCGTCGGCGTAGCCGCCGAGCCGGTCGGCCAGGCGTACGCCCTCGGCCGGCGGCGCAACGACCACGAGGAACGAGCCGGCGGTCACGACCAGTCCGGTGGCCTCGTCGACCAGGTCGTGCGCACCGGCCGGTACCGGGGTGCGGCCGTGCGTGCCGTGGGGCGGACCGGCCGGCAGGGCGAGCACGGCGATGGCGCGGCGGGCGGCGACGTGGGCGCGGGCGAACCGGTCGGCGGTGTCGGTGAAGATGGCGAGCGGTTCGACGAGGAAGGCGGCGTACGCGTAGAAGGCGACGAGCTCGCCGGGCGTGACCGCGCCGGTCAGCGCGGCGCGGGCGCCGATCCAGGTGACGGTGCCGACCAGCAGGCCGGGCAGCAGCACCTGGGCAGCACGGATCAGGGCCTCGGCGCCGGCTACCCGGGAGCCGGCGGCGCGCACCCGCTGGGAGCGCTCGCGGTAGGAGCGGGCGAAGGAGGTCTCGCCGCCGACGCCGCGCAGGACCCGGAGGCCGGTGACCACATCGGTGAGCCGGGAGGTCAGTTCGCCCTGGAGCTCCCGGTAGGCGCTCTGTCTGCGGTGCAGCGGGCGCAGGGTGTAGCCCATGGTGAGGATGATCGCGGGCAGGGCGACGATCAGGAGCACGGCGAGGGAGGGCGACTGGTCGAGCAGCACCACGGCCACCAGCAGGGTCGAGACGACGGCGCCGAAGGCCCTGCCGACGACGTCGAAGGCGTTGCCGATGGTCGTCATGTCGGAGGTACCGACGCTGACGAATTCACCGTCGTCGACGCGGCGTTCGAGGTCCGCGCCGAGCCGACCCGCGTGGCCGACCACGAGTTGCACCGTGCGGAAGCCCGCGGCCAGCGCGTTGTGCATGCTCAGCCGGCGCCGGATCATGCCGGACACCGCCTGCACCACGCCGAGGCCGAGGAGCACGGCGGACCACAGCAGCACGGCGCGCATGTCGCCGGGAACGAGCCCCTCGTCGATGGCCTCGCGGACGACGACCGGCATGAGTGCCTGCGAGCCGAGCCAGAGCAGGCCCAGGAAGGCCGCCGCGCTCAGTGGCCCGGCGATACGGCCGGCGAGCCACAGCATATAGCGCGAGGCCGATCGGATATCGGGATGACCTGGGTCTGCGACGGGGAGCGGACGCATTGCGCGACGATATCGAGTGCGCCAGTCGGACCGTCAACTCCGTTGCACAGTGACCTAGTTCGTTGTTCGACTGCGTACGGTAAGCAGTCGAAAGGCCGGCCACCAGAGCCCCGCGCCGCTTTCGGCGTGACGCGCTCCGGCGGCTGTTGCCCAGCTTCGTGCCACCGACCTAGCCTCGCAATTCCCTGACACATCGACAGGCATCGGAGATTCGCCATGCTGGTTCACGCCACTCCGCCGACGAGTGCGGCGCTCATCGAGCGGAAACAACCGGATGACGACCGCGGGTCACCCACCCGCTCCTTACGCCCTCTCCGCTCGGGCGAACGGTGTGACGCGTCGCCCGGCCGCCGCGCGGGCGCACCGCGCCCCGCCCGCCGACCCGGGTCGGCCGAGGTTCCGGCGGGCAGCCGATGATCATTGTCGACACCGCGCTGCGCCGCCGCGCGGAAGAGGATCGGCCGATCAGGGTCGGCATGGTGGGCGCCGGCTACATGGGGCGCGGCCTGGTACGGCATATCTCCGCCTCGGTGCCGGGCATGCGGGTCGCGGCGATCTCCAACCGCAATCCGGCCAACGCCGAACGCGCCTACAAGGAGGCGGGGCTTGCGCCCGCGCGGGCCGACACGGCGGACGCGATCTCGGCCGCGGTGGCCGGGGGCCGTCCTGTGGTCACCGAGGACGCGTTCGCGCTGATCGCCGCAGAGGGCATCGACTGTCTGGTGGACGTCACCGGTGCGGTGGACTTCGGCGCCCGGATCACCATCGCCGCCATCGAGCGGGGCCTGCCGGTGGTGACGATGAACGCCGAGCTCGACTGCACCGTGGGCCCGCTGCTCGCACACCGCGCCCGCTCGGCCGGGGTGGTGCTCACCGGGGCGGACGGCGACCAGCCGGCGGTGCAGGCCAACCTGCTCCGCTTCGTACGCAGTCTGGGCGTGACGCCGCTGGTGGCCGGCAACATCAAGGGCTTCCAGGACGAGTACCGCACCCCCACCACCCAGCAGCCGTTCGCCGACCGGTGGGGCCAGAACGTCCACATGATCACCAGCTTCACCGACGGGACGAAGGTCTCCTTCGAGCAGGCGATCGTGGCCAACGCCTTCGGCTTCACCGTGCCCCGGCGCGGCATGTACGGACGTGACCACACCGGCCACGTCGACGAGCTGACCCAGATGTACGACGTCGACGAACTGCGCGAGTACGGCGGCATCGTGGACTACGTGGTAGGCACCAAGCCCGCCCCCGGTGTGTACGTCCTCGGCACCCACGACGACCCGGCGCAGCGCAGCTACCTGGAGCTGTACAAGCTCGGCCGCGGCCCTCTGTACGCCTTCTACACGCCCTACCACCTGTGCCACTTCGAGGTGCCGCACACCGTGGTCCGTGCCGTGGACTTCGGCGACGCGGCCCTCACCCCGCCCGCGGGTCCCCGTGTCGATGTGGTGGCCACCGCCAAGCGGGACCTGCCGACCGGCACGGTGCTGGACGGGATCGGCGGCTACGACGCCTACGGGGTGGCCGAGTCGCACGCCGTGACACGGGCGGACGACCTGCTGCCGATGGGCATCTCCGAGGGCTGCGTGCTGCGCCGAGCCGTCGCCAAGGACACCGTGCTCAGCTACGGGGACGTGACCCTCCCGCCGAGGCGGCTCGTCGACACGCTCCGCGCGGAGCAGGACACACTGTTCGCCGTCTGACCCCACCACGGGAGTAAGGAGGTGCACCCACTCCTCGCCACTCTCGATGTGTAGCCCACCGGGGGGCTTGCGGCAAGGCCCCCGTGGTGCCGCAGTATCGCTGGGCCAGGCCAGGAAGCTGCGGAAATGGGGAACCACGACGTGCGTGCGGAGTTGTCCGTCCATGAGCCGCGCGGTGACACCGCGCCGGTGTTCGCGCTCCCGGAGCGCCTCGCGCAAGGCCGATCCGGCGCTGATCGCCGGTGACGGGCGGCACTTCGCGGCCATCGCGGAGGGCCTCGAGGAGGCGATCGCCGAACTCTCGGACCTCCTCGACGAGGTGTCCACCGCCGACGGGCTGGAGGGGCAGGCCGCGCTCGACGACCAGTCCGAGGTCATCGCCGACCTGGGCGGCAGCCGGTCGCCCAGAGTGCGCGACGTGCTCGACGCCGAGGCCCTGGAGGTCGCCCGGCGGGGCGTGACCGCCGCGTGGGAGCTCGATGACGACGTCCCGGTGCTCGCTGCTGCCTTGGGCCGACTCGGCGACTGCCTCCACCACAATGGGCGCCCGGCCGAGGCCCTGCGGGCCACCGAGGAGGCCGCTGCCCTCGCCCAGCCCCTCGCCGAAGCCGAGCGTGCCCGGCATGAGCCTCTCTACGCCGGTATCCTCGCGGGCCTCGCCGTGCGGCTTGCGGAGGCCGGCCGGCATCAGGACGCCCTGGAGGTTGGCGAACGCGCGGCGACGGCCTGGCGCCAGCTCTCCGCCGCCGCCCCCGCCCACGAGCCGGGACTGGCCGACGCCCTACACGCTCACGGCCGCCAGCTCTCCCACCAAGGACTTCAGGCCGAGTCCGTCGTAGTCTCCCGCGAGGCACTTTCCCTCCGGCTTTCACTTGCCGAACAGGACGCGGCGGGGCACGAGCCCCTCGCCGCCTCCCTCCTCACCCTTTCCGCGCAGTTGGCCAGGGAGGGACGGAGGGCGGAGGCTCTGGCGTGCTGGCAGCAAGCGGTGGAAAGCATGCACCCTGGCCCGGGCCGACCCCACCGCCCACGACGCGGGTCTTGCACACGCCCTGCAGGCCCTCGGCGCAGACCTGGCCGAGGCGGGACAGCTGATGGAGGGGACAGACACGACAGCCGAATCCATCGCCGTCTGGCGCCGCCTCGCCCGGGGCAACCCAGCCGCCCACTCCGCCGAACTCTCGAAGTCTCTCTCCAACCTCGCCCTCCTCCGCCTTTTCGCGGACCCGCCGCCCCAGGCACTGCCCGCCGCCGCGGAAGCCGTCCAGCTCATGCAACTCCGCCACGCAGAAGCGCCCGAACTTCACCGGGCCGACCTCGGCCGGTGCCTGTCGATCCTGGCCGTCTGCCTGAACGCGGCCGGCCTTCGGCAGGAACGCCACGGGGCGGCTGCTGGCGCCGTCAGGCAGTACGAGGCCGCGTGGAAGACCGACCCGGTGCGGTACGCCTTCGACCTCGCACGGGTCCTCGACCAGATGGGCCGTTACCTGGCGGACGACGAGCGCTGGGCGGACGCGCTCGGCCCGCTGGAAGGCGGGCTCGCCTGGGCGGAGGCTTACATACACGTGGATCCGACCACGTACGCCCCCTCATCTCCGGGCTGCGCACGGCGCTCGGCGACTGCCGGCGGCGGATACGGCAACCATGGGAACTGGGTCGACACGCGGAAGCGCTGGTGTCGCTGGATACCGCAGTAGGAATCTCTCGCCGGTTCGACTCCGCGCTCCGAGAAGCTCAGCTGGCGAACATCGCCACCTGGCTCATCAACTTAGGCACCCTGCACGCGGACCTCGGCAGCCCGCAGACGGCGCTGGTCTCACTGCGTTCGGCCGTCGCCATCCACCGCCGCCTCGCCGAGGCCGATCCGGGCACGTATCTGGACTGTCTCCGCTCCTCGCTCAACGACCTCGGCACCGTCCGAGTGAGGTCGGCAGAAGCGCCGAGGCCGTGGCAACGACCGAGGAGGCCGTCCTCGTCCGGCACGGCACGGTGGATTTGTTCGCCGCCCTGAACACCGCCACCGGCAAGGTGATCGGGAAGCTGTCCGCGCAGCACCGGGCGGTTGACTTCCGCGACTTCCTTGACGAGATCGACCGCCAGACTGATCCAGGCCTGGCGGTCCACGTGATCTGCGACGTCGTGCCGAGCGAGGCCCCGAGGATGAGGACGGGGGCGTCTTCCGGGCCGTCGAAGCGGTACTGGAGGGCAGGGGTCGTGGTCTCACTCACCGCTCCACGCTAACCGCCGGGTCCGGCACCGCCGACGCGGGTCCCCGCATCCTGACACCCGGCTCCCGGGTGTCACCGGGGAACTCTCATACCGCCTTCACGCATATGCCGCGAGGTGCGCCCGGGGCTCCGTCAGGGGTCGCCCGGCAGTCCGAGTCCGGTGAGGGCGCCGACCGGGTCCAGGTCGGGGGTGCCTCTGGGCCACCAGTCGTCGTGGCCCGGCTCGGACTCGTACGCGTACCAGAGGCCGTCACGGCCGAGGCGGAGCTGGACGTGGCCCTGGGGGTGGGTGAGGTGGTTGCGCCGGGGCCGGAAGGCGGGCAGGTCGGCGGCGAGCAGGAGGGGGCGGGCCCGGTCGAACCGCCCGGCCGGCGGGTCCCATGGCTCCTCCAGTACGGCGAGGCCCTCCGGTCCGCCCTGGCGCCAGGCTGCGACCGCGCGGGCCAGCTCGGACGGGGTACGGCCCGCCGCGGCGGCGAGGGACGCGTACACCGCCCGGGTGCCGGCGGTGAGCCCCGCCCCGGGTCGGGCGGCGGCCAGGCGGACCGCGTCCTGCCAGAAGGTCAGCTGTCCCACCGGGTCACGGCCGGTGACCAGCAGGGCGTGGGCGCGGGCGGCGGCGTCCGTGGCCAGCTGGTCCAGCGCGAAGGGGTCCGGGCCGCCGGGGGCCGCCGGGTAGGCCGGGGGCTGCTGGGGATGGGCGGGCGGAGGCAGTGGAGCGGGGAGGGGTGCGAGGGCGCGCGAGGCGAGCACCTCCGTCGCCCGCACGCCGGGCAGGGGCGCCGGGCCCCTGTCCTGCGCGGCGCGCGCCGCGCGGGTGGCGTTCAGCCGCGACAGCGCGTCGAGCAGGTCCCGCTCGCCCCGGCCGCGCAGCAGGAGCAGGACGAAGGGGTCGGCGTCGAGCAGCCGGGCGGTCTGGTAGCAGAGGGCGGCCTCGTGCTTGCAGGGGTGACCGCGGTCGGGGCAGCTGCACCGGGGCTCCAGGTCACCGGGGCCGGGCAGCAGCGGAACGCCGCACTCCGCGAGCGACTGGGGCATCTCCTTGTCGAGCAGCGCCGCGATGTGCCCCGGGCGGTCGGCGGCGGCGTCCAGGAAGCGGTCCCAGTCGGTGTCGTCGAGTGTGCGCAGGCGTACCTGGACGCGGTACGGGCGGGGGCGGCTGCCCTGGACGTAGGCCAGCACGAGGCCGGGCGTCACCGTGATGGCGTCGACATGCCCCTGCCCCGCGTATCCCCGCCCGCGCTCCAGCCGCTTCACGTCCAGCGCGCCCTGCTCCAGCGCCCCGACCCAGGCGTTTCCCCACCAGCTCTCGGCGAAGCGGTCGCCCTCCCGGGGTGGCAGGGGCGGGAAGGTGCGGCGGAGTTCGTTGTCGCGGGACGGGGCGGCCATGGAGCGGGGGGATCGGGCCGACCGGGGGGTGTGGGACGCGGAGGTCGTGGGCGGGGCCGGGTCGGTGGGTAGGGCAGGGCCGGTGGGTGGAGAGCTCGGAGGCGCGGGGTGGCGGGGTCGGTTGTGGGTGGATGTGGAGGTGGTGGGGGGCGGGGCCGCGACCGAGGCCGGGGCAGGCTTCGCCTGGGCGGTGTCGGTGGACGGGGTGTCGGCGAGTGGGGCGTCCTTGGGCGGGGCGTCGGTGGGTGGGGCGTCGGTGGGTGGGTCCTTGGGCAGGGCGTCGTCGTGCGGGGCATCGTCGTGCGGAGTGAGGTCCGGGTCATGGTCGGCCCGGCCGTTGCCGTGCGGGGCGGGGGCCGGATCCCGGGTGTCCGGGTCGCTGGTCCCGGCGTTCGGGGTGTGCGGGGTCTCGGGCCGGAGCCCCGGTCGCCCTGCGCTGTCCGGCTCGTCCGGGCTCGTTGCGGCCAGGGCATGCCCGCTGTGCGGCGTTTCCGAGTTAGGCACGGCCGGGCCGTGCAGCAGGTCGGTCATGCGAGCGGACCGGGCCTCGTGCCCGCTCGTTCGCTCCTGGCTGCTCGTTCGCTCCTGGTCGTCCGCGGCCGCGTCCGACAGGCCCGGCATCCGGAAGGCGTCGGACAGCAGTTGCATACCGTCACGCGCGCCCCTGCCGGGGGTGTCCGCGCCCGCCCGCCGCACAGCCGCCGCCCTGTCGTCCACGGCGCTCTGCCGGGCCCGGCGCCTGCGGCGGGCGCCTTCCCGCTCGGTCGCCTCCCGGGCCCGCCGCGCTTCGTCCCGAGCCGCGCGCAGTGCCTCGCGCGCCACGTCCGCGGCACGGGGCTCGGTGCCCGCCGGGTCGGCAGAGCGCGCGGGCGGCGCATCGGCCGGGGTGGTCTGCTCCGGGCTCGTCCGCGGGTCGCCGGATTCCTGCGGCTGCGGCTGCGGCTGCGGCTTCACGGCCGCCAGGGTGTCCTCGGTTTCACCGGCATTGTGTGGCCTGCCGGCGATGTGGGACGCGTCGGCGGTGTGGGACGCGTCCGCGCCCTCCGACCCGCTGTCCACACCGGTGGCAGTCCTGCCCTCCTGCCCACCGCCGCCCTCGGAAGCTCCGGCGGCGTCGGGGGCACGGGTGACCGGTGGCGCACCGGCATTCCCCGGCGCGTCGGCGCCTTCGGAGGAGCCGGCGGCCTCGACGGCACCGGTGTCCCCCCGTCCGCTCCCCCGCAGCTCGGACACCGCCCTCCGCAGCGCCTCGCGGGCCGCGTCGGCCGGACCGGGGGCTGCCCGTCCGGAGCCTCCCCCGGCCGGGGGAGGCTCCGGACGGGCAGCCGGTGCCGGGTCGGGGTCCTGGGCCGCAGCGGCCCGCTCGCGGGCCTCACGCAGCGCGCGGCGGGCCTCGTCGGCCGGGCGGGCGCTCGTCGCGTCCTCCCCGGGGACGGGTGCGTGGTCCTCGCGGGGTGTCATGACGACCTCCGCAGGGACACCAGGTCGGTCAGCTCCCGGTCCGTCAGTTCCGTGAGGGAGGACTCGCCGGAGCCGAGGATCGCGTCGGCCAGGGCGCGCTTGGACTGGAGCATCTCGGCGATGCGGTCCTCGATGGTGCCCTCCGTGATGAGGCGGTGCACCTGCACCGGCTGGGTCTGGCCGATGCGGTAGGCGCGGTCGGTGGCCTGCTCCTCCACGGCCGGGTTCCACCAGCGGTCGAAGTGCACGACATGGCCGGCCCGGGTGAGGTTGAGGCCGGTGCCGGCCGCCTTGAGCGACAGCACCAGGACCGGCGTCGAACCGGCCTGGAAGCGGTCCACCATGCGCTCCCGCTCGGGGACGGGCGTGCCGCCGTGGAGGAGGTCGACCGGGACGGCGCGGGTGGCCAGGTGGGAGGTGATCAGGCGGGCCATCCCGACGTACTGGGTGAAGACGAGGGCGGACCCGTCCTCGGCCAGCAAGGTGTCCAGCAGCTCGTCCAGCAGGGCGAGCTTGCCGGAGCGGGCGGCGAGCCGGTCGCCGGCGGCCGGGGTCTGCTCCTCCTTGAGGAACAGCGCGGGGTGGTTGCAGATCTGCTTCAGCGAGGTGAGGAGCTTCAGCACCAGGCCCCGGCGGGGCATGCCCTCGGCCGTCTCGATGGCGAGCATCGACTCGCGGACGACCGCCTCGTACAGCGCGGCCTGTTCGCGGGTGAGCGGCACCGGATGATCGGTCTCGGTCTTGGGCGGCAGCTCGGGCACGATGCCCGGGTCGGACTTCTTGCGGCGCAGCAGGAAGGGCCGGACCAGCCGGGCCAGGCGCTCCACCGCCTCCTCGTCCTCGCCGTTCTCCACGGCGCGCGCGTGCCGGGCGCGGAAGGACTTCAGCGGGCCGAGCAGGCCCGGGGTGGTCCAGTCGAGCAGCGCCCACAGCTCCGAGAGGTTGTTCTCGACGGGCGTGCCGGTCAGGGCCACGCGCGCGGGGGCCGGGATCGTGCGCAGCGCCTTGGCGGTGGCCGAGTAGGGGTTCTTGACGTGCTGCGCCTCGTCGGCGACGACCATGCCCCAGGTGCGGTCGGCCAGGGAGGGGGCCGCCGAGCGCATGGTGCCGTAGGTGGTGAGGACGAAGCCGCCGTCCAGGTCGTCGAGGCTGCGGTCGGGGCCGTGGAAGCGGCGGACGGGGACGCCGGGGGCGAAGCGCATGATCTCCCGCTGCCAGTTGCCCAGCAGGGAGGCCGGGCAGACGACCAGGGTCGGTTCGCGGCGGGCCCGCTTCAGGTGCAGGGCGATGAGGGTGACGGTCTTACCGAGGCCCATGTCGTCGGCGAGGCAGCCGCCGAGGCCGAGGGAGGTCATCAGGTCGAGCCAGGCCAGGCCCCGGAGCTGGTAGTCCCGGAGGGTGGCCCGCAGGCCGAGGGGTGGTTCGGCCGGGCGGATCCCCGCGGTCAGGCGGTCGCGCAGGGCGGCCAGCGCACCGACGGGGACGGTTTCGACCGTCTCGCCGTCGACGTCGGCGGTGCCGGTGAGGGCGACGGACAGCGCGTCGACCGGGTCGAGGAGGCCCAGGTCCCGTTTGCGGGCCTTGCGGACGAGCGCCGGGTCGACCAGCACCCACTGGTCGCGCAGCCGGACGACCGGGCGGTGGGCCTCGGCGAGGGCGTCCATCTCGGTGTCGGTGAGCGGGTCGCCGCCGAGCGCCAGCTGCCAGCGGAACTGGAGGAGGTCCTCGCTCTCGAAGAAGCCGGTGCCGTCGGTCGCCGAGCCGGGGGCGGGGCGGACCACCGCCGCGGCGGACAGGTCCTGTGCGAGGTCCCGCGGCCAGTGCACGGCGACCCCGGCGGCGGCGAGCCGGGTCGCCGCGACGCCGAGCAGGTCGCTCAGTTCGTCCTCGGTCAGGGCCAGCACGTCGGGCACGTCCTGGTCGGCGAGCCGGTCGAGCGGGGGCCAGACGCGGGCCGCGCGGCGCACGGCGAGGGCGGCGTCCACGCGCGCGCGGGGCCCGAAGGCGTCGGCGGCGGCGCCCGCCCACAGGGCCGCCGCGTCGGCGACGAGGGTGGGGTCGGCGAGGCTGTGCACCTGGACGATCGCGGCTCCGGCGCTGCGGGCACCGCCGGAGGTGTCGAACAGGTCGTACGCCGACAGGTCCAGGCGGAGCGAGATCCGCACGCCGGCGTCCATGCCGGCGGCGACCTCGGCGGCCCAGTCGTGGGCGGTGGGCAGGTGCTGGGCCTCGCGGGCGGCGAAGGGCCTGCCGGAGGTGTGGGGCGCGGCCGGGGTGCGGGGCAGGGTGTCGGCGACCGCGTCGAGGAAGGCGCGCACCAGGGCTTCCGGTTCGGGCAGCAGGATCGGGCCGGGGCCGGGCAGCGGCACGGCGTGTCCCTCGTAGGGCAGGGCGGCGGCCACCGCGCGCAGGTGCGTGATGTCGTCCGGGTCGAGGGGGCCGGCCCGCCAGGCGTCGTGGCCCGTGGCGGTGAGGCCGGGCAGCAGCCGGCCGCGGGCGGTCAGCCGCAGGGCGTGCAGGGCGGCGGCGCCCCAGCAGGCCGTGGCGGGGTGGGCCGCGGGGTCGTGCCGGGCGCGGACGAGGAGCGGCAGGGCCGCGTCGAGCGGGAGGGTCAGCGCGCGGGTGGTGCGCCGCCGGACTCCGGCGGCGCCGTGCCGCCGTACGACGGTCAGCTCGGTGTCCCCGGCGTCCGCGGGGCCTTCCGAGTCCCCTGGGGGCAGGGGCTCGCCCTCGGGGTCCCAGAAGGCGATGCGGCCCTCGCGCGGGAGGGGCGCGGGCAGGAAGACGGCGGGGAGCCGGACCGGGACCGTCGCGTCCCCCGCCCGCTCGGCCACCTGAGCCGCCTCTCGCATACGTCCTGCCACCTCCCGCCCCGCGTGTCGGATCAGTTGTCTCCGACTCTACGGGCGGGGTCTGACAATCGGCCCCGGCGGCGGTCCCGGAGGCTTCCGAGGGATCTCGGCGGTGTCACGCCCCCTAGGGCACGGTCCGCCCCACGACGTACACCCAGGGGTACGCCGGGTTGGACAGGTCCACGACCACGTCGTGGGTGGGTGCCGGGTTCTTCTGCCGGTGGACGAAGCCGTACCAGGAGTCGTTCGTGGCGAACTTCCAGCCGGTGATCTTCCGGTCGCGGGCGCCGATGGTGATGTGGCCCTGCTTCAGATCCTTGCGGGTCACGCCCAGGCCGGTCAGGTAGGCGTCCAGACCGGCCGCGTTGGTCTCGAACTGGGTGTAGAGGCGGCTGGTCTTCCAGTTGTTGGTCTCGTAGTACGCCACGTGCCAGGCCGGGTGCGGGACGGGCACCTGGTAGATCCGGCGCTGGAGCTTGGAGGGCCAGCCCTCGGTCAGGCCGGTCGCCGAGTACTTCGCCTCCTTGTCCTTGCCGCTGTCGCGGCTCTGGTTCGCGGAGATCACGAGGTAGCCGGCCGGGATGCCGATGAGCAGCACGATGATCAGCAGGGTGAGGGACCTGCGGCGGATCATGTGGCGGCGGTCCTCGGCCGGACGGTCCGGCTCGTCGGGCCAGGGGCCCTGGTGGGGCAGGGAGGCGGTCACGACGTCTCCTGGGTACTGCGCAGCGACTGCGTGTACCGCTCGTACCGCTCGTAGCGCTCCACGCGGCGGCGCTTGGCGCGGCGGAAGCGGCGGGCGACCAGCCGCGCGAGGTCGGCGGCGCCGACCATGCCGGCCTCGGGTCCGAGCTGGGCCCGGACGATGCGGGCCTCGGGGCGGTAGCCGCGGCCGGTGAGGTGCCGTTTGAAGGCGTCCCGGGCGGGGCCGATCAGCAGGTCGTCGGCGGCCGAGACGCCGCCGCCGATCACGAAGCAGGAGGGGTCGAGGGCGGCGGCGAGGTTGGCGATGCCGACGCCGAGCCACTGGCCGATGTCCTGGAGCAGTTCGATGCACATGGCGTCGCCGTCGCGGGCCAGCTCGGTGATCATCGGGCCGGTGATGTCGCCGATGTTGCCCTTGACGTGCTCGATGATCCCGTACGCGACCGGCGAGTCGGCGGCGGCCAGCTCGCGGGCCTCGCGGACCAGGGCGTTTCCGGAGCTGTACTGCTCCCAGCAGCCGCGGTTGCCGCACGGGCAGCGGTGGCCGCCGGGCACGACCTGCATGTGGCCGAACTCTCCGGCGACGCCGTACTTGCCGCGCTTGACCTGGCCGTCCTCCAGGATCGCGCCGCCGATGCCGGTGCCGAGGGTGATCATGACGAGGTGGTCCTCGCCGCGGCCGGCGCCGAAGCGCCACTCGGCCCAGGCGGCGGTGTTGGCGTCGTTGTCCACGAGGACCGGGACGGACAGCCGGCCCGAGAGGCGGTCGCGCAGCGGTTCGTTGCGCCAGGACAGGTGGGGGGCGAACAGCACGCGGTTGCGGTCGGCGTCCACCCAGCCGGCCGCGCCGATGCCGACGGCGTGCACGTCGTGCCGGTCGGAGAGGTCCAGGACCAGCTCGGCGATGGTGTCCTCGACGACCTTGGGGCTCTTGGACTTGTCCGGGGTCTCCGTGCGGAGCATCTCCAGGATGTTGCCGTCGGCGTCGACGACACCCGCCATCACCTTCGTACCGCCGATGTCGATGCCGACCGTGGGCACGCGGGGGGCCGTCAGGTGCGAGCGGCGCTCCCGGGTGCCGACGGTGCGGAGCACGGTGGCACGGCGGGAGCCGATGGGGGCGGTGAAGTCGCGGTAGGTGCTCATCGCCGCCGATTCTGCCTCACGGCGGGGTGGTGTGCGGAGCGGGGCAGGGGCGGGGTGGTGCGGATCGTTGCCGGGTGCCGGTGAGTGGTTGGTTGCTCGCCCAGTCTCCGCGCCCCTGAGAAATCAGGTGCGTACCAGCAACTGGAATTCGAAGGAATAGCGCGTCGGACGGTACGTGTGTGTGCCGTATTCCACTGCGCGGCCCGTGTCGTCGAACGTGACGCGTTGCATGGTCAGCAGCGGCGCGCCCGTCTCCTCCGCCAGCCGCTCCGCCTCTTCCGTCGTCGCCGCCCGGGCGCCGATCGACTGGCGGGCGCTGTGCAGGGTGATGCCCGCCGACCGCATCAGGCGGTAGAGGCCGGTCGTCTCCAGCTGGTCGGTGTCGAGGTCGATGAGGCCGGGGGGCAGGAAGTTGCAGAGGTAGGCCATGGGCTCGCCGTGGGCGAGACGGAGGCGCTCGACCCGGTGGACGTCGCTGTCCTCGGCTACGCCGAGTGCGGCGGCGACCTCGGCGGAGGCGGGGACGAGCTTGTTGACCAGGACCTTGGTGGCCGGGCGCTGACCCGCCGCCTCCAGGTCGTCGTAGAGGCTGCTGAGCTCCAGCGGGCGTTTGACCTGGCTGTGCACGACCTGGGTGCCCACGCCGCGGCGGCGCACGAGGAGGCCCTTGTCGACGAGCGACTGGATCGCCTGGCGGACGGTCGGCCGGGACAGGCCGAGCCGGGCCGCGAGCTCGATCTCGTTGCCCAGCAGGCTGCCGGGGGTCAGCGTGCCGTGCTCGATCGCGGCCTCCAGCTGCTGGGACAGCTGGAAGTACAACGGCACGGGAGAGCTGCGGTCCACACTCAGCTCGAGCTGCACGGTCGGGTCCACTTCTGGTTTCGGCACGGGCCGAGCGTAGCTCCGCGCGTTGTTGACGGGAAGTCGTGTAGTCAGATTGTCCGGACATACAGATTGACAGCGGCGAGCTGGGCACGCACTTTGTTTCCATGCGCATCGGCGTCATCGGTACGGGCCGCATCGGCACCATCCACGCGAACACGCTCAGTCGGCATCGTGACGTCGGCTCCCTGATCCTCACGGACACGGACGCCACCCGGGCCCAGGAACTGGCGCACCGGCTGGGCGAGACGGCCGCGCCCGGCGTGGAGGAGATCTTCCGCTGGGGCGTCGACGCCGTGGTGATCACGACGGCGACGTCGGCCCACGCCGAACTGATCGGTCGGGCAGCACGCTCGGGCCTGCCGGTGTTCTGCGAGAAGCCCATCGCACTGGATCTGCCGGGGTCGCTGACGGCGATCGCCGAGGTCGAGGCGGCCGGGACGGTTCTCCAGATGGGCTTCCAGCGCCGCTTCGACGCGGGCTACACGGGTGCGCGCGTGGCCGTGCGGTCCGGCCGGCTGGGGCGGCTGCACACCGTGCGGGCCCTGACCAGCGACCAGGCGCCGCCGGACGCCGCGTGGCTGCCGCTGTCCGGCGGGCTGTACCGGGACACGCTGATCCACGACTTCGACGTGCTGCGCTGGGTGACGGGCCGGGAGGTCACGGACGTCTACGCGGCCGGGTCCGACGCCGGTCCCCGGATGTTCCGCGAGGCGGGCGACGTCGACACCGCCGCCGCGCTCCTCACCCTGGACGACGGCACACTCGCCACGCTCACCGCGACCCGGATGAACGGGGCCGGCTACGACGTGCGCATGGAGCTCGCCGGAGAGCGCGACCAGATCGTGGTCGGCCTGGACGACCGTACGCCGATCGCGTCCACCGAGCCGACGGGACCACCTGCCGCGGACAAGCCCTGGACGGGTTTCCTGGAGCGGTTCGGCCCTGCCTACGAGGCGGAGCTGAACGCGTTCGTCGAGGTCGTCCGGGGCGAGCGCGCCAACCCCTGCGACGGGCGCGAGGCGCTGCAGGCGCTGCGGATCGCCGAGGCGTGCGAGCTGTCGCGGCGGGAGCGCAGGCCGGTGCACCTCGCGGAGATCGCCGGCGGTTCCCCGCCCGTGGTCGCCTGACGGCGGATCCGGCCGTCAGTGCTCTTCCTGCTCCTCCTCCAGGAGCCCCGCGTCGTAGGCGAGCAGCGCGATCTGCACCCGGTTGTTGAGGTCGAGCTTGGCCAGGATGCACGAGACATACGGCTTCACGGTGGCGACGCTCGTGAAGAGGCCAGTGGTGCACGAGTTCACCGACTGGAACTGGGGCCTGGTCCGGCGCCTGGGGTTCCTCGACGGCTACGAGATCTACGCGAGCGTCGCGCTGCTCGTGCTGGGCGTGGCCCTGTTCGCGGCGGCCGGGAGCCGGAAGTCCGTCTGAGCTGCCGACGGACGTCCGGCCCGCGGTCCCGTCAGGGCTCAGCAGCCGTAGTCGACCAGGTCGAACGACTCGTAGTGGTCGGCCGTGTAGTAGTCCTCCTGGTTCTGCTCACCGGTGACGATGCGCCGCGCACCGCGGTCGGAGGAGCCCGGGGTGATGACCGTGTACTCGTGGTAGTAGCCGGAGGACTGGCTGGGCAGGACGCCTTCGCGGTTCTGGAAGACGGTGCCGTCCTGGTCGAACGGGTAGGGGCCGCCCTGCTCGATCAGGTCGAGCGTGTCGTGGGCCTGGGACGGCAGCTTGCTGTAGCAGATGTCGCCGACGGCTGTGGGGGCGGCGTCGGCCGTGGTGGCGGAGACGGTTCCGCCGACGAGGAGAGCGGACAGAAGGGCGGCTGCTGCGCCGAGCCGCGAGGCGCGTGGGGGGACATTCATGACGCTCATGATGACGCGCGTAGACGCTGGCATGTCAATGACAAGCCCGGAGAATTTCCTGTGAAGTTCCGTGAGTTCGCGGGAAGTTCACCGGCCCCGTGGCACCCTCACGCCTAGCCCCGCGTCGCCCTCACGCGCCTTCCGGCAGGCCGAACTCGCCGTACTCCGGGCGGCCCTTCAGGTCGTAGGTCTGGATCGAGACGCCCCCGCCGGTGACACTCCCGCCGGTGTGCTCGAACGCGGTCGGTACGGTGCCCTCCATGAACAGCCGGAACCCGGAGCCGAGCACGACCGGGAAGGTCAGCAGGTGCAGCGTGTCCACGAGGTCGAGCGCCAGCAGGGACCGGACGAGGGCGCCGCTGCCGTGCACCTGGACCTCGCCGTCGGTGCACTCCTTCACGGCGGTGACCTCCTCGGCGAGGTCGCCGGAAAGCACGGTCGTGCCCGCCCAGCCCGGGTCCGTCAGGGTCGAGGAAGGCACGTACTTCGGCAGGGAGTTGAGCGGGCCGGCGACCGGGTCCGCGGGGTCGGTCACCTTGGGCCAGTAGGTGGCGAAGATGTCGTACGTACGGCGGCCGAGCAGGAAGGCGCCCGGACGGGTGAACACCTCTCCGATGAACCGGCCGAAGTCCTCGTCGGCGTACGGGAAGCTCCAGCCGCCGTGGCTGAAGCCCCCGCGCGTGTCCTCCTGCGGCCCGCCGGGGGCCTGGTAGACGCCGTCGAGGGTGACGAAGAGGGTGGAGACGAGCTTGCCCATGGCGGGTGCCTGCTTCCTGGTGCGGGGCCTGATGCCATCACGTCAGATCCCGCCGGCACCCGCAACTCATCACCGGCCCGGACGCCCGCTCACTGGGCGTTCGTGGAGAACAGCCCGCCCGTCGGGCCCTGCTTGTCGCCGCCCTGGGCCTTCCTCAGGGCGTTCGCGAGGCTCTCGATGGTGAGGGACTGCAGGATCACGCGGCCGTTGCCCTCCAAGGTGGCCAGGGACAGCCCCTCGCCGCCGAAGACCGCGTTCATCACGCCTTGGCGGTTGAGGCCGCCGACGCGCTGGACGCCGTACCGGATGCCTTCCTCGAAGGCCACGACGCATCCCGTGTCGACCTCGACGCGGCCGCCGAAGTCGGCGGGGTTCAGGTCGATGAAGTTGCCGGCTCCGGCGATGATCACCGTGCCGCGTCCGGTGAACTTCTCCAGGACGAAGCCCTCACCCCCGCTCCGGCCGGTACGGCCGCCCTGGAAGGCGATGCCGAAGTCGACGGTGGACTCCGCGGCCACGAAGGCGTCCTTCTCGGCGAACCACGCGCGCGTGCCGTCCAGTTCCAGCGCGCGCATCTCCCCGGGGAGCACGCCCGCGAAGCCGACGGTGCCTTCACCGCCCTGGGTGGTGAAGTACTGGAACGCCGGCGACTCCCCCGCGAGGGCGCGCTGGCCGGCCTGCATGGCCGTGCCCATGGCCTGGCGCAGCAGCCCGCCCATGCCGCCCGAGCCGCTGCCGCCGGGCTGCGACTGCTGCCCGGCCCCGCCCGACGGGCCGCCGAGGCGGGTCTCCATGGTCACGTTCGTGGTCTTGAACAGGAACTTTCCGGCCTCGCAGTACACCGTCTGACCGGGCTGCAGGCTCACGACCGCCATCTGCATGGCGTTGCCGACGATCTCTTGCTGAAGGGTCACGACCGGAGAACGCGGGAGGCGGAGGGAAAGGTTCCGCATGTGCGCCGGATCGGGTGGGTGCCGGATCGGGTGGGTGCCGGATCGGGTCGGTGCCGGATCGGGTCGGTGCCGGATCGGGTCGGTGCCGGATCGGGTCGGTGCCGGATCGGGTCGGTGCCGGATCGGGTGTGTGGCGCATCGAGGGTGGGGCGCATCGAGGGTGGGGCGCATCGAGGGTGGGGCGCATCGGGTTCGTGCCGGACCGTGGAACCTCCGGCACGCGCCCGCCCCACGGGTCGGGTCAGCCGCCGAGCTCCTGGTGGCGTGCCGCCAGGCGGCTCGCGCCCTCCGGGGTCAGGGAGCCGAACAGGCGGAGCCGGGAGATGCCGCCGTCGGGGAAGATGTCCACGCGCGCGTGCGTGCCGACGGCCGGGGCCGGCAGGACGAAGCGGTGGTTGGTGTCGGGCTGGAGGCGGGTGCGGGGCAGGATCTCCTGCCACTCACCGTCCTCGCCGTCCCTGACGGACACCGAGGCCCAGCCGGCGCTGTTGCCCTTGAGGTAGGCGGTGTCGATCTCCAGGGCGCGGATCTGGGCCTGGGCGGCGAGCCGGTAGCGGATCCAGTCGTGGCCCTGGTCGCGCCGGCGGCGGGTCTCCCAGCCGTCGTCCATCTTGCGGGAGCGGCCCGGCTGGATGGTGTTGGAGGCGGGCGAGTAGAAGAGGTTGGAGGCGTCCTCGGCCCGGCCGCCGTTCTCCAGGGCGACGACGTCGAAGGTGCCCAGCGTCTCCAGCCACACGGGGTCGGGGACGACCTCGCCGTGGACGCGCAGGCGGGCGATGCCGCCGTCGGGGTGCTGGTTGACCCGGAGGTGCGTGAAGCACTGCTCGGCGGCGACGGCGAAACCGTTCGCCGCGTGGCCGCCGACCGCGGTGCGCGGGACGAGGGTCGTCCACTTCACGTCGTCCCCGAGGAGTTCCTCCGGTGACGGTGAGCCGGGGACGCAGGTGCCCTCGACGGACACGGCCTGCGGGTAGTTGCCGCGGAAGTGGGCGGTGTCGACGACGATCCCGCGGATCACGCCCGGGGCGCCGAGGCGGACCAGTGCCCAGTCGTGGTCGTCCTCGGTCGGCCAGGGGCGGTCGGCGCAGGCGCCCCGGCGGCGGCGGGTCTCCCAGCCGTCCATGATCTTGCCCTTGTGGCCGAAGTGCTCGGGGTCGAACTCGGCGGGCTCGGGCACCAGCAGGTTCTCGCGCTGGGCGAAGAACTCGTCGTTGGCGGCGATGACACCGGCTCCGAGGCGCCGGTCGGCGAGGTCGGCGTACTGGGTGAAGGGGAAGTCGGCGGTGCGGTAGTCCGCGTAGGGGTCGCCGCCTCCGTAGGGGTTCGCGTCGCCGGTGAAGCTGGGGATCGCCGTCACGATGATCAGGTCTGCCTTTCGAGGTCGTGGATGGGATTCAGTGGGTCCGGGTGAGGAGCCGCCCCTTCGGTTCGGTGAACTCGCCGTCCGCGACGACGCGCTGCCCGCGCAGCCAGGTGGACTTCACGACGCCGTGCAGGGTCTTGCCGGCGTACGCCGTGACGTGGTTGCGGTGCTGGAGGGCCACCGGGTCGACGGTGAAGGTCTCGTCGGGGGCGAGGACGGCGAAGTCGGCGTCGCGGCCCACCGCGATGGCGCCCTTGCGGTCGTCGAGCCCGACCAGTTCGCAGGTGCGCGCCGACATCCAGCGCACCACGTCCTCCAGGCCGTGCCCGCGCCTGCGGGCCTCCGTCCACACCGCGGACAGGCTCAGCTGGAGGCCGGAGATGCCGCCCCAGGCCGTCGCGAAGTCGTCGGTCTTCAGGTCGGCCGTGGACGGGGAGTGGTCGGTGACGATGCAGTCGATGGTGCCGTCGGCGAGGGCCTGCCAGAGCAGGTCCTGGTTGGCGGCCTCGCGGATGGGCGGGCAGCACTTGAACTCGCTGGCGCCGTCGGGGACTTCCTCTGCGGTGAGGGTCAGGTAGTGGGGGCAGGTCTCCACGGTGATGCGCACGCCCTCCGCCCGCGCCTCGGCGATCATCGGCAGGGCGTCGCTGGAGGACAGGTGGAGCACGTGCACGCGCGCGTGGAGGGCCTTCGCCTCGCGGATGAGCCGGGCGATGGCGGTGTCCTCGGCGTCCCGGGGGCGGGAGGCGAGGAAGTCGGCGTACTTCGGGCCCGGCTGCTGCGGGGCGGAGGCGAGCAGGTGGGGGTCCTCGGCGTGCACGATGAGCAAGCCGTCGAAGGCGGCGATCTCGGCCATGGTGCGGGCGAGGGCGTCCCGCTCCAGGTGCGGGAACTCGTCGACGCCGGACGGCGACAGGAACGCCTTGAAGCCGAACACGCCGGCCTCGTGCAGCGGGCGGAGTTCCTTGATGTTGTCGGGCAGGGCGCCGCCCCAGAACCCGACGTCGATGTGTGCCTTGTCGGCGGCGACCTGCTGCTTGGTGCGCAGGTGCGGGACCGTCGTGGTCGGCGGGAGGGAGTTGAGGGGCATGTCGACGAGGGTCGTGATGCCACCGGCCGCCGCCGCGCGGGTGGCGGTCCAGAAACCCTCCCACTCGGTGCGGCCGGGATCGTTGACGTGCACGTGCGTGTCGACCAGGCCGGGCAGCAGGACGTGGTCGCCCAGGTCCTCCAGGCGAGCGCCTTCGGGGACGGGCGCGTCGTGCGGGAGGACGGCCGTGATCGTGTGGTCGGTCACCGCGACGGACGCGGCCCGCGTTCCTTCGGGGGTGATGACTCGCGTCGAGCGCAGCACCAGTTCAGCGTCGGACACCCGAACCCCTTAACTTCCGCGTAACGGAATTCAACTTTCTGTTGAAGAAGTCTTCACTCCCTCTTCCGTGCCGTCAAGGGCACACTTGGCTGCGGCGCCCTTCGGCGAAACTCCTGGACGTTTCCACAAAGCGGAATTAAACTTCCAACAAGCAGAACGTAGCTACGTACAAGCGGGGAGTCAACCGACCGCCGGGTAGGCTTCAGCCCTTCCCGCCCGCCCCGAAAGGAACGCGCCGTGCCGACGTCCAGCGCCAGCACCACCGACTCCGCCCGGTCCTCCGCCAACGGCGGCGTCCAGTCCCTGGAGCGCGCCTTCGACCTGCTCGAACGGATGGCGGACGCGGGTGGCGAGGTCGGCCTGAGCGAGCTGTCCGCGAGCAGCGGCCTGCCCCTGCCGACCATCCACCGCCTGATGCGCACACTGGTGGCCTGCGGGTACGTACGTCAGCAGCCCAACCGGCGGTACGCGCTCGGCCCGCGCCTGATCCGCCTCGGCGAGTCGGCCTCCCGGCTGCTGGGCACCTGGGCACGGCCGTACCTCGCGCGCCTCGTCGAGGAGACCGGCGAGACGGCGAACATGGCGCTGCTGGACGGGGACGAGATCGTCTACGTGGCGCAGGTGCCGTCGAAGCACTCGATGCGCATGTTCACGGAGGTCGGGCGGCGAGTGCTGCCGCACTCCACGGGCGTGGGCAAGGCCCTGCTCGCCGGTTTCCCGCCGGAGGAGGTGCGGGCCCTGCTCTCCCGTACGGGCATGCCCGCCGCGACGGAGAAGACGATCACGACGGCCGACGGCTTCCTCGCGGCCCTGGAGGACGTGCGCCGGCAGGGCTACGCCATCGACGACAACGAGCAGGAGATCGGGGTCCGCTGCCTCGCGGTGCCGGTGCCCGACTCCCCCACCGCCGCGGCCATCTCCATCTCCGGCCCGGCGGGCCGGGTCACGGAGGCGGCGACGGACAGGATCGTGCCGGTGCTCCAGCAGGTCGCCGTGGAACTGTCCGCGGCGCTCGCCAGCCAGAGCCCGGCATAACGGCGGCGGGCCGCAGGGCGCCGCGCCACCGCCGGGCCCGGCCGGCCCGGGCAACTACCCCTGACCCCGCACCGGCCCACCGAAGAGATCGACGGCCCGCCGGACCTCCGTGAGCTCCGCGGACACAGCGCTCACGGAGCCGATCGCGCCCGCGATCAGCAGGAGGGAGCGGCGCAGGCAGGGTATCTCGGGGATGCCGTCGGCGGCCATGGCCGCCAGCGCGGCCAGTTCCTCCTCGGCGATGGCCCGGTCGGCGAACTCGCCGGGATGGGCGGCCAGTCGGCGGCGCAACCGGGACACGGCGGAGCGCAGCCCCGTCACGCGTGGGTCCTCGTCGCCGCCGGCCACAGGCCCCTGCCGCTTCTGCTCGACGCTCCGCAACACAGTCCTCCCCCTCGCACCTCGTCGTGCGCATGCCCTTCCGACGCGAAGTCCCCCACACCGGGCCGCAGTCGGGCGCCCGGCCGGTCGGTGCGGGCGACAGTAAACGACGCGGACCATCAGGCGCCAGTCCATTGCGTCATCGACTTGTTTCGCTGTGTGACTTTCTGGCCCGAGGCGAACGCCCGTGCGACGCGCGCCCGGCGCCGTCGCACCCCCGTACGGGGCGTGCGGTATGCAGGAGCCATGACGACACGGGAGACGACGGACGGGGCACGAGCGGTTGCCGGACTGCTGCTCGCGGCCGGCGGCGGGCGACGGCTGGGCGGGCGGCCCAAGGCACTGCTCCCCCATCGCGGCCGGCCCCTGGTGGAGCACGCGGTGCGGGTGCTGCGGGAGGGCGGCTGCGCGACCGTCCACGTGGTCCTGGGCGCGCAGGCCGGCGACGTGCGCGCACGGGCGTCACTGCCGGGCTGCGTCCTGGTGGACAACCCCGACTGGGAGCAGGGAATGGGGAGTTCCCTGCGCGCCGGACTCGACTCGCTCGCCGGCACGGGCGCACGGGCCGCCCTGGTGTCGCTCGTCGACCAGCCCGGCATCGGACCCGAGGCGGTGGCCCGTGTGCTCGCGGCGTACGAGGGCGAGGAGTCGCTCGCCTCCGCCGCGTACGACGGCGTGCGCGGACACCCGGTGCTGTTCGGCGCCGCCCACTGGGCGGGCACCGCCGCGACTGCGCAAGGGGACCGGGGGGCACGCGCCTACCTGAAGGAGCACCGGACGGCGATCACCCTCGTCGAGTGCGGGGACGTCGCCCGGCCTTTCGACATCGACACCGAAACCGATCTGACCCACCTGGAGTGAGCGGGGTGGCACGGAGCGCCACCTTGCCTCGACCCTGAGAATCTCGACATCAACAGACGATTGAACTTCCACCATGAGGAAACTAGTATCCACTGTTCAGAAGCGCCCGACCGCTCCCCGGGTGCCGAACGCCGTATCCGGGAAGACTGGCACCCGGTGCCAAGCACGCCGGCTCGTCTTCACAGCTCGCTGAAGGAAGTGACCGTTCATGTCCGCTCCAGCGCCGTCCCCGCTGGCCATCGTCGACGCCGAGCCCCTGCCCCGGCAGGAGGAGGTCCTCACCGAAGCGGCGCTCGCCTTCGTGGCCGAGCTGCACCGGCGGTTCACGCCCCGGCGTGACGAGCTCCTCGCCCGCCGCGCGGAGCGCCGCGCCGAGATCGCCCGCACCTCCACCCTCGACTTCCTCCCGGAGACGGCCGCGATCCGCGCCGACGACTCCTGGAGGGTCGCCCCGGCCCCGGACGCCCTGAACGACCGCCGGGTCGAGATCACCGGTCCCACCGACCGCAAGATGACCATCAACGCCCTCAACTCGGGCGCCAAGGTGTGGCTCGCTGACTTCGAGGACGCCTCCGCGCCCACCTGGGAGAACGTCGTCCTCGGCCAGGTCAACCTGAGCGACGCCTACACCCGGAACATCGACTTCACCGACGCGAAGTCCGGCAAGTCGTACGCGCTGAAGGCCGACGAGGAGCTCGCCACGGTCGTCATGCGCCCGCGCGGCTGGCACCTGAACGAGCGTCACCTCGTCGACGCCGACGGCACCCCCGTGCCCGGCGCGCTCGTCGACTTCGGCCTGTACTTCTTCCACAACGCCCAGCGCCTGCTGGACCTCGGCAAGGGCCCGTACTTCTACCTCCCGAAGACGGAGTCCCACCTCGAGGCCCGCCTCTGGAACGAGGTGTTCGTCTTCGCGCAGGAGTACTGCGGCATCCCGCAGGGCACGGTCCGCGCGACCGTCCTCATCGAGACGATCACCGCCGCGTACGAGATGGAGGAGATCCTCTACGAGCTGCGCGACCACGCCTCCGGGCTGAACGCGGGCCGCTGGGACTACCTGTTCTCCATCGTCAAGAACTTCCGTGACGGCGGAGCCAAGTTCGTCCTGCCGGACCGCAACGCCGTGACGATGACGGCCCCGTTCATGCGGGCGTACACCGAACTCCTCGTCCGCACCTGCCACAAGCGCGGCGCCCACGCCATCGGCGGCATGGCGGCGTTCATCCCGTCCCGCCGGGACGCCGAGGTCAACAAGGTCGCGTTCGAGAAGGTCCGCGCCGACAAGGACCGCGAGGCCGGCGACGGCTTCGACGGCTCCTGGGTCGCCCACCCCGACCTGGTGCCGATCGCCATGGAGTCCTTCGACAAGGTCCTCGGCGACAGGCCCAACCAGAAGGACCGCCTCCGCGAGGACGTCGTCGTCGAGGCGGCCGACCTGATCGCCGTCGACTCGCTCGACGCCAAACCGACGTACGCGGGCCTGGTCAACGCCGTGCAGGTGGGCATCCGTTACATCGAGGCGTGGCTGCGCGGCCTCGGCGCCGTCGCCATCTTCAACCTGATGGAGGACGCGGCCACCGCCGAGATCTCCCGTTCCCAGATCTGGCAGTGGATCAACGCGGAGGTCGTCCTCGACAACGGCGAGCAGGTCACCGCCGACCTGGCCCGCAAGGTCGCCGCCGAGGAACTCGCGAACATCCGGGCCGAGATCGGCGACGCGGCCTTCGCGGCCGGCAACTGGCAGCAGGCGCACGACCTGCTGCTGACGGTCTCCCTCGACGAGGACTACGCGGAGTTCCTGACGCTCCCGGCGTACGAGCAGCTCAAGGGCTGACCGGCCGAGCCGGACGCTAGCGCTCCGAGTGGCCCAGGGACTTCTCCGGGGCCACTCGGTCGCGTACGGCCTTCTTCACCGCCGTCGGCTCCGGGAAGCCCTGCTCGCGCCGGTCCCAGACGACCTCGTCGCCGACGCGGACGATGAACACCCCGCCCGTGCCGGGCTTGAGGGCCAGCTCCGTCAGTTCCGCCTCGAAGGTCGTGAGCAGTTCCTGCGCCAGCCAGGCCGCGCGGGGCAGCCAGCGGCACTGGGTGCAGTATTCGATCTCGACCCTTGCCGAGGCGCCCGGGGCGTCCTCCGTCGGTTCGATCTCGATCCGCTGAACATCCGTCATCCGAGGTGCACCGACCAATCCTGCTCGGCCGCGGGCTTGCCGTGCAGGTCGGGCACCTGCTTGAGCCACGCGGGGCGTCCTTGCCGGCTCCTCGCCGCCCGGAGGGCCTCCTCGGCGGCGAGTTCCTCGCGGGTGGGGAAGCCGGTGGGCAGCCAGTCCGCGGAGGTCTCCGCGCGGGCGCGGAGGTAGGTCACGTACGCCTCGCGCACCGCGTCCGCGCCGGCGAAACCCGGCTCGTCCGCGAGCCAGGCGTCCGGGACCTCCGCGAGGATGTGCCGCAGCAGTTCCTCGGTGACGCGGGGCGCCAGCTCGGCGTCGGCGGCCCGCACGTCGGGCCCGTAGTGGCCGAGGGCGTGGTGCCGGAAGTCGTAGGCCCTGCGGGGGTCGGTGGCGTCCCAGCGGTGGTGGAAGACCAGGGCGGCGCCGTGGTCGATCAGCCACAGGCGCGGGGGTGCGACGCCGAGGGTGGGCCAGACCATCAGGTTGGAGCTGTGCACCGTACGGTCGACGTTCACGGTCAGCGCGTCGAGCCAGACGATCCTCCCGGCCTCCGCCGGATCGACGGGGAAGACCCGGGCGACCTCCGGGGTGAAGTCCCGGGCGCCCGGCAGGTGATCCATGCCGAGGTTCACGCCCGCGCTCGCCGCGTGCAGGTCCCGTACCTCCTGATGGGGTTCGTGGTCCGCGATCGCCGGGTCGAAGTGCACCAGGACGAGTTCCGGGAAGCGCAGCCCGAGGGCGCGGGCCAGTTCCCCCACGATCACCTCGGCCACGAGCGCCTTGCGGCCCTGCGCGGAGCCGGTGAACTTCACGACGTAGGTGCCGAGGTCGTCCGCCTCGACGACCCCGGGGACGGAGCCGCCCGAATGCAAGGGCTCGACATAGCGGGTGGCGGTGACCTCTCTCAGCACGTACGAAGGCCCCGTCGCGCATTTTCCTTACATTTCACGACTACCTCCGAAGTGCTTCAATCCGGGGAAACAGCCACGATCACCCCTGGGGAGAATCTGGGGAGTTTCGACTGGCACGCTCGTCTCCCTTCCTCCCCAGCAATCCGTCGAGGGCGGTGCGACCCTTGGCTTCCGGCCTCCGGCATGAAGTGAGCATAGTAACCAAGCGTTACAGCCGGAGACGAATGCCCGAGCCATCGCGCCAGCGTCACCACTGACTCCCCCGCCTCCAGCATGATCGAGGCGTAGGTGTGACGCAGCACGTGGAAGCCGTCCTTCGGCGCTGCCTCCCACTGCCACTTCTTCGCCTCCTTCGAGCGTGGCGGAATGATGCCGGCCTCGGCCGGCGCCGGTTTCCAGGTGTAGGTGTTCCACGTGTTCACCGCCATGGCATTGCCGAACCATGTGGTGAGCAGGAGAGAGAACCTCCTTCGCTGCCCGTCCGCCTCCGGCTTCCCCCATGGAAGCTTCACCTCCACCGGTGCGAACGCCTCGACATGACCCTTCAGCTCCTCGGCCACCGAGGAGGGCATGTCGACGATCCGCGTCTTCGCCCCCTTCGGCAGGGCGAAGTGCAGCCTCCCGTTGGCCGCCTGAATCTGGCGACGGACGTGGAGGACGCCCCGCGCACAGTCGATGTCGTCGGGACTCAACCCAAGGACCTCCTGGCCGAGCAGAACGACGAGTGGACCGAGGCCCGCCGCTACATGGGCCGCGAACTCCTCGCCAAGGCCCGCCTCCACCCGATCGAGTCGGAAACCAACGAACCCACCATCCCCACCGAACTCACCGCATAGCCTCAAAGACGAGATAACCGAGTGGCCGTCGATACGCCACTCCAGCGGACGTGACCAGTAAACGCCCGTCAGGCACGGTTCGCTGCGGGCTACTCACCTCCCCCGCGTCTGTCTGTCGCTCTCTCGCATTCGAGGTAATGATGACAGCGTGGACGAAGTCCGGTTCACGGACATCGGGCACCTGGAGTTTGACCTGTAGCAGCCGCGTCCCGCACTGCCGTGAGTCCCGGACCAGTCGGTCCGGGACTCACTTGCATGACCGCCGTGTGAGCCATTCCGCCCGTTTCCCATCGTAAGTCAGTCAATGACCCACCGGCCTATTCCCCCCTCGCGAACGCAGTGCAACGTCAATCCGCTGACCGTGCAGGAAGTGTGACCGGGGACGGCTCGGGAGATCTCTGACCCGCAGAACGGCGGCGGCCCATCAACTGGAACGATGACGTGTGCCCTCGGCGCCCGCCGACCGCCGAGTCCCCTCGGCGCCGCGCGGCCAGCGAACCCACCATCCGACGGATGTTCCGAAACGTCGACCCCGCCCGCACCTGCGCGGCACCGTCGCCTACCTGCTGGAACAGCGTCACGCCGACTACGCCCTGTCGGCCAGGGGCAACCAGGCGCCCCGCTCGCCCGGGTCCACGCCGCTCTGCCACCCGCGGTCCCCGAAGCGGGGGAGCACGTCCAAACCGGGCGTTCCCACGGCCGCATCATCCGCCCCTCGGTCCGGACCGCCCCGCTGTCTGATCAACTGACTTTGATGCTGTCCCGGGGGCGCATGGCTGAATCCTGAAATTCGGTCATTCATTCGGGGCGGGGGATCGCGAAGCGGGGAGGGCGGCGGGCGGCGGATTCGGTCGTCGGGAAATGCGCCGACCGAATCGATTCTCCGAACGGTCCTTCGACCAGGCGTCCGCTCCCTGCGGCCCGTAAAATATTCTAGATCTCCTCACGTGAAACGCGTTTGGCGGGAAATAGGTGTCCATTTCCCGGCCCCTGGCCGGTGTTATCCAGACGTAATGGCCGGATGGCTGTGCCACGCACATGCTCCGTATTGATGTTTCCGTGACCCTCGCCTAATTTATTTTCCGTAACGGCACATACCGGCACAGGGGCCCCGCAGTTCCGCGGGCGCCTCACCTAACCGTGTCCACAGGCAGGGGTCACCCATGGCGCTGACGGTCGACGAACTGGTTGCACTGTTCCCGGCGGGGGGTGCCGGTACGTTCGAACTCGACACCGGGCGGCTCGGGCTGACCGGCGAGGCCGGGTCCCTGGAGCACCTGCCGAGCGGCGTTCTGACCCTCACTGAGGCGACTGCCGACAGCACCGCTCTGACAGTGACCGGCAAAGTCACTCTGGCCGGTGAGGCGATGCCGGCCAGTGCCCGGTTCTTCGCCACTGGCACGGCGGTCGACGCGCTGCTCTTCGAGGCGAGCCCGGCGACCTGGCTGCTCCAGACCGCCGTCGCCCGCGTCGACCTGTCCGGGCTGTCCGGCGGCCGGTCACTGCGGGTCCTGCTGGCCGCCGGACAGGCCGCGGCCGCGGCCGGACGGTGCCCCGGCACCGGGCCCTGGGTGGGCTTCCAGCTCGGCGGGGCGGTCGCCGACCCGCTGGAGTTCCGCGCCGAACTGCGCAAGGAGTCCATCGGCACGGCCCAGCCCCTCGACGGACCGCCACTGCTGATCACCCCGCTGCTCGAAGCCCTGGGCGAGTACGGCGTCGAACTGCCCGGACCGCTGGTCGACTGGCTGGAGCGGGTCCAGCTGCACCAGCATCCGATGGGCAAGATGGACAACCTGATGGTCACCGCCGAAGCGCCGGTGGACCACGGCACCGGCGCGAACCCGGTGGAACTGCTGGTGCTGCGGACCACAGCGCTCGGCCGCACCGGCCAGGACGGCAAACCCAAGGCCACCACCGTCGCCATGGTCCGGGCCCGCACGGACTGGGACGGTTCCGGGCTGCCGGTGGTCGGACCCATGATCGGCAACGGGCTGCTGTCCCTGCCCGCGCTCCAGATCATGTACGTCTCCGAGAACCTCAGCGCCGAAGACGTCATCAAGATCAACCGGGTGGTCACGGAGTACAACCTCGGCCCGCTCCAGCAGTTGCCGGTGGTGAACGCGGCGGCAGGGGTCCCGCTGGGCAAGAACGTGAGTGCGGCGGTCCACCTCGCGGTCATGGGCCATCCGACCCCGGCACTGGTGATCACCGTCCCGCCGAAGTTCGGACCGGCTCCGCAGAGCCCGGAGAAGCCGAAGCTCGAATACGAGTTCGTGATCGGCAAGCAGTTCGGGCCGGTCTACCTCTCGTCGATCGTATTCCGCTACGACCACAAAAAGGGCCTGCTGATCGAGCTCCAGGGCCAGGTCACGATCGGTTCTCTCACCTGGCAGGTCGCCGGACTCGGCTTCTACGTCGGCATGAGCGGCGGCTTCCCGCTGCTGCCCTTCCTGCACGGCATGAACATCGAAGCCACCGCCGCCGACGGACTCATCGGCTTCAAGGGCGGCCTGCTCAACAAGACGCCTGACGACCCCACCCTCGACTTCGAACTCGCCGGACTGATCCTGGTCCAGGCGATGGCGGTCGAACTCGGCGCCCAGGCCGTGTGGGCACGCAGCGTCGAAGGCTGGCACTCGGTCTTCGTCTACGGCGAGATGTCCCTCCTCGGCGGCGCCTCCGTCTTCGGCCCGCCGCCCTTCACCGTCACCGGCTTCTCCGCCGGATTCGGGATCAACAGCTCCTTCAAGAAGGTCCCCACCGGCGCGGAGATCGCTGAATTCCCTCTGGTGGCACGGTTGGACGCGGCCCAGGCCCTGCCCGGCCTGCCGGCCCCGACGCCGTACACCCCCGAGGACGCGCTCAAGGCCCTCACCGGACCCACCGGCTGGATCCGCCCCACCGAGGGCCAGTACTGGATCGCCGCCGGGGTGAAGTTCACCAGCTTCGGCTTCATCGAGACCAAAGCGCTCGCCGTCATCGAACTCGGCGACTCCGTCAAGGCCATGCTGCTCGGCCGCACCTCCGTCAGCCTGCCGCGCACCCTCAACCCGAACGCCCGGGCCATCGCCAGGGTGAACATCGGCCTGAGCCTCGGCTTCAGCTCCGCCGAGCACTGCCTGTCCATGGACGTGGCTCTGCTGCCCGGCAGCTATGTGCTCGATCCGTCGATCGAACTCACCGGTGGCATTGCCGTCTACGTCTGGACTGGCGGAGGCCGCGCCGGTGACTTCGCCATCAGCCTCGGTGGCTACCACCCCGACTACAACGTCCCCGCCCACTACCCCCGGCCCAAGCGGCTCGGGTTCGTGTGGTCCCCGGCCAGCGACATCACCGTGCGGGCCGAGGCCTACGCAGCGATCACCCCCGCCGCGTTCATGTTCGGCGGGCGCCTTGCCGCCGTCTATGACAAGGGCATCTTCTCCGCGTGGTTCACCGCGCACCTCGACGTGCTGGTCCAGTGGAAACCCTTCTACCTCGATGTCCAGCTCGGCATCAGCATCGGTGTCGCGGCCACCATCAAGGTCTGGATCGTCCGGGTCCGCATCTCCGTCGAGGTCGGCATCGACCTCCACCTGTGGCTGCCGCCCTTCGGGGGCCGGGCCACCGTCAAGCTCTGGTTCATCTCCTTCAGCTTCGGCTTCGGCTCCTCCCGCGACAGCACCCCCACCGTGGACTGGCCCGAGTTCCGCACCCAGATCCCCGCACCCGCCCGGGTCATCCCCAACGAGGGCCTGCTCGCCGACACCGACCAGGGCGAGATCGCCCGGCGCGCGGCCACCAAGGAACCGACCCTCGTCTCCTCGGCCGGATTCACCTTCACCACCGAAGCCGGCATCCCTGCCTCACATCTCTACATCAACGACCGGCTGATCAAACAGTCCGATGAGGGGAGCATCGACATCCGCCCCATGCGGAAGACCGGTGTCACCTCAGCCCACCGGGTCACCATCACCAAGGACGGCACGACCTTCCACCCCACCGACCATCACTGGGTGGTCAAGCCGGTCACCGGCACGGTCGCCCCCGGCCTGTGGGGCAAGCCCCTGGCCAAACCCGGTGATGCGCTCGACGGCGACCAGCTACTCGAAAACCGCCTCACCGGACTGAGGATCACCCTCCCCAAGCCGGACTACGGCACCGACACCGGACCCGTCACCTCGAAGGCGCTTTCGTACGAAGGACTCCCGGACGGTCGCATGCCCCTACGCGTCTTTGACCCCGCCGGGCCCGAGCCGCGAGCCGACGACCAGAGCGTCCGGACCATCGTCGATACCCTCGCCGCCCCTACCGTCCAGGACCGCCGTACCGCCGTGCTCAGCACCCTCGCCCGGCTCGGCGCGGGACCCGGCGCCGACACCGACAGTCCGCTCACCGGCTACGCCGCACTCGCCGGCCGCAGCCTGACCACCCCGCCCCTGACCACCACCGCGACGAGGTGACCGGCCGTGACCGCTGAACCGGATCTGCGCATCCACTTCCTCGACCACCTGATCCCGCGTGCCACCCCCGGCGACTACCGGGTCGTGGTCAAGAACACCCTCAGCGACCCCGGCGGCGAAGTGGACGCCCAGGACAAGCTGCTCCCGTCCGAGGAGACCTTCGAGATCAAGGCCGTCCGCTTCGTACTCAGCGAAGCGTCCGTCCACGCCTACTACCCGCCGCGCGAGAGCACCGGCGCCTACACCAGGACCCTGCCGCACATCACCCTCAGCCGGTCGATCCTGCCCTGGGAACGCAACCTCGCCGGAACCCGCGCCGAGCAGCCTCCGGCCCGCCCGCCCTGGCTCGCCCTGCTCGTCTTCGGCGAGAACGAACTGCCCGACGACCCCGCCGCGTCCGGGGACACCGTGCTGCGCACCGTCGAGGAGCTCCGCAACCCTGCAGAGGCGGGGGTCAAGGGCCCGAACCTGCCGTCCGGCGGCGTCGACGAGGCTGAGGCCCGGAGCAAGTGCCAGACCATCGACGTCCCGGCGGACCTCTTCAACGCGGTCGCCCCGCGCGACGAGGAGATGTACTACCTCGCACACGTCCGCAAGGTCGTCGACGCGAACAAGACCCGGGCCGACGGCGAAGTCCTCGAAGAAGGGGAGTACGCGGTCGTCAACGCCAACCGCTTCCCCCACAACCCCGGCAACTACGCCGTCCACCTCGTCTCCCTCGAAGGCTTCGAGGGCCGCCTGTCCGGCACCCTGCCCGGCGGCACCACGGCCGTCCGCCTGTGCTCGCTGCACAGCTGGAGCTTCACCAGCAGCGAAGGGCCCGCCGCCGACCCCGGAGCGCTGCTGGAGAACCTCGTCGCCCCCGGCGCCGCGGACCCCGAAAACCTCGCCCTGCGGCTGCCGGTGACCGCACCGGTCACCGACGACCCCGAGGACGACTACGTCCGCGACCGCCTCGCACTCGGCTACACCGCCGTCCCGCAGCTGACCCTCTCCGGCGAACGCACCTTCGCCTGGTACCGCGGCCCTGCCACGCCGGTCACCGCGTTCGACGTGCCCACCGAGCACAGCCCCGGCCCGCACACCACCTCCGACCACGCGCTCATCTACGAGCCCGAGCACGGCATCTTCGACGTCAGCTACGCCGCCGCCTGGACCCTGGGCCGCGCCATCGGCCTGGCCGACCCCGAATACACCACCACCGTCAGCCGGGCCCGCCGCGAACTGGCCAACCGGGCGACGACGTTGATGGCGCTGGCCGCGGATCCGGCGCGATCCTCGGTCGACCCCGACGCCCCGCCCACCCTCGGCGCGCTGCGCGAACTCGCCTCCGCCCGCTTCCGCGAGCAGCTCAGCACCGGCCTCAAGGGCCCTCAGCTCCCGGACGACGCCGGCCGCAGGACCCCGCAGCCGAGAGTGACACGTACCCGGGCGAGGGCCATGCTCGCGGACGAGCGCGCCCTCTCCCTGCTGCGGACCACCGCGGAACGCGACGCCGGGGCCATCGCCGCCTGGCAGGCCCGCCTCGGCCTGCTCCAGGGCGTGCCGTTCCACCACGTCGTGCCCGACCCGCGGATGCTGCCCCTCGAATCCCTCCGGATGTTCCGCCTCGACCAGGGCTGGCTCGACGCGCTCGTCGCCGGAGCCGCCGACGTCGGCGTGCACACCTCCGTCGACAGCCGCCTCGCCCCCGAACTCAACCGCGCCACCGCCCGCGCGAACAGCGCGAAGGGAGCCGCCGGCGGGCTGCTCATCCACTCCGAACTCATCCCCGCCTGGCCGGACATCAAGATCACCGCCTACCTGGAGGACGGCACCGTCCTCACCGAACTGCGCCGCGCCACACCGGACAAGAGGATCCTGCTCGTCCTGTGGGACGGCGTTCCCGACAAGGTCGTCCTCCGCGAACCGGGACAGGGCATCCACTACGGCATCGACTCGGGGAACCGGCTCGGCCTGCGCAGCCTGGCCGCCGACCCGCCGATCGGCACCCCGCTGGAGACCTACTACCCGGCCACCGGCGACCTCTTCGACCTCCATCTGCGCGGCGACCCGGACACCGGACCCGCGGTGCTCCAGATGTTCGGCACCGGCGGCCTGGTGCCCGCCCTGGCCCGGGAGTTCGGTCTCACCGACCTGGATCCCGGACAGCTGGCCCTGGAACTCGTCAACGCCCCGCTGGAACAGGAAATCCTCAGCCCCACCGGCACCGCTGCCCGGACGGAGACCGCCTGATGAGCGCCACGGACCTGATCGTCCCCGTCAAGGTGAACGCCCTTGTCGTCAACCGGCTGACCCGCACCGCCGAGACGTTCAACCGGTGGACACCGAACTTCGACGCCATGATCGAGGAGGGCGCGAGCGCGGAACCGCCCCCCGGGGTCGGCACCGAGACCATGGGCCCGGACAGCGAAGGCGTTTACGTCCACTGGCAGCTGCCCGAGGCGCTGGCCAACGGGCACTACGACCAGGCGACGGGGGAGACGACCTTCCCCTTCGTCCCCAACCGCTGGCTGGTCGTGCGCTACAGCACCACAGCGGCGGCGGACCGCAAAGCCGTCGGGTGGATCGTACAGAGCGACTACCTGGAGAGCCGCCCGGTCCAGGACGCCGACGGCAACGACATCTACGGCACCAACAAGCACCCGAACCCCGACTCACCGGAGGGCGCTCCGCTGGAGCTGACCTTCCTCGGCCGCCGCCACGACCTCACCCAGGCGCCGTGGACCGAACCACCCGCCCAGAAGCCACACCTGACCGCGGCCGGGCCCGGACTGCCCGGTTTCGCGGCCTACCAGCCCTACAACAAAGACGTGTTCTCCATCCACGACACCCTTGAGGACCTCAAAGGCGACCTGGACAACTACCCGCCCGACGCGACGCTGAGCTATTTCGTCGTCGGCTGGTACAGCGACGACTCACTCGACTACCTCAACCACGCCGCGTCCGTGCCCGGCCTGCTCCCGCCGGACGCGGACGGGACGGCTGACCTCCTCGAAGCCCTCGGCTGGAACGTCCCCGACGGCACCGCCGCCGACGCCCTGGACCGGACCCTCTACAGCGGCTTCGCGCTGGGAGTCGACTGGCAGCGCGAAGGCGCCACCCACGAGTCCGACAAACCGAGCAACATCGAGCTCAGCAAGATCCTCACGCTGGGCAGCAGCAGCGCCGAAGCCCTCGGCCGGCTGGCCGCCCGCCAGACCCGGTCCGCGCGCACCGGGGACCTCGTACGCTCGCTCTTCCACGGCACCCTCGAAACACTCGACACCGCCGACGGCGAAGAGGACCTCGACACCCTCACCCATCACTCCTGGTTCTCCGGCTCCGACGGCGGCCATGTGTGGAAGGTGACCGCGCGCCCCGTCGAAGGCGACGACGAGCTGCCGCCCCCGCCGCCGGAACCCGGGTGGCTGACCGAACTCAACGATGTCCAACGGCAGTACGACGACCTCACGCCCAGACTCCGCCGCTCCCAGCAGCGCCTGTGGAACATCTGGTGGCTGCGCAACAAGCCGGTTCCCCCGTTCACCCCTGAGCACCCCGCGGGGTTCGACGCCGCAGCTGACGTCCAGCTCAACGAGAGCGATGCGACGAGTCTGGCCGGGCGGACCAAGGCTTTGCTCGATGAGCAGTTCGTGCTGTCGAGGCAACTGCCCACCGGCGGCACTCCGGAAGAACTCGCGGCCGACATCGCGCAGTACGCGACCGAACGCGGACTCGACCCGCGCTACCAGCTGGAGCGCACCGCCCGCGAGTCCTACTACCGCCCCGCCGACCCGGTCGTGCTCATCAAGGACACCGGTGCCAAGGAACCCCTCACCCGGGACACCCCGCTGCCCTGCCGCCTTCCCGAGGCCCTGATCACCCGGATCACCGTCGGCGGCACGACCTACGACCGGCCCACCACTCCGCCCAGCCCCGGACTGGCCGGACTCCCCGACGCCTGCACCCCGCTGCTCGCCGAGTTCGCCCTCCTGGACCAGGTGGCCCGGGTCCCCGGCGCTCTCGACGCGGCGCTCAAGGACCCCGCCGCCGTCACCGGGCCCGTCCCCGAGCACACCGCGCTGTGGCAGCAACCCTGGCTGCCCATGCACCTCGAATACGAACTGAAGTACTGCCCCACGCCCTTCCAGGCCGGCGACACCACCTACTGGACCTTCAACGGCAGCCGCTACGAATGGTCCGGCCGGGGAGCCCAGCCCGGCGGCGGCGAAGCCAACCTGCGCTGGCTCACCTTCAAGAACCGGGCGTTCCTCACCCCGAGCGCGCCGTACGTCCTGCAGAAGCAGATCGACCGCTACCTCGACACCTACTCCGGCGCCCCCGCCGAAGGCCTGCTCGCCCTGCGTGAGGAACTCGGCGACCCCGGAATGCTCTCCCAGCGCCTCGACGGCTTCCACGACTGGCTCGTACAGCAGGACGGCACCGCCAGGACCACCGTGCACGTCCCCGAGGCCACCGCCCGGCTCGTCGGCGACATCCAGAGCGTCCCGGAAGGCGGCCCGCTCGAACCGCCCGCCGACGACCCCGGAACACCGTTCCAGCCGGTCCGCGCCGGCCAGTTCACCTTCCACGACCTGCGCATCGTCGACCGCTTCGGCCGCACCTACGACATCGTCAACAGCGGCAACCACGAACAGGTCTCCCTCACCCTCGCGGAGAGCGTTGCCCCTGACAACATCCTGCACGAGGACCTCATCGGCACGGCCCGCTTCGTCCAGCTCGGCCCGCGTCTCCTCCAGGGCGCCCGACTGCGGCTGGAGACCGTACGCGCCGTGGACGGACAGCGGCTCTCGCCGATGGCCCGCGCGGCCACAACGGAAAACCCCCTGGCCGGCTGGCTGCTGCTCAACCATCTCGACCAGACCCTCGTCGTCCACGGACCCGACGGCGTCTGTCTCGGCGAACTCCGCGTCGTCAAAGACATCGACGGCGCGGACGACAGCGTGTGGCTACCGCTCCCGGGCTCCCCCCACCCCGACGTCGACGCCCAGGAGTTCGAGGACGCCATGCCGCACCTGGCCCGGTTCGTCCGCACCCTCAAGGACAAACCCGCCGCCGCCCTCACCGGTCTGCTCGACACCATCGACCAGACCCTCGACACCATCCTCGACGACGCGGCCCAGGAGGACGCCTCTCCACTGCGGCTCATCGGCCGCCCGCTAGCACTGGTGCGCGCCGATCTGGGCGTCGAACTCGAAGGACCGCTGCTGAGCAACCCGAGCTGGGACCAGGTCCTTGGAGAGTCGGAGGAGGAGTACGACGGCTACCGCTGGCCGGTCCGCCTCGGCAACGAGAAACGGCTCGGCGACGGCCTCATCGGATACTTCGCCGGGGCGACCGGACCCGACCAGGAGACCTCGTACGACCTCTTCCACGCGGTCATGCCGCAGGGCGGCGGAGGCTATCTCACCCCGATCGACAAAGGCCACGGCCTGGCCGTGCCCGCGCGCACCCCGGACCAGCCGGTGACGCACCACCTGACACTGCTGATGGATCCGTACGCGGCGGTGCACGCCACCACGGACATCCTCCCGGTGACCAAGGTCCAGCTGCCCGACGACCTGGTGTCCGAGGCGATGCGGCGGATCCGGGCGTCCTTCCGGCTCGGCCCACTGCTCGCGGCCGAGCGGGTCGACAAGGCCGAGGAAGCCCGGCGGGCGCGGGCGGAGGCGGAACCGACGGAGGCAGGCGTGGTGCTGCCGCAGCCCGCGTCGTGGCACGGAGCGTGGACTTGGGCCGAGCCGCGCGGGTCGGAGACCGAGTGGGTGGAGCTGCCGATCGTTCCGGCTGATCCCGCGGCGCACTTCGGCGATCCGCAGGCGGAGGCCCGGTACGGATACCTGCTGCTCGACGCGACCGAGACGTCCTGAACCTCCGTCAACAGAAAGGCTGTTGCATGAGCGTCGTCATGGTGAACGCCACCAACCTGCTGCCGTACGAACCGTCGACCGACCCGAAGCCGCTGCGGGTCAGCTCCGCCGAGGAAACCGAATCCGGCTCCGTCAACATCAATGTCGGCGGCGGCATCACCACGCCGGCCTGGTGCAACAAGATCACCGTCCGGGTGCCGGTCGGCGCGGGAGCCGAGCACCTCACCACCGAAGGCGCCGACATCAAGACCGGCGCCAGCACCGGCTGGACGCCGTCCGCCCCCACCGTCTCCGGCGGCTTCGCGGTCATCACCTTCACCCCGGCCCGCGCGGTGCAGTTCACCGGGCAGATCGTCACCCTCACCCTGTCCAACATCACGGTCAACCGCACGGCGGGTCAGGTCTCCATCGAGATCATCGAGAGTTCGTCAAGGACGAACGGGAGCTTCACCAACAAGGAAGCTGCGGTCGAGGTGGACAAGTTCCCGGCCGGGTTCGTGTTCCGGAATTTCGCGCCCGAGAAGATCATGGTGGAGAACGGTGAGGTCGCCGTGCTCCGCTGGGAGGGCTCGGACGCGAAGTACACGATGCACTGGGGCGACACCCCCGCCGGAGTCCCCCTCGACAAGGAACGTGTCTGGTCCACCCCGCGCGGCCTGACCACCGTCACCGGCTTCATGCTCCGCGCCGAAGTCACAGCCGGTGGCGTCACCCTCACCCACACCCTGACCACGGCGGTCACCGTACGCATTCCTGACCTCGTCGTAAGGAACCTCACCGTCCAAGGCCCGGCCACATTCGCCGACAGCGTCAGCCTCAGCAACACCGCCAAGGACCTGACGGTCGCCGGATCGGTGCGC
>NZ_JACHCX010000006.1:52043-77098 GCF_014207295.1 Streptomyces sp. AK010
GCGGTGCGGGCAGCAACCCGCTGCGGGTCAGCCAGAACGCGGGCCTGAAGGTCGACGCGGTCCTGAACGTCACCGGGGCGAGCACCTTCGCCAACAGCGTCAGCCTCACCAACACCGCCAAGGACCTGACGGTCGCCGGATCGGTGCGCGGTGCGGGCAGCAACCCGCTGCGGGTCAGCCAGAACGCGGGCCTGAAGGTCGACGCGGTCCTGAACGTCACCGGGGCGAGCACCTTCGCCAACAACGTCACCGTCGCCACGGGCAAGACCCTCCGGGCCGCCGGACCGGTTCAGTTCGCCGGTACAGTGCAGGCGTTCGGCCACCCCGCCTACCGACGCTCCTGGACGCAGGGGACCGTGCCGGCCTACAGCAACTGGTTCCTCGCGGACGCCCCCACCGACGGAATCCTGTCCGTACAGGTAAGAGGTCCGAACGGATCCGACATCAGCACCAGTGTGATCGTCTTTACCGACAGCCGCTACAACTACGTCACCCCTCCGGCGCTTCCCGGCATGGCATCGTTCTCGATTCCGCTGCGCAAGGACCAGACATTCTACGTCTACTCAGAAGTGAGCTCTGACATCTGGCGCTATTTCATGACGCTGACCCTGTTCTGGTTCCCGCTCGGCCAGTCCGTCGACCTCCGGGTACGCTCCGCGGGAGCTCCGGCACCGACGGCAGAAACCGCGCAGGAGCCCGGAACCGAGCCTGTCCCGCAGGAGTCTGTTCCGCTGAAAATGCCTGAAGACATTCCTGAGGCATGAATCCGGTAAGCCCAAAAGGGGGCCATGGGATGTTCTCGAAACCCTGACAGGCCCGCCCGGCTGCACCATGTTGCCAGATGCGCGGCGGTTCCGATATCACTGGGGACCGCTTGCGTCCTGAGGATACCGCTTCGCCCGACAGCAAGATCAGGAGCAGCGAACCGCCGGTCGCCGTCCTGCTCGGCGCCGCGCTGGTCGGCACGGCCGACCTCCTGGGCCGCACCGTCATCGCCCCCGCCCAGCTGGGGGCCGGCCTGATGACCGCGGTGATCGGCACGCCGTACTTCCCGCACCTGCTGGTCCGCAGCCGGAGGACGACATGAAGCCCTGAATGGCGCTCAATGGGCCAAGTGCCCCGAAAGTCCCTGTTGTATGGATGCACGCACAACGGGAGCGAGGGAGCATGGCCAACGACATCACGGACTCGGGTCCGCCCCCGCAGGCGAGCCTGAAGCCCAACGCGATCGGGTTCGTCGACGCGCTGGTCATCGGGCTCAACGCGACCTCCCCCGCGTACTCCGTGGCGGCGGTCATCGGCCCGATCGTGGCGCTGGTGGGCATCTACGCCCCCGGGGTGATGCTGGCGTCGTTCGTGCCCATGCTGCTGATCGCATCGGCGTTCTACTACCTCAACAAGGTCGACCAGGACTGCGGCACGACGTTCTCCTGGGTCACCCGCGCCATGGGACCGTGGGCCGGCTGGCTCGGCGGCTGGGCCATCACGATGACGGGCGTCCTGGTCGTCGGGTCGCTCGCGGACGTGGCCGTGACGTTCTTCCTGCTGGCCGTCGGCCTGGACAGCTGGGCCGACAACGACGTGGTGCGCCAGGTGCTGACGGTGCTGCTCATCCTGGTGATGACGGCCGTCTGCGTGATCGGCACCGAGATCTCGGCCAAGGTGCAGAACGTCCTCATCCTGGCCCAGGTCGCCTGCCTGCTCGTCTTCGCCGTGGTGGCGCTCTACCGCGTCTACGCCGACACCGGCACCCTCGACTCCATCGACCCGAAGTTCGACTGGCTCTCCCCGTTCGGAGCCGGCGGGGCGTCACTGACCACGTCCCTGCTGCTGGGCGTGTTCATCTACTGGGGCTGGGAGTCCGCGGTCAACCTCACCGAGGAGGTCGAGGACTCGGCCACCGCCCCCGGCAAGGCGGCCATCTGGTCGACGGTGCTGCTGCTGGTGACCTACATCGCGGTCGCCTACGCGGTCGTGGCCTACGCGGGGACAAACTACCTCGCCGAGAACGCGGCGGAGGAGGAGTTCATCTTCGCCCTGCTCGCCGAGGAGGCCATGGGCGGCTGGGACTGGGTCGTGCTGCTGGCGGTCTCGACGTCCGCCGTCGCCTCCACCCAGACGACGATCATCCCCGCGTCCCGCACGGGCCTGTCCATGGCGCGTCGGCATGCCCTGCCATCGCACTTCGGCCACATCCACCCGCGGTTCCGCACCCCCGACGTGAGCACCTGGTGGGTCGCCGGCATCGCCATCGCCTGGTACCTCGTCCTCTACCACGTCAGCGAGAACGCCCTCTTCGACTCTCTCACCGCCCTGTCCCTGCTGATCGCCTTCTACTACGCGCTCACGGGCCTGGCCTGCGCGGTGTACTACCGCCGCCAACTGACCCGCAGCGCCCGCAACCTCTTCCTGATCGGCCTCGGCCCGCTGATCGGCGCGGGGCTGCTGGCGTGGCTGCTGGTGGAATCCGTGACGGACATGGCCGACCCCGAGAACTCCTACAGCGGCGTCTCATGGTTCGGGCTCGGTCCCCCGCTCGTCATCGGCATCGGCATCGCCGTCGCGGGGTTGGTCCTCATGATCGTGTGGCGGCTGATGGCGCCCGCCTTCTGGTCGGAACACCCGAGCGTGGTCGACCCGGCCCTCGTCGACGGCAAGGAGTCCTGAAGATGTCGGTGGTCCTCGGATACGACGAGTCCCCGGGCGCTTCGCAGGCCCTGCGCGTGGCCATCGAGGTGGCGACCGCCTACGACGAACCCCTGGTGATCGTCTACGGCGTGGCAGCCCCCGGCGTCACGGGCGAGGAGTACGGCGCTCACCACGAGGCCGTGCGCGAGGCAGGCAACACCGCGCTCGGTCATGCGGTCCGGGTGGCCGAGGAGGCCGGTGTCCGGACGTCGGTGGAGCTCATCGACGAGAAGCCGGCGCAGGCCCTGATCGAGGCGGCGGCCCGCCATGGCGCCCGGGTCATCGTGGTGGGCACCTGGGGTGAGAGCCCCGTGCGCGGAGCTCTGCTGGGCTCGACTCCGCACAAGCTGCTGCACCTGTCGAGCGTGCCGGTGCTGTGCGTGCCCGCCGTGTCATGAGCCGTCGGAGCGGCGCCGCGCGAGCGGGGTGAAGACGTACAGGTCGAGGATGTCGGGCAGGGGCGCGACGCCGGGACCGCCCTCACGGACCCAGGAGACGACGTCCTCGGTCGCCGCCGGGTCGTTGACCAGGCCCAGCCACACCGGCCGGCCCCCGGCGGCCCGGCCCGCGGCGGAGGGCTGGACGACAATGACGTTGGCCTGGTCGCAGACGTCGAGGCAGTCGGAGACGCGCACCGGCGCCGCTTCGCGCAGGCGCTCGGTCTGGGCGGCGTGATCGACGCCGGTCACCTTGGGGCTGCCGCAGCAGCAGTCCCGGCAGACGACGACGCGGCAGGGGACCCCTGCGTCCGGCTTCGCGGACATGCCGCACCCTCCCTCTCCAGCCGTTGTGATCATCCTTTCACGCGGGGGTCCGGCCCCGAGGGGTCAGGTCCCGTCCGCGAGCGGGTTGGGCAGCGGCCGGTAGCGGGCGTCGGCGCCGTCCGCGCCCGTCCAGCGCAGCAGCAGGTTGGTCTTGGCGGGCAGGGTCGGTGAGGTGAGCAGGGCGGGGATCTCGGGGAGGTCGTGGCGGGCGAACGCGTGGCGGGCGGCGGGCCAGGGGTCGAAACCGGGGTGCCGTTCGGTGAGGGCGCCGGCGATCTCGAGGAGATGGTTGACGACCAGGCAGTACACGAGCCGCTCCCAGCCGGCCTGGCGCGTCACGTCCGGCAGCAGTTTCACGCCCTCGGCGTCCCGGTACAGCGCCTGCACCGGCAGGCCGTCGGCGTCGACGGCGACCAGGGTGTTCTGCAGGTGGGCCTCGATGACGACGCCGTGCTCGGCGAACGCCGTCAGCGCCGGGGGCACGACCTGGGCCAGATAGGCCTCCCACCAGGCAGCGGGATCGGGGGTCCGGTCGAGCGGGCTGCCGTCGAAGCCCTCGACGAGTCCGGCGGCGAGCAGAGGGGTCGTGCCCGGCAGGAGGTGGTCGCCGAAGCCGTCGCGGACGAGGACGGCGAGGGCCTCGAAGGCGAAGTCGGCGGTGCGGTATCCGCGGTCGCCGAGCCAGGCCGGGGGCCCGTCGAACGCCGCGAAGGCGGCACACACCGCCGCGTCCGTGCGGCGCAGGGCGAGCAGGTCGTGGCGCCACAGCCGACGGATGTCGTTGGTGATGCGCACGTCGAGGCTGAACTTGAGGAAGAGGTCCTGCCGGGGCGCGTAGAGCGTGCGGATCGCGGCCGTGGGCCAGGTGTCGAAGGCGGTCGTGCCGAGCCGGATCAGCCTGCCGTCCGCGAAGGCGGCGGCGAGTTCGGGGGCGGCCAGGTCGAGCTGCCAGGGGTGGGCCGGGAGCAGGCGGTAGCCGGGCGGGGCCGCGCCGAGGGCGTCGAGGGCGGAGGTGTCGCCCTCCTCGACGACGGCGTCCTCACGGAGTCCGAGCAGGGCCATCGGGAAGCGGGCGTGCGCCTCGGGCGCGTACGGCAGCCAGGCGGCGGCCGGCCCGCCGCCGCGCGCCTTGGGGGCCGGGTGGTGGGTGTGACCGGTGAGGAGGGACTGCTCGGAGCGCCGGTAGAGGTCGTCGGGCGGGGTGGCCCGGGCGCGGGCGGCGAGCAGGGCGGCCACGGCCTCCCGGCTGTCGAGCATCTCGGCGGGCAGTTCGTGGTTGGACGACCCGGTGTGCCGGCGCAGTTCCTCGGCGACGAGTTTGACCAGCTCGGTGTGGCCGACGCGGTGCCAGGCGCCCGCCCGGTGGATTTCCGGTTCGGCGGGCCGCCGGGTACCGCGCACCCGCAGCAGGCGGTCCCCGCCGGGCAGCCGGTGGACACGGTGTTCGCCTTCCTGACGCACCGGACGGGCCACCTCCCGCAGCAGACAGTTCAGCAGGGGCACGGCGGCATATGCGTCGGCGAGGGCGCCGATGGCCGGGGTGTCGCCGTGGGCCGAGTCGTCGTCGGCGGGCGGGGGCATGAGGTCCACGCGTTCCACTCGTCCCTACGGTCCTTCCAGCGTTCCGGGCGGAGATGATCAGTATGTCGGTCGTCGCCACCGCACTGTGACATCCCTGTTCGTACCCGCATTCGTACCCGAGGAGCCCGCCCGTGCACCGTCCCCCCACCGCCGAGACCGAGGTCGCCGACGAGCTGTCCGTCGTGCGGCCCGGTCTGCCGGCGCGGTACGAGGCCGAACTGCCCGGCGCCCGGGCGGCCGTGCTGTCCCGGCTGTGGCGCGGTCTCGCCCACGATCCACTGCCCTGGGTCACCCGCCGCGAGCAGGGCGGGGACGGGCTGACGCTGTCCCTGCCGGACGGCCGCCGGCTGCACGGCCCCCGGCCGGATCCCTACGCGACCGGCGCGTACGTCACCGTCGTACGGCTGGACGAGAGGGCCTACGAGGATCCGGCGCGGCTGATGACCGACCTCGCCGTACCGCACTCCGCCTCCTTCGCCGCCGAACTCGGGCACAGCGTCGCCTCGTTGGCACTGTCGAGAGCGGGGCAGGAGGGCGCTCGGGGCGACTGGCCGGAGTGCGACTGGGAGTGGGAGCAGCGGATCGTCGACGGGCATCCGTTCCATCCGACGTGCCGGTCCCGGCCGGGCTTCTCGGTGGCCGAGCAGCTCGCCTACGGGCCCGAGCACCGGCCGGTCGTGGAGCTGGGGCTGGTGCCGGTGCGGGCGGAGGAGTGCCTGGTCACGGGCGTGTGGCCGGATGAGCTGCGGGACGGGGGGCGGGTGGTGCTGCCGGTGCATCCGTGGCAGGCGGCGCATGTGCTGAAGCGGACGTGCGAGGAGCGGACTCCCGCGCATCCGCTGATGTCCCTGCGGACGCTGGCGCTGCCCGGCGGACCTCATGTGAAGACCTCTCTGAGCGCCCGGCTGACGTCCTCGGTGCGGGACATCTCCCTGCCCTCGGTCGCCGCGTCGGCGATGCTGTCGGACTTCGCGGGGGTGCCCGCGGCGCGCATGGACGGCCTGCTGCACGTCACCCGCACGCTGGGCGCGGCGGCGGCCGGTTCCCCGGACTTCGCGGCCGTCCTGCGGGAGTCCCCGCAGACGTACGCGGGCAGCGGTGAGCGGGTCCTGCCGGTGGCGGCGCTCGCCACCACGGACCTGCCCGGCTCTCCCGCCTGGATGGCCGGTTTCACCCGGCTCGCCCTCACCGTCGGGCTGCGGCTGCTGGAGCTGGGCGTGGCGCTGGAAGCACACGGTCAGAACCTCCTGGTGGTTCTCTCCACGACGGGCGAGCCGCTGCGGCTGGTCTACCGCGACCTGGCCGACATCCGTGTCAGCCCGGCCCGCCTCGCCCGGCACGGCATCACGGTGCCCGAGCTGCCCGCCCGTATGGTCACCGACGACGAACGCGCGCTGCGCCGCAAGCTGTTCGGCTCGCTCGTGGCGGGCGCGCTGGCCGGCACGGCCGGCTCGGGCCCGGCACTCGCGGCGGCGCTGGAGACGGCCGCACGGGACCTGCCGCGCACCCCCGACCTCGCGGCGCTGTGCGCCGATCCGCTGCCCGCGAAGGCACTGACGCTGATGCGGCTCTCGCCGCAGACGCCCGGGGACCAGTGGGCGCAATTGCCCAATCCGCTGCGGTGAACCGGCGTTTTGGATCCGGAGCGGGGTGATCACTAGGATCCGGCGATGATCATAAGAACACGGCTGGCGGCAGGGGTCTGTACCCTGCTCGCCGCGCTGACGGCCGGGCTCGCCTTCCCGGCCGGGGCGGCCGCCGGTGAACCCACGGGCCAAGACGCCCCCAAGGTCGACCTCGTCCTCGATGTGAGCGGCTCGATGCGGGCGCGGGACATCGACGGCCAGTCGCGCATGGCCGCCGCCAAGCAGGCGTTCAACGAAGTGCTCGACGCGACGCCGGAGGAGGTCGAGCTCGGCATCCGCACCCTCGGCGCCGACTACCCGGGGGACGACCGGAAGACGGGCTGCAAGGACACCGCGCAGCTCTACCCGGTCGGCCCGCTCGACCGCACCGAGGCCAAGACGGCCGTCGCCACGCTCACCCCGACGGGCTGGACGCCGATCGGCCCGGCCCTGCTGAAGGCGGCCGGCGACCTGGACGGCGGTGACGGTTCCAAGCGCATCGTGCTGATCAGCGACGGCGAGGACACCTGCGCCCCGCTCGACCCGTGCGAGGTGGCCCGCGAGATCGCGGCCAAGGGCATCGGCCTGACCATCGACACCCTGGGCCTGGTCCCGACGGCCAAGCTGAGCCGGCAGTTGAGCTGCATCGCCGAGGCCACCGGCGGCACCTACACCTCGGTCGAGCACCAGGACGAACTCACCGACCGGGTGAACCAGTTGGTGGACCGGGCGGCCGATCCGGTGGTGACGCCGGTGGCGACCGAGGGGACGGACCGGTGCGCCGGGGCGCCGACGCTGAAGTCGGGCCTGTACACCGATCGCGAGGGGTTCGGGCAGCAGCGCTTCTACCGGGTGGACGTGCGGCCGGGGCAGGAGCTGCGCGCCGCGGTGAGCGTCGCGGCGGACCGGGCCGTGAACCCCGGCTACGGCGTGCTGATGCGGGCGGTGACGTCCAAGGGCCGCGAGATCGTGCGCGGTGAGGCGGCGGGCAACGGCCGTACGGACGTGATCTCGACGGGTCTGCGCTACCCGAAGGCCGAGAGCGACGACGAGGACGCTCCCGCGGAGGCGGTCTGCCTCGCCGTCTCGCACTCCTTCTCGGCGGCCTCCGGCGTGAAGGCCACGCCCGGTCTGCCGCTGGAGCTGACGGTGGACGTCGTGGACGCCCCGAGCCAGGCGGGCGACGTGGCCGCCTTCGGCCTCGGCCGCGGCTGGTGGCTGCTCGGCGTGCTGATCCTCACCGGCTTCCTCGCCGGTCTCGTCTGGGGCTGGCTGTCGCGCTGGCGGGTCGCGGTCTGGAGGACCAACTGATGCGATTGGCACGAGCGTTGAGCGTGGCGTTGCTGGCCCTCGGCCTGGCGGCCGCCCCGGCCGCGGCCGACGCCTCACCTAGTGAGTCGCCGGACGACTCCCCGGCCCCCACACAGGCCGGCACGTCGTTCCGTACGGCCACGGAGATCGAGCAGGGGCAGCAGGCCACGGCGAGCGGCTCGACGGGCGACTACCTGTACTGGTCGTTCCCCGCCGACACCGGGCAGCGTCCCACGGTCGAGGCGACGGTGAAGCTGCCGGAGAGCCACGCCCAGCAGACCTGGCAGATCGACGTCTACGACGGTCTGCGCCGCCGTCAGGCGTGCCAGTACGGGGCGCAGACGCGCACCGCCGCGGCGGACACGTCCTCCGTGGAGCTGGCCTGCGTGCTGCGCACGGTCCGTGCCTGGTCGGAGCCGTGGGCCAACGACCCGCTGCCGGGCACCTACTACGTCCGGCTGACCGCCACCGGCGTCGCCACCGCCGACCTCGGTCTCCCGGTCGGCAGCGAGGTGCGGGTGGACTCCAAGGACATCGGCGGATCCGCTGCGGTGGACGGCTCACTGGCCGAGCCTCTGGTGCCGGGCGTCGCCACGAAGCCCGAGGAGGAGCAGGAGAACGCGGCGGTGCTGGCCGGTCTCGAACCCGAGGACGGCTGGGCGTCCGGCTGGTGGTCGGACCGGTGGGTGTGGACCGGGATCGGCGGGATCCTGGCCGCCCTCGCGGGAGTCGGCGGGTATGCGCTGACGCGCGGGACGGGACGGCCGTCCCGGGTGCCGCCGGGAGCCTGACCGGCCCTCACCCGACCCGTCCCTGATCGGTCACCACCTGATCATCTCTCAGAAGGCCCGCCTCGTGCGGGCCTTCCCTCACTCCTCGCGCAGCGCCTTGGCCAGCGTGCCCTCGCCGCTCACCTCGACCCGGCCCTCCCCCACGGCCCGGGCCAGACTCAGCTCCCCCCGGCCGAGAGCCGTGCACGTGGCGGTGTCCAGGACCAGCCGGGCGTCCGGCTCCCCCGGAGCGGGCCCGTCGCCGTACACGGGCCCCTCCTCGGCACCGGCGTGCAGATGGAACAGGCCTTCCTCCAGGCGGACTTCGACGAGCCCCTCGCCGTCGAGCAGGCGCAGCAGCGGCAGGGCGAACCAATGGGCCCGGACCGCGTCCGTCGGCCGGCGTTCCCCGAGTTCGGCCTGCCCCCACTCCCCCAGCGCCTGCAGCACAGGCAGCAACTCACGTCCCCGGGGTGTGACTTCGTACACATACGCCGCACCGGGGGGCGGCAGCCGGCGCCGGGTCGCGAGGCCGTCGCGCTCCATGTCCTTCAGTCGCGAGGCGAGGACGTCGGTGCTGACGCCGGGCAGGTCCGCGTGCAGGTCGGTGTAGCGCCGGGGACCGGCGAGGAGCTCCCGGACGATCAGCAGGGTCCAGCGGTCACCGACGACGTCGAGCGCACGGGCGGCGGAGCAGTACTGGTCGTAGCTTCGGCGAGGTGGCATGCGACGCAGTCTAGACAAGTTGTTGGACTTTCCAAGCGTGCACTTGGTAAAACCAAGCAACACAGTCGGCAGAGGGGAAGCGGAGCATGGAGTTCCGGCAGTCGAGCAAGCTCAGCGAGGTCTGCTACGAGATCCGCGGCCCGGTCATCGAGCACGCCAACGCCCTGGAGGAGGCGGGCCACAGCGTGCTGCGCCTGAACACCGGCAATCCCGCGCTCTTCGGTTTCGAGGCCCCGGAGGAGATCCTCCAGGACATGATCCGGATGCTGCCCCAGGCGCACGGCTACACCGATTCGCGCGGCATCCTCTCCGCCCGCCGGGCCGTGGCCCAGCGCTACCAGAGCCTCGGCCTGGAGGTCGGCGTCGACGACGTCTTCCTCGGCAACGGCGTCTCGGAACTGGTGTCGATGGCCGTGCAGGCGCTCATCGAGGACGGCGACGAGATCCTTGTCCCCGCGCCGGACTTCCCCCTGTGGACGGCGGTGACGACCCTGGCGGGCGGCAAGGCGGTCCACTACCTGTGCGACGAACAGGCCGACTGGTACCCCGACCTCGACGACATGGCGTCGAAGATCACCGACCGCACGAAGGCGGTCGTGATCATCAACCCCAACAACCCCACCGGCGCGGTCTACCCCAAGGAGATCGTCGAGGGCATCCTCGACCTCGCCCGACGGCACGGCCTCATGGTCTTCGCCGACGAGATCTACGACCAGATCCTCTACGACGACGCCGTCCACCACTCGGCCGCGGCCCTCGCCCCCGACCTGGTGGTCCTCACCTTCTGCGGCCTGTCCAAGACCTACCGCGTGGCGGGCTTCCGCTCCGGCTGGCTGGTGGTCACCGGTCCGCGGCAGCACGCCAAGGACTACCTGGAGGGCCTCACCATGCTGGCCTCCATGCGCCTGTGCGCCAACGCGCCCGCGCAGTACGCCATCCAGGCCGCGCTCGGCGGCCGGCAGTCCATCCGCGAGCTGACCGCGCCGGGCGGCCGGCTGCACGAACAGCGCACCGTGGCCTGGGAGAAGCTGAACGAGATCCCCGGTGTGACGTGTGTGAAGCCGAAGGGCTCGCTCTACGCCTTCCCGCGCCTCGACCCCAAGGTCCACAAGATCCACGACGACGAGAAGTTCGTCCTGGACCTGCTGCTGCGGGAGAAGATCCAGGTCGTCCAGGGCACCGGCTTCAACTGGCCGACGCCGGACCACTTCCGCATCCTGACGCTGCCCCACGCGGAGGACCTGGAGGCGGCGATCGGCCGGATCGGGCGGTTCCTCGGCGGATACCGGCAGTAGGCGCAGAGCGTTTCCCGGACTCCGCGGGGACGGCCGGAAAGGGTCTTTGAGCCGGATGGCGGCCGAGCGCAGGGCGTGAGCGCCGCGCAGGAGGGAACGTCGTCCTCGGCCCTTCCCCCAGGCAGGAGCGGAGACGAGTGATGGCCACCACGCAAGGTGAAGCCCGGGTCGGCACCCCACGACCGGCGGACCTCCGGTTGCCGGGCATCGTGCTCGGGGTCGGGATGGGCGGGTTCGCCGACGGCATCCTGCTGCACCAGCTACTGCAGTGGCACCACATGCTCTCCAGTACCAACCAGGACCGCATCGGGGTGAAGTACTACAACCCCCACACCGTCTCCGGTCTGGAGATGAACACCCTGTGGGACGGCGTCTTCCACACCGTGTGCTGGCTCGCGGTCCTGCTCGGGCTGTCCGTGCTGTACGCGCGGGTCACCCACGAGCGGCGGCGGGTGTGGACCTCCCGGGTGCTGTGGGGCTGGATGCTCGTCGGCTGGGGCCTGTTCAACCTCGTGGAGGGCGTGCTGGACCACCACGTGCTCGGCATCCACCACGTCTACGCCGGCGAGGGCCAGGTGTGGTGGGACATCGGCTTCCTCGTCCTGGGCGCCCTGCTGGTCACCGGCGGCCACCTGCTCCAGCGCAGCGGCCGGTCCGTCGACCCCGGTGCGGCCACCGGCCGGCATGAGGGCCTGCACGGCTGATGGGTCACCACCTGCATGAGCACGGGCACGACGCGGGCGGCGCCACCCCGGACTGGCTGCCGCCGGCGCTCCTGCTGCTCGCCGCCTTTGGTGCCTACCTGCTGCTCGCGCACCGGGCGCGCCGGCGCAATCCGGTCCTCGGCTGGAGCCGGTGGCGGACCGGCTGGTTCCTGGGCGGGATCCTCCTGCTCGGCGCCGCGCTGCTGCCGCCCGTGGCCCCCTTCGCCCACGAGGACTTCCGCGGGCACATGGTCCAGCACCTCCTCATCGGCATGTACGCGCCGCTCGCACTGGTCCTGGCCGCCCCGGTCACGCTCCTGCTGCGCACCCTGCCCCCGTCGCGGGGCCGGCGCCTGACCGCGGTGCTGCACAGTCCGCCCGCCCGCGTGATCGCCCACCCGGCGGTCGGGCTGGCGCTCTCCACGGCCGGCCTCGCGGTGCTCTACTTCACCCCCCTGTACAACGCGATCACGGCCGACCCGGCGGCGCACTGGCTGCTGCACGCGCACTTCCTGCTCTCCGGATGCCTGTTCGCCTACGCCATCGCCGGCCCCGACCCGGCCCCCGCCCGGCCGGGTGTCAGGGCCCGGCTGGTCTACCTGGGCGTCGCGATCGCGGCGCACGCCGTGATCTCCCAGTTGATGTACGGCGGTTTCCGGGCCGACATCCACGCGCCGATCGACGAGGTGCGGGGCGGCGCCGAGATCATGTACTACGGCGGCGACCTGGCCGAGTTGCTGCTGGCCGCGGCGTTGGTGGCCACCTGGCGGCCCGAGCCCCGGCGCGCGGCGGGCCGGGGAGCGAGGCGGGGAGTTGTCCCGGCCCGGAATGTCAGTGGCGGGTCGTAGCCTTCGATCAGGTGGGGCGTCGAGCAGGTGGGGCGTCGAGCCCCGGGGCCCGTCGCCGGCCGGAGAGGAGCACGCCGTGACCCGACCGCCGACCGTCGCGCAGCGGCGTGTCATCGACACCGCCGACCCCGTCACCGGGCGGCTCCGGGGCCCGGAGTCGCAGCTCACGGCGCTGGTGAAGCGGGGTCTCGCCTTCCGTCACCCCCGGCCGCCGCACGATCACTTCCTGACGCCGGAGGGGCACCGGGTGCGGCAGGGCATCACGCAGGCGCCCGAGCCGGACGGGCCCGGGGGAGCGCCCGCCTCGACCGGGGTGTTCGCCGCCCGCGTCGGCGGCGAGGAGGCCGCCGTGGATGCCGGGCCCGCCAGGCGCCGAGAGGTGCACAGCGCCTGGCAGGGGCTGCTGGAGCTGCGCCGGATGACCAACCCGGGCGGGGACGTGGACCGGCCGTGCGGCTGGGAGCGCGCGCATCTGGTGCGGGCCGCCGCGCTGGCGCTGGAGGCGGCCGGGCACGGTCCGGCGGGGCGGGAGGGCCCGGGGTATCGCGTGCGGGAGACCCCGCAGCCGGAGGCCGTCGCCGTCCACGAGCCGGACGGCGAGGCGCTGCGGGCCTGCGCGGCCACCCTGGAAGGGGCAGGCTGGCAGGTGAGCGAGCACCGCGAGCCGCGCGGCGGGACCCGGTATCTGCTGGCTTCACCACGCCGGGCGTGATGAGCATGCCAAGATCGGTGGATCGTTGCGCAGTGCACGAGAGTCCGGTGTGAGAGATCCGGCGCGAGAAGGGAAAGCCGTGAGCAAGCCGTTTTCCGTCCCTGTGACCGTCCGTGGATACGAGACCGACGTCCAGGGCCACCTCAACCAGGCGGTGTACCTGAACTACGCGGAGCACGCCCGCTGGTCGCTGCTCCACGCCGCCGGGATCAGCCAGTCCGCGCTCGTCGGCAGCGGCGTGGGTCCGGTCGCCCTGGAGACGACCATCCGCTACAAACGCGAGCTGCTCGCGGGCGACGAGGTCGAGGTGACCTGCGCGTTCGAGTGGGACGGCGGCAAGACGTTCCGGATCGAGCAGAGCGTCCTGAAGGCCGACGGCACGGTCGCCGCCGAGATCACGGCGCTCGGCGGCATCCTGGACCTGGAGAAGCGCAGACTGGTCGCCGACCCCGCCGAGGTCTTCAAGGAACTGGCGTCGGACCCGGGCCTGTTCGGGCTCTAGGAGTGTCCTGAAGATCTTGGAATTGCGCCCGGCTTGCACCGGTTCGCAGCGATGGGCATTTACCGGCAATCCGGGGCGATCCCGGCGGCCGGAGTGAGATCTTCATCGGCTTCCAGAGCGCCTCGGCCACCCCGGCCATCAGCCACAGCACCGCGGGGACCGGCAGCGGTCCGCGCCGGGCGACGGCGTCGGTCAGGGAGGGGCCGGGCGCGTACAGCGTGGCCGACCAGGGCGGCGTGCCGTCCGCGTCGGCGTCGATCAGCTCGGCGGTGTAGGCACCTCTGACCCGCCGGGCCGCGTCCACCTCCCGGCGGAACCGGCGCCGGAAGGCCGGGTCGTCGGCCAGTTCCGGCCGCACCACTTTGATCACCACCGGCCGGCCGCCCTGCGTGTGCGACAGGTACAACCGGCCCCTGCCGCCCGCGACGAGCCGGGCGGCGAGACGGTGTCCGGCCACCATGGGAGGGTCGTCCCCCTGTAGCGGCTGGAACACCTCGGTCGCGTGGTTCAACGGCCCGTCTCCCCTTGTCCCCTGACCCCCCGGTCAACAAGGAGCTGACCGGGGCAGCAGCCTAAGGGGTCCTTTCACTATGAGCGTCCGATCAGGGCGCGTGGTCTGGTGCCGTGCGTCGCAAGGCGCCGGGAAGCCCTCGTAGCGGAGCTACTAGGGCTTTTCGGCAACGCGGCGAGGTGCGGTGCCAGGCCGCGCGACCCGGACGGGCATAGTGAAAGGACCCCTAAGCGGAGTCCGGTGGGGTCAGGACGCGGCCGGAGCCTTGGGGGCGTTCGTGAGCTCCTCGCCCGCCTCCATCGGGTGGGTCACGTCGTGGGCGTCGCGGCCGCCCCGGCCCAGGTGGTTGAAGACCAGGTTCAGCAGGACCGCGGCCACACAGCCCGTCGAGATGCCGGAGTCCAGGACGATCCTCGCCGTCTCCGGGAAGGCGTGGTAGAACTCCGGCGCCGTGATGGGGATGATGCCGACGGCCAGGGAGACGGCCACGATCAGGACGTTGTTGTCCTTGTCCAAGGAGGCCCGGACGAGGGTCTGGATGCCGCTGGCGGCGACCGAGCCGAACAGGACCACGCCCGCCCCGCCGAGTACCGGGCGTGGTACGACGGCGATCAGCGAGGCCGCCATCGGGCACAGGCCCATCAGCACCAGGAAGCCGCCGCCCGTGGCGACGACGTACCGGCTGCGGATCTTCGTCATGGCGACCAGACCGATGTTCTGCGCGAAGGCACTGCACATGAAGCCGTTGAAGAGAGGGCTGACCGCCGAGCCGAGGGTGTCGGCGCGCAGGCCGGCCGCGATGGTCTTCTCGTCCGCCGGGCGCTCGACGATCTCGCCCAACGCCAGCATGTCGGCGGTCGATTCGGTCATCGACACCACCATCACCACGCACATCGAGATGATCGCGGCGAGCTGGAACTGCGGGGCGCCGAAGTGGAACGGCGTGGGAAAGCCGATGACGGCCGCGTCCGCGACGGGGCCGAAGTCCGTGACGCCGAACGGGATCGCGATGAGCGTGCCGATCACCAGGCCGAGCAGCACGGCGATCTGCTTGACGAAGCCCCTGGTGAAGCGGCGCAGCAGCAGCACGATCAGCAGGGTGATCGCGGCCAGTGCGAGGTTGGTCGCGGAGCCGTGGTCGTGCGCCGCCGGGTCGGGGCCCTGCGCCCAGCCGAAGGCGACGGGGAGCAGCGATATGCCGATCAGGGTGATGACCGTGCCGGTGACCACGGGCGGGAAGAAGCGGATCGCCTTGCAGAAGACGGGGGCGGCCAGGAAGCCCAGGAGCCCGGCGACGATGACCGCGCCGAAGATGATGGGCAGGGCGTCGGACTTGTCCTCGGTGGAGGCGACGATCGCGGTCATCGGGGCGACACCGGCGAAGGTGACGCCGTTGACGAACGGCAGCCGGGCGCCGATCTTCCAGATGCCGAGGGTCTGCAGGAAGGTGGCGAGGCCCGCGGTGAAAAGGCAGGCGCCGGTGAGGAAGGTCAGGTCGGTGGCGGTGAGGCCGATGGCCGCGCCGACGATCAGGGGCGGGGCGACGACGCCCGCGTACATGGCGGCCACGTGCTGCAGGCCGGTCGTCGCCATCTTGAGCGCGGGGAGTTTTTCGTCAACGGGGTGGTCGGCCACAGCGGCGTCCCTCCGGTCGGTTACACGGCCGCGCGGATGCGGCCGTGGGTGTCAGGGAGGTGGTGCGGGCGGGCTGGGGCGGTACCTCCCTGCTCGAGCGAAGCCGAGAGCTTGGGGGAGGGACCGGACATGCGGCGGACGGTGGTGGCCGTTCCGGGGCGCGCGCGTGGACGCGCGCGCCCCGGAGACGACCGCCGTGGTCCCCGCTCGGGTCCACGGCCACCGGCCGGGAGCCGTCCCTCCCGGCCGGAGTCATCCGGGTGTTCAGGCCTCGGCGGCGATCTTCGCCAGGCGCCGGGCCTCGTCCCGCGTGGCGCGGGCGATGGCGTCCTCGTCGGCGGTGAGCAGCCGCCCGTCCTCGACGATCTGCCGGCCGTTCACGAAGGACGCGGTGACCGGGGCGGCCGCGCCGAAGACCAGGGCGGTCACCGGGTCGGCGATGGAGGCGTGGGCGAGGGTGTCCAGCTTCCACAGCACGAGGTCGGCGAGCTTGCCGGGCTCCAGGGAGCCGGTCTCGGCGGCCCGGCCGAGGACCTGGGCGCCGCCGTACGTGCCGAGGCGCAGGGCCTGACGGGCGTTCAGGGCGGCTTCCCGATGGGCGCCGAGGCGGTTGATGAGGAGGGCGTTGCGCAGCTCGGTGTGGAGTTCGCCGGACTCGTTGGAGGCGGTGCCGTCGACGCCGAGGCCGACGGGGACGCCGGCCGCGAGCATGTCGGGGACGCGGGCGATTCCGGCGGCGAGGCGGGCGTTGGAGGACGGGCAGTGCGCGACGCCGGTGCGGGACCGGGCGAAGGCGGCGATGTCGGAGTCGTTCATGTGGACGCAGTGCGCCATCCACACGTCCTCGCCGAGCCAGCCGGTGGACTCGAAGTAGTCGGTCGGGCCCATGCCGAACAGTTCGTGGCAGAACTTCTCCTCCTCCACGGTCTCCGAGCCGTGGGTGTGCAGCCGGACGCCGAGGCGGCGGGCCAGCTGGGCGCCGTCGCGCAGCAGTTCGGTGGAGACGGAGAAGGGCGAGCAGGGCGCGACGGCGACCTGGGTCATGGCGTCGAAGGAGGAGTCGTGGTGCTGCCGCACGGTCTCCTCGGTGGCCGCGAGCGCACCGTCGAGGGTCTCCACGGCGAAGTCCGGGGGCAGGCCGCCGTCCTTCTCGCTGCGGTCCATGGAGCCACGGGCGAGGGTGAAGCGGACGCCCATGTCGCGGGCGGCGCCGATGATCGCGCCGGAGAGGTCGCCGGAGCCCTGTGGGAAGACGTAGTGGTGGTCCATGGCGGTGGTGACGCCGCCGCGGGCCATCATCGCGAGCGAGCCCTGGGCCGCCGCGCGGACCATCGGCTCGTCGATGCGCGCCCAGGTGGGGTACAGCGCGACGAGCCAGTCGAAGAGGTTGTGGTCCGTGGCCAGGCCCCGGGTGATCCACTGGTAGAAGTGGTGGTGGGTGTTGATCAGGCCGGGGGTCACGAGGTGGCCGGAGGCGTCGATGCGGCGGGCGACGTTCTCCAGGCCGTCGGGGGCCCTGCCCGCGCCGAGCGACTCGATGCGGTTGCCGGCGAGGACGACGTGCCCGGAGGCGTACTCGGTGTCGTGTCCGTCGACGGTCGCGATCGCACAGTTCTCGATGACGATGCGCCGGTCTGCTGCCATGGTTCGTCCTTTGCGCTGTGGTGGAGAGGGCACGGCAGGACCCCGGAAGTTTTGAGTGCCGTGGCCGGGAGAAGGGTTCCCCGGCCACGGGTGCCGAAAGAGGGAACCTCAGAGGTTGGTGAGGTCCACGGGGATCTTCGCCTCGCAGCCGTCCCTGAGGACCGTCGCCTCGATCAGGCCGTAGGGGCGGTCGGCGGCGAAGTAGACAGCTCCGTCGGCGGTATCGTTCTTCAGCCCGAACGGCTCCAGGTCCACCAGGAAGTGGTGCTTGTTCGGGAGGGAGAAGCGGACCTCGTCGATCTCGCTGCGGTTGTCGATGATGCGCGAACCCATTTGGTACAGGGTCTGCTGAAGCGAGAGCGAGTAGGTCTCGGCGAAGGCCTGGAGCATGTGCTTCTTCACCTGCTCGTAGGACTTCTCCCAGTGGGGCATGCGCTGCTCGTCGTCGGTCCAGTTGAAGCGCCAGCGGCCGGAGACCTCGGTGGCCAGGATGCGGTCGTAGGCCTCCTTCAGGGTCGTGTACTTGTCCTTGACATAGCCCCAGAACTCGGAGTTGGTCGAGTTCATCACGACGAGGTCCTTCAGGCCGGAGACGACCTCCCAGCGCTCACCGTCGTAGGTGATCTGGGTGAGCCGTGTCTCCTGGCCCTTGCGGACGAAGGAGTGCTTGACCTCGTCGGCGCCGATGAACTGAGAGTTGGCGTCGGAGGCCTCGATCCGCTCCCAGGCGTACTCCTCGATGCGGATCCGGGCCGTCTTGATCGGCTCCTGCGAGGTCACGAAGTGCCGGGCGAGGTGGATGCCGAACTGCTCGGCGGACTCGATGCCGTGCTCCTTGGCGAACGCGTACACCGTGTTCTTGGTGGTGTCGGTCGGCAGGACGTGGGCGTTCGAGCCGGAGTAGTGGACCTCGTCCATGTCGCCGGAGAGCGCGACCGAGACGTTGAGGTCCTTGATGTGGTGGGTGGCGCCGTCCCGCGTGATCTTTACGACTCGGTTCTCGGCCTTGCCGTACTGGTTCTGTCCCAGGATCGTGGGCATCTCTAGCTAGCTCCCTCGGTATACGGAGTAGCCGAACGGGTTGAGCAGCAGCGGTACGTGGTAGTGCTCACCGGGCTCTACGGCGAAGGTGATCGCTACCTCGGGAAAGAACGCACCACTGTCCCGATTCGCGGGGGCGTCCTGCTGCGCATCGGCTTGCTGGTTCGCGGATTTCTCGAAGTACGGCTCGACGGCGAAGTCGAGCCGTACGTGGGTGGTGCCCTCCGGCAGCGCCGGGAGGACCTTGCACCGGCCGTCCGCGTCGGTGGCGGAGCCGCCGAGCGCCTGCCAGTCCGCCGTGCGCCCGGCGCGGGCGGAGAGCTGGACGGCGACGCCCTCGGCGGGGCGGCCGACGCTGGTGTCCAGGATGTGCGTGGACACGGATGCGGTGGTGCTGGTGCTCATGGTCGGGCGTCCTCTTCAGTCGTCTTCGACGAGGCGGGCGAGCCGGATACGGTTGATCTTCCCCAGTTCGGTGCGGACGATCTCCCGCTCCCGCTCCGGTGTGTTGCCGATCCGCTCCCTGACCGCGTCGCGCATCTGCTCGCCGGTCCGGCCGGTGGCGCAGATCAGGAAGACATGGCCGAACCTCTCCTGGTAGGCGAGGTTCAGCTCCAGCATCTCCGCCTTGAGTGCGTCGGAGGCGCCGGCCATGCCGCGCTGCTCCCGGGCCGAGGTGGGGTCACCGGGCTTGGGGCGGCCGATGGGCGGGTGGCCGGCCATCGCCTCGTCGAGGTCCGCGGCCGTCAGCTCCGCCATGGCGGCGTCGCTCGCGGCGTACAGGTCCTCGGCGGTGGCGTAGGGGCGGGTGGCCAGCAGGCGTTTCGCCCACGCCGTGGAGGCGCACGCCTCGTGGAGCGCGGCGTGGGCCGCGTGCTCCTCGAGGGTGTTGAACCGGGCCAGGCCCGGTGGCGTGGAAGTGGAAGTCACGGGAGCCTCCGTGGCCGGATTCGGCCTTCGTGCTGAACGGGCGTGCCGATAGCTAACGCCCTCCCGCGACAGCACGTCAACAGTTTGTTGAAAATTCGGTGGCGCGAAACCGGACCGTGCGGCGCGCTGCGGTCAGGCCCCCTTCTCGCGGTTGAGGTAGTTGTAGACGGTGAAGCGGCTGACGCCGAGGGCGCTCGCCACGGTCTCCACCCCGTGCCGTACGGAGAAGGCGCCCCGCGCCTCGAGCATCCGTACGACCTCCTGCTTGGCCCTGCGGTCCAGATCGGCCAGCGGCATGCCCTTGCGGCGCTCCATGGCGGCCAGGATGTGATCGAGGGAGTCGGCGAGCTGGGGCAGCCGTACGGCGACGGCGTCCCTGCCCTCCCAGGCCAGGACGACGTCGTCGGGGCCGGCCTCGTCGGGCGGGATCATCTCGCCGCCCATGGCGTCGACCAGGGGCTTGACGGCCGCGATGAACGGCTCGCCCCCCGCGCCGCTCACGCCTCGCCCTCCTCGACCACGTTGACCTGGAGCGAGACCCGGGTGGCACCGGCCTCCAGAGCCTTGCGGAGCAGGGCGTCCACGGCGGCGAGCACCGCGTCGGCACCGCCCTGCGCGGTGTTGCCGAACGGGCCCACGTCCACGGCGTCCAGCTCGGCGGCCTCCACGACCTCGCGGGCCACCACCGCGTGCGCGGGCGCCTCGTCCAGGTCGAACGGCTCGGTCGTGAACTCCACTCTCAGTCGCACGCGCTCAACCTAACGCGCGGGACGGACTTTGCGGCAGCCCCTCTTGACAGCCCTCGCACCCCACAGGCAGTCTTCCGTTAAGCAGAAATATGATTCCGCAATACGGAATACTAGGCTGCTGAAGGCAAGCACCGCAGAAGACAAGGAAGGGAGCGCCGCCCCGATGGGATTCGCGGACCAGCGCTTCAACGTCAACCTGTCGATCCTCTTCACGGAGCTCCCCCTCCTGGAGCGCCCCGCGGCCGCCGCCGCGGCGGGCTTCACCGCGGCCGAGCTGTGGTGGCCCTGGGTCGACTCGCCGGTCCCCGAGCCGTCCGAGCTCGACGCCCTCAAGCGCGCGATCGAGGAGGCCGGCGTCCAGCTCACCGGCCTGAACCTCTACGCCGGACAGCTCCCGGGCCCGGACCGCGGCGCCCTGTCGATCCCGGGTGAGGAGTCGGAGCGGTTCCGAGCCAACATCGACGTGGCCGCCGACTTCGCCGCCTCCCTGGGCTGCACGGCGCTCAACGCGCTGTACGGCAACCGCGTCGAGGGCGTGGACCCGGCCGAGCAGGACGCTCTCGCCCTGGAGAACCTGGTCCTCGCGGCCCGGGCCGCCGACCGGATCGGCGCGATCCTGCTGATCGAGGCGCTGAACCGGCCCGAGTCCCCGCTGTACCCGCTGGTGTCGGCCCCGGCGGCCGTGACCGTCGTCGACCGGGTCAACGAGGCGACGGGGCTGGGCAACGCCCGCTTCCTCATGGACCTCTACCACCTGTCCATGAACGGCGAGGACCTCCCCGCGGTGATCGAGCGGTTCGCCTCGGGGACCGGGCACGTGCAGATCGCCGACAACCCGGGCCGCGGCGCGCCGGGGACCGGCTCGCTGCCCCTCGAAGACCTTCTCGACCAGCTGAAGAAGGCGGGCTACGACGGCTGGGTCGGCCTCGAGTACAAGCCGGGCGACCGCCCGAGCGCCGAGGCCTTCGACTGGCTGGCCCGCTGACCCCCGTACCGAAAGGCACCCCGTCATGAGCAACCTTCCCAAGATCGCCTGGATCGGCCTCGGCATCATGGGCTCCCCCATGTCCGAGAACCTGATCAAGGCGGGCTACCAGGTCACCGGCTTCACGCTGGAACAGGACAAGCTGGACCGGCTGGCCGCCGCCGGTGGCACCGCGGCCGGTTCGATCGCCGAGGCCGTGAAGGACGCCGACGTCGTCATCACGATGGTCCCGGCCTCCCCGCAGGTGGAGGCCATCGCCTACGGCCCGGACGGCATCCTGGAGAACGCGCGGTCCGGCGCGCTGCTGATCGACATGTCCTCGATCACCCCGCAGACCTCGGTCGACCTGGCGGAGGCGGCGAAGGACAAGGGCATCCGCGTCCTGGACGCCCCGGTGTCCGGCGGTGAGGCCGGCGCCGTCGAGGCCGTGCTGTCCATCATGGTCGGCGGCGAGCAGGCCGACTTCGACACCGCGAAGCCGATCCTCGAGGCGCTCGGCAAGACCAACGTGCTGTGCGGTCCGCACGGCTCCGGCCAGACCGTGAAGGCCGCCAACCAGCTGATCGTCGCCGTGAACATCCAGGCGTGCGCCGAGGCCGTGGTGTTCCTGGAGAAGTCCGGCGTGGACCTGAAGGCGGCCCTGGACGTCCTGAACGGCGGGCTCGCCGGCTCGACCGTGCTGACCCGCAAGAAGGACAACTTCCTCGGCCGGGACTTCAGACCGGGCTTCCGGGTCGACCTGCACCACAAGGACATGGGCATCGTCACCGACGCCGCCCGCAACGTCGGCGCGGCCCTGCCCGTCGGCGCCGTGGTCGCCCAGCTGGTCGCGTCCCTGCGTGCGCAGGGCGACGGCGGCCTCGACCACTCGGCGTTGCTGCGGGCCGTGGAGCGGCTCTCCGGCGCCCAGGTCTGACCCTCCCCCGACCCTCGTGCCCCCGAGGGTCCCCGATCCCCGGGCGGCACCGCCGCTGACACCTGTCCTGTCGCGCCCAAAGGGGCGGCGCCGCCCGGAACCAGCCATGCCCACCGTTTCAACAAACCGTTGCGGAGGAGGCGGTTCGCGCCCTGCGCGAGGACTGAACTCCCTGACCGTGTCCGACCGCCCGGGGCGGCCCGGATGAGGGGTGGTCCCCCGGGCACGGACACGGTCAGGGCGCGGACCGCGGCGGCTGCGAGCCAGTGCGGTGGTGAAGGGCCCGGACCGGCTTCTCGACCTGAGGGAAACCGGCCCCGGAGCCCGTCGCACCCGCCGCGGTCCCAGCACCACCCACCCCTCTCTCCCCCCAGACCCCGTCCGGCGGCGCGAACGTCCTGTCGCGCCCAGCCTCGCGCCGCCGGACGGCCAGCCTCACGCTCCCTGCACCGGTCCGTCTCCGGCGAGGGAGCGTTCGGCGTTGTCCGCGAGTTCCCCGTACGTCAGCACCTCGACCCTCTGCGGCTGCTGGTGCCGCGGTTCACCCTGCGGGCGGGTCTGGTCCGCCGGGCCGAGGCGGGCCGCGCGGCCCTCCTCAAGGACTCGCCGCGCGGTACGAACGGCGGTGGCGGCGCCTTCCTTTCCTGCGGCGGGGGCGGTGCAGGGGGAGGCGGCGAGTGAGGTGGCCGGCGCCCCTCGAGGGGGCCGGGAACGCGTGAGGGGCGGCCCGTCCTCCCGGACGGGCCGCCCCTCCTGCCGCGTGGGTCTCAGACCTGCAGCGGTTTGATCGACGTCGGCGCGTGGCCCGGCTCCGTGGCGATCTCCTCGAACTCCACGACGTTGCCGATGTCGTTGGTCGTCGACATGGAGATGTCGGTGACGCGCTCCAGGATCGCCTCGACGACGACCGGGACCCGGTGCTCCGCGGCCAGCTTCTTGGCCTGCTCGAAGGCGTCGCCCAGCTCGGCGGGGTCGGTGACGCGGATCGCCTTGCAGCCGAGGCCCTCGGCGACCTTCACGTGGTCGACGCCGTAGACGCCGAGCTCGGGCGAGTTGAGGTTCTCGAACTCCAGGTTGACCTGGAAGTCGATCTCGAACGCCCGCTGCGCCTGCCGGATCAGGCCCAGGTAGGAGTTGTTCACCAGGACGTGGACGTAGGGGATCCGGTGCTGCGCGCCGACGGCGAGTTCCTCCAGCATGAACTGGAAGTCGTAGTCACCGGAGAGCGCGACGACGGACGCCTCCGGGTCGGCCTTGGCGACGCCGAGCGCGGCCGGGATGGTCCAGCCGAGCGGTCCGGCCTGGCCGCAGTTGATCCAGTGCCGGGGCCGGTAGACGTGCAGCATCTGGGCGCCGGCGATCTGCGAGAGGCCGATGGTGGAGACGTACCGGGTTTCCGGGCCGAAGGCCTTGTTCATCTCCTCGTAGACGCGCTGCGGCTTGATCGGGATGTCGTCGAAGTGCGTACGGCGCTGGAGGGTCGCCTTGCGCTCCTGCGCGGCCTCGGCCCACTCGGAACGGTCGGGCAGCCTGCCGTCCGCCTTCAGCTCGTGGGCGACCTCGACGAACAGCTCCAGGGCGGCCTTGGCGTCGGAGGCGATGCCGTAGTCCGGGGCGAAGATCTTGCCGATCTGGGTGGGCTCGATGTCGACGTGCACGAACGTCCGCCCGGCCGTGTAGACGTCGAGCTTGCCGGTGTGGCGGTTGGCCCAGCGGTTTCCGATGCCGAGGACGAAGTCGGACTGCAGGAAGGTCGCGTTGCCGTAGCGGTGCGAGGTCTGCAGGCCCACCATGCCGGCGTTCAGCTCGTGGTCGTCGGGCAGCAGGCCCCAGCCCATCAGGGTCGGGACGACCGGAGTGCCCGTCAGTTCGGCGAACTCGACGAGGAGTTCGGCGGCGTCGGCGTTGATGATGCCGCCGCCCGCGACGATCAGCGGCCGCTCGGACGCGTTCAGCATCCCGATGGCCTTCTCGATCTGGGCGCGCGACGCGGCGGGCTTGTAGACCGGGAGCGGCTCGTACGTCTCCGGGTCGAACTCGATCTCCGTCAGCTGGACGTCGATCGGCAGGTCGATGAGGACCGGGCCGGGGCGGCCGGAGCGCATCAGGTGGAAGGCCTGCTGGAAGACGCCCGGGACCTGCGCGGCCTCCAGCACCGTGACGGCCATCTTCGTGACCGGCTTGGCGATGGAGGCGATGTCGACGGCCTGGAAGTCCTCCTTGTGGATCACGGCGGTCGGGGCCTGGCCCGTGATGCACAGGATCGGGATGGAGTCACCGATCGCGGAGTACAGGCCCGTGATCATGTCGGTGCCGGCCGGGCCCGAGGTGCCGATGCAGACACCGATGTTGCCCGGATGGGTGCGGGTGTAGCCCTCGGCCATGTGCGAGGCGCCCTCGACGTGCCGGGCGAGGGTGTGGGCGATGCCGCCGGAGGCTTTGAGCGCCGCGTAGAACGGGTTGATCGCCGCGCCGGGGACACCGAACGCGTCGGCGACGCCCTCACGCTTGAGGATCTCAACTGCCGCGCGGGCAGCGGTCATTCGAGCCATCGAGTACTCCTGCTTCGGCTGTCGGATTCGCACTCCCGTCGCGCCCCGCGGTGAGCTCTTCCGTATTGCGGAAATTGTTTTCTACTATCTGGAATGAATGTATGTGGGGTGGGTGAAGGGCGTCAAGAGACGGCAAGCGCCGGACAGGGCGGGGCCGAAGGGAGCACGATGGGCACGCTGTCCCGATACGACACGGTTCTGGAGTGGACATGGCCGAGACCGTTCCGGTGCGCTGCCCGGCCTGCCGCCGCGAGCACCGCTACAGGGCACCGGCGTACCCCTGCGCGTGCGGCGCGCCGGTCGCCCCGCGCCTGGACCGCGACGGCTCGGCGACGCCCGTCTCACACCGGGTCTGGCAGGACGACTGGGTGACGGTGCGGTGCGGCTCCTGCGGGCGGCGCGGGCAGTGGCCGCGCCCGGAGGTGGGGTGCACGTGCGGGGTGGTGCTGCGGGTGGCGGTGGTGGCGGAACGGGGTGCGACGGGGCGGGACGCCGCGGGTGACGGGAGCGGAACGGCAGCCGCCCAGAGCCCGGAGACCGACCGGGACGGCACGGCAGTCGCCCAG